>JANOVY010000105.1:0-6412 GCA_031417635.1 Bacteroidota bacterium | reverse complement strand
CAAAAGCCTGCTAGAACTCAGTGATTATGCAGAGAATGTATTACAACAGCAATTACAAACCATAAAAGATGTTAGTTCTGTAAACATTTTTGGGCAAAAGCGCTATGCAATGCGTCTTTGGTTGAATCCTGATAAAATGAGTGCTCACAATGTTGCTTTCTCAGACGTTCGTACTGCCATCAACACTGAAAATATTGAATTACCTCCCGGAAAAATCTACGGAAATAATACTGAAATGATTATCCGTGCTTTGGGCAGACTAAAAAGTGAGCAGCAATTTAGAGACTTGATTATTCGGGAAGATGCTACGGGAATTGTTCGTTTAGGGGATATTGCAAAAATTGAATTAGGTCCTGAACAACTAGAACAGTCATGGAGACTGAATGGTGTAAATGCAGTTGGATTGGCCATCAATCCACAACCCGGCGCTAATAATGTACAGATTGCTGATGAATTTAATAAAAGGCTGGAGCAGATTAAGAAAACGAACAAGTCAGATATTGAGTTGAAAGTAATTCTCGATAACACAATCAATATTCGCAAATCACTAGAGGAAGTAAAAGACACTTTAATTATTTCCGTAAGTCTGGTAGTGTTGGTTATTTTCCTTTTCTTCAGAAATTGGTTAATTGCTATTAGGCCTTTGATTGATATTCCTATCTCATTAATAGGAACATTTTTCATTATGTATATTTCGGGATTTTCTATCAATATTCTAACATTATTGGGTATTGTATTGGCTACCGGATTGGTTGTTGACGATGGAATTGTGGTAACGGAAAATATATTTCGAAAACTGGAAGAAGGATTGTCAATTAGGAAAGCAGCATTAGAAGGTAGTAAAGAAATTTTCTTTGCAGTTATTTCAACATCAATCACACTGGCAGTAGTGTTTTTGCCTGTCATATTTCTTGAAGGATTTGTGGGAAGACTTTTCAGAGAATTTGGGGTAACGCTTGCTGCAGCCGTTTTAATCTCGGCATTTGTTTCCTTAACAATAACCCCTGTATTGAATGTTTACTTGTCTAGCAAAAATGCACATGAAGGTTGGTTCTATAAAAAAACAGAACCCTTTTTTGTAGGCATGGAAAATGGGTATAAGCGCCTTCTGAAAGGGTTTATGAAAGTTGGTTGGATAGCCTGGTTAATTGTTTTGGCCTGTGTTGGGATTATCATTTATGTTTTAGGCATGTTAAAAAGTGAAATTGCTCCTATGGAAGATAGGAGCAGTGTGCGTTTTACTGTTACGGCAGCAGAAGGTACGAGTTATAATGCTATGCAAAGGATCACAGAAAACATTGCCAACTATCTAATTGATTCTGTTCCCGAAAAAGACTTTGTACAAGTAAGAACACCTGCCGGTTTTGGTCCGGGGGGGTCAGCCAATTCCTCTTCTCCCAGACTTGCATTAATCGATCCAAAGCTTCGAAAAAGAAGTCAAAATGAGATTGCGAATGACCTTCAGAAAAAATTAGGAAGGTTTAATGAAGCCAGGATTTTTGCAGTTCAGGAACAAACAATCTCGGTAGGTTTGGGTTCACGTGGTTCATTACCTGTTCAATTTATTTTACAAAACCAGGATTTGGCGAAGCTAAAAACCATGATACCCAAATTTCTGGATGAAGCCAGGAAAAACAAAACCTTTGCAAATGTAGATGTCAACCTGAAATTTAATAAGCCTGAAGTACAGCTTACCGTTGATCGAATGAAAGTAAAAGATTTGGGCTTATCTACTTCAGATGTAGTGGGGGCCATTCAGTCTGCTTTTAGTGGAGGAAGGATGGCCTATTTTATTATGAACGGATTTCAATATTCGGTCATTGCTCAGGTAGAGAGAGATAAACGAAACAATCCAAATGATATAAAAAACTTGTATGTAAGGAGTAAGTCAGGTGAAAATATTCCATTAGATGCCGTAGTGCATATTGAAGAAAGTAGTAATACTTCAACATTGTATCACTTTAACAGATATAAAGCAGCAACCATATCTGCCTCATTGGCTGAAGGAAAAACCATTGGAGATGGTATTACGGCTATGCAAGAAATAGCCGATAAATTATTGGATGAATCTTATCAAACCGCCTTAAGCGGTCCATCCAGAGATTATGCCGAAAGCTCTTCCAATATTGTGTTTGCATTTGGCTTGGCATTGATATTAATTTACCTGGTATTGGCGGCACAGTTCGAGAGTTTTCTGGATCCATTTATTATTATGTTAACTGTGCCATTAGCCATGGCCGGTGCATTGCTTAGTTTGTATGTATTTGATCAAACCCTTAATATTTTCTCTGAAATTGGTATGATCATGTTAATAGGTTTGGTAACCAAGAATGGCATCTTAATAGTTGAATTTGCCAATCAGAAAAGAAAACAAGGTTTACCCAAACGCCAAGCTGTATTGGAAGCAGCAACACAAAGATTACGTCCTATTTTAATGACAAGTCTTGCAACCGCTTTAGGCGCATTGCCCATTGCACTTAGCTTGGGAGCGGCAGCCACCAGTAGAGTTCCTTTGGGTATCGTAGTTGTAGGGGGTATCATGTTTTCGCTCTTCCTCACATTACTGGTAATTCCTGCGGTCTATTCATTTATTTCAGGAAAACATAAAGCTGAGAAATTAGAAATAACAGAGTAAGAATGGTTTGGGGTTTGGAGTTTGGGGTTGTTTTGAAGTTTTTAAACTCCAAACCCCAAACCCCAAACCCCAAACTTCTTCTCTACCTTTGTGCAATAAATGACGCACATGAGCCATCAAATTTCCCATATTCGCCGTGATTACATGTTACAGAAGTTGAATGAAAAAGATTTGTCGGCAGATCCTATTGTACAGTTTGGTTCTTGGTGGGATGAAGCCATCAAAAGTGAGATACACGATATTAATGCAATGACTTTGGCAACTGCCTCAAAAGAGGGTATCCCATCTGCAAGAATTGTATTGTTAAAGGGCTATGATTCGAAAGGATTTGTTTTTTTTACGAATTATGAAAGCGAAAAAGGAAAAGAGTTGGAAATGAATCCACAAGCTGCACTTTGTTTTTATTGGAAAGAGTTGGAACGTCAAATACGGATTGAAGGAAGGGTATCAAAAATTAGTACAGAAGATAGTGATGTATATTTTCAATCACGACCACTCAGTAGCCGAATAGGAGCCTGGGCTTCTTCCCAAAGTTCCGTTATTGAAAATAGACAAGTTATCGAGCAGAATTTAATGGAGTATGAGAATAAATTCGGAACCGATTTTGTGCCCCGACCATCACATTGGGGTGGTTTTATTGTAAAACCAATCATGATTGAATTCTGGCAAGGAAGGAGTAGTCGATTGCATGATCGTATTCGATATTCACTTCAAAATTCTCAAAGTTGGGTAATGGAAAGATTGGCACCTTAACTTAAATATGCGTTTCTTATTACTAGCTTTTGTCTAAATATCATAACAAGTATTCAAAAAACTTATTTCACATCTTTCACACAACGAAAGCCTAAATGGTTTGTTCCCGTTCGCCAATCGCCTTTTCCGCGCGTACCCATCATATAGCGGGTACAATATTGGTCGGTACATAAAAATGAGCCACCTCTTTGCACTTTTTTTGCAATACCCGGTTCGGAAGGGTCAAAACTATCGGAAGGTCCGGAAGGATTTAATGCAACGCCTGCTTGATTCAATTTTTCGAAATAATCAGGTCTATACCAATCTGCGCACCATTCCCAAACATTGCCGGCCATATCATACAATCCGTAACTGTTGGGAGGAAATTTTTTTATGGGGGCAATGCCACCAAATCCGTCTTCTTGTGAATCAGCATTCGGAAAATGTCCTTGAAAACTATTTGCCATAAATTTTCCATCAGGGCGAAATCGATTTCCCCAAGCATACATATTACCTGTTAATCCACCTCTGCCCGCATATTCCCATTCTGCTTCAGTAGGCAATCGCTTTCCTGCCCATTTTGCATAAGCGACTGCATCTTCCCAGGCAATATGTACCACAGGATCATTCTCTTTATTTTTGATATCACTCTTTGGCCCAAGTGGATGACGCCAATTCGTTTGTGGAATATAACTCCACCATTCAAAATGATTTTTCAAAGGTACTTCGGTACTGGGTGCTGTAAAAACCACTGAGCCTGCTAATAAATCTTCCGGTTTTGCTCCGGGAAATTCTGCGGCTGTTGGTTTTTGTTCTGCTATGGTTATATATCCGATTGCTTTTACAAAAGCAGCAAAATCTGCATTGGTAACCTCATGTTCATCCATGTAAAATGCATTCAATTTTACTCGATGGATGGGTCTGCAGTCTTTCATGGTTTCTTTGCCCCCATTACTAATACCAACAGGGTCAGGAGCCCCCATACTAAAGATACCGCCGGGTATGAATACCATTCCTTTAGGAATATTTCCACCGGCAAAAGAAGAATCGGGGATGGTAGGTTCAAATGCTGTAGCACCGCCATGAATATATAAGCTGCTATCCTCCGGTAACATATCATTGGTACAGGAGATAGCACTGGTCGTTTTAAGTTGCGATTTGGGAATAGTGGGAAGCACTTCTGTTGCCGGATTATTACAGGCAATAAAAATGAGCATCAATAGCGCTAAAGAATGAATAGTTTTAGAGGAAACGAATTTCAACGTGGTATTTGTTAGGACTATTAAAACAAAAAGGCATCGGCTTACAAAATTTATTTTCTTTTGATTACTTTTTCAACTGCTTCCACAATAAAAGGAGTATCTAAACCATACTTAGTTAATAATTCGGTGGGTTTACCACTTTCCCCAAAAGTATCTTTTGTGCCGATATACTCAATTGGGATGGCGAAATTTTTCGCAGCTACTTGTGCTATCGCATCACCTAGTCCGCCAATTACATTGTGTTCTTCAACAGTTACTGCACACTTAGTTTTTGAAATGGATTTGATAATGGCCGCTTCATCCAATGGCTTAATGGTATGTATATTAATCAATTCTACACTTATTCCTTTTTCTTCTAATATTCTTCCGGCTTCAATGGCTTTCCAAACCATATGACCACAAGCAAAAATAGAAACATCGGTTCCTTCGCTTAATTGTTGTGCTTTGCCAATCACAAAGTCACTTCCATCTTCTTTGGTAAAATTGGGCCATTTTGGTCTTCCAAAACGTAGATAAACAGGGCCTTCATATGCGGCAATTGCTTTGGTGGCAGCTTTGGTTTGGTTGAAATCGCAAGGAACAATTACAGTCATTCCTGGTAACATCTTCATTAAACCAATGTCTTCCAGAATTTGATGAGTAGCCCCATCTTCACCTAAGGTTAATCCTGCATGTGAAGCACAAATTTTTACGTTCTTACCACTATACGCCACACTTTGGCGAATTTGGTCATATACGCGGCCTGTACTAAAGTTAGCAAAAGTAGTAGTATAAGGAATTTTACCGCCAATCGTCATACCCGCTGCTATACCAATCATATTGGCTTCAGCAATACCAACTTGAACAAAACGATTAGGAAAGTCTTTTATAAATGGGCCTAATTTTAATGAGCCGGCTAGATCGGCAGTGAGCACCACAACGTTTTCATTTTCTTTGCCTATCTCATGAATACCTTCTCCAAAACCACCACGGGTTTCTTTCTCATTTAGAACTTGGATATCTTTTAATTTCATATTTGTGGATTGTATTTTTTAAAGTACTAAACAATATACCATTTATACTCACCTCGACTTCGCTTAACTCACCCCGACTTCGCTTCGCTTGTCACCCCTCTCTACAAGTAGAGAGGGGGATTGGGGAGTTCCCCCCTTCACTACTTGTAGAGAAGGGGCCGGGGGATGAGTTAGCCTTCGAAAGTGCTGTAGAAATAAGGCGTTTTTGCCTCAAATTCAGCACTACAAGTATCAACCATTTTATAAACGCGAGTGATTCCTAGCGTTTTTCTCTTTTCATACACGTCTTCATCAGTGCAATCACCATGTAAAATGCGAGAAATTTGTTCATCACCAAAACCGTTTTTCTTAGCTTCTTTCAGTAAATCAATGGGTAGTGTTTCGAGCGAATGAGTGGCGATTTCTTTCTCCATATTACAGATTACCTGAATCTGATAAATAAACCAACGATCAATACCGGTAGCTTGAGAGATTGATTTTACAGTAGACCCACCCATTAGCGCATCTTTAATACGGAAGATGCGATCCCATTTGGGGACTTTAATATATTCAACTAACTCCTGGCTCTTCATCAGGCTTTTGCCATAATAGCCTAGACCAATCGCTTCATTTTCTAAGCTCTGACACGCTTTTTGAATGGCTTCTGTAAAGCTTCTACCAATGGCCATTACCTCTCCCACACTTTTCATTTGAAGACCTAATGTATCATTAGCACCTTTGAATTTATCGAAATTCCAGCGAGGCATTTTTACGATTACATAATCCAATGC
>JANOVY010000104.1:0-2959 GCA_031417635.1 Bacteroidota bacterium | reverse complement strand
TATGGTGCTGCCGGAGGATTTGAATTACGCTTATTAGATAAGTTAGGTACCGGCGACTTTAAAAAAATGGAAACGGTGAGCAAAGATTTTGTACAGGAATTAAATAAAAGAAAAGAACTTTCTTCTGTCTTTACTTTTTATAGCGCAAGTTTCCCGCAATACATGTTGAATATAGACAATGATAAGGCCCAGCAAAAAGGAATTACCATAGAAAATGCCATGAATACTTTGTCAACATTAATCGGCAGTAATTATGAAACAAGCTTTATTAAATATGATAGGCAATACAAAGTGATGGTACAGGCACTTCCGCAATACAGGGCATTACCACAAGACATTTTGAAATTATATGTAAAGAATGATCATGATGAAATGGTGCCTTTTTCAGCTTTTATGACGATGGAAAAAGTGTTTGGTCTTTCAGAAATTACCAGGCACAACATGTACAATGCCGCCGAGGTAAGCGGTGGTGCTGCACCGGGCTATAGCAGCGGAACGGCGATAGAAGTGGTATCAGAAGTTGCAAAGAAAAAATTACCCAAAGGTTTTGGCATTGACTGGGCAGGCATATCTAATGATGAAGTTGCAGCAGGAAACCAAGCTATTTATATTTTTATTATTTGCTTGGCATTTGTGTATTTATTGTTAGCTGCACAATATGAAAGTTTTATTTTGCCTTTTCCCATTATCCTGTCTCTACCTACCGGCATTTTCGGCGCCTTTTTGTTTCTTAAATTCTTGAACTTAGAAAACAATATTTACGCGCAGGTTTCGATGGTGATGTTAATTGGGTTGTTGGCAAAAAACGCAGTATTAATTGTAGAGTTTGCCGTTCAAAAACACAAGGCCGGATCTACTGTGTTTCAAGCTGCCATTGATGGCGCAGCCGTTCGTCTACGGCCTATCTTAATGACTTCTTTTGCATTTATTGCCGGATTAATACCGTTGGTATTTGCAACAGGCCCCGGTGCAATCGGCAATCGAACAATTGGCGCGGCTGCTGCCGGCGGGATGTTACTTGGAACAATTTTCGGCGTTCTCATTGTGCCCGGCTTGTATTACATTTTTGCGAAAATATCTGAAAAACATCCTCTTATTGAAAACGAAAGAGAAAATCCTTTAACTGAAGAAATTGATTAGCATGAAAATAGTTAGAAAATTTAATTGGGTAGCTGCCATACTACTTTGCACTCTTTTCGTAAGATGCAAAGCACCGGCTATTTTAGAAACAACAGATAGCAAACCGATTCCCTCGGCCTTTTCAAATTCTACTGACACAACCAATACGGCAGATATTAATTGGAGAACATTTTTTAGTGATAAAAATTTAGTTACACTGATTGATACAGCCATACATAATAATGTTGATGTATTAATGATTTTGCAAGACATTGAAATTGCCAAAAATAATGTTCGGATTAAGAACAGTGAATTATTCCCAAGTGTTACTGCCGGTGGAGTGGCAGGCATAGAAAAAGTAGGCCGATACACTTCCCAAGGAGCAGGTGATGCTTCAGCAGAAATTACACCCGGCAAAACGGTACCCGAAAATTTACCGGATCTCACATTTGGTTTTCGTGCCAGCTGGGAAGCAGATATATGGGGGAAATTACGAACTGCTAAAAAAGCAGCCTATGCAAAATATTTGAGTAGCATTGAGGGAAAAAATTTCGTTATCACCAGTTTGGTGGCCGAAATTTCTAATAGTTATTATGAATTACTCTCATTGGATAATCAATTAGAAGTTATCAGACTTGCCATACTATTGCAATCCAGTCAATTGGAAATTGTTAAAGTGCAAAAAGAAGCCTCGGTTGTTACCGAACTTGCAGTAAAACAATTTGAGGCCCAAGTATATAAATCTAGAAGTTTAGAGTTCGATATTCTTCAACAAATTACAGAAACAGAAAATAAAATAAATTTTTTATTGAATCGATATCCTCGAAAAATTGAAAGGGATACAATAAATTTAACTTCATTAATGCCGAGTACCATCAAAGCGGGTATTCCTTCTCAATTATTAAAAAATAGACCCGACATTAAACAGGCTGAGCTAGAACTGATGTCAGCTAGATGGGATGTAAAAGCCGCGCAATTGGCGTTTTATCCTTCACTAAAAATCACCGCTAACTTGGGTATTCAAGCTTTTAATCCAACCTATTTATTAACCATGCCCGAGTCAATATTGTATTCATTGGTAGGCGATTTAACCGGCCCCATCATTAATAGAAATGCCATCATGGCTGAATTCAAAACAGCCAATTCGAATCAGATGAAAGCCATGTACAATTATCAAAAAACGATTCTCAATAGTTTCGTGGAAGTTTCATCTGAGCTATCTAATATTAGCAATCTGGAAAAAATGTATAACCTTAAATCAAAAGAGGCAGAAGTACTGATCAAGGCCATTGATATTTCGAACGATTTATTTAAATCTGCCAGAGCCAATTACTTAGAAGTGTTAACTGCTCAGCGAGATGCATTGGCAACAAAATTGGAATTAATAGAAACTAAAAAAAGACAATTTAATTCTGTAACCAATATTTATAAAGCGTTGGGTGGGGGATGGAGATAGTCTTTGACTAATAAAATGCCAAAGCCCAAAAACATTCTATTTTGCTAAAAATATATATTTATGAGGTTTGATTTAATATTTATTTTGTATTAAAAGTGCTTCTACCATGTATTTTATGCTTACCGGGAATTTCAAATGGATTAAAGAAGAGGCCTCTACATGTAATTTTGAATTATATATTTCGCAATTGATAGTGAAGCAGTAGCTCCGGGAGAAGGAGCATTCAATACATGTATTTGATTATTTTCTTTGATGATATTAAAGTCCATTAATAGTTCACCTTTGGGACTTATTGCTTGAGCTCTTACCCCAGCTGTCCCACCATTTGTGAACATATATTCTTCAACATCAGGTATCAGTTTCTTAGCTTTTGAAACAAATGCT
>JANOVY010000103.1:0-66505 GCA_031417635.1 Bacteroidota bacterium | reverse complement strand
ATTTGTTAGATTACAAACACTGAATTATGAAGCAAAATATAGTTTTCCTCAATGGCTGGGAATCAATTTTACAGGGGGAATCAATGGCATGTACCAAATAAATAAAAATATAGATGCAACAGATTTCCCTATACCGGATTACCGGTTATTCGATATTGGCAGCTTTTTAACTGCTAAAAAAGAGATCAACAAATGGGTGATTAGTGGTGGGATCCGATTCGACAATCGAATGATTCAATGGAAAGATTTCTTTATCAGAGGGGAACCTATGACAGGCTTTACAAAACAGGTAATGTATCCGGATACTGCCAAATCCTCCATTGCTTTCCCTGCCTTTCATCAACAACTGAGTGGCTTATCCGGAAGCTTGGGCATCGTATACAATATTTCAAATACCCTAACAGTAAAAGGCAATACTTCTAGAGGCTACCGTAGTCCATCCATTCCTGAAATAGGATCTGATGGGCTTGACCCGGGTGCTCGAATTTATTACATAGGGAATCGGAATTTTATACCTGAATTTAATTGGCAAACAGATATTGGCATTTTTTTAAACTACCCCAATATAGATTTCCAAGTTGAATTGTTTAATAATAATATTACCAATTATATTTTTTTACAAAAACTATATAATGCAAATGGGCAAGCATTGGAATTGGTACCCGGTAATTTTACCTATCAATATAAACAGGGTAGTGCTCAATTATTTGGGCTAGATGCCGCGATGGCCTGGCATCCAAAAACGATGCCTTGGTTGATATTTCAACACAATATTTCTGCAATAAAAGGAATCAATACCGATAATGAATCTTTGAAATTACTGGGTGAGGACGCCAAATATCTTCCCTTGATTCCCCCTCTTAAAACGGTTAGTCGTTTGAGACTAAACCTATTTAAACAAAAAATGGCTGCATCAGAATATTTTTTCCAAACAGAAATAGAAACAGCCGCTGAACAAAATAATTTTTATGCAGTAGATAATACAGAAACAAAAACCAATGCTTATCTATTGATTAATACAGGTGGCGGTTTCAATATCGTTAATAAAAAAGACATCCCTGTTTGCAAAATCAGCCTACAAATTAATAACCTTTTCAACATTGCCTATCAATCTCATCAAAGTCGATTAAAATATTTCGAATACTATCAAACAAGTCCAAATGCAAATTCAGGTATTTATCAAATGGGGAGGAATTTGGTTATCAAAGCAATATTTAATTGGTAAAATATTTTTCTTACAATTTTACCAATTAAAGAAGTATTGGATAAAGTTTGAAAACAAAGGGAACTGCAAAACACAGCTCCCTTTATGAATTGAATTGACTAGTAAATGAAACTCATTTTATTACAATTTAAATGATAGAGGAACATTTACTTTAATACTAACATTACGCCCCATATCGAATACACCCGTTCTACCGGTAACAACATTTTCAGCTGTATATTTTAGACGGCTTAAATGATTTTGATAAGTTACATCAGCTATATTATTCATGGATACATGTATACCAAAAATGGTTTTTCCTTTTTTGTCTGTGATATCAGTCCCGGTGCCTATATTAAATAACGTGTAACCGGGTGTTGGAGTCTCCGTATCATAACCTGTAAATACTCGATTTTGTGTAGCCACATGATTCATATCTAATTTTGCATAAAAATTACGTAGGATTCCGGCTTTTTTAAAATCAGCTCGCAGTTCACTAACAAATCTTGGGGCGGGGATAAAAGGCAATTTATTAGACCCATCAATTGCCTGGTTAAAATGACCTGATACCAAGGAAAAGCTATTTTCAAAATGCAACCAATCCAATGGATGTGGGTGAATATCTAATTTTATTTCAAATCCAAGTAATGATGCATTCGCCTGTTTAAATTTAAAAGCTGTAATATCCGTCCCACTCACATTCACCAAAGAATCGCCGCCCCCCTTTGATTCAAGTTTACTATAATAAATATAATTCTGTATCCTATTATAAAATGTATTTACAATAAGACTTACATGCTGTGTATTTACTTCTACCCCGGCATCTATTTGAAAAGAAGTTTCTGAAGCCAAATTGTTGTCGCCATACTCATATCGATTGGTGCCTTCATGTGCTCCATTACTGGCAAGCTCACTAACGTTTGGAGCTCGAAACCCGCGAGCTAAATTCAATTTTAGTGTAACTGCTTCACTGGCATTATAACTCAACCCGGCACTACCACTAATATTGCCAAATGATTTATTGAATGCTGTAAACTTGTTTACAGCACCTTCCATAAATGAATCTCCCATTACATTTCGAGAATCGAGGCGTAAACCTCCACTTAACGTGAGATTTTGATTAAATGTTTTTCTAGTATACACAAAAGATCCTATGTCAAATTGACGATAGGCAGGTATCAATACTTCTTCAGCCAAATTTTTATTCTCTTGATACATTCCTGTAACACCATAAGAAGTTTTCCATCCGTTATTTTCTGCTACATTGTATTGAAGGTTATAATTGATCGTATGCAAATCAAAATGCAAACCCGGCGTATATGGGGCATCCGGATCTCCCAATTCTTTTCTTTGGTTTCTTTGGTATCCAACATTGACTGCCAACCTGTTTTTGCCCACTGAAAAATTATTATCACTCGCAATTTTAAAATGGGTAATGAATTGTTTGGGTGTAACCAATTCTCGGCTGTCTAATTCGCTTTTAGTAGCAATACGCTCATAAGCAGTTTCGGGAAAAATTAGAAATTGTCCGGTAAATGCATCCCTCGCCCCCTCAACAACTCCTAATTTCTGATTAAAATTACTAATCAACAAATGACTATACCCCCATGTTTTATTAATGCCTACATATCCTCCAAAATTCTTTTCAAAAAAACGACTGTTAAAAACTTTTCCATCGTATTGATTCGTATAATCAGCGGCTGACTTACTTGATCCATATACATTCCAGTTAAATCCATTTTTTAAATGTCCGGCCAAATTTGCACTACCCCCATACATTTTATTATTATCAACAAAACTAGCCAATACATTGCCTTTTACGGTTCCCTGTTCTACGGGTACATTGGTTATGATATGTACAACACCCGCCATCGCATCACTACCATAAAACAAGGAAGCAGGTCCTTTCAAAACTTCAATTTTTTGAATGCTGTATTCATCAATTTCAATACCATGTTCATCGCCCCATTGTTGACCTTCCTGTCTTACACCATCATGAACGGTTACTACCCGGTTATATCCCAAACCCCGAATGACCGGTTTTGAAATAGCCGGACCGGAACTTAAACTTGAAACGCCGGGAACCAATTTGCTTAATGCATCAATGACATTGGTAGAACTGCTATGTAATAAATCACTCCTTTTTACAATGGAAACAGGTTGTACCGATTGCCTTACTTTTGTGGCAGAAGCGACCCCTGTTACAATAACAGCTTCATTTTCAACAAAGGTTTCTTTCAATTGAAAATTCTTTGTTGGATGATCACTGATTTCAATTACCACTAATACAGTTGAAAAGCCCTGAAAAGAAACTTCCACTAAATATTTACCACTGGGTATTGTAGGTGTTTTAAACATCCCGGATTCATCCGACACTGTACCGGTTTTGGCTTCATGTACATAAATGGTTGCGCCGGCAAGCGGGTTTCCGGTTTTGGCGTCGGTAATTTTCCCGGTTAGAAAACTATTGCCTATTGAAATGTATGATGGAGTAGAAGCTTGTATAGTATTCGTCAAAAACCCATTGAATAAAAACAGGGTTCCTATTGTTAAATATGTAAAGAATTTCATGAAAGAAAGAATTAAAATAATGATGAACAAACACCATTATACGCTGTGAATAATTAATAACGGGAAGTGTTGCTTTTCTTATGCAACAAACAAATCAAAAAGATTAACAGGCAGGTGGACCCCGAAGTCCGTAACTAAATATTTCGGCAGAATTATGCGACTGAACAAAATGGTTCAGATAAAAAGAAAATTGGGTAACGGATACATTACATTGAAAGCCATTATCCGTAAAAAAAGGAGGCTCACTGATAGGATTATCAGTTTGACAATTCAAAGATGATCGCGAAAGATGGGTTGCATCTAACGCAAGCAACCGTTCTGATGCTTTTTCATCCTGGTGATTGGCAACAAGGCTATGCAATAATTTTTTGGGCGTGATGGTAAACGCAAACAGGACCAGGAAAAATCCGGCTAAAAAACGTTGTATTTTAAATGATTTTGACAGGGTATATTTGTTACGTTGTTGCAAATGTAGCAGGTTTTGGCAAATCAGGTCATAAATTTGGGAGTTTTTGAATTTTTTTGTGACAATTGGGCCAAAAGTAAAGGGCATCTTTAGAAAGCAATCGCAGGGCTAAAGCCCTAAATAATTATCAGCTTCATTATCTATCCCCGCCCTAAAAGACGTGACAAATTAATTCAGTCTAATACCCTCATTCTAAAGAGAGTGATAAATTTGAACAACTATGAAACAAAAAATGAGTTTTTTATTGCCCTGTCCTTTAGGGTGGGATGATAGACTTACAAGAAAATGCATTTGGGGCTTTAGCCCCGAGGATACTTTACTCGAAAAATTATTTTTTGAATAACAATTTGCATCACAAGCAATCGCAAGGGAATATTCACAGAAAATCTCTCAAGCTTTTACCCCCTCACTTTCAACATAGCCCTCACTTGTTGTGTCGCCATATTCTGTAAACGTGCATAATACACGCCTGTTGGAAGCAAGCCTGCATTATAAACAATAGTGTAGGTGCCGGCTGCATAATCTTTATCAGTTAAATTGGCAATCACCCTGCCGGTTGTATCTATTATTTGAATAAGGGTATGCCCACCTGCCGTTGTAAAAGTAATGATAGTAGTACTTGTAAAAGGATTGGGATAATTGCTGATTAAAATATCGCCGGATAGGTTAACCGGTTTTTTACAACCTATTTGGTTGACCAATGGCAATACTTGAAAATTCTTCAACATAATTTGTTGCAAATCCAAATCATTTACACATAACCAATTGGCAAGGATAGTAGAATACACACTTCTAAAATCATATTGAAAAGGCACATTGTCATTGAAAGACGCATTGGCCGGAAGTATGGGTGTATCGCCCAAAACGCCACCCAATACATTCTTGCCAAACACAAACAGAGGGGCTGCGGAACCGTGATCGGTTCCGGTACTTCCATTGCTTTTAATTCTTCTGCCGAATTCAGAAAAAGTCATACCCACTACCCGATCATCGGCGCCCAAAAATTTCAAATCATCTTGAAATGCTCTAATGGCATCACTCACATTTTTCAATAAGTTGGCATGACTACCGGTGGTGGTATCCGTACTATTTACCTGAACAGAATGGGTATCGAACCCACCATAGTTGACCATATAAATTCTGGTTTTTAGCCCGCCGCTAATTAATCGGGCTACAATTTTTAATTGGTCACCTAATGAATTGTTGATAGGATAACTAACCTGTTGTACTGTTTTGGTAGCCGCTGCTTTGATTACTGTTGCATATTGCTGCGTTTGCTGGGCTACTAACCTAATAAATTTCAATTCTTTACCGGCAGGCGTATCGGGTGCTGGATCTTGAATACCATTGATTAGATTATAAAAATTACTCGAATTACTGATACTCATACCCATACTTACTGCAGGGCCCTGTAAGGTTAAAGAAGTAGATGAACCAATTTGAATAGCCAATGGATCTGTCATAGTTGAATTCGGATATCCATTTGGAAAATTGGGATACTCATAATTCAAATATCTACCTGCCCATCCGCTATTCACCACATTGTTACTTTCGCTCGCACTCATCCAAATATCGGTAGCCCTAAAATGTGAGAAACTGGGTTGAGGGTATCCTACAGATTGCACCACTTTTAACTGCCCATTATTATACATCGCTCCAAGGCCTGTCATCGCAGGATGTAATCCCACTTTACCATTTAGTTTTAACACTTTGTTTTCCGGAATGTAAATATTGGACCGTGCATTTGCATAGTTGCTAAAATTTTCTATTGGCACCACCATATTCAATCCATCATTGCCCCCATTCAATTGAATAATTACAAATACATGATCTGTTTCTGTAACAGGCAATAACAAAGATTGCATAATGGACGAATCAGCACTAAAAGCCCTGAATGAAAAACCACTTACCAAAGAGGGTAATAGCACACCCGCAGGTACTGATTTACGTAAAAAATCTCTTCTTTTCATCTGTCAGGTTATTAAGCTAATTGGTATTCAGAAATGTTCATTAAGTATTTAATCAAATCGCGTAATCGATTTTTTACGGTGGTTGTGTTAGAGGTATTAGAAGGGGTAGACAAAAATAAGTTCCACGCATCCGTCCAATAAAAATCGGTTGATTGACCGCCTAACAAAATATCCGTTTTCAATTGGTTCTTAGATGCTGTTGAAATGTCTATTCGATATATTTGTTTTACAATATCATCAATCAACTTATTTGGGTCTCCCGGATTTGATAAAGTAAGTGCATAAACTGTTCCATCAATTTGAATTTTTTTACCATTAAATGTATACCCATTTACGATCATCGTATCTGTAAACTGGTTACGTTTAGGTAGTGTATCGCTATTTATCCAAATTTCATAAAACTGTGGTTCCTGATAATAGGCTTTCCATCCACTTACATCCGGTGGGTCGCCAATACTTTGTTGCATATTGGCAGTGGCGCTTACCATATAATTATACATGCCATAATTTGTGATGTAGTCTGTATCCGGCTGAAAAGCAATATTAAATTCCCTACACAATCCAACGACCAAGTCTACCGGACTTTTTATTTGACAGCCTTTTGCCAAAACATCAAAAAAGTGTTCACTTTTCAATAATGCATTTAGAACAGGCTTGATTTCATAATTATTGGCTCTAAATAAATTAGCCAATGGAGTAATGATATTGGCTTCAACCGTACTGTCAATATCATAATAAACAAACCACCGATAAATTCTTCTGCACAAATATTTGGCAACTTCCTGGGTTGCAAAAATCATATCTAATAATGCATCTAATTCTTCATCACCCCCAGTTGGACCGGTTTTTCCTTGAATGACGGTATTACTATAAAATGACGAAAATTGTTTATTGGTAGAATCATGTCGGGTACTATCGAATGAAGATGAAATGGTAGCCGCATTATTTCTCCATCCTGTTAACACAGAAGCAGCAGCTTTCACATCCGCTTCTGTATATAATGAATCGGGACCTTTTCCGCAACAAAATAATTCTTGCAATTCTCTTCCATAATTTTCATCCGGTGCTTTCACAGTGTTCAACTGTCCATTTAAATAAACCAACATTCCCGGATCTATGGTAATAGCCCGTGTTAATGCTTTAAAATTACCCAAAGCATATGTACGCAATAATAAATGTTGTTTGAAAACAAATTGTGCATTGCCAATATCATTGGTTTCTGTCGCAAAATGGTTATGCCAGAAAAGCGACATTTTTTCGCGGATGCTTCTGTCCTGGTTTATCATTACCCCCATCCACCATTTTTTAAAAGATGCCCTGCGCAAGCTGTTTACTGTTCCATCCGTATTGGGATCAAGTGCCCAAATAGATCCCAAATTTATATTTGTATCAGGAACTGTAGCGTTTGTCGGGGTTGAATATTCCTTTATAGGAGGACCCGGAAGAGGGGCTATCGGATTCAACAATTCATCTACAGACTGAACAAATGATTTCGTTTTAAAATAATTAATATCTGATCGGCTAGCCCCAAACATGGTCCTTTTTAAGAGATGAATTACCTCATTTTCTGTCCAGGAACCTGTATAAGCGGCTAACCCCCCTAATGGGGGGGGGGCCGCTACTTGTTCATTCACAGTAGGGGCAAAAGAGGGGATATTGGATTTTAAAAAATTCCTTCTGTCCATAATTGCTTCATTACAAGTTATTTTAAGATACAATACCAATGATAAATGTTGCCTGAATGTTCACTTTTATTAAAAAAAAGTGAAATAGGCCCTAAAAATCCAAAAATAGGCAAATTTCTTAATTTGAAATGCAGCAATCAGAATGAAATTTTGTCTTATATTTAGGGTATATATTTAATCCCCCCATGACAGAACAAGCCCTTATTTCAGGCTGTTTACATAACGACGCAGCAGCACAGCGCGAATTGTACAATCGCTATAGCCCTAAAATGCTTAGTGTTTGCTACCGTTTTGCTCAGAGCCGTGAAGATGCTGAAGATATGTTGCAAGAGGGTTTTATTAAAGTATTTACCCAAATACATACTTTTCAAAACAAAGGTGCATTTGAAGGTTGGATAAGAAGAATATTGGTTCATACATGTATTAACTTTTTGAAGAAATATAAAAAATTCAACGAAAATGTTGATTTAGCTTATGCAAATTACTTACATGTAAAAGAAGAAACGGTACCATCTATCATGCAAGCTCGACAGGTGATAGAATGTATAAGGCTTCTTCCAATAGGATACAGAACGGTGCTTAATTTGTATGCTTTGGAAGGTTATAGTCACAAAGAAATTGGAGTGATGCTAGACATTGAGGAGAGTACGAGTAGAAGCCAGTATACCCGTTCAAAAGCGATGTTGGAATTAATATTGATTAAAAAGAATATCATTGAAAAGCCAAAAGAGGAGTTTAATTGGTTGGCTTCACTAAAAAATAAGTAGTGTGTTTGCTTGCATATGGAAAACGAGAATTACCAAGACGAATTTGAGCAGTTTTTACAAGAAGAAGTAAAACAGCATCGAATGTATCCTTCTGATCATATCTGGAAGAATATTCGTACAGAAATACATGGAACCAGTAATTGGCCTGCACTAACTTTTATTTCTTTATTCATTATCACCGCACTAACTGTTTCTACTTTACTTATTAATCACCCCTCTCATTATATAGTTAAAAGCCCTTCCATTGTAAGCAATCAGTTGCAAACACAAGTTTCCAAAACATTCATGATGGATGTTAAAGTACTAGAAACACCGCTAGCCATTTTTACTCAACAACCCAATTCTAATCAGCATAGTGATAACACGTATACTGATGTTACCTTATCATCAAACAAAGTAAGCAGAGAGAATACGATTGCTAGTACGAATGAATATTCACATCATTCTACTTTACCTACGCTTACTAATGTACCAACCCCGCAATTCATTAATGCCGCTAGTACAAATATTCCAATAACATCTGATTTTCAATCAAACACCAATCATATTGAAGATAACACAGCAATGACGATTCCTGAATCGGTTACAGAAGCAAAACCGGTTAATACCACAGAATCGAAATCAGAGAAAATAATAAGTGTTGATGATTATCTAAAAGATCTTGCTTACGCGCCTATTAAAACACAACAAAAAAGGACTTCCAAATTTGGTTTTCAGATTTATGTAACGCCTTCTACAAGTTATAGAACCCTTTCCGACGCTAAAGTAAAAGAAATTCTTCAACCCAATACAGCTGCAAATTCAGTCATTACCCAAATTGCTCCACTTAGTGTTAATTACTCAACATATTCAAATAATGTTAACCATGTTGTAAGACACAGACCTGCAATGGGACTAGAACTTGGTTTTGCATTATTGTACAATATGTCTGATAGAATAAAATTCAAAACAGGCTTACAGTTAAACGTTCGCCAGTATTTAATTGAAACATTTCAATCACGCACAAACGACCTGACTACACTTTCAATTATTAATCAGCGTGGGGTAGAAACCATCAATTTCTATTCGCCTTATAATAACAATACCGGGTATAAGCAAACAGAGTTGGATAATAAAGTATATCAGGTATCTGTTCCAATAGGTATTCAATGGGACATGATAAAAGGCAAACATTTTGGCATTAATACAGAAGCATCCGTTCAGCCAACTTTTACACTGAATACAAACACCTATTTATTAACTACCGATTATAATCATTATACAGATGGCTCGGACTTTATTCGCAAATGGAATATTAATTCCAGTGCCGGGATAAATCTAACATACAAATCTGGTACTACATCATGGCAAATTGGTCCACAGATTCGATATCAACATTTACCTACTTATTCAAATCTTTATCCTATCCAGGAGTTCTTAATAGATTATGGAGTACGTCTAGGTTTTACCAAACAGTTAAGATAAACCACTTATTAAATAGTTAAAGCCACTGTATTATTGTATCAGTGGCTTTTTTAATGGGTTTGATTGAATAATTTTGTTAGATGAAAATAGTAAGCCTTTTTCTTTTTGTTGTTTTGATGTCTACACTTGCTTGCAATATAAGTAATCCACCTAAACATGCATCCACAACAACTAGTGATACGGTACCCTATTACCCAATCTCAGAATTCTTTGCAACACAAATTCAATTTGTAGATCTTCGTAATTTTTATATTTATAAAACATTTATGAAGGATGGTGAAAAAGATTCATCCGGTTTATCTAAACAGGCATTTATTACATTGGTCCATACGTATTATGATACCGGCATCACAACAAGTTTTAGAACACAATACAAAGAAACTGTATTCCATGATTTAAGTACGAAGAGCTATACTTTACATTATTCCCCGATGGATCCGAATGCCAAAGTACAAAGCATTGATGTATTGTTGGATGAGGACACCCAAATGGCAAAACGGATATTAATCCGATCGGTATTCGACAAAGGGGATACTAGTATAACAGAAAATATAAACTGGAATGCCTATAAAAGCTTTCAGGTTAGCCGTTCTTTAAAAACGAATAAAGGATATCATTCAACTGAGTTGATGTTTGTTAAATGGAATGATAAGCCATAAGGAATAATTCTATGACAGCCGCACAATTTCAACAAATCGCACAAACCATACCTCTTCAACCCGGCATCTATAAATATTTTGATGAGGAAAACACTCTTTTATATGTAGGCAAAGCGAAAAGTTTACGAAAAAGGGTTGGTTCATATTTTTCAAAAACATTCACAACACATAAAACCCATGAGCTGGTTTTAAAAATCCATCACATAGAATTTACGATAGTAGGGTCTGAACACGATGCTTTTTTATTAGAGAATGCTTTAATCAAAACCTATCAACCCAGATATAATATCAATTTGAAGGATGACAAAACATATCCCTATATAGTTATCAAAAAAGAACCTTTTCCCCGAATGTTTTTTACCAGAAAGAAAGTAAACGATGGCTCAGAATACCTTGGCCCATTTACATCAGCAGGTAAGGTTCGAGATTTGATGGAGTTTATTAAACAGTTTGTTCCATTAAGGACTTGTAAATTGAATTTAACTGAAAAAAATATTCAAAAAGGAAAGTTCAAGGTTTGTCTGGAATATCATTTGGGTAATTGTAAAGGACCTTGTGAAGGATTACAATCGAATGCTGATTATGATGAAGGGCTACAGCAACTTAAAAATATTTTAAAAGGGAATCTGGGATCGGTGATTAATCACTTCAAAGCAGACATGAAAGAACAAGCTGCCCAATTGGCTTTTGAAAAGGCTGATGAAATAAGAAAAAAAATTGAACACCTGGAAAACTACCAGGCTAAATCGGTTATTGTTAGTAGCCATCTTACCAATTTAGATGTATTTTCTATTTTGAAAGATGATAACCAAGCCTATGTAAACTACTTGATGGTTCAAAATGGCACCATCGTTCAAACACATACGGTGCTCTTAGAAAGCAAATTGGAAGAAACAGAAGAAGAAGTATTAAGTTTTGCCATTCTAAACCTTAGAACCGATTTTAACAGCATGGCCCATGAAGTGATTCTTCCATTTGAAATTGAATACCCCGATAAAAATGTTCTATTGACTATTCCGAAAGCAGGGGATAAAAAGAAATTACTTGAACTATCGGAAAAGAATGTTTTCTATTTTAAAGAAGAAATTAAAAAGAAAAAAACATTACATCTAGAAGGAAAAACAGATATAGAAAAGAAAGAAGTATTGTATGAATTGCAACAATACTTACACTTACAAGCATTACCTGATCATATTGAATGCTTTGACAATTCTAATTTTCAAGGTAGTTATCCCGTTTCTGCCATGGTTTGTTTTAAAGAAGGTTTACCCAGTAAAGAAGATTATCGCCATTTTAATGTAAAAACGGTGGTGGGTATCAACGATTTTGCTACGATGAAAGAAGTTGTTATGCGTAGGTATAAGCGATTGTTAGATGAAAAGCGGCCACTTCCCAAACTGGTAATTATTGATGGCGGCAAAGGGCAGCTGAGTGCTGCTATGGAGAGTGTGAAGGAATTAGGGCTGGTTGGTAAAATTAATTTTATGGGTTTGGCAAAAAATGAGGAAGAATTATTTTTTCCTGGAGATACTCAATCCATCAAACTTCCTTGGGATAGTGACAGTTTAAAACTGGTAAGACGAATTCGTGATGAGGTACATCGCTATGGAATACAGTTTCATCGAAATAAACGATCTAAAGGCACTTTTTCGAATGAATTGGAAAAGATTACCGGTATTGGTACCCAAACCATACAAGTGCTACTAAAAGAATTTAAATCGGTTAAAAACATCAAAGAAAAAACAGAAAAGGAATTGGCTGAAGTGGTGGGTGCTTCAAAAGCAAAACTGATTGGTGAATATTTTCATAGCCTTTAAAAAAGAAGGGGCCAGGATAAAAATCCAGCCCCGTTTTAAAATCCAATATCCTATGAAAAACCGTAACAAATATATACGACTTGTAATGAAATAACAAAATATTATGCCAATTTTTTATTACATCGTGTAGTATAAACATAAAAAGAGGCCATTTAGGCCTCTTTTATATAAAAAATTGATAATAATTAAATTAGTATTGCCACAAATCCTGCTCATAATTAAATATCCTTTGCTTAATATTCTCTCCTTCTAACAATCTGAACAATGGGTCTTTAATCATTGCATTCAAATATCTGTCAGACGGATTATTGGCACTTGATTTGATGATATAACTACTAAAGAATCGGCTTTCGAAGAGTTCTTCCCAGGTCATTTTACTGGCAAAATTCTTAGCGTTGTAAACATCTACTTTAGCCAAAGTCTTACGTAAATCAGGATAATAAATCCAGAATAACAAACGAGGTTGCGACTTTCCGGCTACAATCTGCTTTGCGATGGGTGCAATGCCGATAATACGGGTAAATACCCTACTGGCTTCTTTATCGAAGATGATTTGCTCTTTAATACGGAAAGTATACACCGAATCAGGGCTAAATCTTGGCTTCTTGGTAATTACTCTATCAACAGTACCGGTTACAGGATCCGGTACATCTACTGTATCCAAAGCACCGGCGGTCTGATTAAATACTTGATCATTGGTAAGAGGAATGGTAAATCGATCATTATCAGAAGAAAATGCCGTTACACTATCATTCTTAATAGCACTTAACATGATAGAAAAAAAACGTTGATCACCATTGTCATCTTTACCCGGATACATGAATGATTGATTTATTTTTTCTCTTGCGTCAATTTCTCTCCAGATAAATTCACTCCATACATTATCATCATCACGTATATTTTCATATTCCAAAGGCTTACGGTCTTTTACTTGACTTCTATCAACAGCATAATTATTACGTAGGGCAATCTCAGGTTTGGCATCAAATCCACCCGGATTAATGGTATCATATCGAATACTTGCTGCACCTGTTGTTGAAGGAGCGGTTGTATTACCGGCAGCAGGAACTCCGGTTGGATTAACAACGGGTTTCGGCTTAGTAGTATCAACGGCAGTTTTTGATTGAGGCGTTGTTTTGGCTCTGTAAGCTGACTGTTGTGCTGTTAACTGCACAAATGAACCCGTAACAAAAATGAATAACCCACTTAATAAAATCTTTCTCATATACACATTATTGAAGAGTAAACGAAATATTTTGATCTAAAAGCCGCGTACGGTTTGTCTTTTTTTCTATGGGGCCACTAACTTTTATTTCATCTATGATAACTGTTGAGCCTGCCTGTAATCTTTTTATTAAAGCCTGGGCCTCTGCATTAAAGTAAGCACCCGATACTTCTGCCACACCAATGCCACTTTCTTCAAAACCTTTACCGGTACAAACCAACGTAAAGGAAACCACATCATATTTTACACCTTCAAATACAAAATCCCTGAGTTCAGCTGCAACCCCTCTCTGAACCCTAAAAACATTCGCAGCAATTGCGCCGCCTGCTTTTCCACCAACAGTTGCCAATGGGTCGGGTACTCTTTTTATAGGTATGATTATTTTTTGATTATTCTTTCCGTCAGAAGCAGTAACCGTAGCGGTTCCCAAGTTATCGCAATATACTATATATTGTCCTGCGCTTTCTTTACTGCTAGTAACCCCGTTACCCTCTACACTTACCGTTACTTTTTCGTCACCACCCCCACCTGTGACACTTAAAGGATTAGGCAGACCCTGGTAAAACACCCGGGTTTTATCGGTTGATACGACTAATCCGGAAGGTACGCCAACGGTATATTTTATTTCTTTCTCGGCGGTTGCCAATGTACCATCAGGCTTATAAAAACTAAAACGCACTTTTTTAGTAAAAGCACCAGATGCCCCTGCAATGGTTTTGAACTCGGCAATGCCATCTTCTTTTACGGTTGCATTTGTACCATCAATGGTAATGGTAGGCCTTGCTGCTTTACTAAATGCACCCACCCCTGCTTTAATTATTAATTCTTCACCCGGCATTAAGTATTGTGAATTGGTACCGGCCAATGCCTGAAATTCGTCGTAAATGATTTCTACTTCGCCGATCTCTTTGTGACAGTATTCAACTACTTGTGCTTCCGTATTTTTAATATCATTTTGAAACTTGCTTAAAATTGTGATACTGGCAACAGTAGGTGTCATGTGAAAATAACCATAGGCCCAATCATTATTACTTTCTACATTATTGCTTTTGTGAATAGATAAATCGAGTGGGAGATTGGCGCCAATCTCTTTTGCCATGGTAGGATCAATTTTTAAAATGGCAGTTTTGAAAGCAGTCAATTTATCAAATAACTCTTTGCCTTTCCCTTTTCCTTCAGGTGGTTTTGAAATAAATAAACGAGTTGAGGCTTCCAAATCATCTTCTTTATATTCCTCTACTCCTTCTACAATCTTTAATTCAGATTCTTTTTTCAATTCTAACTTAAGGGCATCAATGTATTTGTACATTTCATCCGACAATCTTTTTGCCTCTAAGGCTTTGGGCATCCATATTTCTGCTTTCTCTTTTGTTTTGGGGTCTTCAATTTTTCGTTGAAATGATTTAAATATATCTGCATTTTTTTTCTCTACAATGCCACTGGCCGTCATCAAACTACGGTCAACAGTTTTGAACGCATTTAGAATTTCCGCTGATACATTCAATGCCAACAGTGCCGTAAGCACTAAGTACATAATGTTGATCATTTTTTGTCGCGGTTCCTTAGGTAATGACATTCTTACTAAAATTTATAAAATCGATTTACAATTATTATCCCTTTCTTTATTTTCCTTGCATTGCAGTAAGCATATTACCATATAATTGATTCAGTTTTCCAAGGTTATTGGCCAAAACTGCTATTTGCTCTTTGGCTTTCAATGCATCATCTGCACTGCTGGCCATGGCAGTAGAAGCTTGTGATAATTTACCATAGAATTGGTTCAGCGCCTTTAAGTGATTATTACCTTCTTGTAATTCTAATTCGTAAATGGTATTTAGAGAAGACAGATTTTTATTTAAAGACTGCATCTGAACATGAAATTGTTTGGATGATTCTGAAGCACCTTGAAAACCAGCCAGTGAATTTGAAGCATTGGTAACCGCATCTTTAATACCTTCCAAAGCAACAGTGGCTTCTTTTGTTTTAGTAGAAAAATCATGGGTTGATTTTACCACATTACCTATATCACTTAATCCCACAACGGTTCCATTTAATTTTTGAAAACTTTCACTAAGTTTTGCCATATTAATAGGATTAATCTCAGCTTCCTGCATCATCACTTCTAAACTTCTCAACGCAGGATTTCCTTTGTCCTGTTTACCGGCTAAATGAACTTCATGGTCGTCTATGGCAGGATAAATCAGGTATAAAACACCATAGCCCATAAAAATAATGGCTTCAACGGTTAGGCCTATTTTTAACATCATGTCTGCGATAGACGTATGTAATAATTTTTGTAAAGCTCCAAAAATAACTACCGCCGCTGCAATAGATACAAATATGTCGAACCATTTGGATACTTTAGGAGGAATTGCTGCTGCCATTGTAATTATTTTAGGGTTGTAATAAAAGGTAATCGAATCGCTTTTGTCATTAAACAATCAGCGATTTATTGAAAAACTAAATAAAATTTTGCTAGAAATAAAAATCATTGATTATTGCTCGAATTATTTTTTCATTTTAGGTGCAAGGTCAATTACGCAACGGAAACCAATGTATGATTTGGCTGTATCTTGATACTCGTAATTACGGGTACTAACCTGCAAAAAATAAGAAACATCTTTCCAACTACCTCCGCGCACTACTTTTCTTTTCTCACGAGGCTTATCAGAATCTTTTGCTTCATATCTAATATCCGGACTCATGTCTGCCATAAAGTTGTAAGCACCCTCATAGAAATAGGAACCTGTCCACTCTGCCACATTTCCGGCCATATTAAATAAACCGTATTGATTGGGCCAAAACCAGTTAGCGGGTACTGTATAAAATCCGCCATCTTCGGCATAATTACCACGTCCAGGCTTAAAATTGGCTAATAAACAACCTTTTTTATTTCTCAAATAAGGGCTTCCCCAAGGAAACATGGAATTGGTAAGACCTCCACGGGCTGCATACTCCCATTCGGCCTCACTAGGTAATCGATAATCACCATCCACTGCCATGCGCTTTCTTTCGAGATATGAATTTTGTATATGGGTTCTCCATTGGCAAAAAGCAAAAGCTTGTTTCCAAGTTACACCCACTACCGGATAATTACCAAAGGAAGGATGAGAAAAATAACGTTTGGTTTGAGGCTCATTATAAGAATAAGAGAAATCTCTTATCCAAACCAACGTATCGGGATAAATGGCTTCGTCGCCTCTTCTAATAAAATTATTTTTAGGCAAATTGGCATTCTCTCTTTTTGCTGCTGCCTGTAAATCAAAATACTCAATCCGGTATTTTATTTTTGATGGATCTATTTCGGGCCGTCCATATAAACGGTTATCTGGGGCCAGATTTAATTCATTCATTTTCTCGATCGTACTTTTATCATATTTAATGGTAGCCACTTTTTTCCAGTCTACTGCCATTGTATCATCCGCTTTATTAATGCCTTGGCCGAATAATATTTTAAAAGCAAGTGAATCTCTTACCCAATTTACAAACTGTCTGTAATCATTATTGGTAATTTCAGTGGCATCCATCCAAAACCCTGGGATAGAAACCTGACGATTACGTGTGGTATTGTTATAGCTGATATCCTCATCACTTGGCCCCATGTGAAAAGTTCCCGGTGGGATATATACCATGTTTCTGGGGGGATTCATGCTTTGTTTAGTAGTTGGCGCCACTCCATGTAGTTGACCATCATCGGGAAGACCCTTGGCTTTATTGCCTTTTTTAAAAAAGCAGGATGCCAAGGTTACCGATATAATAATAACAGTTATGCTAATTCTATAACCTTTCATGTATTATACTGATTTATGACAGTGACAAATATAAGTTTTACATCGACGTAAGTGTCGATTTTAAAATTTTGTTGTCAATAAATTTACAACTTAAGTAGAGCTAATTTCGATACTACAGATTTAAAGTTTTGTTACTACATTGTTTTTTTGAAAATGTGGCTAGAGCCGCTGTCATGAAAGGCAAATTACTATAAAGTTTGTTACACATTTGCTAAAAGCGTTTCTAATGACAAAAAAGGGGCCGAACAAGCATAGTTTTTACATAAATAAAAGGCCGGTCCGGTTTGTTTTAACCCTGTTTTCCCAGCTAATAACGGAAAAACCAGCGAATTAGTTTCTTCTGCCTGAATAATTTTATTGGGCAAATACCTTTGCAATAAAGGAGACAGAAACTCTTTTGCGCGTTGCCCGGTTATGGCAATTTCCATCATTCCATGGGTAAATGATTGGACTGCCGTTGCCCATATGCCAAAAGAACCGGGATGTTTTAGTATAGCATTGCCCAAAGAAACCAACAGATCCCGGCTACGATCGTTCCATTCTTTTTTATCAAAAACTATGGATAAATACAATAAATTATGAACCATGACAGCATTTCCACTTGGAACGGCACCGTCGTACACTTCTTTTTTACGAACAATAACATCCTTTTGAAGATTGTGGGTATAATAAAAGAAACCGGTACTTTCTTCTACAAAATGACAAATCACCCATTCCGTTACAACCCTTGCTTTTTGTAGGTATTCGCCTTTGCCTGTAATTTCCTGAAGATGAATATAGGCATTGATTAAATAGGCATAATCGTCTAAAAAGGCGGCTATTTTTGCCTTTCCTCCTTTATATGTATGAAACCAATTTCCATCTTTTCCTTTAAAAACTTTTTCAAGAAAATTCATGTTGCTAATCGCTTTTTCTTTAAACGACTCATCGCCAATGGCTGCATAGGCTTTGCAATAAGCAACATTCATAAGTGCATTCCAGCCTAATAATATTTTATCATCTAATTGCGGTCGTATCCGTTGTGAACGAATCTTTAATAGCTTTTCACCAGATTCAAGAAGCATTTCATCCAGTACTTTCTCAGAAATTTGCTGTTTTTTGGCAAATTCAGCAATTGGCTCCAATACCCTTAAGATATTGGTATGTTCCCAATTTCCTTTTTTGGAGATATCAAAATAGGCACAAAAAGTGGCGGCATCCCTTCCTAAGATTTCTTCAACTTCACCATACTGCCAAGTATAAAATTTGCCTTCTACACCTTCACTATCAGCATCAAGGGCGCAATAAAATCCTCCTTCTTCGCTTTCCAATTCCCTTTCTATAAAAGCAATGGTTTGGTGAATTGTGCGGCTATAACGTGGATTTTTTGTTAACTGAAACGCTTCAGCTAAAACACCAATCAGCAGGGCATTGTCATATAACATTTTTTCAAAATGTGGTGCTAGCCATTCATTATCAGTACTATACCTGGCAAATCCACCGCCTATTTGGTCGTAAATACCCCCATCTATCATCTTATCTATACTCAAAATTGCTTGTTCTAGTGCTTCAGTATCTTTTGTAAAATGGTACTGTCGGAGCAAATATTGAATAGAGAATGTTTGCGGAAATTTGGGAGCATTCCCAAAACCACCCCAAACCCTATCCGCATTACCAAGAATAGCTTTGGTCATTTCGTGCAATGTCTCTCCAGAAAAAAGGCTTTGCTTAAGGGAATTGTCCGGTTTTTGCATTCCAAAAGCATTGGAAGTAAGTAAATGCTCCGTTAAGTTTTCGGCTTGAGAAAGGATTTCAGCTTTTTTTTCTTGATACCCTTTGCTAACTCCCATTAATATTTCTTTCCAACTAGCCCGATTAAAGGCTCTTTCAGGGGGGAAATAAGTGCCTCCGAAAAATGGTTTTGACTCGGGTGTTAAAAAAACATTCAAAGGCCATCCTCCACTCCCACTCATTGCTTGAACAGCATCCATGTATATATGATCCAAATCGGGTCGTTCCTCCCTATCAATTTTAATATTGATGAAGAGTTGGTTCATGATGTCTGCGGTTGCTTCATTTTCAAAACTTTCTCTTTCCATCACATGACACCAATGACAGGCTGCATATCCAATACTAACCAATATGGGTTTGTCTTCATCTCTTGCTTTTTTCAATGCTTCATCACCCCAAGGGTACCAATTTACCGGATTATGTGCATGCTGGAGCAGGTAAGGACTTGTTTCGTGTATGAGTTGGTTGGTGTGTTTGTGCTTCATGAGCAGTAAATGTATCGTTTGTCTCTCTACAAACAAAGGCGAGAAATGTATTGTTTGTGGTGAGACAAAATAATAACGCAAAAAGCCCCAAATACATGGGGCCTTCACTATTTTTTAAGCGTTTAATTGATTATTTTTTGGGCTTTTTTGTACTAAACAAAAACTGGTCTAAAGCGGAAACCATACTTGGCTTTTGAGGTGAAGGCACTTTAATCTCTAATTTCATACCGGCATCTTCCACAGCTTTGGACGTATTATTGCCAAAAGCGCCTATTACCGTTCCGTTTTGTTTAAAACCGGGGAAATTATCATAAAGACTTTTTACTCCACTGGGCGTAAAAAAGCAAATCACATCATAATCTTTTGTACAAAGCACTTCCTTAATGTCGCTACTGATGGTTCTATACATAAAGCCGAGCTGGTACTCACATTTGTTCGTTTTTAGCCAGTTCACTATTTCATTATCTTGTTGATTCTCACTGCATACGTACAAAAATTTTTCATTCTCCTTGTGTTTATTAATCACATCAAACATGCTTTTATTTGTACCATCGGCACCATAAAACACTTTGCGCTTGCGATAAAGAATGAATTTCTGCAAATAGAGTGCCACAGCTTCTGTGATACAGAAGTACTTAGTGTCCTGTCCGATAGTGATTTTCATTTCTTCACACATTCGGAAAAAATGATCAATGGCATTGCGGCTGGTAAACATTACCGCCGAATAATACATAATATCTAACTTTTGTTTACGAAAATCTCTTGCAGGAATACCCTCTAATTGAATAAAGGGATGGAAATACAATTCTACATTGTACTTCCTTTCCAAATCAAAGTAAGGAGACTTGTCACTTTCCGGCCTAGGTTGGGAAATTAGAATTTTCTTCGTCTTCTTTTCGGTAACTGAACTTTTGGATTCGTTTTTTAACATGCTTCTAATCTGTGATTTTGCAAAATTAAAAACTTCCGTCTGTATAAATGATTAAACCTTTATATATCAATAACAGCGGAAGCAGTTCGACAGCACAAAGGTAAAGGAAAAAATGTAATCCATTCACTTTCAATTTATTCCGAAATGTGCCGAAGGATAAAAGGTATCGATACACGTAGAGAAGTCCTATCATTACATAAGAAACGAGTAAGCCGGCTTCAACCACATCCGTTTTGGCAAAAGAAAGGATTAATAGGAAGGGTATGAGCATAATACCCATTATTTTATTAACCATAAAGACCAAAAAAATATAGGAACCGGCCTCTTCTTTGGTATTGAACACCCATCCGGCAAATAGCAAGAAAAGATATTTTACCAAATAAATGAGGATTAGCGCAATTCCACAATAGAGTGCCAACCACCAATAAGAACCTATAGACCAATTTTTATATTTTATCAATAAGCTTATATACAGACTTGCACTAATAAAGAACAATAGGTTAATGAATAAGGATGCGATATTGTTCTGCAAGAGTTGTTCTCGGGTCTGCTTTTGGCGAAGTGAGGTTTGAAAAAATAATAAGAAAAGATTTTTAAAATATTTAGAAAAAACGGCCCTAATAAAGGCAAGAAAGAAAATAACGCCAGCCAACAAATAGAAAAGGTCATCTTTTGGATATTTTATTCGATAATCGATTATTCTGAATACGGCTGGCTTATGAATCGGTAAAAAAGGGTGTGTCTGGTATTTTTTATAGGTAGAGGTATCTACAAAAGAGAGTTTCGCCTTGCGAATGGATTCGATTCGTAATGAATCTGCCATTTGAATGCTGTCGCGGAGTGTTTGGGCTATTGCAATACTGTCGTTTTGAAGTATGGGCTGTTGTATGGTTTGGATTGGGCTATCGGAAGGCTTGCTTTTCTTGGGTACACTTTCTATTAATGAAGACCCGGATTGTTGTTTTGAGCTTGTATCCGGTTTTTTAATAGAATCGGTTTGGCCAATGCAATGATTAGAACAATAGATGATGAAAACGATGTAAAACAAATTCTTCAATTCGGTAATTTGCTGCAAAAATATTGAAGTACGGGCATTATTCGCAATTGTTCATTTTCGAATAGTATTATAGTTGATTTTTCATGGGGGCCATTGAATGCAGTAATACAATCATGGTTATCAGGTATTAGACTTCACCCATGTAAATGCCGGACAAAGGATTAACCTTATTTTTGCCCACATTTAATAGCAATAAATCAATGGCAGGTATCTATATCCATATCCCTTATTGTAAAAAAGCCTGTCATTACTGTAATTTTCATTTTTCTACTTCCAAGCTTGGGATGCCCGAAATGATAAAAGCTATTTGTAAAGAAGCGGAACTACAAAAGACATATGTAAATGAAATAATTGAAACCATTTATTTTGGTGGAGGCACCCCTTCTTTAATTTCGAATAGCGAATTACGAATGATGCTTGACGGGTTAAGCCAAATATATGAAGTGGCCGGCGATGCGGAAATTAGTTTAGAAGCAAACCCGGATGATATTACAGAACATACGTTGGCCGGTTGGAAAGAAGCTGGCATAAACCGTTTGAGTATTGGCATTCAGTCTTTTTTTGAAGATGACCTAGCTTGGATGAACAGGGCGCACACAGCAGAACAGGCTTTGCAATGTATTACACTTGCAAAAAGTTCGGGGTTTCAAAATATCAGTATTGACCTCATTTATGGAACACCCACTTTGACTGATGAGAAATGGAAAAGAAATGTTGCCATGGCATTTTCATTAAAAGTCACTCATCTTTCTTGTTATGCATTAACCATTGAGCCAAAAACAGCACTTGCCAAGATGATTGCTACGCATAGTAAAGAAAATATAGATGTAGAAAAACAAGCCCGACAATTTTCATTTCTTCAAGAATGGATATTGGATGCCGGATTTGAACAATATGAGATTTCAAATTATAGTCTTCCGGGGTTTAGAAGTAAGCATAACAGCAGCTATTGGCAAGGAAAAGCTTATCTAGGTTTGGGGCCTTCCGCACATTCTTTCAATGGGATTAGTCGACAATGGAATATTTCGAATAATAGCCTCTATTTACAAAAACTTGAAGAAGGAATCCTTCCGTTTGAAATAGAGATATTGACAAAAATGCAGCAATTGAACGAATATATAATGACAAGCCTTCGAACGATTGAAGGTATTTCGTTGAACAGGGTTACAGAAATTTGGGGGGCAAACAGTATTTTAACAGTAATGAAAACAGCGCAAAAACATATTGACAGAAATCATCTAACAGTAATGAATAATTTTTTACAACTTACCAATGACGGAAAATTTCTGGCAGATGGAATTGCAGCTGATTTATTTGCAGTGGAATAAATGTTATGCTTTATTTATTAAAATGCTTACACCAAAACTCCTTCAATTTCTTTAAATCCATCAACCGCAGGAACATGATTCCATAGTATCTCATAAATTGTATTGGCTATGGGCATTGAGGCATTTGCCAGTTGGTTGGTTTTATGTATACACTTACTGGCATAATATCCTTCTGCTACCATATTCAATTCAAGTTGCGCTGCTTTTACAGAATATCCTTTTCCAATCATGTTTCCGAAAGTTCTATTACGGCTGTACAAGGAATAACATGTTACCAGCAAATCCCCTAAATAAACGGAAGCCGCATAATTAACAGACGCATGTTGTGCATCACTCACTTTTCGAAGAAAGCCCACCATTTCATTGGCACTATTGGCAATATAGACACTTAAAAAATTATCGCCATATTCTAAACCATGCGCAATTCCTGCACCCAAAGCATATATGTTTTTAAGAACGGCAGCATATTGAACCCCCCAAATATCATTGTTCACCAACGTATTGAGATACTCTGTCTTGAAATGTGAAGCAATAATGGAAGCGATGGGTTCATCAATGCCTGTAAATGTGAGATAAGATAGTTTTTCAGAGGCCACCTCTTCGGCATGGCAGGGACCTAAGAGGGCAAAATAATCTGACAATGCAATATTAAAATGTGAAAACAGATACTCGTTTAATAGTTGATTTTCGGAAGGCAAGATTCCTTTTACAGCAGAAATTATTTTCTTGCCAATGAGTGCATTAGGAGGCAGTTGTTGTAAAACAGATTCCACATAAGCAGAAGGAACAGCAATCACTAGCACATCAGACTGTTCAACCACTTTTTGAATATCATTACTCAATTGTAATTGTTCCTGGTTGAAATATGCTGCACTAAGATAATGCGGGTTATGTTTTCTTTTTTCGAGGTATTGGATCGTTTGGCTATTCCGAATCCACCATTGAATAGTATTTCCATTATCGGTCAATAATTTAGCTATGGCAGTAGCCCAACTTCCGCTTCCAATGATTCCAAAACGCATGGTCATTCGCTTAGTGATTTATACAAACATACGAAACTGGCTTTCGTAAAAAAAACAGGCGGCAGAACAATTCTACCGCCTGTTTTTTTTATTATTAAATAATTTAATCTTTCTTTTTCTCTTCAAACAATTTGTCTTTGGTAACTACCGTAACCAAATTCCCGGATTTTAATGTTTTACTCACGATTGAATAAGGCCCAGTGATAACTTCATCGCCTTGTTTTAGTCCTTCTAGAATTTCAATATTATTAATATCTTGAATGCCCGTTTTAACTTTCACTTTTTTAACTGTGTTATCTTTTTGAAGTACAAATACCACTTCTTCTATATCATCATCTGCAGCAGTTGATTTTTCTTCTTTATTGTTGTCTTTTTTATCCTCGTTTTTATCAATTGGTGATTTGTCGCTTTTTTTATCTCTTGTTGTAACCGCATTGAGAGCCACAGATAAAACATTCTGTTTTGTTCTAGTTTGAATATCTGCACTGGCACTCATACCTGGCCTGAATGGAAATCCTTTGCTGGAAATCAATAGGTCTTTATAACTGGATGGGAGTAATCTAACATGCACTTTATAATTGGTTACTTCTGCACTAGAGCCTGATGAGGCACTTAAACCGGTATTGGGATTTGCAATTTTATATACCAATCCTTTAAATTTCCGATTGGTGTATGCGTCAACTTCTACAACGGCTGTATCACCTAATTTAACTTTCGGAATATCGTTTTCTCCAACATCAATCCTAACCTCAATACTTCCCATATCTGCTACCCGCATCATTTCAGTACCAATATTGAAACTATTACCTGCAACCCGCTCACCTTTTTTTACATTCATTAAGCTGATAATACCATCCATGGGAGAAGTAATAACAGTTCTAGATAAATCTTTTTCTGCTTTCGACAACTGTGCTTGTGTACCTTGTATAGAAGCTTCACCACTTTTTAGTCCTTCTTTGGCAGCATTATAATTGGCTAATGCGGAGAGATAGTTTTGCTCAGCCTGTTCATATTCTGCACGTGAAAGTACTTTGTCTGCATAAAGCTTTTTTTGTCGCTCAAAGATTGTTTTCAGATTATCTAATATCGCTTTTAAGCCCTCAAGACTTGCGGTAGAATTAGATAATTGCGCTTTACTTTGATTAACACCTGCTTCTACTTGGTCTCTTTGCGTAATATATATATCGGCATAAATTCTGGCTAAAATTTGACCGCGTTTTACACTATCCCCTTCATTTACGTTTAATTCAACGATCTCACCACTAATATCTGGACTAACTTTTACTTCAATCTCAGGGTATACTTTACCACTGGCATTTACTGTTTCTGTGATTGTTCTTTCTATGATCTTTTCTGCGGTAACTTTAATTCCTTCTTCTTTGCCGATGATGCCAGCTTTTTTGAGCCCAATGATTGTACCTATCAAGACAATTAATCCAATGATTATCCAAAGCAATTTTTTATTCATACAATTAATTTTCTATAAACAGGTGCCCTGTCTTTAAGTGGTTATTTATAATTTAATTCCGTTACCCTTATAAAATTCTAGAAGCTTCATTTTAAATACATAATCATATTGATTGCTCAATTGTTGAACTTTAGAACGTAACAGATTGTTTTGTAGCGTTAACAAATCAAGAGAGCTCAATAACCCTGATTCATATCGTTTAGTACCGAAATCATATGCTTTCTGGGCACTTTCAACTGTTTTCTTACCTGCATTAAATTTTTGTAGAGACATCAATGCATTTGAATAGGCTATATTAATATCCTGTTTTAATTTCTGGTCACTTAAATCTCTCTGTAGTTCAGCTGATTTAAGATTCAATTTTGATTGTCGATAAGAAGTTCTGGCTTGACTAGCATTAAAAATGGGAATACTTAAATTGAACCCAACATTTTGACCGAAATTATTATCGATTTGTTGTCCCCATCCATTCCAAAGTTCACCAAAAGTTCTTTTCCCTTGTGTAAGTGAATACACAGGATTTTGTACGTAATAATTTACATTATTATAATTTACAATCGGCTCTCTTCCGGTTATGGGAGAATAGCCTTGAAAGTTGGCTCCATTAAAGAAGTTAATTGAATTGGAAAAATTGGTTTGAAGGTTAAAACCTAAACTTAACGTAGGATACATCAATGCTTTAGTGGAAAGTGAATTTTTTTGAGCAGCTTGAATCCTAAACTTGTTTGCCTTTATCAATGGTTGATAATCCATGGCCATTTTATACACTAAATCAGGTTGTAATTCAGAAAATGGTTCAATAGGTATTTGGTCTACCAATGGAGTTTCAATACCAAACAATACATCTGTTTCGAGATTCAATAATGCCCGCATGGTCAACAGATTTTGTTCGTAATTGCCTTTTGCGGTATAATAGTTACTACTATCATTGGCCAATTGCGATTCAATTTCTGCCAAATTCAATTCAGGCAAAACACCGGCATTTACCCTTTTCTTGGTAATATCATATTGATTGAGTGTTTGTGCTATTTGAACTTCTGCAATGGCCACTTGTTCTTTAGATGCTAAAATTTGCAAATAATTGGTAGCCACATTAAATGAAATATCTTCTTTTGCTTTGTCTACATCAGCCAAAGCGGCTTTCGCATTAAATTCTGCTGTTTGTTGGTTGTATTTTATCCGCCCATTATTATATAACTGAACACCGCCTGACACCCCAAAATTTTGGTAAAGGAATTGTGAGTTTACAAATAAGTTGGTTGTTGGGTCAATGGAACGTCCAAAACGCATACCTGTACCAGAATTGGCAGATACATTGGGATAAACGTTTAATTTTGCTTGTTTTGCCTGCAATGCAGCAATTCTAGCTTGCACATCTGCTTGTTGTATGGAAATATTAAACTGAATGGCATGTTCTATACAATGCCGTAGATCCCAATTATCAGATGATCTTTGGGCGTAAGACTGAAATAATGTACCACATAACAGAAGGGTAATAATCTTCTTCATATAAACAAAATTAATGGATTCTCAATCACTTGCCTAAATATTAGACAAACGGAAAGGAAAACAAATAAACCGTTAAATAAATGTTATGAAAGGTTATGGATAGCCTCAAATGCCTCTAAAAGGTCGTCAATCAGGTATTTGGCATCTTCCAGACCAATGTACATCCTAATCGACCTATGTTCAGGGAGTTTAGAATCAAATACTTCGGGTTTCATACCCGCGAATTTGGGTAAAATCAATGATTCATAACCACCCCAACTTACTGCCATTAAAAAATGCTTAAGGGACTCGCAGAAAGTTTCAATGGTTTTGCCGTTTTCGGCTTTCAAAATAATCGTTAACAGCCCACAAGAACCTGACATTTGCTTTTTTGCCAATTCATATTGTGGAAAATCGGCATCCATGGGGAAAAAAAGCTTGTCAACGCTAGGATGATTTTTTAAAAAATCAACAACTGCATGGGTGGTTCTGGTAATCCTTTCTAATCTAGCCGGTAAGGTTCGTAAGCCTCTTATTAACAACCAAGCATTGAAGGGTTGAATACCCGACCCAATATTCATGTACTCGCTATTAAAAATACGCTCTATCATATTCTTGTCACCACTTAAAACACCGGCAATCGTATCGCTATGTCCTGAAATGTATTTTGTAGCTGACTGAATTACTAGGTCAATTCCCAAAAGTATCGGCTTCTGAAAAATTGGGGTGCAATAACTGTTATCACAAATGGTTACAATATTTTTCTTTTTTGCCAATGTGGCAACTGCTTGTAAATCTTGTAATTCATAAAACCAGCTATTGGGCGACTCCAGATATATAACCGTAGTATTGGTTTGAATAGCATTGGCAAAGTTTTCAATATCTGTACCATCTACATAAGTTACCGACACGTGAAATCTGGGGAGGATTACTTCAAACATTCTTTGTGCCCAGGTATATGGATTTTTTACGCTGACAATATGATCACCGCTTTTCACATTGGCCAAAACTGCAGCAAAAATGGCTGCAGCACCACTATTGAAAACCAAGCAATCTTCTGCACCATCCAATGCAGCTAATTTTTTTCTGAGAATTTCTACTGTAGGGTTTAATCCACGACTATACAACCAGGTTGAATATTCATCTTCAAAAGATGATCTGAGGTCTGCCACTTTTTTAAAAGCAAAATTGCTAGTTTGAACAATGGGCGGAGCGATAGCCCTAAAATAATCATCTCGCTCTTCTGCCAACTCATTGATAATATAAGAGAGATCCATTGTACAATTTTTACTGTTCTTCGTTTGATAAAGAATTTATATTTTTTAATTTTTTTGCCGCAAAGTATATAACCATAAAAGCACCTAATACTAATAAGCCCACCAAAGCGGTATCAGGTGTTTGAATGGCAATACTTATTCCAACAAATACATAGGCACCCATAAATATCAAGGGTAACCAAGGATAAAATTTCATTTTATAGATACCGGTTCCATCTAAATGTTTTGTTTTTTTTCTTAATACAAAAATGGTAGCACTTGAAGCAACCATTCCGAAACAATCTAGAAAGATGGTGAAGTTCAGAATCTTTTCAAAAGTTTGAGCAAAGAACAATATCACCATACACATGGCTGCAAAAACAGTTAGTGAAACGGTTAATACTTCATTTTTGGGGCTTTGCTTTGAAAAAGCTTTTGGTAAAACACCTTCTTCACTCATGGCAAACATAACCCTTGGGTTACTCATCAATAAGGCATTGACATAAGCCAAAACACCAAAAAATAAAAAGAAAGAAAAAATATCAGCTCCATTTTTTCCAAATGTTTTATTCATAAGTACATAGGCGATTTCTTTTTCACCTTTCATACTTTCAAATCCAACAATATGATAATAGCTAAGGTTTGCCAGCAGATATAACCCAATGATGATGGCTATGCCAATAAAAATTCCTCTGGGAATATTTTTGGCGGGTTGATCAACTTCATTACCAAAATTAATGGTTTGTTGATATCCGCCATAAGTAAAAGAAACAGCAATTAAACTAACCCCCAAGCTTTGAATCCAAGACATTGAAGGAATCGAAGGAGACGTAACAATTGTTGTAGCTTGTGATAATACTTCATGTTGTGGAATAAATAAGGCCATAATGAGAATCACAATCATACTAATCTTAATGATCATCAAAAAGTTTTGCGTCTTGGAGCTCATCCTTAGACCACGTAAATTAATCAGGTAAAATAAAACAATCGCTCCACAACTAATGAGTGCTTTGTCTATATCAGTCCAAATAATTTGCGGGAATAGTTTAGTGATATATCCACTTCCAATTAAAGCTACACCACTCAGGCTGGCCGCATTGCTAATGAGAATAATACAATTAATGGCAAAAGCAATACTGGGATGATAGGCATAGGAAAATATTTTATAATACCCCCCGGTAACCGGATAACGGCTTCCTATTTCAGCATAAGTGAGCGCTCCACACAAAGCAAAAAAGCCACCTAATAACCAAGCTGTAAAATATACAGAAGGTTCAATGGCATCTTTTGCACTGGTTGCGGCGGTTCTAAAAATACCCATACCAATAACCAGTCCTACTACAATCATTGTAAAACTGAAGAGATTTAATTTTTGTTTTTGCTGCATAGTCTTCGCGTGTGGGTTTAAAAGTAGGAAACATAGTCCATAGTCGATGGTCTATAGTCGATGGTCAACTTACTATAGAACATCGACTTCTTCAAAGTTCTCAATAAGTCGTGGACAAAATACTGAAAATAAAATATAGAACAATAGACCCTTCGATTACATTTGTAACGTATTCGGTTCCTACGTAAGTGGGATTAAAAGGGAAGTCCGGTGTAAATCCGGCGCTATCCCCGTAGCTGTAAGCTCTTTTCGTGAATGGTCAGTCGTGAGTCGTGAGTTTTTCTCAGGTTTCACGTTTCACCAATCACGATATGCCTGTTGAATCTTCAAACCACTGTCTCGACGTGTCGAGACGGGAAGGTATTCAACAGAGAGCGAGCCAGAAGACCTGCCGCATACAAACCAAACCATTCACGGCTTTCGGGTGAAAAGCATGGAATGTAAAAGGTTGCTGCAGCGGTCGTTTATATTTCTCCGTTTTTTTATTTTCCTGGAAGCTCATTGTTCAAATTAAAAAAACAAAACAATGAGCCAAAAATTAACGCTCTTATCTGTGCTATTGATTAGCACAAGTGCCTTTGCACAAAATGACACCATCCAAACAAACATACTGGATGAAGTGGTGGTTACAGCCAATAAAATAGAACAAAAACAAAGTACGACGGGTAAAGTCATTACAGTAATTTCGAAAACGCAAATTGAACAAAGTACCGGTAAAACGGTTGCGCAAGTATTACAAGAACAAGCCGGCATTACAATCAATGGCGCATTAAACAATATCGGAACTGTTCAGACTGTTTATATGCGCGGTGCATCAGCCGGGCGAACCCTAATCATGATGGATGGTATTCCCTTGAATGACCCATCAACAATTACGACAGATTTTGACTTGAATTTATTCTCAATTAATGATGTAGAAAGAATTGAAGTATGCAAAGGGGCACAATCCACCTTATATGGTAGTGATGCAATTGCAGGGGTTATCAATATCATTACCATAAAAAAAGATATTGAAAAGCCATTTAACATGAAAGCTTCGATAGGTGTAGGCAATCTAAACACGACAAGAAGTAACGTACAGTTCTATGGACGGAGCAATCAACTTAGTTACACTGCTCGATTTGCAAAACTCAGTTCAAATGGTTTCTCTGCAGCTTATGACAGTAGTGGCAAAAAGAATTTCGATAACGATGGATATAATGGAACGGCAAGTAATGCACAATTACTTTATCAAATTAGCTCAAAATTTTCTGTTAAAACATTTGCTATGTTTAGTCAATATACATCAGGTATTGACGCGTCTGTATACACAGACGACAAAGATTATAACATTAATAATTCCTCATTCATTGGTGGAACAGGTTTTGATTATAAATCCGGTGCTTTTAGCTTACATGGCACCTATCAGTATAATGAACTTTCAAGAAACTACCGAAATGACAGTTTGGATAGAACCAGTACGATTTTTGAAGACAATACGTATTTTGGAAAATCACAGTTTGTTGAATTATATGCTGGAACGAAATTAGGAAATGGCTTTACCTTACTAACGGGATTGGATTACCGGTACCATTCATACAATCAACATTATTTTTCGATAAGTACTTTTGGTCCATACAAAAGCACTTTTAATGACACTTCGTTAAACCAAAAAGCAATGTATGGCTCATTCATTTTCAATAGTGAGAATAAGCTATGGAATATAGAAATTGGCGGGAGATATAATGACCATTCTCGCTATGGTAACAACAGTACGTATACATTCAATCCGTCTTTTGCAATAAATTCTTCTACCAGACTTTTTGGGAGCATTTCAAGTGGATTCAAAGCACCATCCTTATATCAATTAAGTATCAATAGTAAGTTAGACGCAGAAAAATCGGTTAATTATGAAACAGGTATTCAATTAAATAAAAAGGTATTCAATGCCCGTTTGGTATTTTTTAATCGCCAAATTAATAACGGAATTGATTATAACTATATCACATTTAAATATTTCAATTATGTTAAACAAACAGTTAACGGACTTGAATTAGAAACCACCATTTCGCCGGTTAAGCAAATGAGAATTACGGCAAACTATACTTTTTTACATAGTGAAGAAATTACGCAAAATCGTATTACTACCAAAGACACCATCACTTATGATTACTTGTTAAGAAGACCGAAACATACTTTGAATATTTCTCTTGGCTTGGACCTTGCCCCCGGCTTGTATTGTTCTGTTAGTGGAAAATATGTAAGTAAAAGGTATGATATTGGTGGATATAGAAAAGCGGATGTTGCATTAGATAGTTATTTCATTGTTGGAGCCTATATTGAATACAATTTGAATACTCATATCAAATTCTTTGCCGACGGTCAAAACTTAACAAACCAACAGTTTTTTGATATAAGAGGATTTAACAGTATCCCTTTATTATTGAATAAAGGTCTTAGTTTTAAATGGAAAATAAACTTTATGCCAAAACATGAAACAAAAACTTGCCCACGTTGCACTCAAAATTTTGAGTGTAAAGTGGGCAATATTTCAGAATGCCAATGTAGCCGCATAAAATTGTCGAATGATGAGCAATTATTCATCGAAGAAAAATACACTGACTGTTTATGCATGAATTGTATACAAGTTTTGCAGTTTCAGTATAAACTTTACCGTAATCATATTTTTAAATTTTGATGATTTCTTTTTTAATTCATTTTTATTCGAGTATTTCGTGTTATGGAGATTTACCTCATTCGCCATACCACCCCAAAAATTGAAAAAGGGATTTGCTATGGCCAAACTGATTTAGATATTACCGAGTCCTTTACAGATGAGGTAGCCAATATTATTCCTCATTTACCAAAAGATGTACAAAACGTATACAGCAGTCCACTCCAAAGATGTCGAAAACTGGCAGAAGCTTTATTTCCACTTCATGCAGTTCAATTAGATAAAGACCTCATGGAACTTAATTGTGGTGATTGGGAAATGAAACCTTGGAATGACATTCCAAAAGTAGAGATACAACCTTGGATGGATGATTTTATCAATATAACAGTGCCCAATGGAGAGAGTTATACAACATTACACAATAGAGTGGTGAATCGTTTTCAATGGATTTATCAACAACCTAGTCCGGCTGTTATTGTTGCACATGGAGGTGTTTTAAGGAGTATACTTGCTTACATTACAAATACACCCTTAAAAGAATCTTTTGATGAATTTACTTGCCATTATGGATGTGTAGTGAAACTGGTATCAAAAGAGGATATCTTCACTCACGAAATGTTATACAACGTTTCACTTGCCGGAAAGGAATGGCATAGACCTAGTGTGTTGTAAGTAATCAGTTGTAGGTATTAAGTAGTAAATAAACAAAAGAACAACTTATTACTTATAACTTATTTGCTAACTTTAAAAAAATACTTCCCATGTATTTTAATTTCAATGAACTGCTGACAGTCACCTTTACACTTTTTGCTGTAATTGATATAGTAGGTTCCATTCCATTACTCATTTCATTAAAAGAAAAAATGGGGGCTATTCGCTCTTTGCAGGTTACGCTGATTTCAGGTGCATTAATGATACTTTTTCTATTTGCCGGGAAGCCTTTTTTGAAAATGCTAGGGTTGGATATTCGCTCTTTTGCCGTTGGGGGATCTGTCGTTATTTTTTTATTGGGATTAGAGATGGTATTAGGACATGAGATATTTAAAGGCGATAAAAATGTAAAATCGGGAAGTGCCGTCCCAATTGCCTTTCCCATTATTGCTGGAAGTGGGACACTAACCACTATCATGTCATTAAAGGCAAATTTTGATGAGTTATATATTTTAATAGGGATTCTAGTTAATTTAATAGTTGTTTACCTTGTTTTAAAATCTTTGAAAGTTATTGAGCGCATGTTAGGACCGGCAGGCTTATTAGCGGTTAGGAAGTTTTTTGGAGTTATCTTATTAGCCATAGCCGTAAAAATATTTAGCAGTAATATTGGTGCATTTGGTAAATAAACCATGAAAATTGATGAAATCTCCTATTTACTTAATGATTGTAATTGTAAAATGGGTTCGAAGTCATGTAGAATTACTTTTTTGGTTAACTGCCATACTCGTTTTATTTTTTTTACCGGAAAGTACTACAGATACCACATTGTGTATATTTAGCCTGTTTGGGTTTGGCCATTGTCCGGGTTGTGGTATTGGACATGCTTTGCATTATGCATTGCGGTTGAAATTTGCACTTTCCGTTCATCATCATCCAATGGGAATATTCGGTGTTTTGATTATATTTATCAGGATTAAACAATTGATATACCATAAAAAACACGCTCATGAAACCAAATCTCATTAATCTTATACCTTCCATTGAGGGCGAGGAACTTGTTTATTTGCAACAGTTAACATCTGAGTTACCTGAACAAAAAATGCAGAATTTCATTGCATTGTATAATGGCAAAAGAAGAAAAAGCGATCAGGTTTTACTGGGTTGTATTTTAGGTTTTGTATGCGTTGGGGGAATACAACGATTTATGGTGGGACAAAATGGAATGGGTATTTTATACCTTTTTACCGGAGGGCTTTGTTTAATTGGTACCATTGTAGATACCATTAATCATAAAAGACTGACGTTTGAATATAACCAACAAATGGCAAGAGAGAGTATGGCAATGCTTTATTCTTACCAATAGAACTTAATATTTTACATCTATTATTAGCCTTTTTACCATGCGTTACAATGTAAATTTTTTACCGTTTTTTTTATTAATGGGAATTTCATTTTTCCTATTGAATTCGTTTGATGCAAATACACAACAAAAAGTAACAACAAAGAGCAAAGGCCAATACCAATGTATTCCTTGCGGATATGATTGCGATAAAGTAAATTATGATGAGGCAGGTAAATGTAGCTCCTGTCAAATGACTTTGGTGAAAAAATCAACCATTCATTTTAAAACCATTCAACCTACAGAAATATGCCAATACATTAAAAAGCACCCGTCCGTTATTTTATTAGATGTAAGAACAAAAATAGAATTTGAAGGGAAAGGTGACCCCAATTTTGGAGGTTTACAAAATGCAATCAATGTTCCTGTTCAAGAATTAGAAAACCGTTTATCCCAAATACAATCTCTGAAACAGAAAGAAATCATCGTTTTTTGCTCACATAGCCATAGAAGTCCACAAGCTGCATATATTTTAAATAAAAATGGTTTTACAAATGTCACCAATATGGCCGGTGGAATGAGTGTGATGAAAGATAATTCTTGCAAGAAGTAAAGTATGTTTAAATTGGTAGTTATAAATCAATCAACAGCTTATTATGCGGATATCACTGATTATTTTCTATGCACTTTTTTTATTTTGCAATAAAACAGTTAGCCAGGTATCCCCATATAAAGAAAAACATCGCCCTCAATTTCATTTCTCTCCACCTGCACATTGGATGAACGATCCCAATGGCATGGTATATTATAAAGGCGAATACCATCTTTTTTATCAATATTATCCGGATAGTACAATTTGGGGTCCTATGCATTGGGGACATGCGATCAGCAAAGACCTTGTTATTTGGGAAAATTTGCCCATTGCCTTGTATCCTGATTCCTTAGGTTATATTTTTTCAGGTAGTGTGGTTGTAGATGAAAACAATACAACCGGATTTCAGAAAGGTACAGAAAAACCTTTGGTAGCCATATTTACTTATCATGATATGGGGGGTGAAAAAGCAGGAAGAAATAATTTTCAAACCCAAGGCATTGCTTATAGCCTTGATAAAGGAAGAAGTTGGAAAAAATATGCAAATAACCCGGTATTATCGAATCCCGGTATAAAAGATTTTCGCGACCCAAAAGTTAGTTGGCATGCGGCATCAAAAAAATGGATAATGACCATGGCGGCGGGAAACCATATTCGTTTTTATCAATCTGCTAATTTAAAAAATTGGCAACTAACAAGCATATTTGGCAATATGGAGGGTAGTCATGGAGGCGTTTGGGAATGTCCTGATTTATTTGAACTGCCAATCAAAAATACTCAAAAAAGCAAATGGGTATTATTAGTGAGTATTGGAAATGGTGCACCAAATGGAGGTAGTGGCACTCAATATTTTATTGGTGATTTTGATGGAAAAAAATTCTCCAATAATAACCCAAAAGAAAAGATGCTTTGGGTAGATTATGGTTGTGATAATTATGCAGGGGTAACTTGGAGTAATGCGCCCGATAAAAGAACTGTGTTCTTAGGCTGGATGAGTAATTGGCAATATGCCCAAATTGTTCCAACAAAAACCTGGCGAAGCGCTATGACAATACCAAGAGAATTGAGCTTACAACAAACACTCAATGGGATAAGAATGGCCATCAGCCCGGTACAAGAATTGCAAAAACTTAGGTTCGATAGCATCCCAATTGATTTGTTAAAAACTACTGTTTACCCGGCTAATTCCAACGAATTGACCGTAACATTCTATAAAAAGAATATGATAGGCGATGATGTGTACATTGAGCTATCTAACGCAAATAATGAAAGTATAAAAGTGGGCTATCAAAAAAATGAGAATCAATTTTATATTGATAGACAAAAAAGTGGAGACACTCATTTCTCAAAAACTTTTTCAGCAAAACATATTGCACCCAGATTAATAAATGACAACAAAATAACCATGCAATTATGGATTGATGATTCTTCCATTGAGCTATTTGCTGATGACGGACTTATCAATATGACTGATATATTTTTCCCTTCCCAAAAACTGTCTTTCCTAAAATTCAATAATTTTAAAAAGGATGCTTTTTCTACAAAAGCGAAGCTTTATAAACTCGAGTCTATTTGGAAATAAAAAAAGGAAACTTGTTTAATACATTAGTTTTAACCATCTTTCAATCATTTAATGCAAATAAATATTCGCTATGTTACAAGAATTGAATGAGCCCTTTACAATCACAGAAGCGGAGATAGCTTTTTTCACAGAGAACGGGTATATTAAAATAAAAAATGTTTTATCACCACAACTTGTTCAATACATCAATCAATGTATAAGTTCAGCAGTAGAAAAATTAAATACCCAACATCTCGAAATGCATGAGCGAGATACCTATGGTAAAGCATTTTTACAAATCATGAATATCTGGACAACTTCTGAAGCTGTAAAACAAATTGTTTTCAGTAAACGATTGGCAAAAATGGCGGCAGACTTAATGAGTGTGAATGGAGTACGTTTATACCATGACCAGGCATTGTTTAAAGAGCCAAGCGGTGGCCATACCCCATGGCATGCTGATCAATATTATTGGCCGCTAACTACAGAGAAAACAATAACTGCCTGGATACCCTTACAAAAAATAGATTTGAATTTTGGACCCTTAGAGTTTAGTGCCAAAAGCCAAACATTAGAAGAAGGACGTACCCTCAAAATAAGTGATGACAGTGAATACATTATTCAAAACAAATTAACCCTTAATAATTTTGAAAAAATTGTGGAGCCTTTTGATGTAGGTGAAATTAGTTTTCATAGCGGCTGGACTTTTCACAGAGCAAGCCCCAACACTACTCAAAACATGCGCAAAGTGATGACCATTATTTATATGGACAAAGACATGACCCTACAAGAACCTAAAAACGAAAATCAAATAGCCGATTGGCATGCCTGGTGCCCTGGGGCCATTGTGGGAAAAGTAATAGATACCCCTATCAATCCAATTCTATATTCAAAAGACATTCTCTAATCATTTGATTTGAAATTGGCATCAATGATAAATAATTTTATTTTAAAGACTACAAGGTATTTATCATTTTAGCATACGCATTTTTTACTTGTTGTAATTGATTTTTCAATTCTTTAAAAACAGCCACTTGCTGATCAGTAGGTGGAAAGTCAGCACCCACACTTAGACTTTCTTTAGATATAGTAAGCAATCTTTCAAGAATTCTAGCCGGATTTCTAAAAATGTCCATTCGGGCCCCCGTTGAATGAATATCATATAATTCCTTTTCAAGATTGTATATTTTTTGTTCAACTGCTAATGAATTGGCAGATGCGACTTTCAATAAAGAGTCACGCTGTATTTCTAATGTTTTAATGAATTGGAAACACACCTCAATTTGTTGATACAACTCAACCCCAAAACGATATTGTGCTTGAATATCTATTTCAGAAGATCTGGCATTAGGGTCTTTCCATACGTTAATCGTTCTTTTTTGAATACTGTCACCTACTTTTAAAACAACAGAATATTTTCCTGGTGGCACGCGTGGAGCATCGAGTCCGGGACCAATATCCAAATCATAAATAAACATGGAACGCTTACCGACAGAGTCTAGTTTTACGAATGATTTATCAATTGGTTTGGTGAGTAATGTGGGAAGTATTATGTCGTCATGTGAAAGATTCCACCACAAACGATTCACTCCTTTTTCATTGGTACCCACTAAAGTTTGTATAGTATCCCCTAAATGATTGAGTATATAAAGGGCAGGTTTCGTTTTCATTTTTACAGGAAGAAAATAATGAATACTGGCTCCATAAGGGGGGTTATTACCCGTGGAGAAAGATCTTTCTGCATGTATACCCGACTTCATATTAAATCGATAAGCATCACGTAATGGGTACAAACTGATTTTATTTTTTGCCAGGTCTTTACTCCATTCACGAATAGGCGTAATATCATCCAAGATATAAAAACCTCTTCCATAAGTGGCTAATACTAAATCACGAAAATTTTTCTGAATCGCAATATAATATACAGGAGCTGGTGGCAGATTATTTTTGATATGTATCCATTGGTTTCCATCATCCGGACTCATATACAATCCATTATCTGTTCCTGCAAAAAGTAGTCCCTTTTGAGCAAGATCCTCTTTAATACTATGAACAAAAGAACTGTTAGAGGCCGGTATTCCATTGCCTATTTCTTTCCAGCTTTTTCCATAATCTATTGTTTTAAAAATATAAGGTTTAAAATCGCCTAATTGTTGATAGGTAATACTAATATAAGCCGAACCGGCATCAAAATTTGATGGGTCAATACTTCTGATGGTTCCCCATGGTGCTATGTTTTTAATATTGCCTGTAACATTAGTCCATGTCAAGCCATCATCAACGGTAATATTAACTTGTCCGTCATTACTACCGGTCCATAATAAGCCTTTTTTAAGGGGCGATTCTGCAATTACATAAAGGGTACATCCATCAAAAGTCATTAAGTTGTCTGCGTTTATTCCCCCGGAATTTTGTTGGTGTGATTTGGTATTGGTTGTTAAGTCTTTACTGATTGCTTTCCAACTCTTCCCCCCGTTAGTTGTTTTATGAACAAATTGGCTCCCCACATAAACGGCCCCTTTTTCATGTTTGGATAAAGCCATGGGGAAATTCCAATGCCAACGATATTTCATATCTGCAGGTGCCCAACCATAGCCTGCTTCAGGCCATACACGAACATCGTGCGACAATCCGGTTCTTGTATCAGTAACTTCCAGGCCACCATCATAACATCCCGACCAGATGATATTATTATCAAATGGATCCGGTTGTGCAAAACCGCTTTCACAACCTCCCACTCCTTCCCACAACCCTAATGGAATAGAGCCTTGCATACTGATGGCAGCTGTTCTGTAAGAATATCCATCCTGTCTGTTTCCCATTACGTGATATGGGACCATATTGTCTACAGCTACATGATACATTTGCGCAATGGGTAAATTAATATTTTGCCATGATTTCCCTCCGGTAAAAGTTATATTCAAACAACCATCGTGAGCAACCATGATCCGGTTTTCATTGGTTGGGTCAAACCAAATATCATGATTGTCCCCACCCGGATTGTATGTGCCATTTCCATTGAATGTTTTTCCGCCATCTAAAGATTCCATAATGGTAACACAAATGGTATATAATTTATTTTCATTTTGTGATGAAACCCTAACCCTTGTATAATAAGGTGCACGTTGTGCCATAGAATGACTTTCAAACATTAACTTCCAACTTTCTCCACCATCCAATGATTTATACAATGTGGGTGTTTTGTCTTCTACCAATGCATAAATTGTTGAAGGATTGCTTTGGGCAATATCAATGGATGTTTTACCCACCGGATGATTGATGCCACCCGGAAGACCATTCCTCATTTGCTTCCAAGTTTTTCCACCATCAAGTGTTTTATAAAAACCACTACCGGGGCCGCCACTATTTAAATTCCATGTTTTAATATCTACCTGCCACATTGCTGCCACTAAATTTTTAGGGTCTTTGGGGTTGATAGATAAATCGCTGCATCCGGTATTTTCATCAACAAATAAAATACGCTCCCAACTATTGCCTCCATTGGTGGTTTTGTAAACACCTCTTTCTTGCTGAGGTCCATGCGAATGACCCAATGCTGCCACATATACCGTATTGGTATCAGAAGGGTCAACAATTACTTTACTGATCAATACGGTTTCTTTAAGTCCCATATTCTTCCAAGTCTTACCACCATCAATCGATTTATAGATCCCATTACCATTGGCATGCGCCGGTCTTATTAAAAATGTTTCGCCGGTTCCTGCCCACACATGTTTCGGATTGCCTGATGCAATAGCCAATGCTCCGATGGATGAATTGTCGGTACTATCAAATATGGGAAACCATTTGATGCCGCCATCCATTGTTTTAAAAATTCCACCTGAAGCGGCACCAACATAAGAAACCAAAGGATTACCCGGTTCTCCTACAACAGCGATGGCTCTATTACCATCCGGACCAATAAATCTAAAAGGAAGTTTACGAAAATCATTATCCGAACTTTTTTGAGCAATAGAAAAAAGAAAAGAAAAACTTAAAATGAGTAAGAAAGAATATTTTGACATACTACAAATTTTTATGCGCTTTATATTTCAATAACATGAATATAAAATAAATTCAGCAGTAGATGTAGATATTCCTTTAAATAAAAAAAGAACCCCTCTTTGCACAGCAGAGAGGGGCAAGGATGAGTAGTGGCCTCGCCGGGAATCGAACCTGGGTCTGGAGCTTCGGAAACTCTTATACTATCCATTGTACTACGAAGCCTAAGTTTGCAAATGTAATTGAAAGACATTAAATCTCAAGACCTGATTTCATGAAGGGCTGCAGGTAAAAAAATACTAGTTGGCACGCTCCGCATAATTTGTAAATCTTCCCATAGATTACTTTCGTTATCTAAAAAGCGTAAAATTGTAGGAGCCGGATTGTTCTTAAATATCATTGTGAATATTTCGTTGCCACCCAATTTGTGACTACTTAAAACATTCAATAAAACACTATCAAACAGTTGAAATTTTTTATCCATAAGGCTTGACTTCAATGTAAGCGGCTTGTTTTTTATTAAATAATCAACAATCAATCGGGTTCTTTTTTGAATAAATTGAAAAGCATATCCACTGCTGCCTTTAACTTGTCCGCCGGCTGTGCCTGTATTGATAATCCTTCCATTTTGAATAGGAAATAATTGATTGGTCATTGGAATGACACCAAATTCTTCGTGAGAAATAGTGTAGTTTTTAACATTTAAATAGTTTGCAATATAATCTCGCAACGACATCTCATATTCTTCAATTGGCAATATGTTTTCTGAAAACATAGTGTATTCTACCAATGCCTTGTTTGGCGTAATCGGCATTACATACACAAAAGTTGTTCCCTGTTTTTGAGGAATTCTAAAATCCATAAATGTGGCAATGCAGGGATCAAAGCAAGATTCTTGGGTTTCAATTACCCAACCTTTAAAATGTTGTAGTAAAAGATAAACCCCGCTCTCATCTCCTCCGCCCCCCAAAGGAGGAACTGCAAGGTTGTTAAATAAGATACTGTTGAAAACATAGTCGGCTGTTAGGGATTCTGATTTTAATTCAACAGTTACTTTGTCTCGGGTATTTTGAATGGATTCGATTTTATCTTGTTTCCATTCAATATTGGGATGATCTTTTGATTCATTTTTTACATGTGTATATAAATCTATGCCTTGAATCATTTTATATTGATATGGAGCAATATCCAATGAAGCTGAAAAAGTATTTGAAAAGAAATTTATTTTTTTCCATTGGTGATGTACAATGGATTCAAAAATGCCGGTTTCTTTTTCCCAGAAACACCAGGTGCGATCATTGGTGTTTTTTTGGGATTGATCAATGACCAATATTCTCTTATCACTGAAAAAAGGTTCGCTCATCATCCGCTTTAACAAACTCAATCCTGCACAGCCGGCTCCTGTAATAATATAGTGGTAGTGATTGGGCAATAGTAATAATATTTATTATCTAGGCAATGTCCTTTCGACGAAGGAGAAAACTCATCATTAACTAGTAGGTTTCTCCTTCGTCGAAAGGACGTTATTTGGGGTAAATGTACTTTTAATCAATTCGTCTGTTCGCACTTTATCCCAATATTTCTTGGCAACTAGGAGCATTCCAAAACTTTCTCCCTCCTGTTTATCTAAATGCTTGTGATGCATTTTATGAGCCCATCTGATCGCTTTTATGTAACGATTATTACTTCGGGTAAATAGTTTAAATCGTTGGTGAATAATAATTTCATGAACTACAAAATAAGCAAAACCATACAAAGCAATTCCTGCCCCTATGCTTACTACCCAATATAATTGGTTCATACTTCCCAACATAATACACAACCAACTAGGAATGGCAAAAATGACAAAGAAGGCATCATTTTTTTCGAAAAAGCCTGTTGACTTTTTGTGATGATCTTCATGCAAATACCATAAAAATCCATGCATCACAAATCGATGGGTTAGCCAAGTAATGCCTTCCATTAAACAAAAAGTAAATATGGTAATCAATAAATATAGCATACTATAGATAGATTCTTAGTGCAAAAAAGAACAGCAGTTGAATGATTAACAAATGTACGGCGAAATAGTTTGGCTTAGAAAATGAACACCATCGGTAAAAAACCAATAAAAATGCACTGATCATGAACCAACACAAGTAATTGTAAATAGGAATTTCATCATTTTTCCATTGCCAAAAACCCAATTTAACGGCAACGGGTTCCATCACCCAATCGAAAAAAGTGGCCAAGAGTGCCCCATCAATTATCAGTGACAGATTGGCCATTTTAGGTGACATTTCCATACCCGATGTTTCAAGTTTTCTTGACATCCATTCTTGCAGTTGCATCATCGTTGAAGCACTACAAAAAACGATGACAAACCAGTTCAACCCTATCAACAGAGGAACACCATTCATTTTCACTCCCATAACAGTACCATATTCGTAGTTGCCAAATAGATGACCGGTATTGACTCCAATGGTTTCTGTACCAAAACCAATCAAAAAAGCGGTTGCCGCATATCCAAAAAAATAGTAATTTTTTTTGGGTTGGTTCCAAATTAATAGAATGCCCATCAAGACGAGTGTAAAAGGCGTATTTCGAATAAACCATTCCTTGTAGGATGTACCTAAAATCCCTATCAGACCCGTTACATGAAAGAGGATAGCAATGAAAGTGGCTATATTTTGTTTGGAGAAAGTCATTTGCTATTTGATTTTTAAACACATAGGTAAATAGGTAAAGAAAAGTGGACATAGAAAACTTTGCCTTACTATCTGTCTATGTGTTTCAAAAATAATTATCGAAACGATTTGTTTTTCTTTAAGTCTGATTTTACAATCTCACTCATAATCTTTGCACTTTTTAAACACAAAGGAATGCCTCCGCCTGGATGAACACTACCGCCTACAAAATACAAACCTTTGATCTCATTTGTAAAATTTGGATGCCGCAGAAAAGCCGCTAATCTAGAATTGGAACTTGTACCATACAAAGATCCCATATACGAAGCGGTATTCATTTCAATCTGCTCAGGATCCATGATTTCTTCAATTTCAATCAATGGTTCTATGTCTGTTTTTAATAGTCGATTGATTTTTTGAATAATGGCTTTTCTATATTCTTTCCGATAGTATTCCCAATCCTGGCCAATATTGGCAGGTGCATTCACCATCACAAACCAATTTTCTTTATTGTGGGGTGCTTGAATACCCGGTTCATATTTACCGGTAATATTAATATAAACAGTTGGGTCGAGGTACAACTTTTTGTATTTAAAAAGATGTGTAAATTCTTCCAAATAGTTTTTTGTAAATAATATATTGTGCAACCCCAAGGTTGAAAATTCCTTTTTAATGCCCCAATAAAATACCAGTGCACTACTGCTTCTTTCTTGTTTCAATATTTTCTTTGAAGCGATAGAATTATGTAAGAGTGTATGATACGTAAAATAAATATCCATATTACTAACTACCACATCAGAATAGTGTTTAACACCATTCACCACAACCCCTTTTACTTTCTTTTCTTCATGTAAAATGCTATCTACCGGGTTATTAAATTGAAAGACCACTCCCTTTTTACAGGCAAGTTTATAAAGAGCCTCAGTAATACTGATCATTCCCCCTTTTGGATAAAAAACGCCTTCATTGTGTTCTAGGTGAGGTATTAAACTTAGCATACCGGGTGCTTGATAGGGGTTACTTCCATTATAGGTAGCATAACGATTAAACAACTGAATGGTTTTAGGATTGCTAAAATGTACTTTATTTACTTCATGTAAAGTATGAAATAAATAAGGCCATCTAACTGCTCGTAAAGCCCTGATGATGGGTGCATTCCATAAAGTAGAAGACTTGTGCAGAGAAAAATTTAAAAAAATTTTACCAATGCGTTTATAAATATTTTCAGAACGCTTCAAATAAGCATACAAGCTACCCTTCTTTTCACCCACTTTTTCTATTAATTCATTTTCAAAAAGTGATGTGTCTGCAAATGCATGTATGCAAGTACCATCCTCATAAAAATAATTGCAGGAAATGGGAACGGGTTCATAATGAAAGTAGTCCTCTATGGGTTCTTTTGCTAAAGCAAAGAGTTCTTCAATATTCACAGGTTGGGTAAATAAGCTCGGGCCGCTATCAAACCGATATCCATTCAATTCAAAAGCACTTAATTTACCGCCGGGGTAACTATTTTTTTCAAATACAGTAACATCAAAACCCTGTACTGCAAGTCGAATGGCACTTGCCATACCAGCAACACCGGAACCAATAATGATTGCTTTGAGAGAAGTATCCATAATTAATAAGCAGAAGATAAGCGATTATTTAGAAAAAGAAAGCAGGAAAGACTATTAAGAAGTGATTTCCTTTTCTTGCTGAACCATTTTGTTGGAAAGCATCCATTCCACTACTTTAGGAAAAGCGATAAGAAACCAAACCGTAAAGAATTGAGGATGGCTTATCAGCTTTTCTTTGATTACTTTCAAAGGCAAATATGCATATTCCATCACTTCTGCCGGGTTACAGGATATGGCACCATTATAATTCCCAATAAATACATGATCAAATTCATGTTCAGTAAGTCCATTTTCAAAAGCAGCCCTGTAAACGAAATGAAATGCTTTTTTTATGGGACTAGAAAAACCCATTTCTTCTTGTAATCGCCTACTGGCTGCGTGTAGCGTATCTTCTTGGGGTCGTGGGTGGCTACAGCAACTATTGGTCCATAATCCGGGACTATGGTATTTAGTTAGTGCTCTTTTTTGTAAAAGCATTTCACCATTGTCATTAAATATAAACACACTAAAAGCCCTGTGCAACAAGGCTTGTTCATGCGCCAACATTTTTTCGCAGACGCCGGTAATACCATCATTTTCATCAACCAAAATCACATGTTCCATGCTACAAAAGTATAGGAGAATACATTACAGCAAATTAAATTGGCTTCTGATTCCGGCTTTCGCCAGAATGAAAAACTTGCCATAATCAGGAATTCGAATTCTGTCTTCTAAAATATTTTGGGGTTGTACTTTTTTAATTTTCCTAAACAAGGAAAGATAATATTTGTAAGCAACATACACGCCAAATCTTGCTTTTACAGGCAATTTCAAAATTCCTTCATAAGCATGTTGAAAATCTTTTTGAATATCTGCTTCTATGTTTGCCTTATCTTTTGCTGAAAAGTTTCTAAAATCACAACCTGGGAAATATATTCTTTCCAAGCCTTCGAAATCTGCTTTTAAGTCCCTTAAAAAATTAACTTTTTGGAAAGCAGCACCTAAACTTCTGGCATATGGTTTCAAAGTTTCGTATTGAGATTGATTCCCTTCACAAAAAACGAATAAACACATCAAACCCACTACTTCAGCACTTCCATAAATGTACTCTTCATACCCTTCTCTATCATATTTACGTTTTGCCAGATCAAGTTGCATACTATGTAAAAAGGCCTCTATTAATGATCGATCAATTTGATAAGCATTGACCGTTAATTGAAAACTATGTAAGATGGGATTTAAACTGATTCTTTTATCAATTGCTTCATAAGTTGACAATTTGAATTCTTCCAATAAAGCAGCTTTATCATATTCATGAAAAGTATCCACAATCTCATCTGCAAAACGGACAAAACCATAAACATTAAAAATAGGATTTCGAAGGTCTTTATGCAATAATTTAATAGCCGATGAAAAACTGGTACTGTATTTCACCGTAGTTATTTTACTGCATTCCTGGCTCACTTCATGAAACAGGTTTATCATGGTTTTATTATTTATTTGTTAATGATAAATATCTCAAACACTATTGTTGAATTCGTAAATACTATTTTTCGATTCCTCCAAACTCTTTCACTACTTCCCCTGCTACCAATTCACCACTAATCAAACTAGGAGGTACTCCCGGACCCGGAACCGTTAATTGTCCGGTATAAAAAAGGTTCTTTACTTTTTTACTTTTACATTTCGGTTTTAAAACAGCCGTTTGGCTTAAAATGTTCGCTAATCCATATGCATTTCCTTTGAAAGCATTGTAATCTGCCATAAAATCGGTCTGACCAAAGGATTTTTTATAAATAATGGCGTCTCGAATGGTCTGGCCAAGCTTTTTTTCCATTCTATCCATGATCAGATTAAAATACCGATCTCGAAGTTCCTCAGTGTCATTTTCTAATCCGGCTGCTACGGGAATTAATAGAAAAAGGTTTTCACAGCCTTCCGGGGCTACGCTATTATCAGATACGGATGTGGCACTTACATAGAAAAGAGGGTCTGTAGGCCATTTTTTACTGCTATAAATCTCTTTCCCATGAATGTTGAATGAAGTATCGAAAAATAAAGAATGGTGTAATATACCTGTTAGTTTTTTATTTAATCCTACATAATAAATAAGACAACCCGGGGCCATGACTCTTTTTTCCCAATAGGCATCTGAATAACTTCTGTATTCTTTTGCCAATAAGGAAGTTTCTATGTGGTGATAATCTGCCCCACCAATCATTACATCTGCCTCATAACAAATTTCGTTTTCAAATGAGCGGGCAATTACTTTTTTGGCCACTCCGTTTTCAACTACAATTTGTTTTACATCATTTTCAAATTGAAATTGGACCCCTAATTCAATGGCCAAATCATACATTCCTTGTACAATTTGATACATTCCTTTCTTTGGATACCAGGTGCCTCCTTTGATGTCTGCATAATTCATCAAACTGTATAATGCAGGCGTATGTTGAGGAAGCGCTCCCAAAAATAAAACCGGGAATTCCATCAGCTCAATTAATTTTGGATTTGTGAAGTATTTGGCAACATGCGACCGCATTGAACTAAACACATCTAATTTAATGAGGCCTTTCGCCAAATCCCAATCAACAAATTCTTTCAAAGATCTTCCCGGCTTGAAAACCAATTTTTCAATTCCCACTTTATATTTATAGGCTGCTTCTTGTAAAAATAAATCGAGTTTATCGCCTGCTCCTTTTTCTATTGAATTAAATAAATTTTTAAGTGCGTCATAATTGGCGGGGATGTCCATGGGTCCATCTTGCCAGTATACACGGTACGAGGGGTCTAGTCTTTCCAGCTGATAATAGTCTGTAACGGATTTCCCGAATTGTTGGAAATATCTTTCAAAAACATCCGGCATCCAATACCAGCTTGGACCCATATCGAATGTAAATCCGTTTGCAATCATTTGACGGGCTCTGCCGCCTGGTATCTTATGTTTTTCCAAAACAGTAACATTCCAACCTGCTTTAGCCATGAATGAAGCAGCCGAAAGGCCCGCGAAACCGCTACCGATTATAATAACTTTCTTGCTCAAGGGAATATTTCAGAAAGTTAAATGAAATAAATTAATAACGATGAATCTGGGTTTTTAAAAGCTTTCGGGCAAAGTGAATTCTACTTTTAATGGTACCCAAAGGTTCATGTAACATATCTGCAATTTCATTATATTTAAATCCGTCAAAATATAAAAGAAAAGGGTTTCTGAATATTTCAGGTAAATCGTGTACTGCTTTTTTTACTTCTTTCAGATTGATCCCTGTAATGGCTTCATTGGCAACAGAACCTTGTTGTAAATTTAGTAAGTATTCATTGGGTGTACTATCTAAAATGGTGTTTTGTTTTGCATTTCTGCGATAATTATTGATAAAAATATTGCGCATGATTGTATATAACCAGGCTTTAATATTGGTGCCAACATGGTATTTATCTTTATTAGCAAGTGCGCGGTATAAGGTTTCCTGAAACAAATCTTTTGCAGCTTCGTTATCACGTGTTAGTGTGAAGGCAAAGGGCTTTAGGAATTCTGTATTGCTTAGCAACATTTGGTTAAAATCTAATGAAGACATATGAGTATTGTTTAATCTTTTATAATACAAAGTTAAACAATAAATGTATCAAATAAATTATTTTGTTTAATTATTAGCAAAAAATAATTAAACAAAATAATCAATGGGTTACAATTGCAATTATTTATTAATATGAATAAATATTAGAAAAACTAAAATAAATAAGCATATTTTTTAAAAAAATGTACAAAAGATGGTCTTAAAAACGAAAACTAAATAATAATATTATCAATATACGTCAGGACCTCTAATAGGGATTTCTTAAAGTGAACATTTTGTGGTACTTGCTTTTTGTATGATTGGGTTAGCAAACCAGAGATGATGATGCTTCTGCCAGGCAGGTCTTTCTCGGTATTGTTTAGAAACTTTTCAAAATTAAAATTATCGGCAACAGACGTTAAGTGGGTATATAATATGAAAGGATTTTTAATCTTTGCTATGTATTCAATGTCTTTTATAGGTATATTGTTGCCCAAATAAATGACCCGCACACCTTTCTTTTTGATTAAATAATGAATAAACAACAAGGCTAATTCATGGTGTTCACCTTCGGGCAGAAATAATATTGCGGAATGATCAGATACATAATGATTTTTAATAGAATCTATGCCGACTATCAGTTTTTGTCGAATTACATTCGTTACCAAATGTTCTTGAGCAGGGTTTATATGGTTAGTCATCCATAATATGCCAATCCTTTCCAAAAATGGGAAGATGATTTGCATAATCATTTTCTCAATGCCGTTTGACTGAATATAAGCATCTAATTTCTCTTCGAATACTTCTATTTGTATCCCAATCATACAATGAATTAACTCATTAACCAGTCTCTCCTGTTGAGCCTCAACCGAAGAAATAGAAAGAATTTTATCATTGATTTGGGAAGCACTCATCCGATTAATATGAGATATTTTATACCCGTACTTATTTAGTAGGGAAATATTGAGAATCGTTTGCAATTCACTATTTGAATAATAGCGAATATTGGTCTCTGATCTGCTCGGATTAAGAAAGGAATAGCGCTGTTCCCATATACGGATGGTATGGGCTTTGATGCCCGATAAGTTTTCGATGTCTTTTATAGTAAATACGTTCATAAAAAAATATAACAACGCGAAACTTTTTTTGTTTAACGATCTAAGGCAAAAGTTATACTTTTTTTAGAACAACACATGATTCCTACTCATTTTGAAGATTAAGTTATCGCTTAATTCTACGTAAATAATCTCCATATCCACTTTTAGCGTATTTATCGGCTAATACTAATAATTCGGGTTCACTGATATATCCCATCCGGTAAGCTACTTCTTCAATACAACCTACTTTTTGGCTTTGCCGCTTTTCAATAACCCTTACAAACTCACAAGCGTCTGCAAAAGAATCGAAAGTACCCGTATCTAACCAGGCGGTACCCCTATTCATGATGCCTACTTGTAAAGTTCCTTTTTCGAGGTATACCCTGTTTACATCGGTTATCTCGTATTCGCCCCTAGCTGAAGGCTTCATATTCTTGGCTATGTCAACCACACTATTATCATAAAAATACAAACCCGGTACTGCGTAATTCGATTTTGGCTGCTTAGGTTTTTCTTCAATGGTGATAGCCCTTTGATTTTTATCAAATTCAACTACCCCATATCTTTCCGGATCATGTACTTCATAAGCAAAAACGGCAGCTCCATTGACGTCATTAAAAGATTGAACTAATTTGCTGAAGCCTGCACCATAAAAAATATTATCGCCTAATATCAACGCTACTTTATCTCTACCAATAAATTTCTCTCCTATTACAAAAGCTTGTGCAAGCCCATTGGGTATTTCCTGCACAGCATACGAGAATTGGCAGCCCAATTCTGCCCCATTTCCTAATAATCTCTGAAATTGGGGAGAATCTTCTGGTGTTGTGATGATTAATATTTCGTGAATGCCTGCTAACATTAAAACCGACAAAGGATAATATATCATGGGCTTATCATACACAGGCATTAATTGTTTACTGATACCCTTGGTAATAGGATACAACCTTGTACCTGAACCACCTGCTAGAATAATTCCTTTCATAATTAAAATTTTATGGTGTCAATAATGTCTTTCAACGAGGGAAGCACTTTGTCTTTTTCAGATAATATTAAATCCCCGGGTGCTAATTGCCAATCGATGGCCAAATTTGCATCATTGTAAATGATTCCGCATTCAGCCGCTTTATGATAAAAGTTATCACATTTATAAAAAAAAACGGCTTGCTCGCTTAACACTACAAATCCATGGGCAAACCCACGAGGTACAAAAAGTTGTGTATGACTATCTTCAGACAATTCAATAGCGATATGTTTACCAAAACTGGATGAAGATTTTCGAATATCAACTGCAATATCCAATACCCTTCCTTTTAAAACCCTGACTAATTTTGCTTGTGCAAATTCGCCGTGTTGAAAATGCAAACCCCTTAGCACACCCTTTTGTGAACTAGATTGATTGTCTTGAACAAAATCAACCAGGAGTCCTGTTTTTTCTAAAAATGTATCCCTATTAAAACTTTCAAAAAAATAACCACGATCATCCCCAAAAAAGGTATCATGAATAAGAAAGCAATCTGCTAAAGCTGTTTTTTCAATTCGCATAGTTAACGATTGGAATACATAGATTGGTAATAGTTTTGATAGGCCCCACTGGTTACATTATTCATCCAAGTTGTATTATTCAAACACCAATCGATGGTTTCACTCAATCCTTGTTCAAAAGTTACCGTTGGTTTCCAGCCTAATGTTTGATTGATCTTTGTGGCATCTATGGCATACCTGCGGTCATGCCCCGGTCTATCTTTTACATATGTAATTAATTTTTCGCTATCCCCTTTTTCTCTGCCTAATTTTTGATCCATTAAAGTACACAATGTTTTTACGAGGTCTATATTTCTCCATTCATTAAAACCCCCGATATTATACGTCTCCCCATCCCCTCCTTTGTGAAAAACCAAATCTATGGCAAGTGCATGGTCTTTAACGAATAACCAATCCCTTGTATATAGACCATCTCCATAAACAGGTAATGGTTTTTCATTTATGATGTTATTGATAAAAAGAGGAATCAGTTTTTCGGGAAAATGATAGGGTCCATAATTATTGGAACAATTAGAAATAACCGTTTGCATATGATATGTTTCTCGATAGGCCCTAACAAAATGATCGGAAGAAGCTTTACTGGCAGAATAAGGAGAGTTGGGGTCATACGCAGTGGTTTCAGTAAACAAACCGGTATCTCCTAAACTTCCATAAACTTCATCAGTAGAAATATGATAAAACCGATGTTTTGCATAATCACCCTTCCATTTATTTCGAGCAGTATTTAACAAGTTTACGGTGCCAATTACATTTGTATATACAAAATCCAAGGGAGAAACAATTGACCTATCTACATGCGATTCTGCAGCCAAATGAATTACATCTGTTATCTGGTAATCATCGAAAGTTTTTTCAAGTGCCTTTACATCAAGTATATCTACTTTGGCAAAAAAATAGTTTGGTTTTTTATCTATATCTGCCAGATTTTCAAGATTCCCCGCATAGGTAAGCACATCTAGGTTGATGATTTTATATTCAGGATATTTGTTTACAAACAACCGCACAACATGGGAGCCAATAAATCCGGCTCCTCCGGTGATTAATATATGTTTACTCATAACAAAAAAATATAGTTATACCTATGCAAAATAACAATAAAAAAGGCCAAAGAGCAGCAAAATAGAAAACATCATCAAATAACACCTCATTTAATCTGCCAAAGCCGCATTTTACCTATGAATGAGCCCATTTCAACTTTGAATAATTACAACCAAATCAATGCCGCCAAAAAAATCTGATATTTACTTTATAACTTCATAAGACCAAATTACTAAAATGAACCAGCGCTATTATTCTTTAGATGTTTTCAGAGGAGCTACTGTTGCGTTGATGATACTCGTAAACAATCCCGGTAGTTGGGCGAATATTTTTTCGCCATTAGAACATGCCACTTGGCATGGCTGTACACCTACTGACCTCGTATTTCCATTTTTTCTTTTTGCGGTAGGCAATGCAATGGCATTTGTGATGCCCCGTTTTGAACAAGCCGGCGCCGGGATATTTTGGAAAAATGTAATCAAAAGAACCCTGCTTATTTTTGCCATTGGTGTCTTTTTAAATTGGAGCCCGTTTGTAAGATGGGATGGAGAAAATCTGGCTTTGAAACTTTGGCAAAATGTTAGAATCCCGGGGGTTCTTCAAAGAATTGCACTTTGCTATTTTTTCGCTTCTATTATTGTGTATTATGCAAAAACAAAAGGTGCTTTTGTTATAAGTGGGATATTGTTATTGGCTTATTGGTTCATTTGTTTGTATGCGGGCAACAACGGCGATCCGTATAGTTTATCGGGCTGGTTTGGTACAGAAATAGATATTAAAATTTTAGGTCTTACACATATTTATAAAGGGGAGGGTGTTCCTTTTGATCCGGAAGGGTTAAGTAGCACCATACCCGCTGTAGTGCAAGTTATTTTCGGGTTTTTTGTAGGTCAATATATTCAGCAAAAAGGCAAAAGCTTCGAAATGTTATCACATTTATTGGTAGTTGGTTTGGTCTTATTTTTTACCGGGTATTGCTGGGATATGGTTTTTCCCGTTAACAAAAAAATATGGACTAGTAGTTATGTACTCTATACAACAGGTCTTGCCATTATTAGTCTGGGTATATTGATTTATTTAATTGAGTTCAAAGCAGCCAAAGGTGTCTGGAGCCGGTTTTTCGATGTTTTTGGGAAGAACCCACTGTTCATTTTTGTATTAAGCGGTTTTCTACCAAGGGTACTTGCCATGGTAAGATGGGTAGACCATATTACCCCGGAAGGCAAAAAAATATATACTTCTTTCTTTCCTTGGTTTTATGAATCCATCTGCAAAAATATAGCGACAGATTTAAGAGTAGGCTCGCTGGTTTATGCTCTTTGTACGATTACCCTATATTGGTCAATTGTTTATTGGCTGGATAAGAAGAAGGTGTATATAAAAGTGTAAGTGGGAAATTGTGAAAAGTGAAACATGAAGGTGTAAAGTGAATGTGATTATTCGAAAATGCAAGGTTCAAGACTAATGATTTTTCACATATTCCAAAATTCTAGTATCAAACCTCAGATTTTTTTATCATTTTTTTTGCAGGATTTCCTACATACACACCGGGTTTAGTAATGTTTTTAGTTACAACAGCTCCCGCTCCAATTACCACCTGATCACAGATTGTTACTGGAAGAATGGTAGCATTGCTTCCAATACTTACCTGATTTCCAATATTGGTTGGTTTCCATAATTTTTTATTGCCGGCAGGTTTGCCTTCTTCAAAAGTGTCATTTACAAACATAACTCCATGTCCAATGAAACAATCTTTCCCTATTGTAACTAGTTCACAAATAAAACTATGCGATTGAATTTTGCAGTTTTCTCCAATGACCACTCCTTTTTGAATTTCAACAAAAGGTCCAATAAAACAATGATCGCCAATTGTGCATTCGTATAAATTGCAGGGCTCAACCAGTGTAACATTCTCGCCAAACGTTACGGATCGGATTGTTGAAATTGATGATTGAAATGGCATACGATTCAAGTTAATCTAATATTTACAACAACAATCACAAAGTAAAAAACGAGTTGAGGCTGCTACTATTTTATCATCTTTATTGTAGATGGCAGCATTCGAAAAACCAATCCCTTTTCTTATTCAAACATCTTTTCTGCCATTAGGATACTTTCCGGTTTACCCACATCAATCAATTTTAAACCGGAATGATCGTAGGCATTAATTTCATGGGTCTTTGCTATGTCTAAATACAAATCTATCATTGAAAACTTGCCTTCTTGTTTTATAGATGAAAAGAGTGAACGATTGATAACATGTATCCCACTAAATGCCTTTCTGATAAGTGTTGCTGTATTTCTGACAATTTTCTTTTCTTCCGTTTTGGTATTTTCCCAGCCCGAAAGCACATTCTTTTCATCAAATAATAAATACCTTGAACTTGCTCTATTGCATACAGCCAAAGTGGCCATAGGTTGTAATGCTATATGCTGTTGAATCATGAATGAAAGATTCATATCCGTTAAAATATCAACATTCATGACAATAAAATTGTCTTCCCCTGAAAAATACCATCCTGCTTTTTTTAATCCCCCACCCGTCTCAAGAACAACGTCTGATTCATCTGATATAGTGATCGAACTTCCCCAACCTTTGTTCATTTCAATCACTTCTAAAATCTGATTAGCAAAATGATGAACATTCACTATTACTTCGTTAATATCATGCTTTTGCAAATATTCAATATTTCGTTGTAACAATGATTTCCCATTCACCATTGCCAATGCTTTGGGATGGAGATCAGTCCAAGGTTTCAGCCTTGAACCCAATCCGGCAGCGAAGATCATTGCTTTCATAAATTATTATCGAATTAGCGGATGATGGAATAGTGAATTATAGCACTCTTCGCCAGTTATCACTGTTTGTATGGGTTAGCACTACTTTTACTTTATACTTATTTCGCAAATGTCTGGCTGTTTGTTCGGCTGCATATACACTTCTGTGTTGGCCACCGGTACAACCAAAATTAATCATCAAATGGCTAAAATCTCTTTGTAAATAATTTTCTACCATGATATCAATCAAATCCCAAACACTGTTTAAGTATTCATTCATCTTTGTTCGTTGCACTAAAAAATCCTGCACTGATTTATCTTTACCCGTCAATGTTTTGTATTCATCAAATCGGCCGGGATTTAATATTCCCCGCATATCAAATACAAAACCACCTCCATTTTCTGTATTGTCCGGCGGAATTCCTTTTTTATAACTAAAACTATTTACCTCGATAACGAGTTTTGTTTTTTCAGTTGCCTGTGCCGGTTCAAACCGATGAATCATTTCATCGGCAACAACCAAACGTAGCACACGATCAAATTCAGTTGTAATAATGCCTACTCTTTTATGATCAAGAAAAAATTTCAGGTTACGCAATGCCAATGGTATGCTGGCTAGAAAATGTGCTTTTCTTTCAAACAATCCTCTAAATCCATAGGCCCCCATTACTTGTAGTAAACGAATTAAAACGTATCCATTGTATTGACTTACAAATGTTGTTCTATCTACCGGCCTTACTAATAATTGATCTACCTGATCCATATAATAATACAACAAAGAGTCTTTCCAGGTTTCATTTAATTCCGCTTTTGCTTGCCATAATAATGAAGCAACATCATACTGTAAAGCACCTTTCATACCTCCTTGAAAATCTATAAAATTTACTTTGTCATTATTTATAATAATATTCCGACTTTGAAAATCACGAAACATAAAGTACTTATTTTCAGTACATGTTAAATAAGTACTTAATGCATCAAAATCATCTAACATGGCCTGTTTGTCATAAGGCAATTGGAGTGTATCTAAAAAATAATATTTAAAATACAATAAGTCGCTCATGATTGCCTGCTTACCAAACTCCTTGGCTGTGAGGCAATAATCGTAGTTCAACCCTTTATCACCCAATATCTGTACACGGGCCAATTCAGCTAAACTTTTTTGAAACAGACTGTAAGCGTAATCGCCGTGTCCATGCTGTTCTAATTTATTTAATAGAGATTCTGTTCCAAGATCTTGTTGTATATAAATAGTATCTCCTTCATTTACGGCTAGTATAGCCGGTACAGGCAATCCGGCCTGACCAAAATGGCGACTAAAATAAATAAAAGTTTGGGTCTCTTTTTTGTTAAGATTATATGTAGCTATATATGTTTCTTCTCCGTAATAAATTCGAAAATAAATTCTGTCGCTTCCGCTTTGTGGGAGTTTTTCAATTCTTTCGGCTTTGCCTTTGCCTGTTGACGCAAACAATTTGCCAATATCTTCAATCACTGCCTCCATGTTTTATTCCGGTTTGTAGCGAAAATAAAGCTTAGCAATGAAACTGTGTTATCATTTTTATTGAAAATATGTTGCATTTGTTCATACTTTGCTTTGTGTCCCTTGAAACAACCGTTACATATGTTGATATTGAGTATGTTTACCATGACCGTGACACTCAAAAATTGAGGCTTGCCAATATGCCTCCCGATATTTTCTGTGTATACCGAATGCATTACTGCAAAAGCGGTTTCCCATTCCTATTCAACAATTAAGGCTGTAACCCAAATACATTTACCTGCTTACTAACAGTAGAGGGATGCTGCTTTCTAAACAATACCAATTGATTTACAGTAAAAGAAGCATGAAATGTTTTTTGTGCATACATGTCAATTATTGCCGGGTACATATCAACCGATAATTTTTCTGCAATCGTAATATAGGGCAGGGTAGTAAGGCTCATTTCAGGACAACCATTACCCCGAACATATTGGTCTACTACCAACAGTTCTTTGGCCAATTGCTGAAAAGGCAAATGGTTTTGCACGCGCAGATAAAGGGTATGTGGTTTGCAGCCCCCATATCTGTTGAGCGTTACTGAAAAACTTTTTTGGCTACTGATAATTCGATGCATCCACCTGATTACGGTAGCTTCCATTTCTTCTTTTGCCAGAAAATTGGCGACCATTATGCCGGGCTGTATTGTCTGCACTCCTCCACCCTGATATTGTTCATTAAAATATTTTTTTTCTTCCTTTATCTGCGCAGATGTTGTTGTGTCCGGAACCACTACCAGACAGTATTCGCAGCATCCATTTACAGTTGTGGCACTAAACAATTTATTGGAGAGGAATCCTATTTCCATAAATAAAATTTTATCGAGATAATTATTTTAGCATAAATTTACTAAATAATTTAGCATTTCAAAATTTATTTTATATGGATGGGGAACAAGGGTATGGTGCCGCCTACAAAGGCTCCAAGCAATTTAGGCAGTGGGAAGTGCCAACAGCCAATGCCACAGGTTTTGGTGCCGCAACCGATGATTTTATGGAACGGGGCATTGATCTGAACGAACAATTGATTCGCAACAAACCCGCCACTTTCTTCTTTCGCATGAACAGCGATGCCATGATAGATGCCGGTATTTTTAGTGGAGATACACTCATTGTCGACAGAAGTATTAAAGCCGTAAGCGGTAAAGTGGTGGTAGCCATTTTAAATGGCGAACTGCTGGTACGAAGGGTACAAATACATTACAAAGGCGTTACCCTTATTGCAGAAAATAAAAAATACGGCAATATACAGGTAGATGAATTTGGCAGTTATGCGGCATGGGGGGTTGTGGTTTATTCAATACACCCCCTAGCCCCCTGAAGGGGGAATTATATTTTATTAGTTAATAAGATTTGGCTTATGAAGAGACAAATGTTTTATCAAGCTAATCCGTTAATATTTGAACGGGCCAAGTATTTGCGAAATCATTTAACGGATGCTGAAATAAAGTTGTGGGGGTATCTCCGAACTCGTCCGATGGGATTCAAATTCAGGCGTCAGCACCCGATCGGTATTTATATTGTTGATTTTTATTGTCACGCATGTCAATTGGTTCTCGAAGCCGATGGCAGTATTCACGAACAGATTGAAATTCAAAAGGAGGATTACGAAAGACAAAAATCATTAGAAGCAGATGGCCTACAAGTAATCAGGTTTACCAATTCAGAAATATTAAAAAATACAGAAATGGTAATCGAAAAAATAAATAGCTTATTAAAAGCAAATATTAATTCTCCCGGAATGTATCCCGATTATTTCGGGAGGGGGTCAGGGGGTATAATTTGAGAGCCATCGTAGACTGTAACAGTTTCTATTGCTCTTGCGAACGTTTGTTCAAGCCGCATTTGCAGAACAAGCCCGTTGTTGTATTAAGTAATAATGACGGTTGCATCATTTCTCGCACCGATGAAGCCAAACAACTCGGCGTTGAAATGGCAGGCCCTTACTTTAAAGCCAAACCATTGATTGAAAAATATGGGGTCACTACTTTCTCTTCCAATTACAATCTATACGGCGATATCAGTTGGCGCGTAATGGAAACCATGCGAATGTTGTTACCCCCCGGTACTGTTGAAGTATACTCTGTTGATGAATCGTTTTTGGATCTCTCGCATATACCCAATAATGAACTGCACGCATTTTCTATTTATCTAAAAGAAACCATAGAACAATGGACAGGCATTAAGGTATCCATAGGTGTGGCACCTACCAAAGTATTGAGTAAAGTAGCGAATCGTTTATCGAAAAAAAACAAAGACGCCACCAACTGTGTATTGGTTTTAGATACCCCTCGAAAAACAGAACAGGCGCTGCTACGTACACCCATAGAAGATATCTGGGGCATAGGATCGCAATATGCCGAAAAACTGCGCAGACTGAATATTAATACGGCTTACGACCTTAGCCTACAAGATCTCGCATGGGCCAATAAACAATTGGGAGGCGTAACGGGTGCAAGGCTACTTCGCGAACTGAAAGGCATAGAAAGCATACAGATGAAAGAAGAACTGGTAACCAAAAAAATGATTGCCACAACTCGCATGTTTGGCACACCCGTAACCTCCTTACAAGATATTAAAGAAGCCGTAGCCACTTATACCGCACGTGCCGCAGAAAAATTACGCAGGCAACACTCTGCTGCCAACACAATCAGCGTATTTGTGGTAGCAGGAGAAAAATCGAATAACAAAAGGTTCAGACATGGGCCCACCATTAGCAGTTATAGCGTATTACCTGCTGCCACATCAGCCACCAATGAATTAATCAAAACTGCCTTATTACTAGTAGAACAATTGTATGAAAAGGGAAAGACATATAAAAAAGCGGGTATTATACTAAGTGGTATTGTACCCGATACCGCTATACAAGCCAATCTCTTCATGCCTTCTGCAGAGAAAAAAAATCGCTTGCTGATGAGCATGATCGACAATGTAAATTTTGCTATGCGCGATGATGTACTAAAATTTGCCTCTTCAGGCACCAGTCGAAACTGGAAAATGCGGCAGGAATTGCGAAGCCCACGTTACACTACCCGATGGGATGAATTATGCGAGATTACATAATAAAATAAATAAATTCTTCTGTGCCTAACATAAGCAGCAATGGCTTTAAAAAATGTACCTTGTATAGTAATGAAACAAAGGATTGCCCTATTTACAATGGTTTCTGTATTACTAGTTGGTGGTATCAGCTGTAATAAGAACAGTGGTGATAAATCCGGCAATGTGTATACCGGCCCCAATGAGGCAAGTAAATTTCTATACTCACCCATTGAAGTTTCTAAGATCAAGCACCTTTTATCATTAGGATGGCTGCAACCTGTTGGACATACCATCCCAACAGATCATGTATATTTCATTAGTACTCTTCCGAGCGGTGCACCACCGCTGCCGATATATGCATTGACATCGGGCAAAGTGGAGAAAATATTGTTGGTACCTGTACTTGGGATCCAAGAATGTAAAGTATGGTTTAGAGTGAATGAAAAATTTAGTTACTATATCGACCATATTGTGCCCGATCCTTCCATCAAAGAAGGTTCAAGTATAACTGCCGGACAAAGAGTAGGTACTACCGGGTTAGGTAGCGGTTTAGACTTAGGCGTTATTGATGAAACCATTACCCTGAGTGGTTTTATGAACCCTTTACGTTATGTAGGACAGACGCTGCATTGCGGAAAGCCTTTTCAATATTTTACTGACCCTTTAAAAACACAACTCTATGCATTGGTTGATAGAGAAGGTGCTGATAAAGACGGGCGAATAGACTTGGATGTTCCCGGTAAATTAATTGGCAATTGGTTTTTAGATGGTAATACTTTTTATACTGACGGACCCAATGGCTGGGATAAAGAACTTGCGTTCGCTTTCGATATACAACATCCTTCTGTTGTATTAGTATCTATCGGAGGCACTATTGATATGGTAGGTAAATGGACAATCGGTACCGGTGCACCATTGCCCTCAGAAGCGAGTGTTGCTAATGGCAAAATAGCTTACCAATTATATAGTGCCGGTGGAACTTTTCAGGATCCCAGTCAAAGAGGATTAATGATTGTTCAAATGATTGATGACACACATATAAAAGTGCAAACATTTGCCGGCACAAAACCAAACGATACGCCGTTTGATGCTGGGGCGAAAGTATATGCAAGGTGATACCAAATGGTGAATACTACTTTTTAATATCCACAGGAAATTTTTCAAACAATGCCTTCATCCCATTCTGAATAGCTTCTTGTACATTACTATTTTTTTCAGGAACGACGCCTTTTATAGCCCCTTTCCATACCATCTTTTTTTCTGCAGCATCAACCAGATGAAGAGTAACTGTTCCATCGCGATAACGGCCAACCTCTATTTCTTGACTCTTCCAAGAATAATTACGTTGACCAATATAGGTTGGTGCTCCATCTGTTCGCCAATCAGTAGTTCGAGTTTGAACCTCTTCTTTAATTTTGATGCCAATATTCACTAACATATCAGGATTAGCTTCACTTAATGTATATCCTCTTTTAGAAAGTTCAACAGAAATGGCTTCTTTTAAAAGATCCATTCTGGCAGTATACAATTTGGAAATAGTATCACCGGTAGCAGAAACCTTATAAAAATTGAAAGTCTTATATTTTGCAAAATCTACATTTTCACCTGATTCTACATTCAGCACTTTAACACTGGAACAAGCAGTTAGTAGTATAAATAAAAAGAAAATAGCGTACTTTTTCACAATCAAATTGAATTAATAAAAAATTAAAAAAGGTATTTTCAACCCTGCGTTTATGCAAAGTTAATAGATAAAGAAGCATCTAACTATCTATAAAAATCCCAATTACAGATGCTATGATGGAATCTTTCTGTAACTTGAATAGCCATGGTCTATGGTCCATGGACTATTTACTTTTCGACAATTTAATATCTAAAAAAATCTTACATGAAAAAGATTAAAATTTTACTATTAGCCTTGCCTCTATTTTCCATCGCCCAACAACATCGACCCAATATTTTGTATATTATGAGTGACGATCATGATGCCAATGCCATTAGTGCTTATAATCAAACTTATATAAAAACACCTAATATCGACAGGATAGCAAAGGAGGGTATACAATTTAATCGGTCATTTGTGGGCAATTCTCTATGCGGACCGGCCAGGGCTACATTATTAACCGGTCTTCATTCTCATAAAAACGGCTTTATTGATAACAATTCTCGTTTTGATGGAACGCAAATGACCATGCCCAAACTAATGCAACAAGCAGGATATCAAACTGCGGTTATTGGAAAATGGCATCTCGTAAGTTATCCTACCGGTTTTGATTATTGGAAAGTTATACCGGGACAAGGTGTTTATTATGAACCCCAAATAATCGGCATGAAGGGTGATACCAGTGTCTACCATGGATATACGACTGATATAATTACAAATGAAGCTATACAATGGATGCAAAATAAAAGAGATACTTCAAAACCATTTATGATGCTTCTTCATCATAAAGCACCCCATCGTAATTTTTTACCTCCGCTAAAATACATTGAACAGTTTCACACACAAACATTTCCTGAACCTGCCAGTTTATATACAGATACTGCCGGCCGAGGTTCGGCTTGGCGATTGCAGACCATGAGTATATTACCGGATATGCTTTTATCAAGTGATTTAAAAGTAGACCCGCAATATTTAATGGATATTCCCTGGTTGAAACCCGATGCAGCTGAGATAAAGTATTATCATCAAATAATGAATCGCATTCCGGCAAAAGAAAGAGAAAAAATTAAAGAAATCTATAAAGAACGTGGATTGATTATTGAAAAACTCCGCCCAAAAGGGAAAGAGCTTTTAAAATGGAAGTACCAATGGTATATGCAAGATTATCTAGCCACTGTTGCATCGGTTGATGAAAATGTTGGAAGGGTTTTGGATTACCTGGATCAATCCGGTTTATCAAAAAATACTTTGGTAGTTTATACCTCCGACCAAGGCTTCTTTTTAGGTCAAAATGGCTGGTTTGATAAAAGATGGATGTATGATATTTCTATGCGCTCACCTTTGATGGCAAGATGGCCCGGTCACATTGCTCCCAACACCAAAAGCAATGAAATGGTACAAAATATTGATTATGCGCCTACATTACTAGACGTAGCCGGTATCAGTATCCCTTCAAACATGCATGGAATAAGCCTAAAACCAATTTTAACGGCTTCTTCAAAATCACTTTCCCGCAAAAGTCTTTATTATCATTTTTATGAATACAAAGGTGCTCATACCGTTCTCGCTCATGTTGGCGTAAGAACCGATAAGTATAAATTGATTTATTTCTATAGTGTAAATGAATGGCAATTATTCGACCTTCAAAAAGATCCGGCTGAACTGAGTAATTTAATAAATAACAAATCGTATCAATCCATTTTTACTGATTTGAAAAAAGAATTGATTCGTTTAAGAGATGTATATGATGATCATGAGGCAGCAGGTGAATTACACTAATGCTTTCATAAACCTAAAAACTTAATTTAAGACGAGACAAATTTCCCCTCCTTCCCAAGGAGGGATGACACACTTAATTTCCCCTCCTTCCCAAGGAGGGGACGATACCCTTTTTCGAAGAAAAAGGGTATCAGGGGTGGTTATGAGCCTGTTACCACCCAGTCACAGATCAAGTCGAGGAACACCCCACATTGCTGCGCTATGAGTAGAAATTATTATCAACCCTGACAAAAAATCCTTCCCTTTAAAATATTACCTTCCCACAACCGTCTACCTATTTAATGAATGAGGTACTGACGATATCATTACAAATGGCCGAAACCCGTAAAAATAATATTACAGAGGTAATTAATCAATATAGCAAACGGTTATTGGGCTTTATTCGCAAACGAGTGAACAATGAAGCGGATGCGGAAGACATTCTGCAGGATGTATTCTATCAATTTATCGGCAATACCAAACCCATTGAACAATTAACCGCCTGGCTTTTTACCGTTACCCGAAACAAGATTACCGACAGACAGCGAAAACACAAACCCGATCTGCTGGAAGATGTTTACACCGATGCAGATGGGGAAGCAAACTTTGACTGGACCGAGATCTTTTTTGATGAATCGAACAACCCCGAAAATACGTATTTGCGAAACCTATTTTGGGAAGTACTTCATAGTGCATTAAATGAGCTGCCGGCAGCGCAGAGAGAAGTTTTTATTTTAAACGAGATCGAGGGGGTGCCTTTTAAAACCATCGCTGAGCAAAGCGGTGAAACCATTAACACATTACTCAGCCGCAAACGCTATGCAGTGCTTCATTTAAGAGAAAGATTAAGCAGCCTGCGGAATGAGTTATTATATCATTAATAAAATTAAAATCATGAATAAGAAATTCTGGGTCAAAAAAATTATTGGATTTACACTTTTAGCCGTTATAATAGCATCCTTGCTAGGCTATACCGTAATGTTTCTTTGGAACCATATTTTGGTGGCCGTTCTAAATGTATCTGTCATCAGTTTCTGGCAGGGGATGGGGATATTGGTGTTGAGTAAAATACTCTTCGGTGGACTTCATAGCAGATGTGGCAGCTGTAAGGGTGGGCACTGGAAAAATGAAATGAAAGAAAAATGGCATGGCATGAGTGAGGAGGAAAGAGAAAAGATCAAAGAGGAATGGAGAAATCGTTGCCGTGTATGGAAAAAAGCAGATAGTGAGTAATCTTCAAAAACATTCGGGGTGCCAAAACCGGTCGGAGCACTAAAGCTACCTAAACGGTGTTAGCCCTCCTATCAATTCTCCATTAAGCTTCAAAAAAACAAGGAAATCAATTAGCAGCGCAAAGGTTCAGGCCGTTTAAGGTCCAGACCAATTAAACCAAAACTGATGGACATCCTCATTTTCAAAACCAACCTCAACAATCCCGAACGAATCAACCGAGCGCAACCCATCATCCAAAATATGCAAGGTATTAAACGCTGGAATATTGATATACATGATTGTGATAATGTGTTGCGTATCGAATCCACAGAACTCACTGCCCGATTGGTAGAGTCTGTTTTGAAGAATGCCGGTTATTATTGTGAGGAATTGCAAGATTAAATGCTCAAAAAAGCGAACTGCTGTTAGCTAATTTATTCCACGCAGAAATCGCCGGAAGGGCTGCTTATTACAGCATCCGAAAACATTCAAAATTATACTCCTGAAGGATTTTGATCATCTCTCAAAAAAAATCTTTTAAAAATTCTCCCGTACCCCTAATTTTGCACAATTCTTCGCAGAAATGAACCCTACTCTTAATTCCAACGAATCGATACCATCGCAAAAGAAAAAGATCATTGTTTTAGGCAGTGGCCCTAACCGGATTGGGCAAGGTATTGAGTTTGACTATTGTTGTGTGCATGGCTTATTGGCCATTAAAGAATGTGGCTATGAAGCCATTATGGTGAACTGTAACCCCGAAACCGTTTCCACCGATTTTGATATGGCCGATAAACTCTATTTCGAGCCGGTATTTTGGGAGCATTTGTGGGAAATTATAGAATTGGAGAAGCCCGAAGGTGTGATTGTTCAATTAGGCGGTCAGACTGCCTTAAAATTAGCCAAACGCTTACACGAAAAAGGCATCAAAATAATCGGAAGCTCATTCGACAGTATGGATATTGCCGAAGACCGAGGCCGATTCAGTGATATGCTGAAAGAATTAAACATCCCTTACCCCGATTATGGCACCGCACATAGCGCTGAAGAAGCCATTGAAGTAGCGAATAAAGTTGGTTACCCGGTTTTGGTTAGACCCAGTTATGTTTTGGGCGGACAAAGAATGCGCATTGTTATTAATGATGAGGATGTAGAAACAGCCGTAATTAGTTTGTTGAAACATTTGCCCGGAAATAAAATATTGATCGATCATTTTCTGGACCGATGTCAAGAAGCAGAAGTGGATGCCATTTTTGATGGGGAAAATTTTCATATCATGGGCGTAATGGAACATATTGAGCCTGCCGGGATACATAGTGGAGACAGTAATGCGGTTTTACCTGCATTCAACCTCACTCCATTAATTGTAGAAACGATGGAATTCTATTCCGAAAAAATTGCCCGTGCTTTAAAAATAAAAGGATTAATCAATATTCAGTTCGCCATCAAGAATGATAAAGTATTTGTGATTGAAGCCAACCCGAGAGCCAGCCGAACCACACCATTTATTGCTAAAGCCTACCAGATTCCGTATTTGAATATTGCCACTAAAATAATGATCGGCACTCATAAGCTGAAAGATTTTACATTTGAAAAAAAGTTGAATGGATTTGCTATCAAAGAACCTGTATTCTCATTTAATAAATTTCCCGGGGTAAGTAAAGAGCTTGGACCCGAAATGAAAAGTACCGGCGAAGCAATTCGTTTTATAAAAGATTTGAGAGACCCTTATTTCAGACAGTTGTATAAGGACAGGAGTATGTATTTGAGTAAATAGAACAAGTATAAATAGAATTAAAAAAGATTATGAAGAAAGAGTTGCTGATGCAGCCTTTTCTTTTTGCGTCACTTTTTGGGTCGATAGGCTTTGGTTTGCAAAAGCTTGTTCCGTAAATTTATAAGTTAGCCGCCATCAATCTTTTTGTTATGAAGTTTGTAATAATTATAATTTCCCTATTCCTTTTCATCTGCAATTGCAGAAGTATAGAATATAGATTAATTGAAACAAACAGCAGAAGTGATCTTAAAAAAATAAGACTGGGACTAACAAATTATTACTTAAAACTTTCTGACACTTTTGAACTAACTCAAGTGCAAGGAAAAGAAGGCCAAATAGGCTACGATATTATTCCTAAGGATACTTCTTCAAGTATGTTTGGTTTTATTGAAATTGATCTTGGGCAACGACTTCGTAATAGAATTGGTGATTGGGGAACATTAAAAGAAAAAGTGCAATCCAAGCTATTAAATCACCAAGCAGTATGGAAAATTTATCAAACCGAGACAGGATATTATGTGGCAGAGACCCTAATAAAAAACATTTCTTCAGAGGTTTCATCTAAAAAGATAAATGAAATTGATAGTTTAATTTCTATTATAACGACTTTAAGTATAAATTAAACC
>JANOVY010000102.1:0-2793 GCA_031417635.1 Bacteroidota bacterium | reverse complement strand
TAATCTTCCATCTCAACCTATCAATACAATTGCAGATCTACTACCTCATAAAATCAATCCGGAAATTTTTTGGTAGTGGGGTTGGTCAATGGGATACGTAGAGATTTCAAAGTGCCTATAGCGTTGCTTACTGAAGTGAATGATTTTAATAATTACAAACCACCACCGTAAAAAATCAAAATAAATTTATGATTAATAGTGAGTTTAATTTATTGCAACCCCCCCATTACAACAATAATTATGGGTAGGGGGAGGTATATATCGAATCGAAGGAAAAGAATCCCGATAATAGAATGTTTAGCTACAAATACCCCTAGAGAAACGAATTGTATTCATTGACCCAGTGTCGCTGAACACAGAATAGCCATCACGCAGTAATGAATACCTTAAAATTCAATTAGATTGATGAATAAAATGCCCAATGAAACTAGTTAGTTCATTGGGCATTTTTGTTTTTGGGCAGTTCGGCTATTCTGCTGAATGTTAGTGGCTGGCGTTCTGTCCACCGTGTTTGTAAACCATTGTCGTTGTTGAGTTGTCGTGTCATTGAGTGCCGGCACGTAATGCTGGGATGTATTTTTTATTTTTCATCAGTCTTGCTTTTTTTCAAATTGAAGAAAGTGTAGTATAAATTAAAATAAATTCCATTTGGAGCAGTGCGAAGCATTGAGCTATATAACTCTATACGATAAGCCAAATCTATACGAGCTTGACTATTGAAAATAAACTGTATGGCTGGAACAACATCAAAAAATGATCTTCCATTTTCATTGATCGTTTGCCCTACAAATTCTACCATTAAGTTTATGTTGGTCTGTTTAAAACTAGTATACTTTTTCGGGTACATCAATCTGCCAAAAGAAAGCGTGTAATTGGTTGCGTTGTCGCCAAAATTACTTGGGAAATCATATTGTGGTCTGTTGTCGAATGCTTTTTCGCAACTCACAGATGTACTTATTGCCAATTTTCTAATCAGCTTTGTAGCGATGATTCCAGTCTCAAACCCAGTATTATGACCTAATATTTCTATCTGTTCTTGATGAATATCTGCTCGGTTGAAACTATATCTTCCATAGGCAGCCAATCTAAAATGACTGTTTAGATCATCCATAGAATAAAAGCGGTATTTCGCCATAATACTGCCGCCTTCGGCATATAATTGATTACTCCTGTTACTGATAAATGCTGAACCGCGAAACATAAGGTTCTTAGAGAATCCATAAGTTACTTCTGGCATAAAATGATAGTTATAGCCCGATTCAAACTGCTCTTTAAACAAGGATTGCATTATGTTTACTGCAAGAGAGTTTGCAGGCACATTGCTAGCAGGGTCAGTAACCACAAACAACTCCTGGCTATATGTTGTTTTAAAACCAAATAGAATGAAAATGATAATAATCCACCTCATTGATTTAAATTTTTAAGATGAAAATCATCTTCATTATTAACGGAATAGGACACAATTTCTTTGTATGCCTTAGATAACTTTTTAAATTCCTTTAAGGTTACATACCCATTATCTAAAACTTGAAATTGAATTTCTGATTGTTTTTTAGGTTTACCCTCTAACAAAATATAACAACTTTTATCAAGAATTTCAGGCGTTGCCGTAACAATAAACTCACCTATAAAAAAACCAGCTTTTTCAACTTTTTCTTTAAAAGTCCTTGGGTTTAATGTGTTGTCTTTTTTTAGAAAAACAATGAAGGTGTTTGTATTCAAATCAGTTTCAACACTATCAACCTCTGAAATTGACTCTAATTGTTTAAATATTGCATTGGAACACATTGAACAGGTTAAGCCTGTAGCTCGAAGTTCTATTTTTGAGATTTGCGCATTACTCATTGTTGAACTTATCAAGAGTATTAATGTAAGTAATACACTTTTAAAAATTAAATTACTATTTTTCATTTTTCATTTTTTTTATTTTATTTTAGAAAATGGTTTAGACATTTTTGGACTACGCTCTTGTATGAATACACTATTCTTTAATAGCAATGCCATTAGGTTTTGTAACCACGGTAACCGTTTTAATTACGTTCAGATTTGGAAAATCAATTACAGAAACCGCATTTGAACCTTGATTTGTAACATAAGCAGAATTATAATGAAAAGCAAAAGTAGAAAGTAAAGCAGGTTGAAAGTCAAATGATTTTAATGTATTTAATGAAACATGAGGTGCTTTATGTTGGTCGGCTTTTAGTTTAAGTGATAAATTTTTGTCTTGGCAACAATTTTTTTTCATTTTTTTACTGCCACATACACATTTTTCCGAATTGTCAAAACCGAATGAAATAGAAGTTATTTCTTCACTGCAATACTGTACCGATAAGCTTATACCGATTACTGGTATAACATAATGGAATAACAATGCTATGGATATTATTTTTTTCATTATTTCAATTCACAAAGGCAAATTTATTGAAATTTTTGCTTACTATCTTTAAGTCATTATCGGCTGTACAAAAAGCGCAGGAAGGATTGGCTCTTTGGTTTTTGCCGAAGCGCTGGCTTGAGTGTCGGCTTGCTCGCTGTCCCGTTAGAATATGGTCTATATGTCGTTGGTCACCTGTCAAAATGGTTTGTCTTTGGTTTTATGCTTAAATTTTGGTCGATCGGTCGTCTTTGGAACGGTCGGCCTACCATTGGCTATAACACAAAGGAATGTTGAATGAATGCCTCATATCACTGTCAAAAATACGAAACTACTCACAAATAGGGCATTCATCAACATTCCAAGTTGAACGAAGCCGCTACCCGACATAAGGGGCTTAACTCTCTCATAAGAGGAAT
>JANOVY010000101.1:0-32322 GCA_031417635.1 Bacteroidota bacterium | reverse complement strand
AACTTCAATACGGGATACCTCAGCCCTATAAAAAAGCCCGCTCCAAAAGAAGCGGGCTCAAAAAAAATTAAAAGTCCATGGACCATGGTCTATGGACTATCCTACTAATAACGGTATAAATCACCTTTAAAGGGTCCGTTCTTTGGAACACCTAAATAAGTTGACTGCTCATCGGTAAGCACTTCCAAAACAGCGCCAACTTTGGCAAGGTGTAAACGGGCTACTTTTTCATCAAGGTGCTTAGGTAACACGTAAACTTGATTTTCGTAGTTAGCGTGGTTAGACCATAACTCTATTTGAGCCAATGTTTGGTTAGAGAAAGAGTTACTCATTACAAAACTTGGGTGACCTGTAGCACAACCTAAATTTACCAGACGACCTTCTGCCAATAAAATGATGTCTTTTCCTTCAATATTATACAAATCAACTTGTGGCTTGATGGTATCTTTTGTATGGCCATAGTTGGTGTTTAACCAGGCAACATCAATTTCAATATCGAAGTGACCAATATTACAAACGATGGCTTTGTCTTTCATTGAACGGAAATGTTTTTCAGTGATCAAATCACGACAGCCCGATGCTGTAACGATGATATCCGCTTCTTTCACTGCTTCTGCCATTGGTTTTACTTCAAAACCTTCCATAGCGGCTTGTAATGCACAAATTGGATCGATTTCAGTTACAATTACACGGCAACCCGCACCTTTTAACGAAAGCGCAGAACCTTTGCCAACATCACCGTATCCGCCTACAACTGCCACTTTTCCCATCATCATTACATCAGTAGCACGACGAATCGCATCCACCAATGATTCTTGACAACCATATTTGTTATCAAATTTAGATTTTGTTACAGAATCGTTTACATTGATAGCAGGGATTGGTAAAGTACCTTTCGCCATACGCTCATATAAACGGTGAACACCGGTAGTGGTTTCTTCGGAAAGACCTTTGATATGAGAAATCAATTCAGGATAAACATCAAAAACCATGTTTGTTAAATCACCGCCATCATCCAAAATCATATTTAACGGACGATCAGCACCACCAAAGAACAAAGTTTGCTCAATACACCAATCTGCTTCTTCCTGTGACTGGCCTTTCCATGCAAAAACACCGATACCGGCAGCAGCAATAGCAGCAGCGGCTTGATCTTGTGTAGAAAATATATTGCAAGAACTCCATTTTACTTCAGCACCCAAAGCCACCAATGTTTCAATTAACACGGCAGTTTGAATGGTCATGTGTAAACAACCGGCAACACGTGCTCCTTTTAAAGGCTGGCTCGGTCCGTATTCTGCACGAATAGACATAAGACCCGGCATTTCTGCCTCAGCCAAACGGATTTCTTTACGGCCCCAATCGGCTAAACTCATATCAGCTACTTTGTAAGCAAGACTGAAATCAATAGATTTTGTAAGTGTAGACATATTTTATGTTTTTTGTACTGCAAATGTAATTTTATAGAATAAAACAATAGTAATTTAATTTTATTTGGAATAAACATATAGTTTGTATAGATTTATATAGAATAAACAATAAGTTTACTATGGCAAAAGCGATAAAAAAAGAGGAATCCACTAATGCCCAATTTTCTTTGGATGAAAAGGACTTGGCTATTTTGCGCGTATTGCAAAATAATGCCAGGGCTACCGTAAAGGAAATTTCCGATACCATACACTTAAGTACCACCCCGGTACATGAAAGAATTAAGCGCATGGAAGAATCGGGGGTAATTACCCAATATGCCACTTTAGTCGATCATTCAAAAGTGAAAAAAGGGCTGATGGTCATTTGCTATGTTTCACTGAAACAGCACAATAAAAATGCTGGCGGTAAATTCATCAAAAGCATTTTAGAATTAAATGAAGTAATTGAGTGTTACAATATTTCGGGAGAATTTGATTTTATGCTAAAAGTAGTGGCAGAAAGTATGGATGCCTATTATGATTTTCATGTAAACAAATTAAGCCAGGCCGATAATATTGGGCATGTGCAGAGTGTGTTTGTAATGGGAGTGATAAAGCAAACACATGTGTTGGTACATTAGCGTGAGACGTGAGGGGTGAGACGTGAGGGGTGAGACGTGAAAAGTGACTATAGATGATCGGGATGCTGTATTTAAGTAAAAATATTTCCCCTACTTACGCAGTAAGGAGGGGTGTCCGAGCGGCGTAGCGATGGACGGGGTGGTTAATTTGATTATTTTATGTATATTAATAAATCCTTACCACCCCTGATATATTTTTTCTTCGAAAAAAAATATCGTCCCCTCCTTGCAAAGGAAGGGAAATTGAATTATTTCTTTTTCTTTTTCAATATTTTTTTATGTAACCAGTGAGCGGCATACGCACTCGCTGCGCCAACTGCGGCTCCAACATATACATCAGAGGCATAATGCTGGCCTAAATACATTCTGGAATAGCCAACCCCTGTTGCCCAAGCAAAAGCCGGTATTGCCAAGTACCATTTTTTAGTGGTTAACGTTAATGAAGTAGCTGTTGCAAAAGCGATAGAGGTATGGCCCGAGGGATAAGCATTGCCATAATCCGGAAAGTCAGGATAAATTTCCGGATACGTTTCGTAAGGGCGTGGACGCTTAACAATTAATTTTAACCCCTCTGTTACGGCGGCGGCAATCACAATCGCACCCACCATTTCAAAAGCATTGCGTTCTCCTTTTTTATTTTCGCTGATCAAAGACACCGCCAACATAGTAAAAGGAACAGCAATGGCAATGGGTTTGGCAGAAGAACTAAATGATTTCCAGGTATTGTCGTCCGGAAACCTTGGATTGATTTCTCTTAACCAATCTACCTCCCACTGGGCCTGAGAAAAACCTTGGGCACTGATACTACAACAAGTAAAAAAAAGCAATAGAATTTTAGTGGCACTTTTTATTTTCATGGATTAGTAGATGAGTGTTGATATTCTTGATTATATGGTTTGTAAACTTTCTTCAATCGTTTTAATTCTGGCTTCGGTATCTGCCATTTTTTTTCTTTCTAAATCAACAACTTCCTGACTTGCATTTTGTACAAATTTTTCGTTACTTAATTTTTTACTAACGGATTCTAAAAACTTTTTTTGATGTTCCAAGTCTCTCAATAATTCATTTTTTAAAATGCCCACATCAAGTTGTTGATCCGACTCAATAAAAAATTTATCTTTTTCAACAGCCACAACAATTGTTTTTGGTACATTATCTTCCGTATATACGATTAGATCGGCATTTACTTGTTTTGATAAAATGTTTTCAATGGGCTGATAATTATTTTTAACCAAGGTTTGAATATGTAATTTGATGGTTTCTTTTGGTTTGATCTGATTCTTGTTTCTGGCATCACGCAATGCTGATATGACTTTTTTTAATAAGTTTCCTGCTTCAAGAATTTCTTTGTTATAGAAGGGCAGTGGGGCCTCTTGTTTTACCGTTAGGTCTTCATTGGTATCTTTTAATAGGTGATATATTTCTTCAGTAATAAAAGGCATAAAAGGGTGAAGCAATTGCATGAGGTCTTCAAAATAAATGAGGGTTCTTTCATACACTTCTTTGTCTATTGGCTGCTCAAAACCGGGTTTGATCCATTCCAAATACCAACTACAAAAATCATCCCAAACCAAAGAATAAATTGTTTTCAATGCTTCGCTTAAACGAAATTGAACCATCATTTCATTTACTTCCGCTTTCACTTTGTTTAAACGGTGTTCAAACCAAACTACTGCAAAGTTTGTGGTTTGTGGTTTGTTGTCTGTTGTGTTATTTGAAGCCTGGCGTCCTTCCCACATTTTTATCAGCTTCAAGGCATTCCAAATTTTATTATTGAAATTTCTGCCTTGTTCCAGTGCAGATTCATCAAATAAAATATCATTGCCGGCTGGTGATGATATCATGATACCGAAACGAACCGCATCTGCGCCGTATTGATCTATTAGCCCCAATAGGTCAGGAGAGTTGCCTAGACTTTTACTCATTTTTCTGCCCTGCTTATCACGAACGATGCCTGTGAAATATACGTCGTTGAATGGTTTTTTATCCATGAATTCATAACCGGCCATAATCATTCTGGCTACCCAGAAGAAAATAATTTCGGGTGCAGTAACCAATGTATTGGTTGGGTAATAATATTTTACTTCTTCATTATCGGGATGGGAGAGACCCTTAAAAACTTCGAAAGGCCAAAGCCAGGCAGAAAACCAAGTGTCAAAACAATCATCATCTTGTCTAATATCTTCAATTTGGAGTTTGGTCCCGAGCGCTCGGGATGAGTTTTGGAGTTGTTTGAAGGCTTCTTCTTTTGATGAGGCTACCACAAAACTTCCATCGGGTGCATAATAGGCAGGTATCCTATGCCCCCACCATAATTGTCGGCTGATGCACCAGTCTTTGATATTCTCCATCCAATGGCGATAGAGATTTTTAAACTTAGCGGGATGAAAATTAATTTCTTCATCCATCACTGCTTGTAAAGCAGGTGCTGCAATCGTTTTCATGCTAACCCACCATTGCAAACTTAATCTGGGTTCAACTACTGCATCTGTTCTTTCACTAAAACCAATTTGGTTGGTATATTCTTCCACTTTTACCAAATGGCCGGTGGCTTCTAATTGAATGACTATCTTTTTTCTTACTTCAAAACGATCTTCTCCAATAAAAAGCTGGGCTGCATCACTCATGGTACCATCATCATTCATGGTATCAATAATCTCCAGTTGGTATTTCTGTCCTAACTGGTAATCATTCATGTCGTGTGCCGGTGTAACTTTTAATGCACCGGTTCCAAAATCCATGGTTACATATTCATCAGTAATAATGGGAATCCTTCTATTAATTAAGGGTACATATGCAAATTTGCCATGTAGGTGTTTGTATCGTTCGTCATTTGGGTTTACACAAATGGCAGAATCGCCAAGAATGGTTTCCGGGCGAACGGTGGCGATTGTGAGATAGCCCATAGTAGATAGTCCATGGTCGATGGCAGGAATGTTTTTACTATGGTCTATGGACAATGGACTATCCTCTATAGCATACCGAACATAATATAACTTACTCTGCACTTCTTTATAAATCACTTCCTCATCACTCAAAGCTGTTTTTGCTTTCACATCCCAATTGATCATGCGTTTACCGCGGTAAATATGGCCCTTTTTGTATAAGTCGATAAATACTTTAATCACTGATTGATAGTATTCATCATCCATGGTAAAAGCTGTTCTGTTCCAATCAAGACTACAGCCTATTTTTTTTAGTTGCTGTAGAATAATTCCGCCATATTTTTCTTTCCATTCCCATGCGTATTGTAAAAATTCATCCCGACTGAGTGATGATTTCGTGATCCCCCTTTCACGCAACATCGCAACAACTTTTGCTTCCGTAGCAATGGAAGCATGGTCTGTTCCGGGCACCCAGCAGGCATTTTTACCTTGCATTCTGGCTCTTCGTATCAGAATATCTTGAATGGTATTGTTCAAGCAATGCCCCATGTGTAAAATGCCGGTTACATTGGGAGGGGGGATTACAACTGTATATGGTTCCCTTTTATCAGGTTTACTATTGAAATACCCTTTTTGAATCCAATGTTCATACCATTTGGCTTCAACTTCGATGGGGATATAATTTTTACTTAATTCCATTTTTTGTACGCTTAAGGCATAATGCTGAATGCTGAACGCAAAATGCTTAACGCTAGAATATTGAAATTGATTCACAAATACCCTTGCGTTTCGCGTTAAGCGTTTGGCATTCAGCGTTTATCGTTAAACGCAAAAGTAAGGAAAAGCACATGCTTATCCATGGGTGTCATTTTTCAATCAAAAATGTGTGGAGCAATTACCAGGTGAGAATTTGACCTGTCCTTTCAATTACAGAAACGGAGATTACTTTTATAGTTTGGGGCAATTCTTTTTCAAGGGGAGGGGTAGATAAAGTTTTGGTGGAATTGGAAAGACTGATTGCAGAACAGCAAGTTTGAACTTTTTTGCCAATATGCTTAGCGGCATTGCCTGAAGGAAAACTGCAGCCAATTAGAATGAAAATGAGTAAAAAATACATGCAATATTTCATGCCTTAGATTTGGTGTAAAATTAGCACACAACTGTTTTTTGTTGGGTTAATCTATGTTAATAATACTTTACGTTTGGTTAAACAAAATGTTACTTGTAGCGCCCTACATTTCATGATTAGTAGCTGCAATGATCTATTTATTACAGGTTTCCTGGTAAATTTCAGGTTGCAGAACCTTTATTTCTCCATTTTTTAATGAAAAATTTACTTCTTTGTAATAATCAGGGAGATTAATAAACTTTTCTTCCCATCCAATCTAAATAGAAGATGACCACCACCACAATAAAAATGACAACCCCTACAATGGTAAGGATTTTGGTCTCTTTTGATTTTGGAAGATGTTTTTGATTTTCCATAACAGTCGATTTTGAATAGATTCAACAATTTTTGAGTCCATTAATAAAATGCCGTCTTTGGGGGAAATGTGCTTTTCGAATAATGCCAGTCTGAAGAAAAATAATATTTAGGTCAAAATAAGCATTGATTTTCAAGATTACAAGGTTATTTTGTGCACATGCAGTTCGCAATTGTGGATATAGAAACAACAGGGGGCTTTCCTCAACAACACGGTATTACTGAGATAGCAATCGTATTGCACAATGGTAAGGAAGTGGAGGGTAAATATGAAACATTGGTAAATCCACATCAACCCATTCCGCCATTTGTAGCCAATATGACTGGAATTTCAGATGCCATGGTTGCCGTTGCCCCAGACTTTTCCGATGTAGCCCCATATATTTATAACTTGTTGAAAAACAGGGTTTTTGTGGCTCATAATGTAAATTTTGATTATTCTTTTGTCAAACATCATTTGCAACAAGCGGGATTTTCTTTGCATACGCAAAAATTATGTACAATCCGGCTAAGCAGAAAGGTTTTTCCTGGGTTTAGGAAATATGGACTTGGCCATTTGTGCAGGGAATTGGACATTGTTATTGAAAATAGGCATAGGGCATATGGCGATGCTTTGGCAACTTCAAAAGTACTGGACCTTGTTTTGCAGAATAACGGACAACTCGTGATTGCCGAAATGCTAAAAAAGGAAAATAAAGACCAACTACTCCCACCAAATCTTGCCGAACAACAAGTACAACAATTACCAAATTTACCCGGGGTATATTATTTTTTGGATGTTAAAGGGAAAGTGATTTATGTAGGAAAAGCGAAAAATTTAAAAAAAAGGGTCGTTAGTCATTTTACGGGACTTGATACCTCAAAAAAAAGACAAGATTTTTTAAGGAGTATCCACACTGTAAATCACACAATTTGTCCTACTGAATTTATTGCTTCTTTATTGGAAAGTGTTGAGATAAAACGTTTATGGCCTATACACAATAAAAGCCAAAAAAGGTATGAACAGTTATGGGGGATCTACCTTTTTGAAGATAGTAAAAGTTATTTAAGACTGGCGATTGACAAAAAAAGAAAATATTCTACGCCTATTGCATCCTTTGCTTTATTGGTAGATGCGCATAGAGCATTATGGAAATTGGTGAAAGAATTTGAACTTCATCCAACCCTTTGTTTTCTAGATAATACAGTGCCAAATGAACTGCCGGAAGTAACCAGCTATAACCAATCTGTCAATACCGCTATTCAATGGATTAGTACTCAAAAAGAAACGTATTTGATTAGAGATAAAGACAGTTATGTGCTGATAGAAGAAGGGCGGTTTTATGGAATGGGACAAATCACAAATGAAATTGACACAACTGCCATAGAAAATATTAAGTCTCAACTTACCGAATATCCTGAAAATGAAGTAATTAGGTCTATGATTCGAAATTATACTGACAAATTTCCCGCAAAGGTTGTTAGGATGAGGTGAGAATTAGAAGTTTTGGAATTGGTAATTTGGATTAGGTAGTAAAAAATCATTCCTATTTCCAACTACCGGTATCCGGTTTCCTACAGCTGATACCAAAATGTAAACTCCAAATTTTTTCTTTCCTTTCCACCACTTACATTCGCCTGCCCCAAACAAATAGCAAACATTAATATGGTTTCATTCTCTAGCATCATTGCAACAAAAATTAATATCAGTAATAAACAGGTTGAGGCAGTTCTACAACTTTTTGATGAAGGTGCCACTGTACCATTCATTGCACGTTATAGAAAAGATAGTACCGGCGGTTTAGATGAAGTACAGATATTACAAATACAGGATACATGTAAATTTCAAATTGCGTTTAATGAGCGAAAAACTTTTATCGAGAAAACCATTACCGAACTGGGGAAGATGACATCGGATATACAAGAGAAAATCAATAAAGCCACAACAATAGTGGAATTAGAGGATATCTATCTCCCTTATAAATCAAAGCGAAAAACAAAAGCTCAAATTGCCAGAGAGAATGGATTAGAACCCTTGGCAATTTTAATGCTGGCACAGGAAAAAGAGATAGGAGAGGAAGTGCCAAAATACTTCAATCAAAAAATAGTCACCATAGAGGATGCCATTCAAGGTGGCAGAGATATCATTTCAGAAATGATAAATGAAGATGTCTCTCTTAGAATGCGGAGTAGAAAGTTGTTTGAAGACAAAGCGACGTTACAGAGTAAGGTATTGGCTGAAAAAGAGATAGTAGGGGTTAAGTATACCGATTATTTTGATTTTTCGGAACTCATCAGTAAAATGCCTTCGCATAGAATTTTAGCCATTTTGAGGGGGTTTTTAGAAGGTTTTTTACGAATATCCATATCACCTAATGAAGATGATGCTTTGGAAATGATTGAAAAGCAATATGTAAAGACAATGCATCCTTCTGCAGAATATGTTAAAAAAGCAGTGAAAGACGCTTATCGGCGTTTAATACAACCCAGTTTAGAAAGCGAATTTAGAATGGTTTTAAAGCAAAAGGCCGACGAGGAAGCAATCAATGTATTTGCAGAAAATTTGCGCCAGTTATTGTTGAGCTCGCCTTTAGGGAGTAAACGAATTTTGGCAATCGATCCCGGTTATCGAAGTGGTTGTAAAGTCGTTTGTTTGGACGAAAAAGGGGAGTTGAAAAAGACGGACCTGATTTTTGTACATGAAACAAACAGAATACAAGAAAGTGAAAATAAAATTCGTACACTGATTAAAGAATTTAAAATTGAGGCTTTTGCTATTGGTGATGGAACTGCAGGCAGAGAAACGGAACAATTTATTAAAAAAATGGATGTTGGACTGCCTGTTTTTTTAGTGAATGAGGATGGTGCTTCGGTATATTCAGCATCCATCACTGCCAGGGAAGAGTTTCCTGAGCAAGATGTAACAGTTAGGGGATCTGTAAGTATAGGAAGAAGATTGATGGATCCATTAGCTGAACTTGTAAAAATAGATCCAAAAAGTATTGGAGTTGGACAATACCAACATGATGTGAACGCTTTTAGGCTTAAAGAAAGATTAGATCAAACGGTGGTAAGTTGTGTAAATACTGTGGGCGTAAATGTAAATACTGCGAGCAAACATTTGTTGAGTTATGTAAGTGGAATTGGAACTACATTGGCAGAAAACATTGTAAAATACAGAATAGAAACCGGTGCATTCACCAATCGATCCCAACTTTTACAAGTGCCGCGATTAGGCAGCAAAGCATTTGAACAATGTGCAGGGTTTTTGCGTATTTCAGGAGGTGAAAATCCATTGGATGCCAGTGCTGTTCACCCGGAGACATACCCTTTGATTATGCAAATGGCAAAAGATTTAGGTGTATCTATTCATACACTTATTGGAAACGAGGAATTGTTGAAACAAATCACACCTAAAAAATATACATCGGAATCAATTGGTGAACTTACTATTCAAGACATTTTGAAGGAACTGAAAAAGCCGGGTCTTGACCCACGAAGCGAATTGGAACAGTTTTCATTTGCCAATATTTATAAGCTCGAAGATGTGCAAGTGGGAATGATCGTGCCCGGAGCAGTAACCAACATTACCCGTTTTGGGGCATTTATAGATATTGGTGTTAAGCAAGACGGGTTGGTTCATATAAGCGAGATCGCGCATAAATATATTTCCAATCCGGGTGAAGTTTTGAAACTTGGACAAAAAGTAAGTGTTAAGATCGTTGAGGTGGATATTGCCAGAAAAAGGATTGCATTGTCGATTAAACAAACCGAGGAAGCATTGGAGAGGAGGCCTCTGGCAGGAATTAGCATTCAGAAGACTGATGGAAAGAAGGAAAACATGGTTGCTAATAGTAGTGTGAATGATGCTTTGCGATTATTGAAAAAAAAGTTTGGGAAATGATCATCTACAACAAATGAAAAGCAAAGTTTAACTTAGTGTAAGTGGGTTTCGATTGAATAATAAATCCCTAAATAAGAATTATCCTATCTTAGGGTATAAATAAGATAAAATGAAAAGAATTGTATGTGTTTTTTTGGGAATCGGTTTGGTGTGTTTTGCTAATGCCCAAACAAAGGTAAACCCACTGATCAAACATTTTGGTACGGTAACGGAAGTTCCGTTTTCTATAGAAAACCCTGATAAAAAAATAGATTATAAAGTGGTTGTGGAAGTAAGTGCTGATAATGCAAAACCCGAAATGATTCACGAATTTTTCGAAAAAGTAGCAGCTGTCGTAAACTTGCACATTTTAGGAGGTGTTGCAGAAAAAAAATTACATGTGGTGATGGTGATACATGGACCCGCTGCACAATATGTATTGAATAATGAAAACTATAAAAAGAAGTTTAACGTAGATAATCCCAATATTCCATTGTTTAAAGAACTCCAAGAAGCAGGGGTATCTATTTTTGTTTGCGGACAATCGCTAAATAAAAGGGGAGTTGCCCCCGAGGCAGTTACGCCGGAAGTAAAACCTGCTTTGTCTGCCATTACTACCTTAACTACTTATCAGTTAAAGGGGTATTCTTTTTTGAAATATTAAGCACCACAATTAGCTTTTCAAAACCCATTACTAATTTATCGTTTTTAGCCTAATATTCAGGGTTCACGCCTACGTAGTTCATGGGTGAGATGGCTTTTAACTCTTTTTTGATGGCAACTGGAACTTTTAGTGTAGCAATAAAATCGTGTATTGTTTTTTTGTCGATCATATGATTTCCACGAGTAAGATCTTTTAAGGCTTCATAGGGATTTGGGTAATTTTCTCGGCGTAAAATGGTCTGAATCGCTTCTGCAACTACTGCCCAGTTATTTTCGAGATCTGCTTTTATTTTCACTTCATTCAATACAAGTTTGTTCATGCCCTTCACCAATGAGTTTACTGCTATGGCTATATGTGCCATAGGAACGCCAATATTTCTGAGAACAGTAGAATCAGTTAGATCTCTTTGAAGTCTGCTTATAGGCAATTTGGCCGATAAATGTTCCAACAAAGCATTCGCCATACCCAGATTTCCTTCAGCATTCTCAAAATCAATGGGATTAACTTTATGAGGCATGGCTGAAGAACCTACTTCTCCTTTTTTTGTGCTTTGCTTAAAGTAGTCTATGCTGATATAGGTCCATATATCCCTACTAAAATCAATCAATATATTATTGATCCGTTTGATGGCATCAAAATGAGCAGATAAGCTATCATAATGTTCAATTTGTGTAGTGAACTGCATACGTTGTAATCCTAATATATCATCAACAAATGCATTTCCCAATAAAACCCAGTTCTTTTTTGGAAAAGCAACCTGGTGTGCATTAAAGTTACCGGTAGCACCTCCAAATTTTGCAGCATAAGGGATACTGGAAAAAAGTTCAATTTGGTTATGTAATCGTTCAACAAATACCATCAATTCTTTGCCCAAACGTGTTGGAGAAGCCGGTTGACCGTGTGTTCGCGCTAACAAAGGAATATTTTTCCATTGTGCGGCCAATTGATAAATATGGCTTTGTAAATTAATGATGGATGGAAGGTATTCATGTTCCATTGCATGTTTCCAACACAAAGGGATTGCCGTATTATTGATATCTTGAGAAGTAAGACCAAAATGAATCCATTCTTTTAAATGAGGGGTCCCTGCCTTATCTAATTGTTCTTTTAAATAATATTCAACCGCTTTTACATCATGGTTAGTAATGGATTCAATCTGTTTGATTTGCCTGGCATCATCCATGCTGAAATTTTCCAATACTTTTTTTAAAAATAACCTTGCTTTTGGGGCAATCTTGAAAAATTTCTTGTCTGATAAAAAAAGAAAGTATTCTATCTCTACCAATACCCTGTATTTAATTAATGCATATTCTGAAAAATATTCATCAAGATGAGCCACTTGTTTTCTATAACGGCCGTCTATAGGGGAAATTGCGGTAAGGTGGGTAAGCTCCATATTAATTGGAAATTAGTAATTAATCATTAGTGATTCATAAAGCTATTTTGCCTATCAATAATTATTATTTTCAAATTATTAATGACTAATTAACTTTCTTTGTGCAAAATTAGCCAAATTGAACAATAGAATACGTGTTGGGGCTGTAAGTTATTTAAATACCCGGCCTTTGTTGTTTGGGTTAAAGCGGTCGGGATTGATGGATTCAATAGCACTCGTAGAGGATTATCCTTCAAAAATTGCTTCCTTTTTATTACATGATAAGATTGATATTGGACTAGTTCCTGTTGTAATAATACCCCTCTTAAAGGAAGCCCATGTAATGACCGATTACTGTATTGGTGCAAATGGAGATGTGGCATCCGTAGCACTTTTTAGTGAAGTTCCTATTCAGCAAATTACCAAAGTTCTTTTAGATTTTCAAAGTCGTACTTCTGTCATCTTGGCGCGGGTTTTGTTAAAAGAATTTTGGAAAACTGAAGTCGAATTTGTAAATGCAACAGAAGACTTTAGTTCAGATATCAAAGGAAGTACGGCAGGCGTTGTCATTGGTGACCGAGCATTGGAACAGCGCAACCATTCTGCTTACATGTATGATCTTGCAGGAGCATGGAAAGCACATACCGGTCTTCCATTTGTATTTGCAGCTTGGGTCTCAAATAAGCCGATTGACGATGAATTTGCCGAAGCGTTTAATAGTGCTAATGGCTATGGAATTAGTCATATTGATGAAGTGATTGCAGAAAATCCGTATGAAAAGTATGATCTGAAAAAATATTATACGGAAAATATCAGTTATCAACTAGATGATTTGAAAAGGCAAGGAATGGCCATGTTTTTGAAAAAAGCGGAAGGACTGTTTTGATGCTTACCTATAGAATCGTATGATTCAAAATTAATAGCTTTGTATATGAGCGAAATCTCTGTAATTACCATTTGTTTCAATAACCTATCAGACTTACAAAAGACCTGTGCTTCTGTAGACATGCAAATGAAAGGGCCGATTGAGCATTGGATTATCAATGGTTCTACAAAAGGAGAAATTGAAAATTGGTTATTGAATACCCCACAGCCCTCTTATCGAAAATGGATAAATGAAAGGGATAATGGAATTTCAGATGCATTTAACAAGGGGATTGCATTGGCAAGTGGATCTATTATACATTTATTAAATTCCGGTGATGTTTATGCTTCAAACGATGTATTGGAAACCGTAAAAACGGTGTTTTTAAAAAATTCAAACATTCATTGGATCAGTGGTAATATTCAGTTAATTCGATCAGGGCAAAGTGTAAAAGTTGGAAAGCCTTTTGAAAGGTCTAAACTGTATCGGGGAATGAGAAGTGTATCTCATCCCACTTGGTTTGTGAAAAAGGAAGTATATGAACGAATAGGATTGTTTAACAGTGAGTTTACAATAGCGATGGATTACGATCTCATGTGTAGAATTGCAAATGAGCCCTATGCTTATCTCAACAAAGTAATTACTGTTTTTGATGACTCTGGTGTGAGTTCTATTCACTATTTGAAATCTTTGCAGGAAAGCAAAATAATTTATGAATCATATTTTGGATTTTCAATTGCGTTGCAAATTTGGCAGTGGCGACTTAGATTGTTACATTATATATTACAAACTTCTTTTGGGAAATGGTTGTTTGGTGTAAAGAAAAAAATGGGCTTTGAAAATTGGTAGGGATTGTATATACTTCTGTTAGTTCTATTTTTTATTAAAATGTTGATAGGCAGACAATATGACTTTTTCCGGTGTAACTGATGAATAAGGTACTGCAACAACAAATTCATATTTCTGTCTAACCAAATCAGCATTTGCCAATTCATTTTCAACTTCATCAGGATATATTGCATAAAAATTGGGCGCCATGTTTTTTGGATAGGGTGCAAAACGTTTATACTGAGAGCCATTAAAAATTCCGAAAACTGTACATCCTACACAAGCGGCTAAATGAACAGAACCGGTATCAACAGATAAAAGACATTGCGCATTTTGTAATAGCGTTAACATTTCAATGAGGGTTGTTTTGCCTGTTAAGTCAATGGTTGGATGCCTGTATTGCAAACAGAAATCCTTTGTATAAACCGAGTCCCCCGCTGCTCCACAAATAACAGCTGTAAATTGATATTGAATAAAAAGATGATTGGCAACAGTAACAAAATTTTCGATAGGCCAAGTCCTCGTTTTATTTCTTGACCCGGGAAAAATGACCAAGTACTTTTCAGGAACCTGAGAAGGCGGCGGCGGTAATTGATGGATGGGTACAATAGTATTCGTTACTTGAGAAACCTTTCCTGTAATAAATTCTGTGAAATATTGATTACGGTAAAATTCGAAAATAGGTTTTGCTGGATATTGAAATAATTCGGTGTAGATATTTTTGTCATACCCTTCTTCGTAACTATGCAAACTTTCTCTATTTGCATACATTCCTATGGTGTGAGGTGAATTGGCGGATCTAACTATAGAATCATCATTTCTTTTGTCTCTAGAAAAAATGGGGTTAATAACTAATGAAAACCCCTGCAAATAAATAGCATGTAAGAATTGAAACCGATAGAAAAGGTTCTTTTTAAATTTTATTTTTTCAAGCCAATAAGTTTGTTGAACATTCGACTGATCAAACGTTTCGAATAAATTACGCCAACTTTTATTGCCACAAAAGTGAATTTCGTAATTATGAAAACGTTCAGCACTTACCATTTCTTGTAGAAAGTTACGCCAAAGAATAAAGTCGCCAATTTCATCGGTTTTTACGATGAGAAGCTTTTTGGACGTTTTTCGGCGTATTCCTTTCGTAGCCAGAAACAATACCCCATCATATAAAATTCCTTTTAATCTATTCAACATGCTGTAAAACGCTTTATCTTGCCTTTTTATTTTTGGCAGCGAATCAAAACTATGATGCTCAAAGACTTTAATCCGCCGTTTACCAATCCCCCTTATTTTAATGAGGGGGGATACAGTATCAAAATTAGCCATTACATCCCACAATGTAGGGGTCGTTTATTGAATTTTTCAGTGACCGGTATAGTACAGGTAACCCTTTGTAAATTATTCTAATACAACCACTAAATTTTTATATATGCTAGTGACTGTTGGAATACCCGTTTACAATCGGAAAGAGGGATTTGAAAGGGCAATCAATTCTGTATTATCCCAAACACATCATCACTTGGAAATAATTGTTTCCAATGATTGTTCCCCAAATCCCGAAATTGATTCACTGGTTAGAAAATATGCTTTGTCTGACGATAGGATCAAGTATTTTTTCCAAGATAAACCCTTGCGTACAGTTAGTAATTTTTCATTTGTAAAAGACAAAGCTACCGGAAAATATTTTTTATGGCTAGCCGATGATGATTGGATTGATGAAAACTATATAGCACTTTGTATAGAATTTCTTGAATCCAATCCCGATTTTTCTATGGCTTGTGGTATATGTTGTCATCATGAAACACCGTCAAAAATTATCAGTAATGATACTAGTTTTAGTATCGAATATAAAAGCTATTGGCGCAGAATAAGCAAATATTTCAAAACAGTGACTTTGAATGGGTATTTTTATGGGGTTTTAAGAACAGATTTAATACGTGATTTCGTTTTGCCAAATCAGTTGGGTTTTGATTGGTGTATCATTGGTTATTTATGTTACAAAGGGAAATTGAAAACATTGCCAAGTACCAGAAGCCATATATCGAAAGGCGGGATGTCGAATGAGGGAACCGGATTGAGTAGTTATTTTACCAAACAATCTATTTTATCAAAAATTTTTATTGGCTTATCGACTTCCTTGAATTGTGCCGAAAATGTATTTAATTCAGGTAAGTATCATGTATCTGTTATTAAAAAAATCTTCCTTTCCATTGTTATTTTTATTTCAGCTTACCTCAATACTATCCAATGGGATTTTATCTTTTTGAAAAGAAAACTTGTTAAATTATTAAAAATAAATTCAGATGGGGTCATATTCAAGTCAAAATAAAATTTCTCAAAAAAGCCTAGTCAATAAGGCATTCAATCCAAATATGGGTGCAGCATCATTTTTGGTTAGGAACAGGTTGCTACAGGGTATATTAGCCTATAAAGACAATTTGAGTGGTGTTTTACTTGATTTTGGATGCGGATCTAAACCCTATCAAAAACTATTTAATGTACAAAAGTATATAGGGCTTGATTATGATAGTGAAGGTCACGATCATACTGATGAAAATATTGATATGTTTTATGATGGCAAAAAAATTCCATTTCCGGATGAATATTTTGATTCAGTATTTTCTAGTGAAGTATTTGAACATATATTTAATTTAGAGGAAATTATACCGGAAATTCATAGAGTTACCAAAACAGGCGGGTTAATTTTGGTTACCTGTCCTTTTGCCATTTGTGAACATGAACAACCCAATGATTATGCTCGTTATACTTCTTTTGCATTGAAGCACTTAATGCAAAAGAATGGGTTTGAAGTAGTATCTTTTAAAAAACTAGGAACAAGTATGGATGTAATTATCCAAATGCGCTTAACTTATTTTCACAATCACATTATGCCTTTTTTTGCTAAAATTCCACTCCTTAGAAAACTGATTAGATTATCAACCAATATCATTCTAAATTGTTACGCAAATTTTCATGCAAGCATATTTCCTTCAGGAGAAGAATTGTATTTGAATAACTTGATTTTATGTAGAAAAAAGTAGATAATTCAACTTTTTATATTTGAATTAAATACCATTTTTAACTTAATGAATTGAAAGACCGATAATGATAAAATTGAGTCAGGCGAAAAAAATATACTTTACATGGAAGCATTCTGTTCATTTGTTTTTGAGTAAATACTTAGGTAATGAGAAATGCATGGCTTGTGGATTTGTGGGTAAACAAACCGTAAATCGAGTATTATGGCCGGCATTGATCAATGAGTGGGAATTGTCTCCTCAATGGGTTGAATGGATGAATGATAGAGAAGGACGTCATTGTATAAAATGTGGTTGTAGTGCCCGTACAAACCAGCTGGCTGAAGCCACTCTGTTAGCCATCTCAAATATTTCCGGAATCAAAGCGCCAAACTTAGCAGCGGCTTTTGATGAGCCGAAGGTAAAAGAACTTCGCATTGCTGAAATTAATTCTGCCGGTACAATACATCAATTTTTATGCAAATCTCCCAACTTAAAATATTCAGAATTTGCATCCAATAATCCAAGCATACCTTCCGAAAGTTTATTGAACTTGTCATACCCGGATAATTCTTTTGATATGGTAATCACATCCGAAACATTAGAGCATGTACCGGATATTGATATTGCTTTTCATGAAATTCGCCGAGTTCTCAAGAATGGGGGGGTGCATGTATTTACAACACCTATTATTTGGGATCGGCCCAATACAAAGATCAGAGCAAAAATGGATGATGGTAGTCTCTTACATATGATGCCTCCTAGTTATCATGGTTCCAAATTCGAAAATCAAGCTGATTATCTTGTATTTTATGAATTTGGTTTTGATTTAGTAGCGCGATGTGAGAGTGCTGGATTTGAAGTGTCGTTGATCAGAAACGATGTGAATCCTGCCTTGGTAACGTTTTATACCACTAAGAAATAACAAAGGGATCTGGGAATTGATAAAAAGTAGGGTATGAGAAAGTCTATTGCTTTCTCACTTTCAATACAATCACTACATTGTAATCCACCTCACAATTATTGGTAAATAATATTTCAAAGGAAATGCCTTGTATTTCTTTTATTTTTTCCATCATAAAGCCAAAGCCCATCGTGGCATGAATATGATAAGGGTTCATGGGGATGCCCAAATTTCTGCAATACACCTCATAATTTGGTTGATCCGGAAAGACCAATATTAAATTGCCTCCATCCTTAAGTATGCGAATGAATTTTTGTAAGGCATCTTTTGTTTCAATAAAATCTTCTATCAAATGACTAGTATAAACGTAGTCGTATGTATTATCTGCTACCGGTATTTCGTTATTTATTACATCACAACCGATATCTACTTTGTCTTTTCCAACATATGTATAAGGCTGAGGAAAATCAATTCCATCGCAGTTTACTTTCATTATCTTATCCCCCCCAAATCCAATATCACAACCTTTTCCAATGCAATAGGGTAGTACCCAATTGCGAACTTTTGATGTTTCAGAACCCGATTGAAACCGTATTCCAAACCACCTACTCAAAGTTCCTTTTATTTTTCTTTCTAGTACAAATCGTAAATCCATAAAATAGTTATTACTTATTTAGTAAGCCTTTTATTGCATCAATTCTAAACCGAATCACCGGCCCGGCTTTCGCCGGTTGTCCTTGTATAGTATATTTAATGCCAAGCACTAATGAAGCGCCGAATTTGATAACATATTCCAATATCTTTTTGTAAAAAGCCCAATTGCTTTTTTCTTTCATTCTTACGCTTTCCCCTCTTCCAATACCACTAGCAACCCGGTACATGTATTCATGGGTAAGTTTGGCTGTTTCCACTACATGTTGTACACGGATGGCGGGATCATAATATATATTTCTGCCTAATGTTTTGAGGCGTAAAAAAAAGTCTTTTCCTTCTCCACCAATTCGCAAAGTGCCTACTACACCCGGTAAGGCAGTATTAAATCCACCAATGGTATCAAAATCAACTTTGCGAATAATCATATTAGACTCTAGTGGATATTTATTGGCTGAGAATACGGCAACTGTATCACTGTAATGAAAATGGCCAACCAATGAGGATACATAGTGACTCATCCATATAGGCTCTTCGGGTATGTATTTTGGAATGATGCGGCCGCCAAGTCCGCCTGCATCCGGATGTTGTTGAAAAAAATCAACAATTTTTTCTAAATAATCCTTATCTGCAATGGCATCGTCATCCATAAAGCACAAAATTGGTGAGGTAACAAGGGTGGCTCCATTATTTCTGGCATATGATGAGCCTTGTTGAATTTCATTTGTATAATAAAAATGACCATCGGCGTGTGATTGAATAAATGTCTCACAAATTTCCTTGGTATTATCTGTTGAATTATTATCAACTATAATCACTTCATATTTATTTCGAGACAATGTTTGTCCATATAGGCTTTCCATCGCGTCTTTGATATAGGCAGACCTATTATAGGTACATATGACAACTGATATTTTCAATGAATCATTCATGACTTTTGCAAAGATAATAATGCATTGTCAACTATCGAATTCCAATTGAAATGCGCATAAAATGCAGGAGGGGTGTCCAGCTTTGATTCAATGTTTAATTCGCACATTTCGTCGGCAAAACCTATCCAATTGTAATCAATTACCTTTATTAATTTTCCATTTGTTAGTATATCAGGAATGCCACTTGCGCCGCAGAATGATGAAATACAAGTGAGATTATTAGACAATGCATCTATCAATTTTGTCTTAATGCCGCCCCCTAATGTTACCGGATTGATCAGACAGTCAGTACCCAATAAATATTCTGTTATATTTTGAACAAATCCAAGAAATATTATTTGAGGGTGTTCTTGTAACACATCTTTCCATTGAGAACTTAAGCGATTACCACAGATAAAAATGCGATAGTTTATTAGCCGATTTTGTAGTTCAGGTATTATTTCATGTATGATGATTCGTAAGGCATCCAAATTTGGCAAATAATCTAATGTGCCGTTAAAAAGAAAAAGTTTGGTGTTGGATGACAATTTGAATTGACGTAGTATTTTTTCTCTTGCAATTTTTTTTTCGGAATGAGTAATGGGATTCAAAATATTTGTTCCATATGTTGCAAGGCTACAATTTCTTTCGGGTACTTGCCAGTTTGTTGTTGCCCAATTTTTGTCTTCTTGTGTGATAAAAAAACTGTGATGGGCTTTTCGATGTATTCTTTTCTCGTACCATTCATAGCATTTCCACCAGCTTTTTTGCAAATCACGAAAACGGTGTGATTCAATATTATGCGACCTAATAACAAAAGGCTTTTTTGTAATGAGCTGTAATAAAAAACCCAGCCAGCCAAAATAAGAATGTTCTATAAACACAATATCTATCTCATGTGTTTTTATAATCTGTTTTAACTTATATAGATATCTAAGATTTAATATACCCCATTGATGAGTATATAAAAAGGGCAAAACCAACATCCCGTTATTTGCAGTAATTTCATTTTCTTTTACAACAGCAAGAATAACCTTTGAATGAGCGGCAATGTGTGAATAAAACTCATTTACACATTTTTGTCCGCCCATCAATGCAGGAAATATACGGTACGACACAATCCCCAAAACATTGGGTTTGGCTTGCTTAGGCAATTTGTGTTTTTTTACGTAAACTTGTCACAAGTGCCATTAACAATAGGGCCCAAATAATAGCGGCTGATCCAATTGAAGCTTTATTGCTATTATAATAGGATGAAGGTTTGAACTCAAAACGGATATTATGATTTCCACCGGGAATGGCAAGCCCTCTTAAAACATAGTTGGTTTGCAGAATGGCAGTTTCCTTATCATCTATATAGGCTTTCCAACCCCTGTCATAAAATATTTCACTAAACACTGCAAATTGATTTGTTTGACTGTTTGATTGATAAGTGATTAGGTCATTATCATTTTTTATTAAATGGATAGTTGCAGTTGAATCTGCCATCGGTGTAAATGCAATCTCTGTTTTAAATTTCTCTTCTACAATGGCCGTGTCTTTTGGATTTACCGTGTCTAATGCTTTCATGGCTGCACCAGCATCCTTCACATAAAGAATGTTTTTAACAAACCATGCTTGGCCTAATGCGCCTTGATTTATTTGTAACATAGGTTGCCCATTTTGTTGACCGGGTACAATGATATATTTTGTATTCAACATATTTAATACCTGAATATTTAATGGTTGTTTGCGTAATTGACGGGTATACATATCGTCATATATACTCAATTTTGCCGGATGATATCCACCTACCGAACGATGGAAATAAGAAGTCATGGCATCTGCAAATGGATCTTGTTGGGTTATATTAAAAACACGGGGATGCGAAGTGTCTTTCATTATTTCCAGATCAATCGCAGTGGGTTTGAAATAGTTGTCATTGATTGTTTCGGCATCTTGGTAATTATTGTCATTTAAATATCTCTTACCAACAGACAATACATCAAATGAGCAAAGTAACATCATTGCTATTAATGTATACATAGCTTTGATTTTATTTTTCGCAGTAAGCCATAATAAGGCAACAGCTGAAGCCACTAATAATAGGCTTCTTAATAAATCAGCACCAAAAATCGATTTCCGGTCTGCTATCAAAGCTTTGAACAACGCATTTGCTTCTTCTTGTTTGCCGCCAAACAATTGAGCGAAGTAGTTTTTCAATCCTTCATCGTTACTATTTGTATAATTGAAGGAAACATAAAAAATAATGGCTACTGCAAATAAGCCGCCTGTAACATATAGTGTGGTCTTAAGTTTTGACAGTGCCTGCGCTTTGTTTGTTTCATCAAATAAAAATTGTTGAAGGGTCATAATCGCAACCAATGGGAAAAGTAATTGTGGAATAACCAATATGATACTGGGAGCTCGAAATTTGTTGTATAAGGGCAGATAATGAAAAAGAAATGTGTTCAATCCTTGAAAATTTTTACCCCAACTCATCAATATGGCTAATGCGCATATCGCCAAAATCCACCACTTATGCCATGTTTTTAAATACACCATGCCAAACAGGAAAAGAAAGCAAATGATTGCCCCTAGGTATACCGGTCCTGCATTTGCCGGCTGGTCTCCCCAATAAGTATACCTTGAAGCCAATGGTAAAAGTTGATCTTCAGGAATGCCTTTTTCAACGGCAAATTTTGAAACTTCAGATCCAGATGACAATTCAGTCGGCCCTCCATAAATCCCCGGAATGAGATAGGTAAAGGTTTCTGCTTTTCCATAACTGCCATAAGTGAATGCATATTCGATGGATAGACCATTTGTTTTAGAAGATTTTCCGGTTGAATCAATCGATAATTGGCCACCACGCATTGTTGCCTTAGCATAGTCATTGGTTGTTGCGAGAGTAACCATATTAAAACACACACCTACTGCACCGGCTCCGATAGCAATCAGTATGGATAATGCAAGTTCTTTGTATTGTTTCCCTTTTATCCAATGAATAACAAACCCGATTGTCATAAATCCGGCAACCAATAGAAAATAATAAGTAACCTGCAAGTGGTTCATCCCTATTAATAATGCACTAAATAAAGCCGTTAAAGCAGCTCCCCATAAATACTTTTTATGAAAAATCAACCAAATAGCTGCCAGTAAAGCGGGTAAATATCCCATTGCTTGCATTTTTGTATCATGACCAACTGAAACAATAATGGGCCCATACGTAGCATACGCATATGCAATGCCCCCTAAAATCCCTAGCCAAGGTTTTGCGCCCACAACTTGTGTTAGGAAGTAAAAGGCAATACACAATAAAAAGAAATAGCCTATCGGTTTTGGTAAGTAAAGCATGAAAACGTTGTGTAAGAACATGATAGGAATTGGAGCATAGGCTTCCAATGTTACTTGGTATCCCGGCATCCCACCAAAAAGATTATTGTTCCATAATGGGAAATGACCATGTGTTTCTTTGTAGTTATACATGTCTTGTGCCATTCCTTTCCAGTGAATAACATCTGTTTGGGCTAGTACCTTTCCTTCAATTGCCGGTTTGCAATAAATGATGGCAACTAATAAGAAAATACCTACTGCTATTGCATGTGGGAGCAAAGTTTTCCATTGAATGTTCTTCATGTCTTAATTTTAAGCTATCGCAAACCTACATGAAAAATGCTTATTTTTTAACCTGACAGAATGAATTACAATAAGTTTGGATGTAAATTGTGAATGGAGAGCTATAAAAAATTGAAAAATTCTCAACAAATTATTTTTTTAGGTTCCCAAATAGGTACCCATGTTCAGTGTAAGTGAATGGTTGGTGGTTTGAGATCTGTGGTTCCGGTATTTTTAATTTTCAATCATCAAAATGAAACTTTTTGCTTTTTTATCAAGACTAGCCTTTATTTGTAACGTCATGTTTTTCCTTTGTTTGTTAGTACAACGAATGCCAAATTTTAAAGGAATTACCGGTTTGAATGAGATGGTGATTACACTCGGGTGGCTTGTATCACCCTTTTTAAACCTTTTTGTTTGTTGTTGGTTATGTATACAATTGATTAGTAAAAAGTCGATTCTCATTCCGGTTTGGCTAATGGTGATCAATCTGCTTTTTTTAATTCTTCAAATTTTTGTTCATTTTATTCTGCCCTCATGATTCATGACATATTAAAAGACAAGCCCACCAAGCTTTTCTTATTTATTACTGCTTTTTTTGTAGCCAACGCATTGATTGCTGAATGTATTGGTGGCAAAATATTTTCTTTAGAAAAATTATTGGGAATCCAACCGTCTAATTTCACCATTTTCGGGCAATCTGGATTGGCATTTAATTTAACATGTGGTGTTTTGTTATGGCCATTAGAATTTATTATTACGGATATCGTGAATGAATATTATGGACCCAAAGCTGTTCGCAGAATTAGTTATACGGCAATTGTATTAATTACTTATGCATTTATCATGTTTTATGGGGCTATGAAAATAGCACCCGCTGATTTTTGGGTTACGTCAAAACAGGGTAATGGAATTCCTAATATGCAGGATGCTTTTGGAGGAATTTTTGGTCAAGGTATGTGGATAATATTAGGTAGTTTGACTGCTTTTTTAGTGAGTCAGATTGTGGATGTTACTATATTTCATAAAATAAAAAAACTCACCGGTGAAAAATGGATATGGCTTCGGGCTACCGGGTCTACATTGGTATCTCAATTAGTGGATAGTTTCGTAGTTTTATTCATTGCTTTTAAAATTGGTAATGGTTGGAGCTGGCAATTGGTTTTGGCCATTTGTTTGGTAAATTATATTTATAAGTTTACCATGGCCATCGTTTTAACCCCGGTAATTTATATTCTCGAGAAGCAGATAGAAAGATATGTTGGTCACGAAACTGCTAAGAAAATGAAGCTGGCGGCCATGGGGAAGGAGAGTTGAATCTTTTCAGATTGGGCTTGCTAACAAATTACAAATTAACTAATTTTCTAAAAAAAAATACATAGAAACATAGATTAAGAATTGGACACATACAACTACCTATGTTTTCTATGTTCTTTACTATTTATCTATGTGTTGAGAAAAACGATGATTCAACCCAAGCACAGTAGATATTAATTTGAATTGAATAAGTTAAGAAATAAAATTACAATGATGATCTTTGCTTAACATCGATTAGACCTTTGTTTGATTTTATGATTTGTATTACAATTTTGTCAATGGGCAATGACATGTGTTCTTCCTTTAATTCATCCCAATTAACCCATCTGAAAACTTCGCTTTCTCCATTCGGATCGTTAATTTGATTGGGGGCGAAATCAAAGGGAACAGTTTTTGTATCTAGTACAATGGGTTCACTGGCCTTTACAAAATAATAAATTGAAATAATCTGATCGATATTATTGAAAGCGGAAATTTGAAAAAAATCAGTGGTATATAAATGATCACCTATTTCAACGTCCAGTCCGGTTTCTTCCAAGAACTCCCTTTTTAAGCAATCTCGCGTACCTTCTCCAAATTCCAAACCGCCGCCCGGCAATTTAGTATAATAATGACCTCTAATAAATTCATCACTTACCAAAAGACGATTTTGGGCATCAAATAAAACCCCATACACTCTTACATTAAATAAAGGCATCTTAAAACCATTTTTTCTTCATGAAATACCAACTGATAATGACTGAAATAACAATTGATAGCATGACAGGTATATAAAAAGCGTGATTTGAACGTTGGAAGGGTAACTCAACATTCATCCCATATATACTGGTAACCAAAATAGGAAGGGATAAGATGATGGTAATTGAAGTTAACCTTTTCATGACCGTGTTCAGGTTATTACTGATGATACTGGCAAATGCATCCATCGTACTGCTTAAAATATTTGTATAAATATTTGCCATTTCCAATGCCTGACTTGTATCAACAATCAAATCTTGTAAAAACTCTCTTTCTTCTTCATTCAGGCTTAAAAAGTTGGTTCTTTCTAATTTCATCATTAACATTTCATTACTTCTTAGTGCCGTAACGAAATAAACCAAGCTTTTTTGAATTCGCATTAGATTCAGTAAATCTTCATTGCTGTTTGAATTGTATAAACTGGCTTCATATTGGTTTCGTCGATGATTAATCTCTTTCAAAACCTCCATATAATTCTGCACAACTTTTTCAAACACTTTCAAAATCATCATATTCTTTTTATCCGGGTGACGTTTTTGAAATGAGTTTAAAAATTTCTTTATCGCTCCATTATCAAAAGAGTTGACAGTAACGATTTGTGTATGCGTTAATATGATACAGATAGGGATGGTTATATAAAATGCATCACTGTCGTTAAATGAATTGTTTTCAGTTGGGGTTTTAATAACTACAAATTTTACATTATCTTCTAACTCATATCTTGGCCGTTCATCTATATCCAAAGAGTCTCGAAGAAATTCAATTGGAATTTCTAGATCCTCGCTTAATTCAATAAATTCTTCTTCTTTAAATGGAGGAACCAGGTTTACCCAAACTCCCATATCGGGTTTATCAATTTCAAGTGTTTGCCCGTTTATGTTTTTAAAATATTGAATCATGTGGAAGAAGTTTTAAGTAGTAAGTTATAGGTATTAAGTTTTGAGGATTGCTTTTTTAAAGGAAATTTTTAAGTAAATGCAATTATAGATTCAGGTTTTTGTAATAGACATGGTACTTAAAACCTATAACTTACTACTTAATACTTACAACTCCATCTCCCCATTAAAAACAAAAACAGCCGGACCACAAAGCCAAATATCAGTAAAGATTTGCTCTCCTTTTTTTTCAAATTCTACAGCAAGATGTCCGCCTTTTGTTTGCACCTCAATTCTATTAAATCCACTATCATTATGGGCAAAAATAAGAGCGGCCGCAGTTACCCCCGTACCACAACTATACGTTTCATCTTCCACACCGCGTTCATAGGTTCTAACAATAATGTTTCTTTCATCATTCTCCACAAAATTCACATTAATGCCTTCAGATTCAAAATCCTTACTATACCTGATTTCTCTTCCTTCCCGGAAAACATTAATTTTCATTACATCGGGTGTACTAATGATATAATGTGGAGAACCTGTATTCAAAATTTGATTTCCATGATGCCTTTGAATTGATGAAACATTTTTCATTTTTAATTTAATCCAATTGTGTTCAGTTAACATGGACTCATGTTCTCCATCCACGGCAATAAAATGGTATGCGTCTTTCAGGATGCCCATATCTGCGGCAAACCGTGTTAAACACCTGCCCCCATTGCCACACATGCTTCCTTCTCGCCCGTCTGCGTTGTAATATTTCATTTCAAAATCAAATCCTTGTTTAGTTGATAACATCATTAATCCATCTGCACCAATACCAAACCTCCTATCACACGCATGTTTTATTTGTTCATGTGTTAATTGAAAAATACCGTCTCTATTATCAAGGATGATAAAATCATTACCGGTACCTTGATATTTATAAAATGGAATAATCATGAGTTTTTGATATGCTAAATGTATTGATAATTTAGATACCTGAAATGGTATCCAATGTTTTCATTATTAATGCCTGTACAGTTGCATTTCCATCTTTACTAAATGTTTTGGCAACCCTATTTGCCACCATGGCGTTCAAACTTAGACAATGATGTCCCAATAGTTTTCCCAAACCATAAATGGCACTCGTTTCCATTTCGAAATTGCTGATGCGATGATTGCCAAATCTAAATTGCGTTAGTTGATCAATCAAATTTGGGTTTGTTAATCTTAATCTTAACACTCTTCCCTGTGGTCCATAAAATCCCGGACATGTAACCGTTATTCCTTGGTGAAATCCATTGACAAAATGTTTTTGAATAGCAGGACCCGCCGATGCTATAAATGGAGCTGCTAATTGTTTGTCGATTTGAGTATGTTCAATAAAAGCATTAATAATATGCATCTCTTCATCATTGTTTTCCCATTGATAAAAGTTTAGCAAATTATCAATACCAAGTCCATGGGTACTGGCTACAAAACTATCTACCGGGATATTGGCTTGTAATGAACCTGAAGTGCCCACACGGACAATTGTTAATTGGGTTAAGTTTGATTTGATGGTACGGTTTTCAAAATCAATATTCACTAATGCATCCAATTCATTCAATACAATATCGATATTATCGGTGCCAATGCCGGTAGATATCACTGAAATTCGTTTGTTGCCCAATAGGCCTGTGTGCGTAACAAATTCCCTATGTTTTCTTTGTACCTCAATACTGTCAAAATGCTTACTTACTTCAGAAACCCTACCCGGGTCACCTACCGTAATAATGGTATGGCCAAGTTCCTCCGGTCTCAAATCTAGGTGGTAAATAGCTCCACGGTCATTTATGATTAACTCACTTTCAGCAATCCTATTCATTTCATACATATTTTGAACACAAATTTCGGCTTTTAAGATTTAGAATTTTAATTTTCCTTTGTTTGCTTTATTTTCGCGCTCAGCCGAAGGTAATCATCTATTTTTACTGAAATAATAGGTTTATCAACTCACGAATAGGTCCTGTGGCCGAGTGGCTAGGCAAAGCTCTGCAAAAGCTTCTACAGCGGTTCGAATCCGCTCGGGACCTCCGATAAGCAAATAAAACCCGCCATAATTGCGGGTTTTATTTTTTTTACAATTCATGCCTCAAAATATAAGTGGTTTAACGGTGTGCCTAATTCATAAAAGGAATAGGTTTGTAGTAAGTTATCAGTAATTATGAAATATTCTCAACCAATTGGTATGATAGCATCGCTGGCATTGATGGCTGTTTGTTTTATGCCCTGGACTTTTATAGCCAGTCACCAATTAACGATTACCGGATTTAGCGCAGAAGGCACCAATTTTGGCAAACCCGGATTATTCAATTTTGTGTTAAGCTTTATCATGCTCATTATGTTTGCGGTTCCGGCTATTTGGGCCAAAAGAACCAATGTATTTATGGCAGCCCTTAATCTTGCTTGGTCTTTCCGCAATTATTTATTGGTATCAGCTTGTATGATGGGAGAGTGCCCTGAAAAAAAGTGGGCATTGTTTGCTATAATAGGGTTGGCTATCCTACTCCAAATCATGTCGCTCTTACCTAAGTTGGATTTATCTAAAAAATAGGTTCCTCCTTGCTATTCCATTCCTCCGTAAATCTGTGATTAATGTCACGCGTAAGCCCGCGTCTGATTTTTTCACTACACCCAGAAACAGTGATACTGAGACTGAAATGGTTTAATGTAGAGATGATAATGATTTATCTATGATGCCTACACATTCCATTATTTGTTCATTTGTAATCAACAATGGGGGAGCAAAACGAATTTTATCTCCATGGGTGGGCTTTGCTAATAGTCCATTGTCTCTTAATGATAAGCATAGATCCCATGAAGCATCAGGGTTTTTGTGATTAATCACAATTGCATTTAATAGGCCTTTTCCGCGAATTGAAGTAATAAATGGAGATGCTAGTCGGGCCAGTTCTTTTCTTAATAAGTCTCCCATGATTGCCGCATTTTCAGTCATTTTTTCCTCTTTTAATACGGTAAGTGCCGCAATCGCAACCGCACAAGCCAAGGGGTTTCCACCATAAGTAGAACCGTGTTCACCCGGCTTAATGTTCATCATAATAAAATCGTCGGCCAAGACAGCAGATATCGGTAATACTCCACCGCTTAATGCTTTTCCAAGGATCAGAATATCAGGTCGAACATTTTCATGATCGCAGGCAAGCATTTTTCCGGTACGTGACAAGCCGGTTTGTATTTCATCGGCAATAAACAATACATTGTAAGTAGTACAAAGGGCGCTTATTCCTTGTAAATATCCTTCATCCGGAATCACTACACCTGCTTCTCCTTGTATGGGTTCAACCATAAATGCAGCCACATTTTTATCTTGAAAAGCTTTTTCAAGCGCAATCAAATCATTGTAAGGTACCAGTTCAAAGCCGGGCATAAAAGGCCCAAAACCTTGATAGCTACTTGGATCGGTAGAAGAGGAGATGGCCGCCAATGTTCTTCCCCAGAAATTTCCTTCGGCAAAAATAATTTTAGCCTGGTTTTCGGCTACCCCTTTTTGGGTGTAAGCCCACCGGCGAGCAAGTTTTACGGCTGTTTCGCCACCCTCAACCCCGGTATTCATGGGTAAAACTTTATCATATCCAAAATATGATGTGATAAACTGCTCATATTCCCCCAATAAATTATTGTGAAATGCCCTTGAAGTAAGGGTGAGCTTTTTTGATTGTTCTATTAATGCATTGATAATTTTCGGATGACAATGTCCCTGGTTAACTGCAGAATAACCACTTAAAAAATCATAATACTTTTTGCCATCAACATCCCACAAAAATACACCTTCCCCTTTTTCTAAAACAACCGGAAGTGGATGATAATTATGTGCGCCAAATTGGTTCTCAAGGTTTAGGAAATTTTCAGACTTTTCGGATATAGATTGACTCATAAAATTGATAATTAGTAGTTAGTAATTAGTAATTGAGGAACAAGAAACGCAAAATCAAAAAAAGCGGATAATTACTAACTACTAATTACTCATTACTAATTATTAATTAATCCATGTTTAGCAACAAGGATGGTCTAAAAAATCGAGATTCATTCGAAGAAAGCGCATAGGCTTGAATTGGGCTGCAATATAAATGTTCAAAGCCATTTTTACTAATATTATCATTGATTTAATCAATTGTGGATTGAATTCTTGTGAGGTTTGCTGATAGCACCTTATTTTCGTAGTAAAACAAAACTGTTGGAACAACCTGTTGTGGCTGTAGTTATATTGAATTACAATGGAAGAATGCATTTGCAAAAATTTCTTCCTTCAGTCATAGCATCTACCTATACCCAGCTAAGAATTATTGTAGCAGATAACGGTTCTTCCGATGATTCAGTTTCGTACATAACACAAAATTTTCCTACCATTGAAATCATTACTCATTCAGTGAATGAGGGATTTGCAGGTGGGTATAATTGGGCTTTACAAGAAGTTGAGGCATCCTATTATGTACTCCTGAATTCTGATGTGTGTGTGTCACCCGGTTGGATAGAACCCGTAATCAACATATTGCTGAATGACCATACGATTGCTGCTTGTCAGCCAAAGATCCTTTCGTTTCATCAGCCGCATCTTTTTGAATATGCAGGAGCAGCCGGGGGGTGGATAGACACATTAGGGTATCCCTTTTCACGAGGTAGGGTATTTGATGTGTGTGAAGAAGATCAAAGTCAGTATGATGATGTGCAGCCTCTTTTCTGGGCTTCCGGTGCTGCGATGTTTGTTCGTGCCAAAGTATTTCATGAATTGGGGGGATTTGATGCTTCTTTTTTTGCACACCAAGAGGAAATTGATCTTTGTTGGCGAATGCAGTTAGCAGGCTACAAGATAATGGCTTGCCCTTCATCAACCGTATATCATTTGGGTGCAGGCACATTACCTAGGGGAGGAAGAAAAGTGTACCTGAATTTTAGGAACAACCTGTTCATGCTTCTTAAAAATCTTCCATTTCACGAAAAAGTTTGGAAAATACCCTTGCGTTTTAGTTTAGATGCAATTTCTGCTTGGAAAGGACTATTTAGTGGAGATACTGCCTTTTTTATCGCAATTTTTCAAGCACATTTGGCTGTTATGAAAAGTTTTTTTTCAACAAGGCACTTATCTAAAAATCCCCCAAAATCAATGGTATCCTTACAAGGAGTGTATGGAGGCTCAGTGGTTTGGCATTATTTTGTTAGAAAGCATACCCGTTTTATGGAAATTGTTAGTAAGAAGACTCAATAATTTGCCTCGGTACCTTATTTTTGCAAAGTAACCCATAACTATGTCACAAGAAACGATTGATTCAAGCGAAAAAGATTTTACCAAAAGTTGGGTAAATTCTTCACGATTTTTGTTTTACCTGCAGGTATTCTGCATTTTAGCTTTTGTATTGGGGGGCTGTTATCGTTTGTATAATCAACGATACAAAGGAACGCCTACCGTGGAAGTTCAAAAAAGCTCTGAATATAAGCCTGACTATAAATAATCGACTGCGAATAAAAAATTTTGTCAGGAACTTTGGATGGTTATTTTTGCACTCCGAAATTAGTTCTTATCTGTATTCGCGAAAGTAGCTCATTTGGTAGAGCACGACCTTGCCAAGGTCGGGGTGGCCGGTTCGAGCCCGGTCTTTCGCTCCAAGTCCCGTCCCGACAGTCGGGGTGGGATTTTTTTTGGATCCTTTCCAAAAATGGGTAAGCCCTGGTGGTGGAATTGGTAGACACGCAGGACTTAAAATCCTGTGATCAGCAACGGTCGTGCGGGTTCAATTCCCGCCTGGGGCACTTGTAAATTTCATAAACCCTTGATAGTGAAAGCTTTCAAGGGTTTCTTGCTTTTATAGGGGACGTTTCGGAGGATGGATAAATTAAGATTCTAAGAAACAATAATTCGTGTAAAATTTAGTAATACATTTAACGTTAATAGAATACCGATACCTTAGAATATAATAATGGCAGAAATAACAGATATAAAAATTAAAAAATTAACTGTAATAGATTATAAATCTATACAGAACAAGAGCGTATCATTTGATACGAAATTAAATATTATTATTGGACCAAATGGATCGGGGAAATCTAACCTTTTGGAAATAATTAATAACGCTACAGGCTTTAGCGCAATAAACGCATTTAGGAATTCTAAAAGAGGTAGTAGCAATTATACCATTTCACTTTCATATTCAGAAGACAAACTCAACACCGATTTAACTATAGGTGTAAAACGAAATATGTCTAAAAGAATAGGAGTACAGCATAATTCATCAGTTGAAATTGAAATCACTAAAAAGCAAA
>JANOVY010000100.1:0-23278 GCA_031417635.1 Bacteroidota bacterium | reverse complement strand
TAATCCGGTATAGGGAAATCTGTTGCATCTATATTTTTATTTATTTGGTACATGCCATTGATTCCCCCTGTAAAATTGATTCCCAGCCATTGAGGAAAACTATATTTTGCTTCATAATTCAGTGTTTGTAATCTAACAAATAATCCGGCCTGATTGGGTTGTGTTGGATGATTGTATTCTTTTCGAACGTTTTGCTGAAATCCAAATAGGGTGTTTAAGGTAGATTGTCCGAGTTGATAAACACCTTTGTGATACATTCTGAAATGTTGAATGTTTTGATGTAAGGTGGAAGTTTGATAAGAATGTAAACGTTCAATGGGAACGATCATGCGGTTTTTAATATCATCTTTATCGGATTCTTCTGTCTGATAGGTGAATTGTCGAGTGAGGGAATCTCTACTTCCATCGGGTATCTCTTGTAGATTGTTATAATAGTTTACATGAAAATAGTTCTTTGCTTTTTCTTTTTCCCAACCCATCATTCCTGAAATATTATTCTCTTGATAACCGGTATTATACACCCAGCCATCAATTGAATTTCGATAATCGGTAGCCATTTTATTAGAGGCACGTATATTCCATAAAAAACCATTTTTATTGTTTTCTAAAGAAATACTTGTGCCAATTAATCCATTGTTGGAATGATATTCTGTTAAAAAATCACCGGCAACTTTACCATCTTTTACCATCGGTATGCCCGGTAATAGATTTATAACCCCGGCTATTGCATCTGACCCGTAAAGCAAGCTGGCAGGCCCTTTCACTATTTCTGCATGCGAAACAGCATATTGGTCTATTTCAATTCCATGTTCATCGCCCCATTGTTGGCCTTCTTGCCGAATGCCATCATATAAAGTAAGCACACGATTATAGCCTAAGCCTCTAATAAATGGCTTACTAATATTAGGGCCTGTTGTTAAGGCACTAATGCCCGGCACCGATTTTAATAAGGCATCTATAATATTGGTTCCGATACTTCGCTTCATTTCCTTTTGTGAAACGATAGCAATCGAAATAGGGGTTCTTCTAAGTTTCGTGTTTCCTGTTACAGCGGTAACGACTACTTGATCTAATTCGGTTGTCAATTCTTCCATTAAAAATTGACCGGAACCCGGTATGGTAATTTCTGAAGAGATTTTTTGAAATCCCAGACTTGATAATTTCAGGTGATGTTTTCCGGGATTGAGACCGGTAATGACAAATTTGCCTTCTTTGGTACATTGAAATTTTTTCCCGGTGGATATCAGTGTGATTGAAATATTGGTAAAGTCCACGTTGGGTGATTTTGTAATAATTTGTCCGCTATAAAGATTGTCGGTTTGAGACATCCATTGACCATCACATACAGCTAGATGGCTTACCAAAAAGAGAACAAATAACCAATATTTCATACAATGCTAGAAAATAATTTAGACGAATCTAAAAATAAATTTCATTATGTATGAATATATTTTTTAAATCAATATAAAATATGTTTATTATTTAATTTCTTAATGATTGATTATCAATACTTTACTAAATATAAAATTCACATTTTCATGCCCCAAATATTTATTTAGCAAACTGCCGATATGGATATTTCTATTCATACACCTGCCTAAGCATTTCCGGCCATTGGTTTAATCATGCCATTCATGATAACCTTCAATATTGCATTAAATGTACCGTTGGATGTTAAGCTGAAAAGGTAAAATGAATAAGCACTATTGAAGTTTTTCTTTTATTAATTTTTCCAATGCGGCTATTCTATTTTCTAAGCTGGTTATTTTTATTTGCTGTTCTTGAACTGCTTTCACCAATGGTACAACAAATTGCGAATAAGCTAGGCTATAATGATCTTTTGCATTGTCTGGTTTATGTATTCCGTCAAAATCGAAATGGATGCTTTTGGCAGCAGTTTCAACATCCTGCGCTAAGAATCCCGTTTTTCTGATTTGTACTTTTTCAGGGTAATTTACATTGCTAACTATTGGCGCATTTAAATCGCCGGTTTTTACAAAATTATCCATCTTTACATCATCAAATAAATAGGATACCGGTTTTAGTTTGGTAATAAAATCTAAACCGGGAATATTTTCTTCTATATTGTATTTAAACCTTGCATCTGAAGGGAAAGAATAAGCTACTTGTCCTTCAATTACTGCGACGCTGCCATTACCAATTCTCACTTTATTATCGATAGTTACACTGGCTCCGAATCCTATTGCAGTTGCATTTGATAAATTGTTTGAAAAAACATCCGCCCCGTTTCCAATAGCAGTGTTGTTAAAGCCGATTGTATTGCTTTTAAGCGCTAAATATCCGACTGCTGTGTTTCCAGTTCCGGTACTGTTAAATTCTAAGGCTCCTCTTCCAATTGAAGTATTAAATTCACCAGTAGTTAGCCTAAGTGCTGCCTGACCAACGGCTGTATTATTATTTGAACTTGTATTTGTAAAAAGTGCATTTTGTCCAACGGCAGTATTATTTGTTCCTGAACTATTAAAAAGTGCACCATTACCTATGGCAGTATTATCAACACTTGTAGTATTTGTTGATAGTGCTCCAGCTCCAAAAGCTGTATTGCCATTAACAGTTGTATTTTGGCCAGCGCCAAAGCCAAAACTTGTTGTTGTTAATGTGGGATGTATTTGTCCTGCCCATGAATTGTTCACCCTAAAGCGTAATGCAATAGCATCTGTTGTACCCAAAAAATTTGTAGTAGCATTTAAGCCACTATTTCCTAAAATATTCCATTGACTATATGTTGCCCAAGATGGGATACCTCCTGCAAGGGTTAAGATTTGTCCGGTAGTTCCAACCGGCAATCTTGTGCCTGTCCCGGCTGCAGCCCCGTAAATAATATCTCCAGAAGTTGTCATTGGGGATAATGCATTAAATGCAGTAGTTTTTGTGGTAGCACCGGTTCCTCCCTGCGCAATGGTAACAGCTGCGTTATCAGTTAGAATTGAAGCGGTTGCATTAGGCAATGTAAATATTTTTTCTGAAGTAGTTGGGCCATTAAATCGAGTAAACCCATTACCGGTTCCCCCAAAGGTTGATGCAATGATTCCTGAAACATCTGCAGATCCATTAAATGCGATTCCATATATATTTCTTGCAGATAAAAGTGTTGCAGCACTTCCTGTTGTATTCTGATTTAAAATTGGAATATCGGCTGCTACCAAAGATCGAAAAGCCGGGTTCCCGGTTGCTCCATTGGGTGCAGCAAAAAAACTATTTGCTGTTTGACTTCCCAAAGCATTGATCACATTGTTTCCGGTTAAACTAATTGTTCCACTTGAAATGGTGATGTTAGCACCCGGAATCATTCCTCCTAATGATGTTGCTGAAGCAGCGGGTAAAACATAAGTTGGAATATTCAATACATTAGAAGACAGTGTTGCCGGTCCGCCGGTTCCGGTGGTGGTTAAACTTGTAATTCTATTATTATAGGCAGTATTAAAATTGCTATAATCTATCGGTTTTAATAATCCTTTTTTTAGCGTTGATGCGTTGGGAATATTGAAAGTGTGGGTAGAGTCTACAGAACTAATATTAAAATCGATTCCTAAGGTATCTTTCGCAAAATACTGCCCCTTTCCTAATTGAACTCGTAGGTTGTTAAAATTGATGTATGGGTTGGTTATTTTTGCATTGGTAATGGCAAGCGGGGCTATGATGGGATCCGGATAAGTAGAACCTATTAAATCTCCCCCGGCTGTTCCTATCGGTTTGGCGATATTTGCGAAAATTGCATAAGGAACATACACCAATGGTGAAGTGCCTGCTTGTAAAAAACTGCTTCCTCCGGCCGGATCGATTTCAACTTGTAGTGATTTATTGCCTGCTATCCAATTTACACCTGCCATACTACCTGTGGTATTAGTAGCACCCGTGCTACCAATCAACACTACAAAAAGCCCAAACTGGTTGGTTCTTATTTTTCTGGTTTCTGAATACTCCGGATTACCACTGATATCTTTAATGGTAAGCCGTAAACTAATATCTTGAAATGCAATGGCTACTCCATTTGCATTGCGTGCAATACCTTGATAGTTGATTTGCTGTGCGTTAATCAAATTGCATCCTGCAATGATTAAAAACGATAGGAAAATAAATTTTTGTTTCATATAGAATGTTATCTGATCTTTATAATTTTAAAAACACTGTTCTTTTTTAAAGCCCCCTTGTTGTAAAGTGATAGTTTTAATAAATACGTTCCTGATGCATACTTTGAAAAATCAATCTTTTGATTAACGGGTAATGTATTGTACTGAAAGTCTCTTAAGCCTAAAGTGTTTCCCAGTATGTCGAATAATTGAATGACTACATTTCCGGTATCTTTGCTATACAAATCAAATTGCAATAAATTATTTACCGGAACCGGATAAAGTTTTACTTCATCTTTGGTCCAACCAATGATTGGAATACTTTGTAAATCCATTTCAGTAAAAGGCTGCAAAACGCCATGCGTTAAAATCACTGATCCATTTGAAGTGGTAAAAGTTTCAATCATGGAAGATTCTCCAACACTCCATACGAAACTAAAATTATTGAGGAGAAAAGAACCCCTATTTACAAACTTTCCACCATTTGAATTGATAATAAAAGGGGCAATTGATTGCGTTTTCGCCATTAGAAAAATACCTTGTAGGAGAAAAAACAATAAACAAAATTTAAATAAATATTTTTTCATTTTCTACAACCGTTCTGAATTAGTAATTTAAGATAATTCTTTCAAATTTGCAAATCAGTCATTCTAAGCTCTTTGAAAGAAAATATTTAACAAAACAATAATCCATTATTTTGGTTCATCATAAAAGCTGTTCCTTTTTGTTCCATCAGACCTAAAGAATTAAACTATTTGACTGTGGTCAATAGACTTCTATTTTTTTAATGAACCAAGTTTATGACTAACTTGGCAGTAATAATTTTAATTTATGGATATTTCCATCAACACCCCTGCATTGCTTTTTCCTGCTATTAGCTTAATTATGTTGGCATATACCAACCGGTTTTTAGCCTTATCTAATCGAGTAAGAAACTTGCATGATGAATACAAAAGCCATGAACAGAAACATATCATACACGGACAAATTAAGAACCTTCGTTACCGCTTAAAATTAATTAAGCATATGCAAGCCTTGGGGGTCATCACTTTTTTAAGTTGTATTCTTTGTATGTATCTAATCTATATTGAAGCCTTGCCCTTGGCTCATATTGTTTTTGCTATCAGCCTCTTAACTTTTTCGGCTTCTTTGGCATTGTCTTTATTAGAAATTCAATTAAGTACCAAGGCGCTTGAATTAGAGTTGAGCGATATGGAAGGGCTGGAAGATCCATCCGTGATGGAGTATTTTAAGAAGAAGTTTGAGAAGGACTGATGGAAAGAGATAATGGGAAAAGAGACAGCTTTTTTTAAATGCTACTTTATTAAAAAGTAGATCACTTTTCATTTAGTAAAGTAGCAATATCTTCAGTTATTCTTGCTACATCGGTTTTCTGAGTTGCATTGTATATTCCGCGAATCCTACCTTTTTTATCAATCAACAGCATAGACTCAGTGTGTAGAAATTCTGTTGAATCTTTTTGAAGACCCAAACCTTTTTCAGCGAAATAGGATTTCCTGCCAAGGGTATAAATTCGATCTTTATTGCCGGTAAGTAAATGCCATTTTGAAGGATGAATATTGTGAACTTCACCATAATCATGCAGCTTTTTAACAGAATCTACCCAAGGCATAACGGTAAAGGATACTAACTTAATTTGTTTATTAAACGCAAAGCTATCCTGTAATATTTGTAGGTTATTAAGCATTTTTGGACAAATTCCCGGGCAGGTAGTAAAAAAGAAGTTTGCCACATAGATATAGCCATTGAGAGAATCTTTTGTAATGGTATGGCCTAATTGATTTGTCAATTGAAATGTATCAATTGTATGAATGTTCGCATAATTGGCATCTGTTTCTTTTATCCATTCAGCATCAAATTGTGCATTGTTATAAAAAGGCAAAGTTTCCTTTTCCTCATTAACTGCATTTTGACATGAGACAAAAAGTATAAAAAATAATGTTACAAAAAGCAAGTTATTTTTTATATACCGACATACAATCAAATCTTCCAATAACACCATATAATCTACCATTTTTAATTGTAAAATTGTTGATGACCCTTCCACTATCATTCCATGACTTCTGTTTTCCATCTTCGTATCCCTTAACATAATGAAGACTTTGCCATGGTTTCCCATTTTCAAAAAAAGTTAATTGCTCTCCTTCAAATAAATCATTTTTAAAAAAATATTGGAAAGAAAGTGAATCGTTTTCATACCACCCTTTTTGTATTCCTTCTCGCTTGCCGCCTTGAAAATTTCTTTCATATTTTTTCTTGCCATTTGGATACCAGCCATGGGCTACCCCATTTTCCTTTCCTTCGTTAATCAAAAGTTTTGCTATTAACTTCCCTTCTTTTTTTTCAATTATATAACCATTGTAAGGCCTTCCTTTCACAATCCAATTGCCATTTATATTATGCAAAGATGTATCTGATGATTCAATGGTTAAATATTGTATTTTAGGGTTTAATGAATGATTGGTTTCCCTGCAGGAGATAATAAATAATATAACAAGAAGAAATCCTTTCATTAGTTAACGGTGCCTTTAGTACCATAATATTTCCCTCCATTGATATAGGGTGCTGCTGTTATTAAAACTGATGTTACACTAGAACTGGCTGATATAGTATGGTAATGATAAATTTTATCGGACGGAAAATCTTCAGTGGCACTGATATGTCCATTATAAGTATCCAACATGGATTGTGTAATTTTTGTTCCATTTTCATATGGGCCATATACCGGAAACCCATCCAATAAGAATCCTAAAAATGAACTGTTTCCAAATTTCCCGGTTAAATATTTGGGCTCATAATGGTAATGATATTGTGCTCCCGCAACGGAAGGAGTGGGATGACCTAAATATTGATCGGCATTGTTTATCTCTAGCGCGTCTAATGCTGCACCTGCCCCATTGTATTGATTAAAATAAGTAACTCCATTTCTACCAATCCCTATGGGTCCTCCACTTGTTGAACTATGCGAAGAAGCAACTACCGGATACCGCGGAATTGTAAAAGTAATTGATTGAGAAAGTAAAGTGGGATCTGTAATGGTTCCCATCAAGTTTATCTTTGTACTAAAACTTGGATTATCGCCATTATAGGCTTCATACTTTGCATTACCTACTCCAAAAAATGGGGACTTATGATCTGGTACATCCGTTGTTTTAATAATTACACTGGTTGTTCCACTAGAGTCGAAGGAGATAATATTATACATTTTTGAATACAATCTAGAGAAATTATTTGTTGTGGTTCCGTCGGCACTCAACGTTGAACTACTACTTACTGCATTTGAAGTAGATGAGTCACTACTTTTGCTGCAAAATGTAAAACCGGTTAGAATTATTGAGATAATTAGTATTTTCATTTTCTTAGTTTATTAATTAGAAGATAATATTGATCAAAACCTTCACTCGATTTTAGAATAAAAGTGTCTTTAACATTTCTTTGACTATGATATTTAGTTAGATATTTTTTTCATATGAAAGAGGGTGGTTATGCTTTAAAAATGATTAAGTATTCTTACTTATTATGAAATTCTACATTATTTCTACACTAGCAATCATTTGACGAAAGTTTATGAAATTTCCTTTGCTATGTAAAATATTTTCTTTTCTAGGTCATTTTAGAAAGAACTTGATTTTTTTAAAAAATGATTATAAATACTCGTCTAATGTATGGTGAGTATTGCATTTTGCGTTATTCTATTCAAATAAGAAGGAACAAAATATTGATAATCAGGGAAATAAGAAACCTCTTTCATGATTCATGAAAGAGGTTTCATTTGAGTAAATTTACTTTAGTGATTTTTATACAAAAACAGCCATTGCCTTCCTTTCCCCAATTTGCTGCCGCCACATAGCATAATACAATCCCTTCTCTTTTAATAAATCAGTATGGCTTCCTGTTTCAATCACCATACCTTTTTCTAAAACATAAATTCTATCGGCATGCATGATGGTACTTAACCTGTGTGCGATCATGACTGTTATTTGTTCTTTTTGTGCTGAAATCTTTTGGATGGTATTGGTAATCTCTTCCTCAGTTATACTATCTAATGAAGAAGTAGCTTCATCAAATATTAATAAATGCGGATGCCTTAATAAGGCCCTTGCAATTGATAAGCGTTGCTTTTCACCACCACTTAATTTTAATCCACCCTCTCCAATCATGGTATCCAAGCCTTTTTCTGCTTTGGCTAAAAGATTATCACAACTTGCTTTGTGAAGTGCTTCTCGTAAATCTGTATCTGTGGCTTCCGGATATACAAATAACAAATTTTCTCGAATAGTACCGGCAAATAATTGTGTATCCTGGGTAACAAAACCAATTTGACCTCTTAACTCATCAAATGCGATATTGGTGCTATCAACTCCATTAAAATAAATTTGGCCATCTTGGGTATGGTATAAGCCGACCAATAATTTCATCAATGTACTTTTTCCTGCGCCACTAGGTCCTACGAATGCGATACTTTCCCCTTTGTATACTTCAAAGCTAATATTATCCAATGCCTTAAAATGGGCAGTTTGGTGTTTGAATGAGATATTTTTAAAAGAAAGATATTCTATATTTCCAATATTTTCAGGACTTGCCGGTGATGGTTCTGAAGGCTTTTGCATCAGATTATGAAAATTGTTGAGAGAAGCTTCTGCTTCACGATATGACAAAATAATATTGCCGATTTCTTGCAATGGGCCGAATATAAAGAAAGAATAAAAAGTCAATGTCAATACTTCTCCTGCTGTTAATTTTCCTCCAAAAACCAACCAGAACAGGGTAAACATGATGACTTGTCTTAAGAAGTTTACAAAAGTTCCCTGTATGAAACTAAGGGTACGAATGCTTTTCACTTTTCGCAATTCTAGTCCCAGTATTTTGTAAGTGTTTTTATTTAACCGATTGATTTCCTGTCCGGTTAAACCTAAACTTTTCACGAGTTCAATGTTACGTAGGCTCTCAGTGGTACTTCCGGCAAGCATGGTTGTTTCTTTTACAATGTTTTTCTGAATGACTTTTATTTTTCTACTTAAGAAACTGGTGAGTAGTGATAAAAAAACAATGCCTACAACATAAATGGGCATGATAGACCAATGGAGGCGAAATGAATACACGGAAATAAAGACGATACCCACCAATATGCTGAACAGCACATTGATAAAAGAGATGATGAATCTTTCTGTATCTGTTCTAACTTTTGTTAAGATCGATAAGGTCTCACCACTCCTTTGATCCTCAAATTCCTGGTAAGGTAATTTCATGGAATGTCTTAATCCGTCAGTAAAAATTTTTGCACCAAACTTTTGTACAATTACATTGCTGAAGTAATCCTGAAAAGCTTTCGCAATCCGAGATACCATCGCTACACTGATTAGTATACCCAAGCCACCCATTACTCCCCAAATGAATTCGGATTCAGATCTAGTTCCGGTAACAATAAATTCTTTTTTGTCGTTAAAATAGCCAACGGTATGTGGGTGAATGGCATATTTGTCTAATAGTTTTCCAAAAAAGTAGGGATCAAGCATTGAAAACGACTGGTTGATAGCGGCCAATAGTAAAGCCAATCCCACCATCCATTTATAAGGACTTAAATATTGTAAGAGTAATTTCATCAGTTAGTTATTTGGTAAAAAAGAATATTAGTCAATTTCCGTACATTTTTTTGAAAACTGACAAAGTTTCCAATATTTGTCAAATTTGGTGATAAAGGTAAACGCTAAATGCATAATGCTTAACGCATAATGCTTAACGAAAAGCGGAATCCCGATTGTTTGGAACCAAACCACAGACCACAAACTACAAACCACAAACTTTCATGTCTTTTCCACTAGTGTTAATAATAATATCATTTGTAAAAACCATTCCTGTACCAATAAAGGAGTAAATTACAAAAACCTTAGGCTTATGCGTTGGAGAAAATTTAACGGAGAAACCATTGAACTACCCATTAAAGAAGCTGTAGAAGATGCCATTACAAAAGAGACAGCAAAGGGTATTAAATTAAAAGTTTGTATAGGCACTGACAGCCAGGTAAAAGGGGCTGACACCGAATTTGCAACTGTGATTGTTTTTCTTCGAGAACACAGTGGTGGATTTATGTATATACACAATGAGAAAACAAAACAGAAATTTCACATAAAAGAAAGGATGTTAGTTGAAGTGGCTAAAAGCATAGAAATAGCGTATGAACTCTGTGATTTGTTTATCGAACATCAAATAGAAATGGAAGTACATGCCGATATTAATACAAACCCTCAATTTAAAAGTAACGATGCATTGCGCGAAGCAATGGGCTATATCTTAGGAATGGGTTTTGCCTTCAAAGCTAAGCCGGAAGCCTTTGCTAGCAGCTGTTGCGCTGATAAGGCGGTGAATTGAAATACCGGGTTCCAAGAACCAATTAATAATACAGGGTAATTATTATTAATCCACTTTCGTAATGCTAACCGCTTACTTATCCTTTTTTGTATTATCCAAGATTTCTTTATTACAATCCTGTATAAATTGCAATAGTTCCGTTCTGCCTTGATTTTTTTCCGCACTGGTTACAAAATGACGTGGTAAAAACTGCCAGGTTTCTCTTAAAGTATCTAAGAAAGCCTTTACATGGCGTTCTACTGCTGCCGGCTTTTCTTTGTCGGCTTTGGTAAAGACCAGTGAAAAACTTACTTCCCATTTATCCAATTGATTAACAAATTCAATATCGTTTTTTTGTGGGGTATGGCGGCTATCAATTAATACAAATACTTGTACCAGATTTTCTCTTTTGCGTAAGTACCCATCAATCATTTGTTCCCACCTTCTTCTATCGCTTTGCGATCTTTTGGCATAACCATATCCGGGTAAATCCACTAAAAACCATTTTTCTTTGGGGCCCCTGTTGGCCGTAGAACTTTCAATTTCAAAATGGTTGATGAGTTGCGTTTTACCGGGTGTGGATGATGTTTTGGCTAAGCTTTTTTGCCCGGTAACCATATTAATCAATGAAGACTTTCCAACATTACTTCTTCCAATAAATGCATACTCCGGTTTGTCTGGTTTTGGGCATTGGGTTACCAACGGAGAAGAAATTATGTATTTGGCTGATTTGATTTCCATGTATATAAGTTTCTTGTTTGTTGTTTGTGGTTTGTAGTTAGGCCTGCTATATAACCCAGACAACAAACAGCAAACTATTTTTTCTTTTTAATCACCAAACTATCTGCCGGATATCTAGCTTTTATACTATCTCTTACTGTTTCACACCAGGCAAACAAAGTTTGCTTTTCAGCATCCGTTAAAATGGCTTCTTTGTTTATCCAGGTGTAAGAGGGTAAAGGCATCTCACCTTCTTTCACTTCCTCGATGCATTCTTCCAGTTTCTTGTATTGTTTGGCTATTCGATAACCATCGAATTCATTAAAATTCATCTTTCTTTTTCCTTCTAACACATGGTCATTTAACCACCAGGCAACAGGTTGAAATTCTGCATACCAAGGGTAAACTGTATTATTCGTATGACAATCGTTACATGCTTTTGCCAATATGGTCTTCACAGAATCAGACATAGCATAATGTACTGAAATATCTTTTGTGATATTATTTGAATTGTTTTTTGCAGGCCGAAAAGCTTGCATAACAATCAAGATGACTAATAGACCCACTAAAATTTTTTTTACAATTTTCATTTTGTTTAATTTACCAGTTACACCAAAATATTTCCAGTCATTTCTTTGGGAATCGACAGACCTAAAACAGTTAGTATGGTTGGGGCAAGATCTCCCAGTTTGCCATTTTTTAGATGGCCCTTCCATTCTTTGTCAATTACAAAAAATGGTACCGGGTTTAATGTATGCGCAGTATTGGGGCTGCCATCTTCATTAATCATATAGTCTGCATTTCCATGGTCGGCAGTAAGAAAGACTGTATAACCATGTGCCAATGCGGCGGTAACTACTCTTTCAACACATGCATCAACTGTTTGAGCGGCAATAATGGCGGCACTAAAAACACCGGTATGTCCTACCATATCTGTATTTGCATAGTTCAAACAAATAAAATCTGCAGTTTCATTTTCAATTTCAGGAATTAATTTATCTGTGATGGCTATGGCACTCATTTCAGGCTGTAAATCATAAGTAGCAACCTTAGGTGAAGGTACCATTATACGACTTTCGCCGGGAAATGGATCCTCTCTTCCTCCACTAAAAAAGAAGCTGACGTGCGGATATTTTTCGGTTTCAGCTATACGGATCTGTTTTTTATTATTTGAAGCCAAAACTTCACCTAAGGTGTTTAAAAGATTGTCATTCTCAAAAACCACATGTACATTATTAAATGAATGATCATACATAGTCATAGTTGTATAATCAAGTTTCAATGTATGCATATCAAAATCAGCATGATCTTTTTGTGTTAACACCTCACTAATCTCTCTACAGCGGTCTGTTCTAAAATTGAAGCAGATAGCAACATCTCCGTCTTTTATTAAACTCAATGGTTCTTGAGCTTCATTGATGATGATTGTAGGCTTTATGAATTCATCCGATACACCTGCTGCATACGATTGCTCAATGGCAGCAATGGCATCTGTGGCTTTGGCACCGATCCCTTTTACCAAGCAATCATAAGTAAGTTTTACTCTTTCCCATCTTTTGTCTCTATCCATTGCATAATATCGACCACTTACAGTAGCAATTTTACCCACAGATGTATTGAGGTGTTTTTGTAAAGTGGTGATAAAACCCAGACCACTTTTGGGATCAGTATCACGGCCATCCGTAAATGCATGAATAAAAACATTTGTTAATCCTTCTGTTTTACAAAGGTCACAAATCGCTGTAAGGTGGTTCAAATGTGAATGAACGCCTCCATCACTAACAAGTCCAAGTAGGTGTAATGGTTTTTGATTCGCTTTTGCCAATCGAATAGACGCCAATAAATGTTCATTTTTTGCAAATTCACCTGTTTTGATGGCTACATTAATTCTTTGAAGCTCTTGATAAACAATTCGGCCTGCACCCAGGTTTAAATGCCCCACTTCACTATTCCCCATTTGGCCGTCAGGCAACCCTACATCTTCTCCGCAGGTTACTAAGGTAGTGTTTGGGTATTTTTTGTACAAAGAACTTACAAATGGCACATTTGCATTCTGAATGGCATCAGCGGATTTTACTTTGCCTAGTCCCCAACCATCCATAATAACTAAGATAACTTTCTTGCTCATGACATAAAATTACTGCTTTTACGATTGATGAATATATGTTAACTTTAAACAAATCAGGTTTCAATCAAAAATTGGCATGTTATTGGTAGTAGTATGTTAAGTAAATAGTGAATTATGAAAAAAATGGTATTCTTGGCCGGTTTAGCAATTGTTTTGTCGTCTTTTTCTTATCAAGTTGATATAGAGCCAATTGTTCGAGCATTCAAAACCGGAAATACAGAAGAAGTGTCGAAGTATTTCGACGATTTTGTGGATATGAAATTGATGGATAAGCCTGAAGTGAAAAATATTGGCCGAAATCAAGCTAATCTTACGTTGAAAGCCTTTTTTGAAGAAAATGAGGTGAAAGGGTTTGAAAAATCATCCGAGAGAGCCATTGGTAATACCATGTATATGACCGGAAAGCTTACCAATAAGGGGAAAGATTTTGGGATTACTATTTTAATGAAAGTGAAAGAAGGAAAGAACTGGATAGTCTCCATTCGGATAAATTAAAAAAATACTTTCATAAGTTTCTGAATTGGCCCCGCAAATGCGGGGCTTTGTTGTATTGCTTATTTTTGCTGAATGAAATCATTCGATGAACAATTAATACATTTGATAAAAGAGGCTTTATTGGAAGACATTGGGGAGGGGGATCACTCAACCTTAAGCTCTATAAACCTTAATAAAAAAGGGAAAGCTGTATTAAAGATTAAACAAGATGGAATCATTGCGGGAATGGCTGTGGCAGAAAAAATATTCAAATTAGCGGATCCCGCTTCTCTTTTTTCTCCAAGTATAAAGGATGGTGATAAAATGATAATAGGCGAAAATGCTTTTGAAATACAAGCAAATATTCATACCATATTAAGTTGCGAAAGGCTTGTGTTAAATTGTATGCAGCGAATGAGTGGTATTGCTACCCTTACTCACACTTTTGTTGAAAAAATAAAAGACTACCATACTCGGTTACTTGATACACGCAAAACAACACCCAATTTTCGATTATTAGAAAAAGAGGCTGTTAGAATTGGCGGGGGCAACAATCATCGTTTTGGATTATTTGATATGATCATGTTGAAAGACAATCATATAGATTATTGTGGTGGTATTGAGTCTGCTATTAATGCTGCGTATGCTTATACTCAAAAAATGACCAATCCTTTAAAAATTGAAGTTGAAACAAGAAACCTCAACGACGTAGAGAAAGTATGTTCTATGGGGGAAGGAAAGGTTTTTCGAATTATGCTTGATAATTTTACGCCAGCATTAATTGTGGAAGCTTTGCATTTCATCAATGGAAAATTTGAAACAGAAGCCAGTGGTGGGATTCATCTTGATAACATTGAGTCGTATGCAGCAACGGGCGTTGATTTTATTAGTGTAGGTGGATTAATTCATCAGGCACAAAGTGTTGACCTAAGTTTGAAAGCCGTTTTATTATAAAATGTATAGTATGTCTAAAAAAAACAAACCCGATTCCCGTGGATTTATTTTTAGTACCGATCCTTCTTTTCATTTTGAATCTGATAATGAACCCGAACAGGAAACCATCCCACCGGCCCAACAGAAATTGCGCATTCGATTAGATACCAAACAAAGGGCTGGTAAAGCAGTAACACTGATTACAGGGTTTATTGGTAAGTTTGAAGACTTAGATCTCCTAGGTAAGCAAATGAAAAATTTTTGTGGAACCGGTGGGAGTGTAAAAGATAATGAAGCCATTGTTCAAGGTGACCAACGGGATAAAGTTTTGCAATGGTTGTTAAAGAATGGATATTCAAATACAAAGCGGGTTTAATTACTATTATCTATGCCTTTATTTAATGGGGATTTTGTTTAACACATAGGTTGATAGGTTAAGGAAAAAGGCACTTAGTTGAAACGCTATATCCCTATTTGCTTTTCCTATTTGCCTATGTGTTCCACCCCCCCCTCATAGAAAATAATACCAAAAAAACTTTAGATACTATCCTCGAAAATCAATCTTATTATGCGTTCCATCACAATAGGGTTTATTGCCAGAAGCGCCACAACGGCATAATGCGGTAGTACCTTTTTTTATTTCCTGATCACCATTTGAATGGGTGATAATGCAATCGGTACCAATCAATATTGGCCCATTTGGTTTGATCAGAATATTTGTGTTTTGCATGGGTTCATTAATCATATTGGCTTCTTCATTTTCTTGTTTGTTTTCTTCATTCATGATAAAATGCAATGCGCCACTTGGACATTTTAGAACTTGCTCAATAATTTTTTCTTTTGAAGCACCTTCCATATTTACCCAAGGTCGTTTTGAAGGATTAAAAACTGCTTTCAATTCCGACCAGCAAATACGGCTATGGGCACATTTATTGGGTTCCCAGACTACTGTTAATTCTTCTTTAGTATATTTTATTGTTGATAATGGCATTTTGCAACATTGATTTTATTTTGGTCATGTAAGAAATTGACGAACTGTATAAAAATGTTTTAATATTATTTTCTAGCGCTAAGAAACTAAAAAAATAATATGCAGATATTAATAGTCTATTTCTAGTTTTAATTTATCCCGTAACTCTTTTATTAGGGGGTATTGTGCAGCAATATGTTCAAATTTTTGTTTACTATTCAAACGCATATGTGCAGGAATATCTTCTTGTTCTCCTGCATCTACCAGTACTTCGAAAGTGATGGCTCGGTTATTAAATTCTTTTTGCAAATGTTCAATTAACATGGTCCGTTCCTGTTCAACAAATTTTTGAGAAGTAAGTGCAGAAACCGTTACGGTAAAACGAATTTCATTTTCTAAAGCTAATCTGGCTGTTTTAAATGTGCCTGCTGAAGAATGTTTTAATTGCTTTTCAAGCAATAGAGAATACCTATCCCAAAAAGTTCTCAATCTTTCTATTGTTAATAGTTCTGCCTCTTTTATTTCTTCAATCGCATATTGATCACCGTACTTTTCCCTTAATGTATCGAGCAGATTTTTCTTAGGACCCAATTTAACAGCCGGTTTAGGCACCGGTTTACCGGCTGTAGGTTCTTTAATAGATTGTATAGGAAGTGTAGTTACCTTTTTTGGCTGTTCAATAGGTTGTTGATCAATGTATAGTGTAGCTACTGATTCAATTGAAGCTTTGATTGGATTGTATTGTAAAGAGGGTACTTGCTTTATTCGGAAAGCAATGGGGTTATCAATTCTTTTTTTTTTAATGATTTGGCCATTGTCTACAGACAAATCAATAGCCTGTTGAAGGAAATTGAGTTTGATTAATGTTAACTCAACATGCAATCTTTTATTTCGGGCCATTTTATAGTTAATCTCGGCTTCATTCAAAATATTTAATGCACTAACTAAATATGAGAAGCCGGTTTTACCGGCTGCTTCCAAGTATTTATCCTGCATGCCCTCAACTACCTCTAATAATGCGGCAGATTTAGGGTCTTTACTAACCAAAAGGTTTCGTATAAATTCAGCCAAGCCATTTAAAACCAAATCACCTTCAAATCCTTTGCGATTTATTTCATCAAATAATAACATGGATGCTGCCAAATCTTGTTTTTGCATAGATTCTAGCATCTTAAAATAATAGTCTTCATCTAAAATGTTTAGATGTTCTAATGTATTTCGATAGGTAACCGTTCCATTGGTAAAACTTACAATTTTGTCTAGAATACTTAACGAGTCTCGCATGCATCCTTCACTCTTTTGCGCAATTACTTGTAAAGCAGCTTTTTCAGCTTTGATGGCTTCCTTATCTACAATCTCCTGTAAATGGGTAACCGTATCATTATTGGTGATCCTTTTAAAGTCGAATATTTGGCAACGACTTAAAATGGTAGGCAAAATTTTATGTTTCTCTGTGGTTGCTAAAATAAAAATGGCATAGGAGGGGGGTTCTTCTAATGTTTTCAAAAATGCATTGAAGGCGCTGGCACTAAGCATATGAACCTCATCTACAATATACACTTTGTATTTACCCGCCTGTGGTGCAAAACGAACTTGCTCTACTAATGAGCGGATATCATCAACAGAATTATTACTGGCGGCATCCAGTTCGTGTATATTAAGGGAAGTGCCTGCATCAAATGAAACACAGCTGTTACATGTATTACAAGCTTCTCCATCGGAGGTTTGGTTGGTGCAGTTAATTGTCTTGGCAAGGATTCTGGCACAAGTTGTTTTACCAACTCCTCTCGGCCCGCAAAATAAAAAAGCGTGGGCTAATTGATTGTTTTTAATTGCATTTTTTAAGGTAGTGGTAATATGAGATTGCCCCACAACCGTATTGAAATTTTGTGGGCGGTATTTCCTGGCCGAAACGATGAATTTGTTGTCCATAGCAGGGATGAAGATAAGAATTAGCTGTTAGCTATTAGTCTTTAACCGCAAGCTTCTTGCCAATGTGTACAATTTTTGAATAATGCGATGTTTATGGCTGAGGCAAATAGCCGGCGTTTATTTATATACCATTTCTGGGTGTCTCTCAAATATTTGATTTCGGTCAAATAAATAGCGAAAAGTTACCATTCGTCTGCTTTGAGCAGCACCTAAGGTTTTGTAGATATTGATCATTTTGGGATTCCAATCGCCTGACCATCCCATTTCATATTTAAGATACCAATTCCTATTTTGAAGTAATAGTGCACATTCATTAATCATAAAGCTATCAATACCTAATGATTGGTATTTGGGAACAACACCAAACGCAAGCCCGGTAAGTTGTTTGTTATAACCCATTTTCTTCATCCAAATCAGCCTGATTTTTTCCAACCAACCTAATTTTCCATTAAAGTGTTTAAAATATTGATTGAGGTCGGGGATATTAATAAACATGGCAATCGGTTCCTCTTTATAATAGGCAAACCAAATAGTGCGCTCATCCATGATAGGCTTCATTTTATTAAAAAGCTTCACCACTTGTTCTTTTGAAATTTCTTTCGCCTCACCATGTTGTGCCCAGGCTGCATTGTAAACAGTAGCAAAATCACCTGCATATTTTTCGAGGTCATTTAATTTTGCATGTTTGGCTTCATAACCCGCTTTTGCCTTAAATTTTGCGTGACGCTCCGGAAAACGAGCCGGTAAAGGGTCATTCACATTCATGGAAAAATAATATTGGTTATAATAATTTTGAAATCCATAGGCAGTAAATAAAGACTCATAATATTCCGGATTGAAAGACATTCCATACATCGGTTCTTTCTCAAATCCTTCTACCATTAATCCCCACCACTTATCTCGATCTCCAAAATTAATTGGACCATCCATCGCTTTCATCTCTTTACTAATTAGCCATTCTTTAGCGGTATCAAAAAGTGTATTGGCAACCATTTGGTCATTAATGCTATCAAAAAATCCAATTCCACCTGTGGCAAATTCGGTTCCTTTGTTGATGTATTTACTATCGGTAAATGCAGCTATCCGGCCAATAAGTTTGCCTTTTTCATCTTTGATAATCCAACGTTTGGCCTCACCATTTTTAAATTTTTTATTCTTTAATGGGTCGAATACTTCCAACACTTCATTATCTATGGGGCGAATGTATGAGGGGTTGCCTTGATTAAGTAAGGGATTCACAATTAAAAAATCCTTAATGGTACTCGGCGTATTGACTTCTAAAACCTGCAGCATAAAAAAATTCGGTTACTTACTCGATTGTAAAATAGTAATTGATTGATTAATTGATTTTCAAACGCCAATGAAACAGGGTTTCCGTTTCACCAACTTTTTTAAAATGATTCTTTTCTAACACCAAAAAAGAAGCTGTATTTTTTTTCTCAGTTGAAGCGGTGATTGATGAGATGGCGTTTTGTTTTTGGGCCCATACAATCATTCCTCCAACGGCTTCCGTCATATACCCTTTTTTTCTAAATTCCTCATACGTTCCATAACCAATTTCAATTTCACCATTTTCATTAGGCTCACCCACAAAGCAAATATCACCAATCATTTTATTTTCTTTTTTAACGATGACCGACCAAAGTGTAGAAAACAAATAATTCTTATTTACATCTGCCACATTGGGTAAAATGGTTTCATCTAGTGCTTCTTTTAAAGCTTCTGAAATGGTTCGTATGGTTCTATTGATATTCAGTAATATTTCTAAAGAGCCATCATTGTTGTAATAACTTACAAGATGTTCATAAGTAAGGGGGAGAAGCGTAAGCCTTTCTGTTTCAATCATCTTAAAATGAATACTAGTTTAGTTAAACGAAAGTAAGGAATCTGAAAATGTTTTTATAAAGAAATAAACAAAAGCGTATATCAGAAAACATTTAGCTGTTCATTAATAATGCTGTGGCAACAATGCCGGCTGTTTCTGAACGTAAACGGGTTTCCCCTAAAGTTATTGGGGCGTATCCATTCTCAATAGCAAAACTAATTTCTTCGGGAGAAAAATCGCCTTCCGGTCCAATGAGAATTTGTCTATCACTAGTGATAGGAAGATCTTTTATCAATTGTTTTTTTTTCTCATCACAATGTGCAATCAATTTTTGTTGATAGGTAGATTGATTGATACAAGTTTTAAAAGTTACCGGTTCGTGTAATAAGGGAAGCCATGCCTGCTGGCTTTGCAGCATGGCGGCAATTAATATACCCTGTAATCTGTCTTTCCTAAAACGAGCATGTTCTGTTCTAATACAGAGTAAGGGTTGAATTTCATATACCCCTATCTCAGTAACTTTCTCTAACAGCCATTCAAATCTGTTGGCGTTTTTTAAAAGAGAAATACAGCAACTTATTTTTTTAGAAGTAGGCAACACAAGTCTTGATTCTTCAATACTAACAAGGGTTTTCTTTTTGTCTTCATTCATTATACGCGCCACAAAAACATTTCCTTTTCCATTCGTTAATTGAATGCGATCGCCGGATTTCATGCGCAAAACCTGACTACAATGTTTACTGGATTCTTCGCTAAGTGTAAAGTGAGAAAGACCCGACGGTATTTCTGATTCATAAAAAAATGGAAGAGACATAGGTAAATACAAAGTACTAGGTTAGGAGTACCAAAATGAAATTAGGAAAATATCGGGTAACTTGTAATTATTCGAAATTAAAAAGGTGCTTCAGTTTCCACTCCATCATCAAAGTTTCCCTGGTTCATTTTACTGCCCATTTGTTTAAATATTTTTCCGCCTTCACCTTCCCCTCCTGCAATCGGGGTAGATGGCGGGCCTATCGGTTTCCAGTTACTCCCCAATCCATTGATTCCACTATCGCCATCCCATTCTTCAAATTTTTGAATATCCAGTTTGGCTCTAAGTTTTATGGTCTCCAATGAACCGTTCCTGTGTTTAGCTATCCGTATATGGGTTTCACCAAATGTACTGTCGCCGTTTTCATTGTTCATTACTTCATAATATTCAGGCCGATAGATGAACATAACCATATCGGCATCCTGTTCAATCGCACCGGATTCTCTCAAATCACTTAATTGAGGCATTTTACTTTCTTTTCTTGTTTCAACAGCTCTACTCAATTGGCTTAATGCAATGATAGGTACATTCAACTCTTTGGCCAATGCTTTCAAATTTCTAGAAATATTACTGATCTCTTGTTCGCGGTTACTACCTCTATCATTTGTGCCACTCATCAATTGTAGATAATCAATAATGATTAATCCTACATTGTGTTTATTTACTAGGCGTCTGGCTTTGGCTCTGAATTCAAAAATATTCAATGCTGCAGTGTCATCAATGAAAATGGGGGCAACTTCTAACCGCTTAATTCCTTTACTTAATAACTGCTCGTATTCATGGTTTTCTAATTTACCCCTACTTATTTTTTCCATTTTAATCTCACTCTCAGCACTTAAAATACGTTGTACTAATTGAGAAGCACCCATCTCTAAAGAGAAAAACCCAACAGGAATGGGTTTTGTAGGATGCAATGCTGCATTGCGTGCAAGGTTTAATGCAAAAGCTGTTTTACCCACAGAAGGACGAGCTGCTAAAATAATCAGATCCGTTGGCTGCCATCCATAGGTAACACGATCCATAGTTTTAAACCCACTGGGAACACCGGATATATCATCAGTTTTGGTTCTTAATTCATCAATCCGGTTAATGGTCTTAGCCAATACATTGCCAATATCTTCAAAATTCTTTTTTAGATAATTATTGGTGATGTTAAACATTTTGGTTTCACTTTCATCTAACAAATCAAATACATCCGTACTATCTTCATAGGCATCACCAATAATTTCACCACTTATTCTTATGAGTTCTCTTTGAATGAATTTTTGTAATACAATTCTGGCATGTGCATCAATGTTTGCGGTAGATACTACTGCGTTTGTAAGTTTTGTAACATAATAAGGCCCTCCCACAATATCAAGCTGTTCTCTCATTTTTAATTCTTCTACCACAGTAAGAATATCAATGGGCACACTCTTTTGTTGTAAACCTTGCATGGCTTTAAAAATGAGTTGATTTGCCTCTACATAAAAACATTCCGGTTTTACAATTTCTGTTACCGTATCAAAAGCACTTTTTTCAAGCATGATGGCCCCCAAAACAGCTTCTTCCAATTCTTTGGCCTGTGGCGGAACTTTGCCATAAACCATTGAAGAACCCATATCTGTTACTGTTTTTCTTCTTTTTCTATCTTTATTGAGGCTCGTAAGGTCCATATTCAGGTTTAATCTATAATTGGGTTAATAATTCCATTGAATTTCCAAACACCTACCTATTTTTTTATTTCCTTGTAAAGAATTTATTACAAATATGTATGTAGAAGCGAATATATGTGTTAGGAAGTGGCATTGGGAAATTATTTCTTTCAATTTTCATCCACAGCTTATCCATAGTGTATTCACAGTCTTTTCTTCTCTATTCACACAAATTACAATGGTTATCCACTAAAAGCAAAAGTTTTCCCACCCTTTTATATCCTAATTAACATAATGCTGTGCAGAAAGATTTTTAATAAAAGGTTGTCTGATATTAAGTAAAAGCCGTACCTAAAGGCAGGTATTTATACGCAGATTATTGTCAATCATTGTGAAAGGTGATACCTGAACCGTGAGTCGAGAATTACTTAGATTGTCCTTTAACCCAAGACTTGTGTATCACCATTCACGCCCTGATACTGACAATTCACAATTTTATCACCTATTTTTGATGTCTGTAAAGAGCAAGCAACTATGACGATTAGTTACAATTGGTTAAGCGAGTACCTTCCCGAAATAATTGAGCCCGAAAAGCTTTCTAAAATCCTTACTTCTATTGGTTTAGAGGTTGAAAGCTTAGAAAAATATGAAAGTATAAAAGGATCACTAATAGGCTTATTGATTGGTGAGGTTGTTGATTGTTCCCAACATCCAAATGCTGATAAATTAAAACTTACTTCAGTAAGGGTTGGTGGGGAAACGCCTCTTCAAATTGTTTGTGGAGCAGCAAATGTAGCTGTTGGACTAAAAGTAGTCGTTGCTATCGCAGGAACCACTATTTATCCGATAAATGGCGACCCATTAACTATGCGGGTAGCTAAAATTAGAAGTATAGAAAGTCATGGAATGATTTGTGCCGAAGATGAAATTGGCATTGGAACAAATCATGACGGAATTATTGTTCTACCGGAAAACTCAGTTGTGGGTTCTCCGGCGGCTGATTATTTCAAACCCTATATAGATTGGGTTTTTGAAATTGGCCTTACACCAAACCGAATGGATGCCATGAGTCATTTTGGGGTAGCAAGGGATGTTTGTGCATATCTTACTCACCACCAAAAAGAAGCAAAACCCAAAAGCCCTTTTACAAATGCATTTAAGCCAGACAATACAAATCACCCCATAAAAGTAACCATTGAAAATGCAGATGCCTGCCCTCGTTATGCGGGAGTATCTATCACAGGTGTGTTGGTTGCACCGTCTCCTTTATGGTTACAGAATCAGTTACAGTCAATAGGCCTTCGATCTATTAATAATATTGTAGATATCACCAATTTCATCCTCCATGAAACAGGTCAACCACTGCATGCATTTGATGCAGACTCGAT
>JANOVY010000099.1:0-1540 GCA_031417635.1 Bacteroidota bacterium | reverse complement strand
ACTATGATGGCAGCAGCCTGCATACCTCGTATGTCTCCACCTGCATTTTGGGCAGCTTCCAATGCCAGTAAAACCCTTTCTGCCAAAGGTTTCCGGCTGTTTTGTTCAAATGATTTTACCATGTATTCGCAAACCTGGTCGCCCAACATCATATTGGATTGTACACTAAATTGGTTCCCTTTTATATGTTTTGCTACCTGAATACAATTTTTACCGGTATGTGTGGCAACATTTCCTTTATTATCTAAAATGGCAACTTGGCGAACTTCTTTACCGGGATCGGCTTTGGTTAAGCTATCCAGTGCTTGTTGAGGAGTATAACCTTGTTTTAAAAGAGCCAGGGCTTTGGGGCCATATGATTTGTCAACGAAAGATTGTGTTGCAACTACACCCACCCCCGCTTCTACCCATGGTACCGAAATGCCCACACCAAACCAATGACTTTGCACACCCACTGCCATTTCTCCTGTTTTTTCGTCACGTGCAACAATTGAAAAAGTGTGAACAAGGGGTTCTTTTGAAGAATATACTTGTGCATGTATATTCATCGTTAGAAATAGTTGGGCGACTAGGATCCATTTTCTCATAAGCAGTGGTTGCAAGGGAAAGATACATAAATCAAATATTATCATGTGGGGTAATTAGTTAGCGGCATAAAAAAACCACACTAAGAATAGCATGGTTTATACAACATGAGAAAAGTTGAATAAATATTTTGTGATTGATGGATAGTTTAGGTCTCTAAGTGCACCAACCCATTTTACAAATTTGCTGTTTTCAATCTTTTCGGGAATTTGATTTCAGTGGTTTGCGTTTTGCCACTTCTTTGGTAAGTTATTTTAATACTATCACCCTCTTTTAGATCTTTTACTTTGGTTTTAAGTTCGTCTACAGAATCAATGGGTTTTCCATCTATTTCAGTAATGGTATCATCTTTTTTTAAACCCGATTTTTCGGCAGGTGTATCACCATCCACATCTAAAACTTTTACACCTTTGCCTTCAGCAAGGTCTTGAATTTGCAAGCCAAGTCTTGGTTTGCGAATAGTGTTAAATTGCATTCCATTTATTTCAGGCATTTCAGGCATGTCAGGCATGTCAAAATGAAAATCGTTGCCATTCATATTAAATGTTCGGATTTGAGCGGACTTACTTTTGCCTAAAATGGTGTTTGCAGTTGATTCTTTTCCATTACGTAAATAGGTAATGGAAACTTTATCATCGGGTTTGAAATTTCCAATCGCTTTATATAAATCCTCACTATTGGCAATTTTACTGTCACCCACTTTGGTAATGATATCGTCTTTTTCCAAGCCGGCTTTTTCTGCAGCACTTGCTTTTTCTATCGAAGTTATTTTAGCACCTTTTTCGTTTTTCTCAGACACAACACCTAAAAAAGCTTTGTTTCCGGCCATTTCAATATCATCACCGGATATGCTAATCCTGCCTTTAGGGGCAAGCATGCCTCGCATTCTAGCACCCGATTCGTTGTTGTGTAATACTTCAATATCCACATCTTTCATTTCGGAAAGGGGTTTGCC
>JANOVY010000098.1:0-20714 GCA_031417635.1 Bacteroidota bacterium | reverse complement strand
CTTTTAAAAAATCGATTTTCCCGTCTTCAAATAATGCATTGATGGTTCGTCCTTTCACTTGGTTGTAATATTGTGTACTATCAACCCTGCTGATAGCCATCGCATTTTCAAAAACATATAAACGTTCGGGCTTTTTATTTTTAATATAGAGATAAATCGTGTCGCCGGTTATCTGGTTTTCCTTTGCCCAAACAACCGGATTTTTAAATAGCCGAAATACAGAATCCTGTAAAGAATAAAATAAACTATCCCCGGTAGCTTGTAAAGAATCAGAAAATATTTTGACATTAAAAAAGGCTTCAATAAACTTATTGCTACTACTATCCGTTGTATTGTTTTTTTTCGATAAAGAATCTATTGCCATACTATCCCTAATTACGGGAACATTTCTCGATTTCATCAGATCCGTTAATCGGGCAGAATACAAAGTATCGGCTGAGATATAAATCGAATCCAATCCTTGTTTGATCAGTAATATTGGTTTTTGTGTGGCAAGCAATAGATCTTTTTTTCTATCAGTTTTAATATTGTTTGCCATCATATCAAAACCTTGTGCAGAGTCTTTTCCTTTGTAGATGGCATTGCCTTTAAATTCACTGAGTTTAGTTGAATCATCAAGAATCATCACATCGGCCGTAAATGTATAAGTGCTGTCATCAATAAAAGATCGTTTATTAAGGATGCCATTTTTATTCTTTAAATCATAATATCCATCCCTTGTTTTAATCACTAGTTTGGCAGAATCAGAAATAGTTGTGGGTGAAGTAAATGTGGCTATTTCGGTAGTAGAATTGTATTGTAAAGTATCCGTAAGGATCTTATAGGCCGGATCAATTAAAATAACTTTCTTTTTAAAGAAGATGTCTTTGGTGTCTCCATAATAATAACCTTCTTTACTGGTTAAGACTGTTTTTTTATTTTTAACTTTCCCACCATTCAAATAGGTTCCAATTTTTAATGTTACATCATATTCTAATTCCTCTGAGGTTAATTCTCCAATACCGTCAGTCAATCTTACTTTTTTTCGTAAAAAAGCTTTTTTTTCTTTCCCTAAATATTTCAAGTACTGTGAATAGGTGTGAACACTATCGGCATCATTGATATGAATATTCCCAAATGCTTCCATGGTATTATCAACAGAATTGATAATAATACTATCCGCATAAAACAGCGTCTTTTCCTGTTTTACCAATGCCTTTCCTGCTAATGATTGATAATTATGCAATGAGTCAACCGTTAAAAAATTTAACCGGTCTGACGTAATGATTTCCAATATTTTGCCGGCTATTTTATTCGTCTCAAGAGAAGGTCTTTGCGAAAAACCGCTAATCGTGAAAAGTAAAAAAATGTAAAAATGTATATATCTTATTTTCAACATTAAGGTTGTTTCTTCTGTGTAGAGTCACTCAAGGGTGCCATCAATGGTCCTGTTTTATCTTTTTTCCCGAAGACGGATATATTTACATATCGTTTGGGATTCACTCTTAAATCATCTAATAAAGTATTGGCACTTCGAACAGTATGGTTTAAGTTATCATACAGTACTTTGTCATTCATCAATTTTCCTAGACTTCCTTCTTGTGATCCTACTTTTTCAAGCAATGTGTTTAGATTGGTAATGGTTGCTTTTAATTTTTCAACTGCACCGGTAATATCTGATTTAGAAAAGTTGTCTGTTGTTTTTTCAACATTACTCAACATTTTCGTTATTTTCTCATTATTGTCCGATAAGTTTTTTGTAAAACTAGCCGCATTATTCATGGATTGTGTAATGGCGCCTGTTTGTAGATTCATCATTGACTCAATGGAGGCTGCAGATACAACCAGACTGGCGGTTGTTTTATTAATATTGGCAATGACTTGTTGTAAATTATTTTTTGTATTTGGATCAAAAATTGTATTGATATTTTTCAATACATCATTTAATGATTGTAACGTTTCTTTTATTTGATCACCCACAGGCCCCAATTTATTCATCAAATCTCCTATGATCCCGGGGGTACCTGTCGTTAATAAAGTATCTCCCGTTTTTATGTATTCTTTGCTATTACCAAGGGTAATGTTGATGCTGGGAGCCCCCAACGGATTGCTATTAATACTTGCAATAGAATTGGAAGGAATCTGATAGTTCTCTTTTAATTTAATGGTAATTACAATCGAACTAAGATTTTGATCCGCATTTTCAATGTCTAAAACAGCCCCCACATTAAATCCATTAATAAATACAGGATTGGAAACCATGAGTCCTTTCGCATCCGGATAGGCAGCATATACAATATTGCCGGTCTTAAAGAGGGTTTTCCCCTTTAGAAAATTAAAGCTCAATATTAACAAGGTGATGGCAATGGCAGTTAATGCGCCAACCTTAGTTTCATTCGATATCTTCATATATAACAAAAATAAGGTTTCTTATGGGTATTGATAATACTTACCTTTTATAATAAATACACGATTTTATTTACCTGACAATCCTGACTGTTGTTTTTCAAGTGAGAATTTGTATCGCTTTAGTGATCTCACCAATACTTCGCAAATTTCCTTTCTGCCTTCTTCACTATTCAAATAATCCTCTTCTTCCGGATTTGAGATAAATCCGGTTTCCACTAATACAGCAGGCATCGCTACAGCCTGTAAAACCCAAATTCCTTTTTGCCTTTGTTTGGCATCTCGACTAATGCGGCCCACTTTTTGAAATTCTTCTTCAATGGTTAAAGCCAAATTGGCACTTCTGGCAAAATAGGTTTGGGTCTTCATATTAATCACCATCATTTTAGCCGGATCAGTGGGATTGAAATCTTTTAGTTCAATAGCCGAAATACTATCCAAATACATATCCTCATTCGCACTCAACGCGGCCTTGGCTGCATTGCTCTTATCTACCCCATATATAAAGGTTTCGGTTCCTTTTGCTGTATTGGGAGTAGTCCAGGTTCTGTATTCTTTCACTTTGCGTGTATATTTCTTCTTTTTGCTTCCTTTCCCTTTATAATAGGTCTCTTGTTTGTAACCAATGAATTCTTTGTGACGGATGGGACCCCCCCCTTCATTTACGTGAATGCAGACAAATAAATCGCCTTTTACCTGGTTAGCAATCTGGGCTTTGCGCGTAACAGGATCAAAAACATCGTCTCGTCGGGTCATGTCAATCAATACATCCGGCATTTCGTCTTTGAGCATTTCTTCCAGCATTATGGCTATAGCCAAAGTAATATCCTTTTCTTTTGAATATACACCCGATGCACCCCCATCGGTACCACCATGGCCTGCATCAATCACGATTTTGCGTAAGGCAGGTTTTTGTTGTGGCTTCTTTTCGCCCGTTTTGAGGGTAAATGAAGAGAAACACAATAAAATCAAGCCAAACAAAATAAAAACAGTATTTTTTCTTCTCATCATATCATTTCGTTAAAGGATTCTGTTGGAAACAGCAATTACAAATCGAAGACCTTAATTTTGTCATTGAAATATGAGTATACTTAACAAAATTAACGTAAAAACGGCCTTTGGTATTATTATAGCCTCATTTTTGCTCATATTAACACTTTGTATGCAGGCTTCTGCCGGTAAAGGGGAAACATGGGCAAATAAATTATTCAATACAGACACAATTCCTAGCAAGCCTCCGAAAGATTCACTTTTCCCAATTAAAAAAACTGCATTCTTTTCTGATACATTGGGGGATAGAAGTTTAGCAGATTCATTGGTTTCTAAAGACTCTATCAAAATTTCGAAAGACTCCATTGAAGTACCCATGAAATATCATGCAGAAGATTCGGGTGTTTTAATTATACCTACCCGTGAATTCACATTATATGGAAATGCCAAAACAGACTATAAAGAATTAAAACTCGAAGCCAGTACCATTCATTTTGATCAACAATCACAAACCATTAAAGCTTTTGGAGCATTGGACTCCACCGGAAATCCTTCGAGCAAACCCCAGTTTACTGAAGGTGAAATGAAAACGATCAGCGATACCATTGAGTACAATATCAAATCTCAAAAGGGATTGACCATGAACACTTTTTTTCAAGAAGGCGAAATCTTTATGAATGCCAAATATTTGAAAAAAGTGGGTGCAGATGAAGTATTTGCCAAAAATGCTCGTTTCACCACTTGTAATCTGGACACGCCACATTTTGCTTTTCGAGCTAATCGGATGAAAATCATCAACAATAAATTGGGTATTACCGGAAGGGTGTATCCCGAAATTGAATCGGTTCCCATACCCATGATCTTTCTTCCTTTTGGGTTATTTCCATTAAATCAAGCCCGGCATTCCGGTGTTATTTTACCCTCATTTACAGCCAGTGAAGATTTTGGTTTTGGTTTGGAAGGTTTGGGATATTATAAAGTGATTAATGAATTTGTAGATGTTACAACAAGAGCCAATATTTATTCTTATGGGGGATGGACGCTAAATCTAAACTCAAAATACTTACAACGTTATAAGTTTACAGGTAATGTGAATTTCTCTTTACAAAATACCAAATCACTCAATAGAAATGCAAATACGATAGAAGAATTTAACAACACAAAATCTTATATGATCAATTGGAGCCATAGTAGGGACAATCGTGCCAGACCGGGTTCTAATTTTTCTGCCAATGTAAACTTTGGAAGTACTAAGTTCAATCAATCACTATTAAACAATCCTTTTCAAAATTTTCAGAATCAATTAAGTTCTTCCATTAGTTATAGCAAAGACTGGAAAGGGAAATACAATCTTTCATTAAATCTCAATCATAACCAAAACAGTACCACCAAACTAACCAATTTAAGTTTGCCCAATGCGAGTTTTAACATGGTTACTTTATACCCTTTTCAACCCAAAGAACAAGTGGGTACTCCCAAATGGTATGAAAAAATTGGCATTGGGTATAGTGGCAACTTTCAAAACCAACTCTCTTTTTATGACTCCACTTTTCAACTGGGTAAATTGCTGGATACCATGCAATGGGGAGCCATACACAATATTCCCATCACATTGTCTTTGCCTTCACTCGGACAAATCACCATTGCTCCAAGTATTGCCTATGAAGAACGCTGGTATGGTCAGAAAATTTTTCGAACTTGGAATGATTCAAAATCAAAAGTAGATACCTCTGTTCAAAAAGGATTTTATACTGCTCGTCAAATGAGCTTTGGCGTAGGGGTGAATACACGCATTTTTGGTACGTATCGCTTTTCACCGAAAAGTAATGTCGTAGCCATTCGACATGAAGTGAGACCTTCCATTTCAATGAACTATAAACCCGACTTTGCAGCCAAATATTATTACAATTCAAAAGTGGATACCGGGGGCAGAGTACTTAGATTTTCGCAATTTGAAGGAGGTGTGATAGGCTCTTTTTCTGAAGGAACTTTTGGAGGGATTGGGTTTGGTCTTGACAACCTTTTGGAAATGAAAGTAAAAGACAAATCTGACACATCGGGTAAAGCCACTAAAAAAGTAAAGCTGATAGATGGCTTTGGTTTTAATTCATCTTATAATTTTCTTGCGGATAGTTTTGCTTTGGGAAATTTATCATTTTATGCACGAAGTACTTTGTTTGATAAAGTGAATATTACTGCCGGGGCTAATTTAGATCCTTACGATGTAGACAAACAAGGATATCGAATTAATAGGATTTTATTTGATCCCGCTCGATTTAAATTCGGACGTATTACGGGAGGGAACCTAGCCATATCGACTTCTTTTAAAAGCAAATCTGCCGATGGCAAAGAAAATGATGACAAATCAGTGCCGGTTGATCCTTTTATGACACCGGATGAACAGCAACGTCAATTACAGTTTGTAAGGGCAAACCCGGCTGAGTTTACAGATTTTAATATACCCTGGACATTGAGTCTATCTTATTCACTCAATTTTTCCAACATTTTAAAAAATGATTTTTCGGGATATGAAACCCAGGTTTATTCCAGTGTAAATTTTAATGGAGATTTTAGTCTTACCCCAAAATGGAAATTAGGAGGAACCGGATATTACGACATTACCAATAAATTAATTCAACAAATCAGTATGTTCGTAACGAGAGAAATGCATTGTTGGCAATTGTCAATCAATATAACGCCCATAGGATTGTACCGTTCTTTCAATTTTACGATTAGCCCTAAATCAGGAATTCTTAGGGATCTTAAAATTAATCGTTCCAGAACTTTCTCCAGCTATTGATGATCATGAAGCAAGTAATAATCCCACATGATTTTATAAACTTTTTCTTTTAATTCATCTGCCGATAAACCATCAGATGATACTGCATCTAAAAAATGCATCTCTAGCCTATGTGGTAAAAGATAAAAGCCTTTATGCACCGGCAATACTTTTTTTGTATGGAAAAGAACGGCCGGTAAAATTGCTTTTTTTGTGTCTGCTGATAAACGGAAAGCACCACCATAAAAGGGTTTTAATGGATCACTTGATTGATTTCTGGTTCCTTCGGGATATATCACCATATCTAGGCCAATGAAAAGCATACGCTTCATTTCTTCATAGCTCTTTCTTCTACTTGCATCACTTTTTCGGTCAACTAACACACTTCCAAAACCATATATCCACCCAAAAATGGGAGTTTTTGTAAACTCCTTCTTGCCAATGGTTTTATTCGGCCTTGGCATAAATGGAGTACTAATTGGTACATCCATTAAACTGTTGTGATTACATACAACAATATAGTTTTGGTCTTTTTTAAACTTTTCTTTCCCAATCACCTTTAGTGGACATCCAATCAGCGGAAGATAAAGAAACATCCAAACCCTAGAAACTTTTCTGTGCCAAATGGCTTTTTTAGGATCTTGTAAAAAAAAACAAGGCACGTAAAAGAAAAAAACGATCACCAAGGTAGCCGCAAACAACAATAGTGCCCAAATTGCCCAAATACGAGCAAAAAGATCACCCAATAGGGTCATTCCTTTTGTTCCGGTTGCCCTTTTAATTGATGAATTATTTTGTTCTGTCTTCATTTTTGAATTGCGCTATCTTTTTATAATATTCAATCTACAAACTTAACCATTACTTGTGAATGCATAAGAGACAAATCAGCAATCATAAATATGGTTCATTGAAATTTTTTCCAGTTTAAATTTGTCGATTCCTTCATAATCATCCACGAATTTTTGAATTCCCACTTTACCGCTTTGGCGGGAGGGCTAGGGAGTGTTTGAGGCAGGATTCCAATCAATGGGCTCCAAACCTTGCTTAATAAGTAGTTCATTCGTTCTACTGAAATGTTTACACCCATAAAATCCTTTATCTGCACTAAAAGGCGAGGGATGAGCTGCTTTTAAAACATAATGCCGTGTTTCATCTATCAACACTTGTTTTTCTTGTGCAAACTTACCCCACAATAAAAAAATGACCCCTTTTTTGTCATTCGATATTTTGCGAATAACAGCATCAGTAAAATCCATCCATCCAATTTTGGCATGACTGGCAGGCTCATTCGCTCTAACAGACAATACCGCATTCAAAAGTAATACACCTTGCGCCGCCCATTTACTAAGGTTGCCGGTAGTGGGAATTGGTAAGCCGAGATCCTTTTGTAGTTCTTTATAAATATTACCCAAAGAGGGAGGAATAGAAACCCCTTCAGGTACTGAAAAACTTAGACCATGCGCTTGCCCCGCACCATGGTAAGGATCTTGCCCCAGTATCACCACTTTTACTTTGTCGAAAGGTGTTTGATTGAATGCATTAAAAAGCAATGAGCCGGCCGGATATACAACGGCACCCGTTGCTTTTTCTGTTTTCAAATGTGCAACGATCTGTAAAAAAAAGGGTTTCTTAAATTCTTGTTTCAGTTTTTCCTTCCAACTGGCTTCAATGGTAACATCCATATTTTCTTGTTTGAATTCTTGCGATTGATGTTTTACGAAAATACAGAAAACAATATTAGATGTCAACGGTAAGAAATGAAAGTTGAATCATCCGGTTAGGCAAACTTACTTTAATACTGTAACACTTCCACCCACAGAAGGCAAGTTAAATGAAGGTTTAATCACAAAATAATAAGTTGCAACTGACACATATTCGCCATTAAATCTCCCATCCCATGGTTTGGTGTATCCTACAGATTTAAAAACGATTTGACCTACTCGGTTATATACCTCTACGATACATTCAGGATATAATTTAAGGACCGGAATTTCCCAGTTATCATGTATGCCATCATTATTCGGCGTAAAAGCATTGGGCGGTGAAACAGGCGGTTCTTCAACCAAAACGCTAACTGAAGATATGGTAAAGCAACCTTCTTCATTGGTTGCTTTAATAAAATATTTTCCATTTTGATTGATCGCTTTTGGATTACTCTGTGGAATGGTTGCAGCCGAGTCTTTAAAATAGGTATACGTTAATACAGATGTAGAATTAACGATAGCAGAAAGATCAACAATCCCGGGACGAGTAACATTTTGTGGGTTAGCACTAAATGTGAAAACCGGATAATCACCCACAACTAAATTAATGCCCTTTAAAGCCACACAACCGGAATCATTGGATGCCTTAATATAGTAAAAGCCACTCTTTGTAATTGTTTTTGGGGTAGCTAAATAATTGGTTAAGGAAGCATTGATATAATATTCAAAAGTTAATCCCGAAGAACTACCTGATGTTATTAGGGGAGTAGTTAAGTCAATCGGGTTTGAAATACATGCGACTATTTTTTTTGGCAAACTCAACTTAATGATTTCTGGAGAAAATTTAATCCGTGTATAAATAGTATCCACACATCCCTGGCCGGGAAAAGGAATTACTTCAACTGCATACATGGAATTAACCGGGGGGATGGGTTTTAATAGCAGCAAATTTTCTGTGCCAATGATTGTATTAAAATTACTTCCGTACCAGTGATATTCACTAAAACCAAATGGGGCAACTAAATTAAGTGAGTCATCTCCGGTACAATAAATATTTCCCGAAATCGGTGTATTGCAATTCTCATTTACATCTACATAAGCATAACCAAAATGACCACCTCTTGTACAATCATTGGTTGTAAATTCAAGTCTAATTTGTTTTCCTGCATAGCCGGATAATTTGATGGTAACGGGTGTCCATGTCTTGTAAAAAACACTGTCCTTTACTGTCGACTCCTTAAACCCGGGTAAATTGGCAGAGGCAGCAAATGAAAAAGAACTACATCCAATGTAAGTGTCATTGCTCACATCAAAAACATTGGCAGTGAACTTGGGCTGCTCAAATTCTGCATGGGATGGGTTTTGAAACACCACTGCATAATGATAAATCAGGCTAAAGTTATCTTTGTCCTTAGGGATGGTAAAAGTATAGCTTACTCTTTCGGCACCCCTGCCGGTTGAACTATTTCCTAATTGAATAGAATAATTACTTCCATTTGGGCAATTAACGGGAAAATCTCCAAAATAATCATAGGCTTGATAAGCGGAGGTTTTAAATAATGTATGTCTGTTATAAAGTGACTGTGTGGGATCTAATGAGTATTCACCGGTTCGTTCTATCAATCCTGCACTGCATTCCCAATTGGTAAAATCGCCTTTTTCAAAACCAATATTCGCCGGACATTGAGCGTGTCCATAGGAACCTAAAAATATAAAATAAAGAATACAAAATAATGGCAGGGCTTTTTTAATGCAATATTGACAATATATTTTGGTGTTTGTCATTTGAACAATTACCCTTAAAAACTAAATCGAAACGTTTACACAGTTAGTAAATATAAAGATTACAGGAATGATTATTGGCACTAATGTAAAAAAGACCAACCTAGGTTGATCTTTATACGATAATTACTTACGGATGGTTGCTATAAATCATTAAAATGTTTAATCAAGGAAGTCCAACCTTTCTCGTCCGTTAATGAGATGTTCTTGTCTAATACATACTTTTTTAGAATGGCAGATTTTTCTGTTATTTCCGGAGCAGATTGTAAAAAAGTGGTTTCAAAAAAAAGACTGGTCATTGTCAATTCTAAATGCTTTTGCGCAAGGAGTGATTTTTCATTCGAGCTTCCAATGGAATAGGAAGTAGCATAGACAGCTGTTTTAGGGTCCTTGTCCATTTTTTTATATAGAATAAGTTTCCCATTTACTATGGAGGTTTCGTAAGTATCCGGATTCACCACTTTGTAAACCCTAGGCTGTACATCCTTTTTTGTAGTAGTAGATGTTGATTTGGTATTTTGGGCAGTAACCAGTCCCATGAATACAAATGAAAAAATAAATAAGAAGAAGCTTGTTTTCATAAGAAATGTCTATAAAATTGAAATGAATAATCGCAGCACATTTTTCTAAAGTAAAATTACAAAAATAAACGTGTATAAATGGTTAAAATGGGATTTAACTGAGCAAAGTTGGAAAAATGAAAACAATATAGTATTTACATTAAATAAATAATGTATAATTAATATATTGGTTAACAAATCATTTGACGATAGACCATAGACGATGGACCATAGATGATAGACCATAGACGATATACCATTGACTATGGACTATAGACCATGGTCTAACATTACAAAGCAGCTACCCGAATATTTCTATAGCTAATGGTCATTTCATTCCCCGGATGTAACTGAAGCCCAATAGGACCTTCATCAGGGATATCAGCTGAAGTATAATTCATCACTTCCTTATCATTTAACCAAACGGTATAGGTCTTTCCAACAACCTTTACCTTCATCGTATTCCAATCTTTCAACTTCAAAACATCCTTCACATTGGCTTCTACAGGATACTTAAGTTTGGGAATATAGGGTGATGCCGTTAAATCCCTTTTTAAGGAACCGGAAATACCAATCTGTATTTGATCATTCTCTGATCTTAGAAATATTCCTGAATCCACTGTTCCATCACCCATTAAGAAATCGGCCTGAATGATAAAATCTTTATACTTTTTCTCTGTCCATAAATTACTCCCTTTTTTTTCAGCAGTACTTTTTACGAGTAATATCCCATCATTAGCAGTCCACCACACATTGTCAGGAGGAGCTATCCAACCTTTTAAATTCTTCCCATTGAAAATCTTTTTGAGTTTAGGCTCTTGCGACAACAAAATATTTTGTACTCCCAATAAAATAAAAGTGACAATTACGATTTTTTTCATGTTCTAAATTTAAATAATTATATTTAGTAATGGAAAATAAAAATAATAATTCACGAAGATCCTTCATTAAATCTGCTGCCGGACAAGCTGTTGCGGTTGCATTAGCCCCCACCTCAGTAGCACTAGCTAACCTAACCCAAAAACCGGCCATGGTTTCAGACAATATCATGGGTGCAAATGATCGAATCAGGGTGGCTGTATTGGGCATCAATGGTAGGGGTAAAAACCATATTGAAGAGATCATGGAACTTTCCAAAAAGACCAACGTTGATATTGTAACGCTATGCGACCCCGATATGAACATCCTGCAAACTGTGGCCAATGATTTTGAAAAAAAATATGGTAAAAAAGTAGCCATCCAACAGGATTTTAGAAAAGTGTTTGATGATAAGAATATTGATGCCGTAACATTGGCAACGCCCAATCACTGGCATGCATTACAAACCATTCTCGCTTGCCAGGCAGGAAAAGATGTATATGTGGAAAAACCTGCCACGCACAATATCCATGAAGGAAGAAAAATGATAGAAGCTGCCTACAAATACAATCGAATTGTTCAACATGGTGTTCAGTTAAGAAGTTCGCTTGCCATCAGAGAAGCGGTTAATCACCTAGAAAATGGGCTGATCGGTCGTGTATACATGTCTCGTGGCCTGGTGTATCGTAGAAGAGCAGACATTGGCAACAAAGGCATATCACCCATTCCGGCGGGATTAAATTATGACTTATGGTGTGGTCCGGCACCCATGCGTCCATTTACTAAAAACTTGGTTCACTATAACTGGCATTGGCATTGGAATTATGGAAACGGGGATGTAGGTAACCAGGGAATTCACGAAACGGATCTATGTATGTGGGGTTTGGGTGTTGACTCTTTACCTGAGCGGATCACATCCATGGGGGGGAAATTTCTTTGGGATGATTGTAAAGAAGTCCCCGAAGTACAAACCTCAATCTACCACTATCCCAAACAAAAGAAAATCATTCAATTTGAAGTGCGTAATTGGAACACCAATTTAGAAGATGGGGCAGGAGTGGGCAATATTTTTTATGGTGAAAAAGGGTATATGGTGGTGAAAGGATATGGTACCTACGAAACCTATCTTGGTGAAAAACGAGAAAAAGGCCCAAGCAGATCAGAAAGCGGAGAACTGGGTCTTCATTTTATGAATTGGTTCGATGCTGTTCGTGCTCGTGATATGAGTATTCAACATGGCCCCGTACAAACCGGCCATTTAGCTTCCGGATTGGCGCATTTGGGCAATATTTCTTATCGCCTAGGCAGACAATTGACCTTTGATCCTGTAGCCGAAAGATTTATTGGTGAAGGTGAAAATGAAGCAAATAATATGCTTAGTAGAGAATATAGGGCACCTTATTTGTTGCCCGATGTTATATAGAATAATAGGTTTTTTGCATGGATTTGATACAAGCGAAAATGGATGTTGACTGTAACCGAGTTTTGACATATATAAAAGTTAAAGAAACAATTTTAAAAATGCCCCCAAATACATAGTATTGGGGGTATTTTTTTGTCAATAGAAGTTATGAAGATGATTTGCTCACTTTACACTTACTAAGCTATTGAATATCTGCAATAAATTCTCTCAAAGAGCCCATGATAAAGTCTACTCTTTTTTGTTCACTATGTTCAAGGTTAGAACTGATCCATTCATACAGGTAAGGTTCATCCAAAAAAAGGATAATCTCTTCTTGTAAATAAGTTCGTAGTTGACCTGTTGTACTTTCCATTTCTTGCCAGATAGAATTTCGGTTATTGAGTATAAAAGTAATGTCTTCAAAATCTGTACTCAATCTACCATCGCCATCACCTCTGTCTTTGTAGGCTTCAATTTTTGTGGCGAGAAAATATACTGCAGGAAATATATTGATCTCGGGGCCTTCTGGTTGAAGGGTTACCTGTATTGTATTGGCAGCTGCTTCTTTGTACCATCGAATGGCAAACCCAAGTATTTTTTCTGATGTCGGCAACACGTCAACAGTAATGCCATTAATGGTGTATCTACAAACAACACCCGATTCAATATCATTAACAAATCCCCTGACCCGCAATTTTTCTTCCAGTTCAACATACCCGCTATAGGTTAGCAATTCTACCAGTATATCTACGTCATCAGTTGGTCTCACATCAACCGATGGCCTGTCATGGTATAGCGAAACTACCGCACCACCAATGAAGATAACAACCTTGTTTAAATCCTCACCCAGTGCTTCGTGTACAACTTTAATCCTTAGAATATTCTCCCTGCTACTCATGTAAGATCATTTTTTTTAATTGCAGCAATGCTGCTTTTCTTTCCCTTGCCCTACCAAGCCGGATCATGTCTATGCTTGCCAACATTAAATAAAGGTCACTATCTTTTTGAGATGCTTCAACTGCAGCTTTGTATAAAGGTTCTACGGCGAGCCCCCTAACATTACCATCGATGTATGGCCATACAAACTGTTCATGGCTAATAAACTTCTTTTTAAAATAAGGGTGGGAGTGAGCTGTTGGATAACCCGCAACCATTGTTCCGGGTATTTGCGGGAATACATAATGCAAGCCGTATTCGATGAATTCCATCAACGATTGCCTAAAAACCTTTTTCTTACTCTCATTCACCAATCCGGCAATATGGCTCCGTTTCAGAGAATCCGACACCTCTGAAATACTGATTGACAGCGCATATGCCAGGTCTCGGTATTGCCAATCCTGTCCTTTGAGTAAAAGTATCTTCAATAGTATGACTACGTCCTGTGGACGCATTCCGTTATGTGATCTCATTGTGTAAATATAGACTTTTTGTTTGTTGTTTGCAAATCGCGAACAGAAAACATGAAAAATATTTTCCCGATTTTATGGTGTATATCAATAGGTGTTAAACATATAATACTAATACTAAATTGCAAAGGGTTTTATACGGATATAGCTTTACAGTTTTAGGGCAAGACAAAACCATTTTTACGCTATCTCATTCAGTATTCCTTCGTACTTTCTTCGAGTGGTCTTCGAGTGCGCTCGAATACCACTCGAAGCGGTACCGAAGGAGGTACGAAGAGGTATTGGGAAAATGCCTAAAAAAAACCTAGAATGGAATTAAAAGGCTATTTTTTAGTCACAGTAAGCTGATAACCAACCTGTTGAAAGGGGTTGTACAACCCCCTGCCATTCCAATTCTCATTTATTTTTGCCTGGAACAAAATCACAGATGCTGATGGCGATGAAGTGTTTTATTTGATTGTTCCGGATAAAAGAGAAAGATCTGGTAATGCAATTGCTTCGCCCGGCTATCAGGCAAAATAATGTGGTTATTAAATATATATTGTTCTCTGATTTGCGGGTGCATTGTAATGCGCTTTGCTGGATTGGTGATACGCATCATATCATGGAAAAATTGCTAAATTTGTCTAACTACCCTTATTTCTAAACCACCAGTCAAATAAGTTAATGTATAAATTTAGTATCATCTTAATTCTCGGGGTGTTAGCCTGTAACCAGTCAAATAAAACTGAGCCTGTATCTCATTCTATGAAACTTCCGGAAATAACAGAAATTAAGTTGACTGATTTGAAAACTCATCCGATAAGTCTTGAAAATCATAAAGGCAAGACAATTTTTATAAATTTCTGGGCCACCTGGTGCAAGCCTTGTATTGAAGAAATGGCTTCGATAGAAAAAGCCCAAATTTTGATGAACGATAAAGAAATTGTTTTTTATATGGCATCAAGTGAGGATATAGAAGAAATAAAAGAGTTCAGTCAACGCCATCATTATCAATTCAAATATGTTCATCTGGAAAACGGAGAAGCACTAAATATTCAGGCACTGCCAACGACATTTATTATTAATCCCAAAGGGAAGCTTGTCTTCTCTGAAATGGGTTCACGTAACTGGGATGAACCGACTAATATTAACCTGATCAAAAATATAACTACCCAACATGACTAAACTATTACCCTTTCTGACAATAGCCATACTGGTAATTGCCTGTAAAAATCCAACGAAAGATCTAGGAGCCCTGAAAATGCTAACATTTGCTATAGATTCTGTGAGTGCGGAACCTTATTTGTTTGCTGATTCGGCTGGTGTCACTTATCTCTCATGGGTTAAAAAAACCAAGGAAAAAAGTACACTTAGTTTTTCGAGTCTAAACGAAGGAAAATGGTCAATCCCAACTGTTATCAATTCAGGAGAGAATTGGTTTGTTAACTGGGCAGACTATCCCACGCTTGTTACAGATGGTTCCGGTAACATGATCGCTCATTATTTAGAGAAAAGTGAAAAAGGAAAATATACTTACGATGTAAAATTAACGACCTCTACTGACAGGGGAAAGACATGGAATGCATCCAAGATTCTCAATGAGGATGGAAAGAAAGCAGAACATGGATTTGTTTCACTCATTCCTTACAAAGAAAACTATTTTGTTGCCTGGCTGGATGGCAGAGATGCCGCCCAGGAAGTTGAAGGTGGCCATAGCGAAGGACACCAGGGACAAATGACATTGAGAGGCGCCCTGATTAGCAAGACGGGTGCTAAATCGAGTGAATGGGAACTTGATAGCCGTGTTTGCGATTGTTGCCAGACTACCGCTGCGATAACTACGAACGGCCCGGTTGTTATTTACCGCGACCGCTCTCCAGATGAAGTGAGGGATATTTCTATTGTGCGCTTTGTTAATGGCCAATGGACTCAGCCAAAAACTGTCTTTTCCGATAACTGGAAGATTGCCGGTTGTCCTGTTAATGGGCCAAGGGTGGATGCGCGAGGTAATCACCTGGCATTGGCATGGTTCTCCTCTCCGGATAAGAAAGGACAAGTAAGTGTTATTTTTTCTCAGGATGGAGGTGCAAATTTTGGTTCTCCTATCCGTGTTGATGAAGGCCAGGGAATTGGGCGCGTGGACATAGTTATGCTGGACGAAAAAACAGCCATGGTGAGCTGGATGGAAGGAGCGGCCATAAAAGCAGCTAAGATTTATGCTGATGGAACAAAAGAACCGTCTATAACAATTGCTTCCTCATCACAATCAAGATCCAGTGGTTTTCCGCAAATGGTCAGATCTGGGAAAAGCCTTGTCTTTGCATGGACAGATGAAAAATTGAAAAAAATAAATACAGCTCAACTTGATTTATAGAAGTCGCTATATGGGATTTGAAGCTTTACAAGTATTATTAATGAATAACTGAAATAACGGTATTCAAAAAATCTAATATTTTGAAAAAGTCTTTCATAAACAAAAGTTCCCGAAAATAATTTTAATGGGTGGAATGATGGTAGTTGCTGCTATTATCATGATGGGTGCAAGAAGCAGATAAGCATTTATTTAAACAACCATTGTATCAAAGGGGTTACATACATCTCGTATTCGAAAACAATGACCGGGTTTCAAGCCTATTCCTAGAGAGATTCTTTTATTGTATAATTCCCTTTCTTACTAAGTTCTGCCTGTAATTCAATTATATCAATGGATTTACTCATAGTCAAAACGGCACTTTGAGGTTGCAGCTGTACCTCAGCCTCCAAAATATCAGGGATATTCAATAAGGCATGCTTTACTGAATTTACACAACCGCCACAACTCATTCCTGTTAAAGTGTACTTTTTTTTCATTTGATAGGGTATGTGATTTTGTAAATCGGATGATACATCAAATCATCCCATTAACGCTCTTCCTCGTAGGAAACAATGGTTCCTTCATTAGCAAGTCCGCTTCCTGACTTAGCTTTCGTTCTATCCACTACCGATGGTTTTGTTTTTCTATCTATTATCACTTTTGACTTTTTCTTGCTTTTTAAAACGGGTGTACTTGTCGTTTTTTTCATTATAATCTTTTTAATTATTTACATCGTTAATGTTTTGAATTACAGGGTTTGTGAATGCCATTCCCATACCTAAAAAAATTTCTTTCGCTGATGATTTAAGATTATTTTCCTTTTCTTGACCGGTTAACCAATCCAATAATCACAATAAAAAATGTGAGGATTAAGATCCACCAAATAAAATGCATCCCTCCAAAATAGAATCCATCATTATTATGCATCATGGTAAAACATTTTTGTATTATTAATTAATGATGTGCTGAATGATCTGTTTTTTTAGCATCCATCCCTTTCATCTTATCCATCCCTTTCATTTTCTTCATCATTTCCATCATCTTGGGATCGTCCATCATGGTTTTACACATACCGGACATCATACTTGAATCCCCTTTACAGGTTTCCATCATATCGGCCATCATGCCTTTCATCATAGCAGGGTTCTCCTTCATCATTTTCATCATAGCAATATGATTTTCCATCATCATCATATGCATCTTTTCATTGCCTTGCATCATCATTTTGCCGTTATTGCTGTTCATCATTGCCCCCATCATTTCTTTAGACATAGTGGAATCATTGGCAATGGAGTCTATCAGTGCCTTTCTTGTTTCCTGGTTTGAAAGAATTTGTTTTACATCTGAACCGGATTGACAGGAAGCAAAAAATGTAACGGCTACCATTAAAATGGTTGTTTTCAAAAGTATTTTCATAAGTTTGATTTTTGAGTAGTTTGTAAAAAAAGATAAAGCAATGTGCTTTTTAATAAAACATTACAATGTAAAGATTAGATTTTCCTTTATCTATTTGTTACAGAAGAAACAGAAAGAGTTATATATTCCACACATCGAAAAGCTGTAGTTATCTTTCTTCTAATACAGTTTACGGGTTCTGTAAAATGTTTTTGAGTTGCTGCCAAAAAATGTAGTGTCCTTAAATAAGTTGATATTACCCATCATTACAAACCATTTCTTCTCACCTGTTCAGTACCACAAGATTTTATTATTAGCATTTCAGGCCCGACAAAGTTTTCGTAATTAGCTGCCATTTAACCTTTTCACAAAGGTGTTTCAGTCAATTTCAAAATGAAAGTAAATGAAATCGATTATAGAGATTGCTCGTTTTTGTCACCCGGTGATGATGCAAAATAAAAAATGCTTGTAAATGCGTTAGCACTTACAAGCTCAAATTTATCTCTTGACAAAATCAAACCTATACTTTGCAAGCGTAGTTGCCATTCAATTATGCTGCTACTGCAAGCATAGATTTACATTCTGCTTCACATTTGCGACAAGCATCTGCACATTCTTTGCAATGTTTCATGTCGGTATGCTTTTCACATTCAGTTGCACAAGCATTACAAGCCTCTTCGCATTTTTTGCAAAGCGCATCAAGGTTTGAATTTGTTTTACTTGCAGCAACCAAAGCGTTGCAAGCATCAGCACAAGCGATGCAAAGTTTTTCGGAATGTTCCATTCCCGCTTTGCCTTTGTTTTCTGTTGAGCAAGTGCCACATGCTTCTGCACATGTTTCACATGCTTCAATGCAGTTTTCAATACTTTTATTTTCCATTTTTTATATTTTTAACTTGTAACAGAATTGTTACGTAATAAAGGTGATCAGATTCATCATTTAAAACATTATATAGTTTTGAAAAAAGGTTATATTATTTACATATTAAGAGAAAAGAATTAAGTTTTGACCCTGTAGCCGAAAGATCTAATAGAGAAGGTGAAAATGAAGCAAACAACATGCTTAGTAGAGAATACCGGGCGCCTGATTAGTTGCCGGATACGATTTTAAAAAAAGTATAATTTTCACATAGATAAAATAGGCTACCCAGTAAAAGTGATTGAAGAATTTACGTATTAGCGAATTGTATTATTCAATCCACTAATACGTAACTGATAGTTTACATCTACCGCTAGCCTGTCATGTGAAAAGGTAACAATGGCAACACCAATGTAGCGAACATCCTTGGTAAATTTTTCGCCTAGTGCTGCATGTATTGCTTTAGTCCTGAGAATATTTTCTTCTACTCATGTTAGATTATTTTTTAATTCCTGTAATGCCAAGTTTATCCAGATACCGGAAGACTTTTCCCAGAGAATCATAAACTGCTGTTCTTCGAAGCGTTTTCAGAAAATAATATTTTACTACATCTTCATAACCGACATGGGATTGGTTCCTTTCCTGAAAACATATTCGCTTTGCAATCAATAGGCACCTGTAATTACCACGATATCTCCTGATTTCACTCCGGATTCCTTTCTCCGCGAGGTCTTAGTAGACCACTCTCTATCAGAAAGAGTGGCATGTTCCCAGACGGGTCTCGCGATGGCTGACCCGGCAGTTCTAGTACAAAAGGCTGTTTGACAAACAAAAAAGGCTGTACGCTCGTACAACCTTTGTGAACCGGATTGGATTCGAACCAATGACCCCAAGCTTAGAAGGTTTGTGCTTCCGCCGCGGCGGACTGAGCTACCGGTCCTCTGCCAAATAAAAAAACCTCTCAAAAATTGAGAGGCTATGTGAACCGGATTGGATTCGAACCAATGACCCCAAGCTTAGAAGGTTTGTGCTCTATCCAGCTGAGCTACCGGTCCCTTTAAAGAGCCGCAAAATAACGGAAAAAATGCTTGCAAAACAAGCCTGTTTAGTATCTATTTGTCTTTTTGTTACTAAAAATCAATCAAATCCTAGACATAATTCTCTTTACTTTGCTGCAAAGGATTGCCACTATGAGTTACAATTATCTTCCCCTTGATCGCAAATGGCTGCATTTTGAGCAGGTAAAAAACCTGTTAGATTATGACCAGCTTGTATCCATCACTTTTGATGCCCATGAAAGAATATTGGCTTGCAGAGCTTATCTGGATGCTAAGTTGGAAGACAAAGAAGGTCTTTTTTACGGAATTAATACAGGATTCGGCTTTTTGCAAAATGTAAAAATTGATGCTACCCAAATAGAACAATTACAATACAATCTGCTGGTATCCCATGCCTGTGGGCTTGGCGAAGAAGTGCCAAAAGATATTGTAAAATTGATGTTAATGCTCAAAATTAAATCGCTGAGTTATGGGAATAGTGGTGTGCAGATAGATACGGTGATTCGCTTAATGGAAATGTATAACCAAGAGGTATTACCGGTCATTTATACCCAAGGTTCTTTAGGTGCATCCGGAGATTTGGCGCCCCTAAGTCACTTAAGCTTGCCCTTGATTGGATTAGGGGAAGTATATTATGAGGGAAAAAAATGTGATACAGCTGCTGTCATGTTAACATTGGGATGGCAACCCATACACTTACAGAGTAAAGAGGGATTGGCATTAATTAATGGCACTCAATTTATGAGTGCCTATGGTTTATACTGTCTCAAAAAAGCGGAGCATCTCTTGCAAATGGCTGATTTGATCAGTGCCTTGTCTTTTGATGCATTCGACTGTATTCTGGAACCATTGGATCCGCATATTCATGCAATAAGAGCCCACAAAGGACAAGTAGATACAGCCGCTACGCTGCGTAAATTACTTACGGGGAGTACTATCGCTAACCAGCCAAAAAAACAAGTTCAGGATCCTTATTCATTTCGTTGTATTCCCCAGGTTCATGGGGCTAGTAAAGATGCTTTTGAACACATTTTACAAGTCTTTACACGCGAAATCAATTCAGTTACCGATAATCCCAATATTTTTCCTGAAGAAGATTTGATTGTAAGTGGGGGAAATTTTCATGGACAACCGTTGGCACTGGTATTGGATTATTTTGCCATTGCCATGAGTGAATTGGCCAATATTTCTGAAAGAAGAAC
>JANOVY010000097.1:0-4475 GCA_031417635.1 Bacteroidota bacterium | reverse complement strand
CCCTGCAATCCATCAGGGGCTGTTTACAGTAAATCTGAATTAGAAGGATTGGCAGTAGTGTTTAGAAAATATCCCAACATAACCATCCTGGCAGATGAAATTTATGAGTATATCAATTTTGAAGGCAAGCATGAAAGCATAGCGCAGTTTGATGACTTAAAAGAACGCATCGTATTAATCAATGGATTAAGCAAAGGCTTTGCCATGACCGGTTGGCGCTTGGGTTATATTGCTGCTAGTGTAACCATTGCAAAAGATTGCGAAAAAATACAAGGACAATTTACTAGTGGCCCTACATCCGTTACGCAAAAAGCGGCGGTAGTGGCATTAACAGGCGATTTGCGCCCCTCACAAGCCATGACCGCTGAATTTACTCTTAGAAGAGAAAAAACGCTTGAATTGATAAAAGAAATACCAGGATTTACCTGTTTTGCCCCCGAAGGTGCTTTTTATGTATTTCCGGATGTGAGTGCTTATTATGGAAAATCAGACGAGAAAGAAACCATAAAAAATGCAGCGGATCTTAGTATGTATATTTTGAACACTGCCTATGTATCCTGTGTAATGGGTGATGCTTTTGGTGAACCAAAATGTATTCGTTTTTCTTTTGCAACCGGCATGGAAAACATTGAAACAGCTTGGGCAAGGATTAAAGAGGCTTTGGCTAAGTTGACATAATAAGCGTCATTTCGACGAAGGAGAAATCTGTTTATCGATTTGCAGATTTCTCTCTTCGCTACGCTTCGTTCGAAATGACGGTTTAATGGATTAGCAGGTTTCTCCTTCGTCGAAAGACGGTTTATTTTGAACCTGTCGCTACCCCACCCTTCTTACTATCCACATTCACCGTATATTTTCCACCACCTTGTACAATCCATTTTACAGTTACAGCCCCTAAGCCGGGGATGCTGCTGACTTCAATGGTTTGTGGGTTGTTTTTTTGTTCGGTAGTAATGTTTAAATCTTTGTTTTCTACTTGCATACCGGCAAGTATTTTACCACTGGTAGTAAGGCTAATATAATCAGGTCTTTCAATTTTGTTTTTTGTGTCCTGGCTGCTATGTGTGGGCATCATTCGTTGATTGGCAACTACTGCAGTTACTTCTTTTAATCCATCACCCAAATCCTTTTCAGTAATTTCCTGTACTTCTAATTTTGGCGTTGAAAAACAATGGTAGATACTAAACGCCATGTTTCTATGGGCATCCGACTCTAACAAAAAACCCGGATGGGCTCTACCATAATTCTTTTTGAAACCACCAATTTCAATCTTTCCATATTGGGGGTGATTGTATTCTTTCCAATTAACAAATGCATCTTGAAAAAGCAGATGACGATCAAATCCAAAATTAGAATTATCGAAAGGATCGCGAGTGCCTTCTTTCATATACATCAAAAAAGGCGTCCACAGTTCATTGGAATACGTATAAATTCCTCTGCCTGCATAAAACCAATCCAATTCACCACCATAAGCGGAATACAGATCTTTGTAAACCACCAAATATTTATAACCGGGTAATAACTCCTCTCCTTTTTTTCCAATGGCATCATATACAACTAAGTCCTGTGCATTGTAAGTATTTACATCTTCTTGTCCACCCGGACCTCTTAAAATCATCCCGCCGGCATTGTGAAATGATTGTGCTGCAGCGATATTGGGATGCTTCATCACAAACTCCATCACCGCTCTATTCTCAGGCAATGAGAATGGATATTTGTAAGCGCCGTTTTGAATATAATTCGGCTGCCATCCCCATCCCCAATCACGATTGGGATCGTATTCAAACGTGTAACCATCTTCATTTACACGACCATCTCCATCGTTGTCAATTCCTTCAATGCCTAATAATTCATACTCTCCTTTTTCGTCAGCCCCTACCGGTATCATATTCCGTGGGTCTTTCGAATCGATTTTATAACGACCATTGGGATTTTTTCTGCGCATCAATGTGATATTACCATCACCATCCAAGTCATCATAGGTGTCTTCATTAATCAATCCATCCCCATCATTGTCAACCGGCAATAATCCCGAACGAGGAGAGCTGCTGTTATTGGGTTTATGGATATAACTATCACGACCATCCGGATTGATGGTGGGCACGATATAAAACACTTTGTCTTCTAATAATTCCTGAATAAATTTCGTATCGCCAAATGATTCTGTTAAATACCATGCTGTATACAAAGCAAATTCTGCCCCTTGAATTTCATTGGAGTGAATGTTGCCATCTATGTACATTCCGGGTTTTTTAGCGGCATCTCCTTTCTTAAAATCGGTAATGGTTAAACACCAAAGATCGCGGCCTTCATAAGATTTGCCGATCGATTCTACTTTGGCCAAATTGGGATAAGCAGCAGCTATTTTTTTACAAATATCACTAATGCCACCATGGTCATAGTAGCGATTCCAAGTAACCGTTACTTTTGGATTTACGGGTGAGCCGGCAGCCTTAAATACTTGTTCTGCATTTTGTGCAGTAGCAGAATATGCGGATAGTAAAAGGGAAACTGCCAATATGTTTTTAATAATTTGTTTCATCGTATTTGAATTTTGTAAGAATTAGAGGGTTACTTCAATGTTTTTTACACCTGCCGTAGGGCAGCCCGCTTCAATGGATATTTTTCCACTGCCTTTAATTACCCAGCTAAAGGCTTGCGTACCGGATGCATCTAATGCGTTTAAAAGTGTAATTTTTCTACCTCCAATTACTTCTTGCTTATCCACTGTTTTAACGGCCACTTTCAGCTTCTTTAAAAAGTAACTTCGCTCACCTAATTTGCTATGGGTAGACAAACCGCCTTTGTTAACAACATCTAAGCTTATCCTTGTTAACCCATTGCTTAGTTTTTCTGTTTTCAGGTTTAGGATATCTATCTCAGGTTGTTGGTTGGCAAGCTTCACTAAAAAATCAGTGTGCTTTTTTACTATGTCGCCTACCATTTTATAAGGAGGGTTCATCATTACAAAAGGATCCAATCCACCCACTTCTACTTTCTGATTTGGGTAATCAGGATGGGTAACCGTTTTCCAATCTGTAAATGAATTGGTAATGCCCTGTTGTTGCGACCAACGTAAATAATTAGCTGCCGGATCTTCTACAGTAAAGGCTTTCTCTTTTTTTACAGTATCAGGCTTTGATTTAGGTACCCACCAACCCGGTGTACTAAAACTAAAACGGGCATAATGATAGTAGCCCCAGGAAAGTATATCGCCACCCGTAGATGTGGTTTTGGGTGCATCCTTGTAACCGGTTATTTTATTGTAAAGTTCACTTACCATTCCATTCACTTTCGCATCGGGCTCTAAATAACCGGCTAGTATTCTTTCTCTTGCTGCTAAAGGATTGTAGGCAATTGGTGTTGAAAGATTATTGTTATTTCCAAATCCAATAATCGCATATACATTAAAGGCATCGTACAAAAAATTAAGTAATAAACGACTCTCTTTTTCACTCACCGGAAAATCGCCTGCCCCAGCTGCAAAAGTGTTGTGCTTATAAGTGAGGTTTTTATTAAAAGCAATACCGCCTTCTCCGTCTTCATTCATCATACCGTCTTTGTCATTATCCATGCCTTCTGACAACAAAATATATTTGCCTTTTTCTCCTTTGGATACATCGGCTTTTATTAGTGCTCGAGGATCATCGGGATGCAGTTTAAAATCACCAATGGGAGATTCTACCCGCATCATCGTAATTTTTCCATTTCCATCTAAATCATCAAAACCATCTTCATTTAATCTGCCATCTCTGTCGTCATCCGTTTCAGTGGCATTGCCCATTCTCTCATACTTAAGTTTTGAGAAATATTGCTCCATCGCATCCGGACTCATATTGGGAAACACATAGTAAGTAGTTTTTGCCAGTAGGTTTTTTATACTGTCTGTATTACTACCCTTCAGCAAATTCTCTGCAAAACCAATGGCCATTTCCGTACCTAATAAATGGTTGCCTTCTGTGCCGCCAACAACTGCAATGGCCGGTTTGCCTTCTGTTTTATCTGTTCCAATTGTCAATAACCAAATGTCTTTGCCACCATTTGTCTTACCCAATGAAACCAATTTTGTTAAACCGGGATAAGCTTTGTTTAGAGCAGAAAGGCGATTATTTTGTTCGGCATAATTGCTGTATTCCTGTGCAAACAGAATAGCAGACAGTGCAACAAATAAAAAAGTAAAGAAAGTTTTTCTCATGAAACATTATTTTGGGTTTAAATATAGTGGAAATGAGTTAAAGGGGGTTAAAATGGGTTAAAGGGGTTAAAGAGGTTAAATTGGTTAAATAGGTTAGACTCTTATAAAAGTTTGAGTCGAGTAACATGTTATTTTGCTTTTATCTTTTTTAACTACTTTTCTCTTTTACTACTTTAACCTCTTTAACCCCTTTAACCTCTTTAACCCACTTTAACTATTTTTACCCCCTTAACCACAACATCAATGACCGAAACTGACAAGTCAGAAATGTTTCGAAATC
>JANOVY010000096.1:0-15437 GCA_031417635.1 Bacteroidota bacterium | reverse complement strand
CCAATCTTTAATGCCATCATGGTTAAGACTGCTAGTTGTCCTGTAAAGGCTTTGGTACTGGCTACGCCAATTTCATGCCCCGAATGAGTATAAGCCCCTGCATGACTTAATCTGGCAATGCTACTACCTACAGTATTGACTACCCCAAAAATAAAAGCTCCTTTTTCTTTAGCGCTTTCAAGTGCTACCAATGTATCGGCTGTTTCCCCACTTTGTGAGATGGCTATTATTAAATCTCCTTTATGAATTACCGGGTTTCTATAACGGAATTCTGATGCATACTCTACTTCAACCGGAATGCGGCAAAGTTCTTCTATTAAATATTCTGCAATTAATCCGGCATGCCAACTAGTGCCACAGGCAACAATAATAATTCGAGGTGCATTGGCAAAAGCTTCAATGTTATTTTCAATTCCCGCCATCATAATCTGACCTGTTTGGGTTAACAGTCTTCCTCGCAAGCAATCGAAGATGGTTTCGGGTTGTTCATGAATTTCTTTTAGCATAAAATGGTCATAGCCACCTTTTTCAATAGCTGCCAAATCCATATCTAATTTTGTGATAAAGGGTGTTTGTTTTTCATTGCCCAGGTTTTTTAAAATCAATTCATCCGGTTTCACAATGGCAATTTCATAATCATTCACATATACTACTTCTTTGGTGTATTCAATAATGGGTGAGGCGTCACTTGCCAAAAAGTGTTCACCTTTTCCTATGCCAATCACCAATGGACTCCCTTTTCGGGCAGCAATGATGGTATCTGGGTCATCGTTTGATATTAATAAAATGCAATAAGCACCTACCACCCTTTTTAAAGCAATACGAAGGGCTTCTTCAAGCGAACAGTTATTATTTATTTTAATGTCTTCAATAAAGTTGAGAAGTACTTCTGTATCAGTATCACTTGTAAACCGGTATCCTTTTGAAACAAGTTCTTGTTTAATTTGTGTATAATTTTCAATAATCCCATTATGGATCATGGCCAGCTCACCGCTTTGTGATTGATGGGGATGTGCATTTCTATCGCTAGGTTCTCCATGGGTAGCCCAACGGGTATGGCCTATACCAATATGAGCTTGGGTATTTTCACCAATCACACTATCTTCCAATTCAGCCACTTTGCCTTTCTTCTTGAATACTTTTAATTTCCCATTGTTTAATAAAGCAACGCCGGAACTGTCATAACCCCTGTATTCTAAACGTCTTAAACCTTTAATAATTACCGGAAATGCTTCTCTGGGTCCGGTATATCCTACAATTCCACACATATACAATAATGATTTATCAGATTAAATTAACTTGCAAGATTACTTAATTTGTACAAAAACTAGTGATATTTAATGAATTATGTAGTTTTTTTCTCTTAAATTATCTTACATGGAAATATTTTTCGACACTACAAAAAATTTTATTTTAGAAGACGGTTGCGTTTTATTGCGCCACTTGGAACAAGATGATTGCAATAATCTGCTACTTTTTTCAATTAATGAACCTTCATTATGGAAATTTTCATTAATTGCTGTAGCAGGAGAAGAAAATTTAAAGAACTATGTTTTTTCGGCAATTACTGCTAGAGAGTTGGGTAAGGAATATGCGTTTATTGTTTTTGATAAACGAACGCAGGAATATGCAGGAAGTACTCGATTTTATGATATTCAACAAGCCAGTAAAACATTACAATTGGGTTATACATGGTATGGAAAAAAATTTCAGGGTACAGGATTGAATAAGCGTTGTAAATTTTTACTGTTACAATTTGCATTTGAGCAATTGGGTATGGAAAGAGTAGAATTTAGGGCTGATAATAACAATGAAAGAAGTATTGCGGCTATGAAAAGTATTGGATGTGTGGAAGAAGGGGTACTTAGGAGCAATACCATTAAAGCAGATGGTACCAGAAGGGATAGTATTGTGTTGAGTATATTAAAGTCTGAATGGGAAAAAACTGTGAAAGAAAAACTTTCAAGTAAAATCTTAACAAATCCTATATGAAGACGTTTGTTTTACTTTTTTGTTTTTTATTTTTAACAGGCTTCAATGCTTATACACAAAAGATTGTTCCTTATAAAAATGCAGCATTGCCTGTTTCAGTCAGAGTGCATGATTTGTTATTAAGGATGACGCCGGAAGAAAAATTTTGGCAATTGTTTATGATACCCGGAGAACTAGGCAATGACGAATCAAAATATAAAAATGGCCTTTTTGGATTTCAGGTAAGCGCCACATCACAAGGCATTGATGCTACTTCTCAATTATTGCAATATGGTTTGGTTGAAAATGCAGTTTCACTTGCTAAAAAGATAAATGCCATACAAAAATATTTTGTTGAAAGAACACGATTGGGCATTCCCATTATTGCATTTGATGAATCTTTGCACGGGTTGGTTCGTAGTGGTGCCACTTCTTTTCCGCAGGCTATCGGATTGGCGGCAAGTTGGGATACTTTACTAATGCATGAAGTTGCTACCGCCATAGCTATCGAAACAAAGAGCAGGGGCATTAGACAAGTATTAACGCCCGTTATCAATATTGCCAGCGATGTTCGTTGGGGCCGAACAGAAGAGACTTATGGAGAAGATCCATTTTTAACTGCTGAAATGGGTGTGGCTTTTGTACAGCCATTTGAAAAATACGGCATCATCACTACCCCTAAACATTTTATTGCGAATATAGGTGATGGCGGCAGGGATAGTTATCCAATTCATTTTAACGATCGATTATTAGAAGAAATTTATCTGCCTCCATTCAAAGCGCTTATTGATAGAGGCGGTTCCCGTTCTATCATGACTTCCTACAATTCATTGAATGGAATTCCAAGTACAGCAAATGATTGGTTATTAAATAAAACATTAAAAGATAAATGGCATTTCAAAGGGTTTGTCATTTCGGATGCCAGTGCTGTGGGTGGAGCCAATGTTTTACACAATACAGCAAAAGATTACCCCATAGCAGGCGCAAAGGCAATTACCAATGGTCTGGATGTTATTTTTCAAACGGATTATCAGCATCATCAATTATTTATTTCTCCTTTTATCAATGGCGAGATAGACAAAAAAAGAATTGATGATGCGGTTAGACGAGTATTGACTGCAAAATTTGAACTAGGGCTTTTTGAAAACCCTTATGTTTCGGAAAAGTTTGCAGAAGAATGGACAAATCCCATTATACATAAATCACTTGCCAAGAAAGCAGCCCTGGAATCAATTGTTTTGTTGAAAAATGAAAAGCATGTCTTGCCAATTTCTCATACAGTCAAATCTATTGCAGTCATTGGTAAGGATGCAATAGAAGCCAGATTGGGAGGGTATAGTGGCCCGGGTAATGCGAAGGTGAGTATATTAGAGGGAATAAAAGAAAAACTGAATAATTCATTGACCTTGCGCTATTCTCCCGGGGTTGATCGAAAGGAAATTGAGTGGAATGTTATTCCCAACCAATATTTACACACCTCAATAGATGGTCATGCAGCATTGGGTTTGAAAGGTGAATATTTTATTGGATTAATTCCCAATGACAAACCCATTGTAACAAGATTGGATGAGGCTGTAAACTTTCATTGGACATTATATGGTCCGGATTCTATACTCAATAAAGATGATTATTCGGTTAGATGGACCGGAAAATTAACTGCCCCGGAAACCGGCAATTTTAAAATAGGTCTCGATGGAAATGATGGGTTCAGAATGTATTTGGATAATGTTTTAGTAATCGATCGATGGAAAAAAGAAACCTATCGTACACAATTGGTTGATTTTGTTTTTGAAAAAAACAAACAATATGATATTCGAGTAGAATTTTATGAACCAGTGGGAAATGCACACATAAAATTGGTTTGGAATATTGGAGTCGTCAATCATTGGGAACAAAAAATTGAAGAAGCGTTAGAAACCGCTAAAAAATCTGATTTATCTATATTGGTAGCAGGTATTGAGGAGGGCGAATTTCAAGACAGGGCAATGCTTAGACTTCCCGGACATCAAGAAGAAATGATAAACCGTTTAGCTTCTTTGGGAAAGCTTGTTATAGTGATTTTGGTGGGGGGTAGTGCCATTACCATGAATAGTTGGTTAGAAAAAGTATCGGGTATATTGGAGGTTTGGTATCCCGGCGAAGAAGGCGGACGTGCTATAGCAGATGTTTTATTTGGCGATTATAACCCCGCAGGGCGTTTGCCAATTACTTTTCCAATTTCGGAAGCCCAATTGCCCCTTGTATATAATCATAAACCAACAGGTAGAGGAGATGATTATAACAATTTGAGTGGACTACCTCTTTTTCCATTTGGTTTTGGATTGAGTTATACAAATTTTTCTTACAGCGATATTAAATTGGATAAAAAACAAATCAATTCAAAAGAATCCGTGCATGTGCAATTTTCTGTAACGAATATAGGGAGCAATGATGGCGATGAAGTGTCGCAATTATATATCCGGGATATGCTTTCATCAGTGGCAAGACCGGTTTTAGAGTTAAAAGGCTTTCAACGGATTCATTTGAAAAAAGGAGAAACAAAAACACTTTCATTTTTAATTACCCCTACCATGTTAGAAATGTTGAATGACAAAATGGAGAGGGTAGTGGAGCCGGGTGACTTTCGAATTATGATTGGATCTTCATCCAGAGAACTATGGTTAAAGGATACATTAAGTGTTACTAATTAAATGGTTCAATATTAAGCGTCTATTTAGACCTTTACAACAATATACCTGACAAAAAGAAATACGCAAAACTGAAATAAATTATCAACCCCGTTACATCCACCAATGTTGCCACAAAGGGAGCTGAAGAAACGGCCGGATCGGCACCTAGTTTTTTAAGAAAAATGGGTAACATAGAACCTGATAAAGTTCCCCACAAGACAACACCTACCAGTGAAACACCTACTGTTAATGCAATCAACATCCAATGAGGTCCGTATAATTGAGGAATAATAGAATGCCAAACAGCTACTCTAATAAAGCCTATAATGCCTAAAACGCTACCCAGTAATATTCCACTGGTTATTTCTCTCCGAAGAACCCGCCACCAATCTGATATGGTAATTTCACCCACAGCCATTGCTTGAATAATTAAAGTGGAAGCTTGTGAACCACTATTGCCACCGCTAGAAATAATCAATGGTACAAATAATGCCAATACCACCGCTTTTGCAATTTCATCTTGAAAGTATCCCATGGCAGTTGCTGTCAACATTTCGCCGATAAATAATACCACTAACCATCCGATTCGTTTGCGAAATAATTTAAGAAGTGGGATATCTAAATAGGGTTCATTTAACGCCTCTGTTCCCCCCATTTTTTGCATGTCTTCACTAAATTCTTCATTGGCTACCCATAACATGTCATCAATGGTTACAATACCTAACAAAATATTGTTATCATCTACCACCGGTAAAGCTACCCGGTTATTCATTTTAAAAACTTGGCTGGCATGTTCCTGATCATCATGTACGCCTAATGATACAAACCGGCCATCTATAATTTCATCAATTCTTTTATCCGGTAAAGCAAGAATCACATCCCGAATACGAATATCATCAATGAGTTGTCCTTTCTCATCAATTACATAAATAACATCAATGGTTTCACTGTTTCTGGCTTGTTTTCGAATAGTTTCAAAAACCTCCTGAATGGTATTATGCAAATACACATACACATAATCGGGAGTCATTAATCTGCCAACACTATCCTCAGGATATCCTAATAAGGAAAGTGTTATTTTTCGTTCTTCCGGGTCTAATAGTTTTATCAGATCTCGAATAGCTGCTTTAGGTAATTCCTCTAAAAAATCAGTTCTGTCATCAGCCGGTAATTCATTTAATAATTCTGCAGTTTTTGCCGGCAGTAATTCTTTGACAATATTTTTTTGTTGTGAGATGTCTAATATTTTAAACACACTTGCTGCCCTATGGATAGACATATTGGCAATTATTTGTGCTTCGTATTCCGGGTATTCGTTTAATAGACCGGCCACATCACTGATGTTCTGATTATTCAGAAATTCACTAATGACTAATTTTTCATCTTTGGCAATACAAAGCTCAAATTGTTCAAAGATTCCGGGTTTTTCTAATTCGAGTGACATGGGTGCAATTTAATTAGTAATTAATAATTACTAAATAATAATTGTGTGAGGGCAGAACGATAATAGGGAACCGAAAGTCTCTAGGTTGAAGTAGAAGATTCGCCGGCATTCAGCATAAAATCCTTAGATGGATTTAATATTCAATCTTCTTTGTACTAACTTCACATAGAATCATTTTTATGGTATTACCCTTTTTAATGGTAGCCCCTTCGGATAAACGTGGACGCGGTGTATTTACTACAGAAAATATTCCAGCCAATACCGTTATTGAAATTTCACCGGTTCTGGTCTTAAGTACCAAAGACAGAAAGCAGGTTGAAAAAACCATCTTATTCGATTATATTTTTGAATGGGGGGAAAATAGAAAAAAAGCATGTATTGCATTGGGTTATCTTTCCTTATATAATCATGCTTATCAAGCAAATTGCGATTATGAAATGGATTATGATTCAAATCTTATGCGCATTAAAACAGTTGTTGATATTAAAAAAGGGGAAGAGCTATTTATTAATTATAATGCCATTACTGATGATAATTCTCCTATTTGGTTCAATGCCAGTTAAGTATTTTTACATTACTTAGATTTGAATAAGCGTTTAAATAGACAAATTTTTTTTGATATTTTCAATATCTTGCTGATAATAAAAAAGTTGCCAATCACCAATGAAAGAAAATTTGCGTTTGACAAATTTTTTTGCACTAAATTTTTACCTATGTTTCGACTTTACATGTTGCTTTGTTTTACCTTATTTAATTTTTCAATTAAGGCTCAAACTATTCAAATTCCTGCCTTCACAGGCTATGCTGTGCCAGCGGAAACCAATGAGTCTTCTTTATTCTCTGAAAAGTATGGCTTGCAAAACTGGAGCAATACTCAACAGCAAATTAATTATTTTTTTTATGTGCGTAAACCGGGAAAATTAGTATTGGGGTTATTGGCTAAAAATGATCAACTCGGCAGTATTGTAAAGCTAACTTTTGTGGGAAAAGAATTTTCGATTAAAATTCCCTTTTCAAAAACGTTTACTAAAATTAAAGTTGGTGAAGTAATCATTCAGGATAGCGGATTTTTTCAGATAACGTTGCAAGGTATCAAAAAAGGGGGTAAGACCATTGCCGATATTAAATCCATCGAATTAGCCGGTCCTTCTGCAGAAGAAATTCATTATAACGCCAAAGCTCGGCGAAATTCGGCTTCTGTTCATTTGCGTTATCCATTGGCCGATTCAATAAAAGCCATTGCCTTTTACAATGAAATAACAATTCCCGAAGGAGCTGATCATTTGCATAGTTTTTATATGGCTTGTGGCTTTGCTAGGGGGTATTTTGGTATTCAAGTAAATAGTGAAACAGAGCGTAGGGTTATTTTTTCTGTTTGGGATGCGGGAAACGAAGCCATTTCAAGAACTAAAGTAAACGACTCAAATCGAGTAAAATTATTAGCAAAAGGAGATGCGGTTATTACGAATGATTTTGGAAATGAAGGTACCGGTGGCCATAGCCATTGGGTGTATCCTTGGAAAACGGGAAAAACCTATCAATTAATGGTAACGGCCACATCTGACAGTGCCACACAAACTACTATTTATACTGGTTATTTCTTTTTACCTGGATTGCAAAAATGGAAATTAATTGCCAGTTTTATTGCTCCCAAAGATGGCAACAAACTTAGAAATCTCTATTCATTTAATGAAAATTTTTGGGGTAATAATGGTCAGTTACAACGGAAAGCATTATTTGGAAATCAATGGGTTCAAAAGGAAAACGGGCAATGGGTTCCGCTTACAATGGCTACTTTTTCATATGATGGAACCGGTAGGTCCTATGACAGAATTGATTATGGGGCAGGTGTAGTAGGGGGAGATTTTTATTTGTGGAATGGCGGTTTTCAAAAAGCGAACGTGAAATATGGAGATACTTTGTTAAAGACGGCTTCTGATAAAAAGCCCGTTATTAATTTGAGACAAAATGCGGATAGTAGTGAGCAAGCAGCCATCGAGAACACAATTTTGCTGGATGCAGTTTTAAAAAAGAAAATTGACACAACAGGAACCAAAGAAGGCGTATTTTATCAGATATTAAAAGAAGGCATCGGTCCATTCGTTTCTTTGAATGATACGGTAACTATTTTGTATAAAGTTTCTTTGTTTGCGAATGGAAGTCTGGTTGAAGAAACAAAAGATACACCGGCAACTTTCCCACTTAAAAGGCTGATAAAAGGCTGGCAGGTTGGACTTCCGCTCTGCAAAATTGGGGGTAAGATAAGACTGTATATTCCTTCGGGATTGGCTTATTCTATTAGTAGCCGAAGCAAGGCGATACCACCCAATAGTATTTTAGAATTCGAAATTGAAGTGTTAAATGTTAAGCAACAAAAAATTTAGCCGCATGGATTTTATGAGAGTGAGGTAAGATTTGGCTATTTAATCATCATATAAGTTTTTTTAGATCAATAATTGAAACAAATACATATTAAAATGATAGCCAAAATTTTATTTGTCATATATTTCTAGTAAATTGTATAAATAACGTTACACTATGAGAAATGCCCGACTGCTTTCGATTTTTTTACTTAGTGTTTCATCATTAACAGCTTTATTTTGTGGTTATCACATGATTAGTGATCCAACCGGGAGTTCATTGGGTTTACCCTTTTACTTGCTCAACGGATCTTCATTTACAAATTACACTTTGCCCGGGTGGGGAATTTTTCTGCTAGTTGGCGTATTTGGGGGATTGGTTGTTTTAAGCGTTTTTCTCAAAATAAAAATATATCCAATATTGATTTTATTGGAAGCAATCATTATTTGTGCAATCATCCTTATTCAGATGTTATTATTAGGCGAATCATTTATGGTTCAATATGTATATTTAATCATTGCGCTAGCTTTACTTGGATTGGGGTTTATACAAAATTCAAGAAGAAAGGTTGTTGAATCTGAACACAAAACAAATCCGGTTGCAAAAAGCCATCATCATAAACATAGAAAACATAAATAATTATTCTTACTAAGATTTTTTAATTGAGACATCTCATTTTTCTAACATCTGCAAGCAAACCGGACTAGGAACATTAATTTGTTGTAAGGTAGGTTCCAATAAACCTGTAAGTACATCTCTTTTAAAAACTACGATATTATCGGTTTTCTGATTTGCAACCAATAAATATTTTCCACTGGGATCTATCATAAAATTTCGTGGTTGTGCTCCATTAATGGCTTGGTATCCTTTGGAAGTTAATAAACCCGTAACTGCATCAACTGAAAAAATTGCCAAATTGTTTTCCTCACCTCTATTTGATGCGTATACATATTTCCCATCCGGAGAAATATGAATATCTGCACTTCCCGGTTGTCCTTTGAAGCTGGAGGGATGGGTAGCAATGGTTTGCAATGGAACAAGCAAACCATTTTTATAAGAAAAAGTTTTAACGGTACCCGTTAATTCTTCTATCAAATAAACAAAGTTTTTATTCGGATGAAAAGTAAGATGACGTGGGCCGCTTCCGGCATTCGAGGCTACAAAAGGAATCGAAGCAGGTTTTATGGGTTGTGCATTTTTTTGATTAAATTGGTAAATCATTAATTTGTCCATTCCTAAATCCGGTACCAATAAATATTGGTAATCCGGAGAAAAGAAAGTAGAATGTACATGTGCTTTTTCCTGTCTTTCTTTATTACTACTATTCCCCTTATGTTGTATCAGTTGTGAATAGGGCTCGATAGAACCATTGTCGTTTAAACGAAAACTCGACAGATTGCCGCCGCTATAGTTTCCAACAATTAACCATTTGCCAAATTGATCAGTGGTCACATAACAGGGATCGTCGCCTCCACTTAATTGTTGATTGATAAATGATAGCTTCCCTTTTGCTTTATCAAACGAATAAGCACTCACTTGTCCCGGATGGTCTCTCCCTGTTTCATTCACTGCATACAAGTATTTTCCATTTGGAGAAACAGCAAGGAAAGAGGGATTAGATGCACTATCTGTATTGCTTATATAACTTACTTCTCCATTTTGAGAATTAAATTCGAAAACATAAATGCCTTTGCTTTTTCCTACAGTATAGGTGCCGGCAAAAAGATAATATTTTTGTGCAGCGCCAGAGAAAAAGAGTACAACCAAAAAATTAATTAGTAATAATCGCATAATATATATTTATGAATAATATTGAAAAGTGTCATCTAAAAAAAGGTGTTTCATGGCTATTTATTAGCAACAAATATTTGAATAAATGGTCAGTACACTTATTTTAAATTGAAACAATCATTTTCTATTTTTTCACATACTTTTCTAACCATTGACCCTGCTCCCAAAGCATGTGCAATAAATTTTCTTTTCCCCTATAGCTATGTGCTTCATAGGGAAGAAATACAAACCGTATGGTTCCGCCATTACCTTTAATTGCTGCAAATAGTCGTTCACTATTGATTGGGTATGTGCCCGTATTGTCATCTGCTTCGCCGTGTATTAATAGAATAGGGGTTTTTATTTTATCGGCATAACTAAAGGGACTCATTTCTGTATATAATTGTGTTGCCTGCCAATAAGTGCGGTCTTCGTTTTGAAAACCAAAAGGCGTTAAAGTTCTGTTGTAGGCACCACTTCGGGCAATTCCTGCTTTGAAAAGGTTTGTATGGGCTAATAAATTTGCCGTCATAAAAGCACCGTAACTGTGTCCACCTACAGCAATACGACTCTTGTCACCTACTCCAGTTTCTGTTAAATATTTTATAGCAGCTTCTGCATTCATTTTTAATTGTTCTATGAAATTGTCATTCGGTTTTTTATCAGTGCTTTTAGCAACGATAGGCATTTCTGCATTATCTAATATGGCAAACCCCTGGGTTACATAGTATACAGGACTAGACCAACTAAGTATTGTAAATTTATCTTTACTGCCTCTTATCTGTGCTGCGTCTGCAGCAGAATTAAATTCTCTGGGATAAGCCCATATTAAAACGGGAAGAGGGCCATCTTTTTCCCTGTTATATCCCTTTGGTAAATACAAATCACCGGTTAGATCAACACCATCTGCTCTTTTGTATTTTATTTTTTCTTTTGAAACACCCAATAAGGCAGGATATGGGTTTGTAAATTCTGTTATTGGTTTATCAGCAATACGTAATACTAGATTTTTGATAAAATAATTTGGCACCTCTTTTTGTGATTCACGTCGAGTTAGCAAAACTAGTTTGTTTACATCAATTACTTCTTCAACGTATTCAAAAACACCTTCGTTACAGCGCCATAGTATTTCATTTTTTTTACTGGTTAAATCAAATTTTGCCAAAAAAGGAAGGTCGCCATTGGGAGAAGAACCGGTTTGGTTATTCATTAGTATTTTTGTGCCGTTATCAGTTGTTTGAATTACTTGACGGCCAAATTTGTTTTTGGTGCTGACGGGAGACCCAGGGTTATTGTAGGCATCTGTTTGATTACGTTCATATAAATTTTCCAATGAATTATTGATAGTATTATACCTGCTAATTCGGCTTAATTGTTTTGATCTAGAAACCTCCAGTACCAATGCTAGCGAAGCATCCCCCCAAGTGGTTCCGGAATATCGCATTTGTGTTTTAAATAGTTCTTTTCCTTCGCCGATAAATGGTGCACTTAAAGAATAGACAGCATCATGAAAGGGTACTTGTTTTTTTATGAAACCGCTATCTAAAGGTACGGCCCATGTAATCGTAGCGGCTTCATCATCTCTCCAATCAAACCCCCTGGCAACATTTTGTGTATTGTCATTTCCGGAAGGGGTTCCTTCTGTCGATGGCAATTCTGCTAAAACTTTTAAAACTTTACCGGTCAGTTCTTGAATACCAATCGTGGAAGGAAATCCATTGCCAGTTACTAAATAGGAGAAAGGCTTTTTGATTGTTCGGGTTAACAAATATTTTTTATCAGGTGAAAGCGTGAAAGAGGCTAAAATTCCAGGTTTCCCAATTTTTGTTTCTATGCCGTTTTTATTTTGAATCAATTGTGATGTGGCATAAAATTCAAACAGTTGTTCATCATATGGTGATTTAATAAGGTCCTGAAAAGTTGGACTGGGTGCGGCTTTTCCAAGATTTTGTTGAATGGTTGGTCCTTTTGGTGTAATCGGTCTTTTGGGAGCATTGATTGCTATTTGCGTTGTGGCTTTATATAAAATCGTATTATCGTCTACCCATGTGTATGGGGTACCTAAAACAATATTCAAAGGCTGTTTGTTTATTTTACTTGCTTTTTGTGTTGCTATATCAATGACAAATAAATCTACTTTGTTAGCACTTGTATGGGTAAAAGCAATTTTTGTTTCTGAAGGACTCCAAATAATGTTTCCTGCCAATAAGTTGGCGGGAAGTCCGGTGATCGGAAATGCTTTGCCCAATTTGATATTCTTCAAAGAGAAATTATTGATAAATATTTGTCTGCTTGGCGAGAAGTTATTTGGATTCAAACGTAAACCGGCAATGCGATTCTCTGGTTGCCCCAATTCTTCTACTGTAGGATAAGAGTTCCGCTCACTAAGTAACATCCATTCTGCTTTGCTATCAACACGAACTGTAGGGGTAGGTTTAGCCAATAAAAGATCTGCAATATCTTTAGGAGGTGTTTGATAACCTTCTGCATCCTGTCCATACAAAAGAATCGTTGCAAAAAGGGATATACAAATTCCTACAATTTGTTTCATATTTTTCATAAAATCTTGGTTTGTAATGATAAAAATTATTGATAAACTCTAACATAATCTATTTCCATTCTGATAGGAAAGATGGCATCATCTATCCCTTTCTGTCCACCCCATCCTCCACCAACAGCTATATTCAGTAATAAATGAAAAGGTTTATAGAATGGCCAAGCATCATTTCCTGAATGTTCATTTTTATAAGTAAAATAAGGTTTGTTATCTATTAGCATGGTGATTGTTTCTGCATTCCAGTCTAATGAATACACATGAAAAACCTCACTGCAATCCGGAATAGTTGTAACCCCCGTTTTTTGCGTTCCTATACTATGAAAATACTTTTTTGAATGGGCTGATGCATGAATCACACCTTGGTCATATCCCACATGTTCCATAATATCTATTTCACCATCATCCGGCCATTTTAAAGGGGTGCTTGAGCCTAGCATCCAAATAGCAGGCCAACTACCCAATCCTTTTGGAATTTTTGCTTTTACATCAATATGACCATATGTCCAATCGCCCTTCCCTTTTGTTACCAAACGCGCGGAACTGTATTTATTTTTATCAATTGTCTCTTTTCTAGCTTCTATGATTAGCTTGCCATTAACCACTCTTGCATTTTCGATTTTTTTAGCAGTATAATATTGCAATTCCTGATTTCCCCAGCCTTGTCCCCCAACATCATAATTCCATTTGGTACTATCCGGTAGCCCATTATGGTTGAATTCATCGCTCCAAACCAGTTTCTTTTTTGGTTGGGCATACAGGTTCGAAAAGCAAATGGAAAGGAGCGTGATGGTTGTTATTGTAAGTGGAAAATTCTTCATGTGACACTCTTTTTATTGGGGAAGATACTAGAATTTAGCTCTATTTTTAGCCTTTCTGTTGTTTGGCAAGAAAAAATTTGCAAATAAAAGTAGATGCCTTTACCTTTGTGGCTCATAATGAAAGTATTTGCGCACATACATCACCATCATTTCTTACCCAAAGGGTAGGCTGTTGGTGTTTTGTGATTGTTACAATAAAACATTAAAAGGCTTACCAATTTGGTAAGCCTTTTGTTTTGCCCCATATCCTGAAGGGGGGCAATCATACTTCAGGTTAACATAAATGCCATGGCAATTAAGACGATGAAAGAAATAAACAAGAAAACACCTCTATCGGACCAAGTAAAACTAAAACTGGCTATACAGAAAAGCGGGCGACTTCATGATGATTCTATTCGACTATTGAAAGAATGTGGAATCGATATTAGTAATGGGGTTAATAAACTAAAAGCGGAAGCCAATAATTTCCCCATTGAAGTTTATTTTTTAAGGGATGATGATATACCTCAATATGTTGAAGATGGTGTGGCAGATATTGGCTTTGTTGGTGAGAATGTGGTATATGAAAAGAAAAAGAAAGTGGATCTAATTGAAAAATTGGGCTTTGGCAAATGTAGATTATCCATCGCGATAAGAAAAGGGGATGGATATGACGATATTCAATACCTAGCAGGAAAAAAAATTGCTACTAGTTACCCCGTTATACTACAGGATTTTTTAACAAAAAATAAGTTAGCGGCAGAAATTCATGAAATTAGTGGTAGTGTTGAGATAGCCCCCGGTATTGGTTTAGCTGATGCCATTTGCGATTTAGTAAGTAGCGGGTCTACGTTGTTTATGAATGGATTAAAAGAAGCAGAAACGATTCTACAATCTCAAGCTATTTTAATCCGCACCAAAAATTTAAATATTGATAAGCAAAACTTACTCAACCGTTTATTATTCAGAATTCAATCTGTTAAAAAAGCGAAAAATAATAAGTATGTATTATTGAATGCGCCTAATGAAAAATTAAAAGAAATCATTGGTTTATTACCCGGCATGAAAAGTCCCACAGTTTTGCCATTGGCAGAAGAAGGATGGAGTAGTGTTCATAGTGTTTTAAACGAAAATGATTTTTGGGATATTATTGAACAATTAAAAGCGGCAGGTGCGCAAGGAATTTTAGTTATTCCGATTGAGAAGATGATTGTGTAACCCCCTTACCCCTGAAAGGGAGAATTAAAATAGTATATGAAAATTATCAATTATCCATTAAAGGAAAACTGGAAACAATTACTAAAAAGACCGTCTATCAGCAATGCTTCATTATTAGAAAGTGTTCGGTTTGTTTTGAATGAAGTGAAACAGAATGGAGATGAGGCTATTAAGCAGTTTACGAAACAGTTTGATGAGGTTTCCCTTGAAAACTTTGAAGTGTCTGCCAATGAAATTCTCGCATCGGAGGCATTGATTTCTAAAGACTTACAAAGTGCAATTCAGCAAGCGGCTTCTAATATTGAATTATTTCATTTAAAACAGTTAACAGCCGTTGAGATTGTAGAAACCATGCCGGGTGTTCAATGCTGGCGGAAAAGTGTTGGTATTGAAAAAGTGGGATTATATATTCCGGGTGGAACTGCCCCTTTGTTTTCTACCATATTAATGTTAGGAATACCGGCAAAAATTGCCGGATGTAAAGAAATTGTTCTTTGTTCGCCACCGAGTAAGGATGGAAAATTGCATCCCGCTATTTTGTATGCTGCGAAACTCGTGGGCATAACTAAAATTTTTAAAATAGGGGGTGTACAGGCGATTGCAGCCATGGCCTATGGAACACCAAAAGTTCCACAAGTGTATAAAATATT
>JANOVY010000095.1:0-1951 GCA_031417635.1 Bacteroidota bacterium | reverse complement strand
TAAAAATTAATTGATTGTCAACAAGTTAAAAAAATATAAACAGATGAAATCCCCATAAGCGGTCTGCATACAAACCTGAATGAATATATTGCACATTGAAATCCGGGATTGTAACTTTGCTCAAAAAAAGATATGAGCAACATTGCATTTGAACAAGTAATAAAAGTTGGCTGTGGGGCTGACGTTCATAAGGAAACAATAGTAGCAACGATAAGAAGGAGTGATAGCGATTTTGAAACTCGGACATTTAGTTGTTATACAAGTTCTTTGATAGAATTGAGAGAGTGGTGCCAAAGTTGTGGCGTTACGCATTTTGCGATGGAGAGTACCGGGATCTATTGGAAGCCTGTGTTCAACATCCTGGAGGAATCAGACATGAAGATCATCCTTGTCAATGCTCGTCATGTAAAGAACGTGCCCGGTCATAAGACAGATAAGAAGGATAGCATTTGGCTGAGTAAGCTATTATTGAGTGGATTGTTGAAAGGGAGTTTTATACCACCGGAAGATATCAGAGAATTGCGGGATTTGGTGAGGTACAAGAAGAAAGTTACCGAGCAGCGATCATCAGAGAAGAACAGGATTATCAAGACACTGGAGGATTGTAACATAAAGCTTAGCAGCGTATTAACCAATGTCGATGGTGCAGTCGGTGACAGACTGATACGTGATATCATTGAGGGTGAATCAGACCCTGAAAAATTAATAAAGCACTACCATGGTCGAATCCAAAAAAGCAGAGCAGAGTTTAAATTAGCATTAGCAGGAAGATTGACACCACATCATCGGCTTATGTTAAAAATGGTGAAGCGAAGTATCGAAGACAAAGACAAATTGATAGCAGATCTTGAAAAAGAGATAGACCAAAAAGTTGAAAAATATAATGATCAGATCATCAGATTGCAAACCATAGATGGAGTAGGCAGAGACAGTGCCATAACGATAATAAGTGAAGTGGGCGTAGATATGTCGCAGTTTCCAAATGAAAAACATTTCAGTAGTTGGGCCGGAATGAGCCCGGGAAGCAACGAAAGCGGCGGTAAAAAAAAAGTGCCAAAACAATCAAAGGGAACACCCACTTAAAGTCGTGTCTGGTAGAATGTGGTTGGGGAGCAACGCGGAAGAAAGAAGGGAGGCTGAAGTTAAAATATCAAAAATTGATGCGGCGGCGTGGTAAAACAAAAGCCTTGGTAGCGGTTGGACATGAGATAATCATAGCAGTCTATAACATCCTGAGTAAAGAAGGGGAAGTGTATCGAGTACCCGAACTAAGAGCATCAGAAGACAAAAGCAAACAAACCAATTATCATTTAACCAAACTAAAGGAACTTGGATTTGACATAGAAACGATATCAAAAGCAATATAAAGTCGGTTTTTTACTGGGTCAAAGAGCCCGTACATGAAATTGATGTTTTGATGTATTAAGCACAAACCATTGTCGCCATTGAGCACGTAGATGAAACTTTTACTCTCTTAATTTATCAAAAGATCAAAATTAAAAATTAATTGATTGTCAACAAGTTAAAATAATATATACACATGAAAATAAATAAGTTCACTTTTATATTACGGATAAGTACATTGACCTTTTTTTTGACATTTTCTTGCACAGATCTGGATACAAAGGTGTACGATCAGGTAGCAGATTTTTGGAATACTCCATCTCAAATTGCCGCTGGGGTTGCACCGGCTTATGCTTCATTGAGGGGGTATCCATCGCCCGTTGGTGGAGTCTATCCGCTGAATGAACTCAGTTCGGATGAAATTATAGTTCCTACGCGTGGTTCAGATTGGAGCGACAACGGAGTTTGGGAGGAAATGTGGAAACATACATGGACACCTTCAAATTTTATGTTCGCCCAAGGATGGCAATTCATCTACAATGGAATTGCTCAGGTAAATCAGATTTTACAAACAGTAGAAACACTCGACCCAAAACCAAAGGATTTA
>JANOVY010000094.1:0-7639 GCA_031417635.1 Bacteroidota bacterium | reverse complement strand
CAGGTTCCTCACTTCGCTGTGCTTCGTTCGAAATGACGAATTGATGTATATAATTTACAAATCAGTGTTGGTCAGCAGGTTTCTCACTTCGCTGTGCTTCGTTCGAAATGACGAATTGATGTATATAATTTACAAATCAGTGTTGGTCAGCAGGTTTCTCACTTCGCTGCGCTTCGTTCGAAAAAAGGTAGTTACCAGAATCTTACTTCTTTTTCCCATAAATCATCCCAATTAGGATTTATTGTATGAATTAGTGCTTCTTTTTTTTCTCTTCTCCATTTTTTTATTTTCTTTTCCATTGCTATAGCTTCTACTATACTGCTGAAAAATTCATAATAGACCAGATATTCTAAATTGTACTTAGCAGTAAAACTATATGGATAAAACTTGTTCTTGTGTTGCTGCACTCTTCTGATTAAATCTGATGTTACCCCTAAGTATAAAGTTGTTTTGTTTTTATTTGTCATAAAATAAATACAACCGCCTCGTGTCATCGATTTTGTTTTGTAGCATAATTATGGTAAAATAGCTTTTAATAGTAGCGTATTAACCGAAATAAAATGAGAAATTCCCCCCTAAAACCGTCCTTTCGAGGGAGGTACGACCGAGAAACCCCAAACTCTATAAGCAAATGGTATTAATATGCAACAATTTAAAAATCTGGTGGGGGGTAGGTAATCACCACATTACGCTTAGTTCTAAAAAAAGCATTGATGTATACAATTTAAAAATCAGTGTTGGTGGGCAGGTTTCTCACTCCGCTTCGCTTCGTTCGAAATGACGAGGATAATTATCTTTGGTTGATACATTACTTTCATAAATTTAACCTATAAATCATCGCCATGCCCACCAAACATTTTTTACCGGTTCTATTCTTGCTCACCCTATTTGCTTCCTGTAATAATAAAACCAGCGAATCAAATGTAACCGATACCGCAAAAACCAATGGTCATCCATCCTGGATCATGCAGGGAAATATTTATGAAGTGAATGTGCGCCAATATACCGCAGAAGGAACATTTTCTGCCTTTGCCAAACATTTAGATCGTTTAAAAGAAATGGGTGTTCAAACGCTTTGGTTTATGCCGATTAATCCGATCAGTAAAATAGATCGTAAAGGTTCTTTAGGCAGTTATTATGCAGTATCCAATTATACAGCTATCAACCCCGAGTTTGGCAATATGGAAGATTGGAAGTCTCTGGTTAACCTATCACACACAAAAGGGTTTAAAGTGATCATAGATTGGGTACCCAGTCATACCGGAGCCGACCACCCTTGGTTATTAGAAAACCCTGATTTTTATGTTAAGGATAGTGTTACGGGTAAAGCCATATCCATGTACGATTGGACAGATACTCGAAAACTAAATTATCTCCATCCCGGTACAAACGATAGCATGCTCTCTGCCATGAAATTTTGGATTCGTGAAACCAATATCGATGGTTTTAGATGTGATGTGGCCGGAGAAGTACTAGACGACTTTTGGAAAAAGTGCATTCCGGAATTAAAGAAAATGAAAAATATATTCATGTTGGCAGAAGGAGACAAACCATCCTTGTATACCGATGGTTTTGATGCTACCTATACTTGGAATGATTTTAATATGATGAAAGCAATTGCTGCTGGAAAAAGAAAAGCAATTTCTTTCGACAGTGCAATTGCCAAATCTGATACCTTATTCCCGGCCAATGGACTAAGCCTTTTCTTTACCAGTAATCATGATGAAAATAGCTGGAACAAAGCTGACTTTGGAACGATGCCCGGAGCTGCTCACGCACCTTTTGCAGTGCTTACGCAAACAATGAAAAATAGCATTCCATTAATCTATAGTGGACAAGAAGAACCTATTCTAAGAGCCATCAAGTTTTTTGATAAGGATACTATTCAATTTGAACATTTTGCCCGGAAAGACTTTTATACAACATTGCTTAGACTAAGGTCGAACAATGTTGCTTTATCTGCAAATGCTTCATTCACAAGAATCAAATGCGATGCAAATGATCAGATATTTGGGTATGCAAGGCAGATGAATAATCAAAAAATTGTAATCTTATTGAACCTTTCTATGGCTGCCCAAAGTTTTTCTATTCAGGATCCAATCTTAGCCGGTACGGCAACTGAAATATTTACAAATAAGAAAGAAAACTTTACGGCTATCAATCAAATAAATTTAGCTGCCTGGGGATATCTGGTATATACCTATTAGCTTCAACTATTGAATTTACTTGTAGACCACATAAAATAATGTCAACGCCAAACGCCAAACGCCAAACTCCAAACCCCAAACCCCAAACCCCAAACCCCAAACCTCCCTATATTTGCTTCATGAAACGCTCGCAACTTATCGAACAAATTCGTCAAAAGAAAAGCTATCTCTGCGTTGGCCTGGATACGGATATCATGAAGCTTCCAAAACATCTTCAAAGCCATCCAAATGGGGTATTTGAATTTAACAAAGCGATCATTGATGCAACAAAAGAGTATTGTGTAAGCTATAAGATCAACACTGCTTTTTATGAATCACAAGGAATCAAAGGATGGGAAGCTATGGAGCAAACTGTACATTATATTCCATCTTCTCATTTTAAAATTGCAGATGCCAAGCGTGGGGATATAGGAAATACTTCTTCACAATATGCCAGAACATTTTTTGAAGTGTTTCCATTTGATGCAGTTACGGTAGCTCCTTATATGGGGGAAGATAGTATTAGACCATTTCTAGATTATGAAAACAAATGGACCATTGTACTCGGTTTAACTTCTAATGCCGGTAGCAATGATTTTCAACAATTAACTTTTGAAAATTCAAATAAACATTTATATGAATCGGTCTTAATGAAAACCGTATCATGGGGAACACCCGAAAATCTAATGTTTGTTATTGGAGCTACAAGGGCAGCTGATTTACAAAACATTCGAAAAATGATTCCGGAACATTTTTTATTGGTGCCCGGTGTAGGAGCGCAAGGTGGGAGTTTGCAAGAAGTATCTAATTATGGTTTCAATAACGATTGTGGTTTACTGGTAAATGCCAGTCGTGCCATCATCTTCGCAGGGGGGGGAGTGGATTTTGCAGAAAAAGCTGCATTGGTGGCGGCAGCATATCAATTGGAAATGGCAGCTTATTTGTAGTTTTTTTTAAACACATAAACATAGATTAAGAAAAAGGAAACATATCATTCTACTATATGCCCTTGGTATTTCCCTATGACCCTATGTGTTAAAAAAAACCTTTCCTCAATCCCACTACTTTCTCTACCACACTGTATGCGATTCTCCGAATAATTCAATCCGTTTTTTTAAACACATAGGAGGCACATAGAGTAAGGAATAGGAAAAATATTATATGCCCTTGATATTTTCCTATGACCCTCCTATGTGTTTAAAAAACACCTTTCATCAATTCCACTACTTTCTCCGCCCACACTGCATGCGCTTTCTCCGAATAATGCAATCCGTCTTTTGCCAATAAAGTCCGGTCATTTTTTGCTTTTCTTGTGTCTTCAGTGATGTTGATGAAATGTGTTTTGTATTGTTTACTAAACAGTTCACAAACTGCATTGAACGAGTCGATCTCTTCACTTATTTTTTTTGCATCTTTTTTTGAAGCGAAAGGAGTTACTCCCCAGTCCGGAATGGAAAGAACAATCACACGTTCTGCATTCTCCCCAGTTAAATGAATGGCTTTTCTTAACAAGAATTCAAAGTCGGTGATAAATTCTGCAACCGGTAATTCTCGATATTGATTATTTACACCAATGAGCAGCGTTACAAAATCATATTGCTCATTTAATTTTGTATGTAATATATGCTCAGCCAATTCAAAACTAGTCCACCCGGTTTTTGCAATGATTTCAGGTGCATAAAAATGATGCCCCGCTTTTCTTAACAATTGTACTGTTTGATAAGGAAAGCTTTCATGTAATGGAACTGACTCACCAATCGTATAGGAATCACCCAATGCTAATAAAGAATAATGATGTTTCGACATAGTGTTTTTTTTGCAACCAATTCAAAATGCTTTGTATGATTTTTTAGGATCATCAAAAATGATTTCTCAATATTTCATAAAAACGATACACATCTTCAAAACTACAATACATGGGTGCCGGAGCAACGCGAATAACTCCGGGCTCTCGATAATCAACCACGATTCCACTTTCCATCATTTTAGTATGTATTTCCTTACCCCTTTCTTTAAAAAATAAAGACAATTGAGCACCCCGACTATTGAAATCTAGCGGCGTAATAATTTCAAAAGATAAATTGGGTAGTTGGCTCAACAAATATTCAAGATAGGCAGTCAATTGAATACTTTTCGTCCTCAGTTTTTCAATCCCGGCTTTATCAAACATTTCTAAAGAGGCTTTTAAACAAACGGTATTGAATATTTGTGCCGTACTAATATTCCATCCGCCGGCAGTAGGTTTGGGGATAAATCCTTTCTCCATTTTAAACCTTGTCTTCTCATTATTACCCCACCATCCGCCCAAACGCGGCGTTCTTACATCATTGGCAAAATATTCATTTACATACACTCCTCCAACAGCACCCGGCCCGCCATTTAAATATTTATAGCTACACCAAACAGCAAAGTCCACTTTCCAATCATGTAGCTGCAAGGGCACATTTCCGGCCACATGTGCTAAATCAAAACCGGCAATGGCTTTCACTTTGTGTGCAGCTTCAGTAATTTGTTTCATATCAAATAACTGACCGGTATAATAATTAATTCCACCAAACATTACCACCGATAAGCCATTGCCATGCTCCTCAATGGCTTGTATGATATCAGCCGTTTCCAATAATTTTTTACCTTCTTTGGGACTAATTTCTATTATCGCAGTTGCCGGATCATATCCTAAATGCCTCACCAATGTTTCAATCGCATATTGGTCGGAAGGAAAAGCACCTGCTTCCATCATGATTTTATATCTTTCTGAAGTAGGCCTGTAAAAACTCAATAATAGTAAATGTAAGTTTACGGTTAATGTATTCATCACCGTAACTTCCTCTTCTTTACACCCAACAATTTTAGCCAATGAGGCTTTTAGGTATTCTTGATAATATAACCAAGGATTTTTGCCCGCAGAAAATCCACCAATAGCCAATTCCCGCCAGGATGTTAACTCAACTTGTATGGCTTCATCCACCGTTTTTGGTTGAAGCCCTAATGAATTTCCACAAAAATAAATCACATCCTTACCCCCGTGTTTTGGAAAATGAAATCGTGTTTTAAAGTCTGCCAAGGGGTCATTCTTGTCGCATTGAAGTGCAAATTCTCGGCTTGTATTAAATACGGGTTGCATAGGGACTGTTTGCTGTAAAGGTAAAAGGATTTATGGATTGGCGGATTGGCGGATTAGCAGTTTTGTTATTTTGAACAAATAAGGGTTATATACCCTTTTTTCTACCTGAAAAAATATATAATCCTGCATTGGCCAATCCGCTAATCCGCTAATCCGCTAATCCAAACTAGCGTGTATATTTATTCTATCAATGATACTTTTATTCGAATGGATTGTTATATTTTCAACCTCTCTAAATTCTAAAATCGCTGATATGAGAATTCTCCAATTCATCTTTTTGGTTTTATTAGTATCCTTTGTGTCATTGGCACAGAATAAACCGGTGATGAAAGCCAATTACCAATTAGCGGCCAGGTTCGCGCCCAAGAAGATTGAAAAATTGGTTTTTAGTACCAGTGTTGACCCCCATTGGCTAAAAAACAGTGATCGTTTTTGGTATATGTACGAAACGACTGATGGAAAAAAATGGTGGATAGTAGACCCTATAAAAGGTGAGAAAAAAGCATTATTCGACAATGCTGATTTGGCTGCAAAAATAACCCGCATCGTGAAAGACCCATTTGATGCACAACACTTGGGTTTAGACAGTATGCGTTTTATCAAAGATGAAAACTGGATTCAGTTTGAAGTAAAGAGCACACAAGAAATTGAGAAAAAAGATACTGCCGCCAAAAAAGGTACAGCAACCATTAAAGAGAAAAAAATATTCTACTTTGAATACAATATCCTTACCGGTGAATTAACAGAGTTGAATGATTTTAAAAAGCCTAAAAGGAAACCTACTTGGGCAGCTATTTCACCTGATGGAAATACCATTCTATTTGGTAAAAATTACAACTTGTATTGGATGGACAAATCCAATTATGAAAAAGCATTAAAAAATGAAGAGGATTCTACCATCATTGAACATGCGTTAACTACAGACGGTATCGAGAATTACAGTTATTTTTCGGAAGGTAATTTATCGGGTAATGGCGATAGTAACGTTGACAAAGAAAAAAATAAAAAAAAGCGTAAATCTGTTACTGCTTTCTGGTCGCCGGATTCCAAACATTTTGCGTTGGATAGAACAGACAATCGCAATGTCAAAGATCTATGGGTAATCAATAGCATTGCAGACCCTCGCCCTACATTGGAAACATATAAGTATTGGATGCCGGGTGAGAAAGAATCACCGGTTGATCATACTTATTTATTCGATATCACTACGCAAACCGGCAAAGAATTGAGCCTTTCCCTGTTTAAAGATCAAAACATTGCTATTTGGGCTGATCCCGGAAAGGTCAATACGAGGGACGATGATTTTCGACCTTTAAAATGGTTGGGAACAAATGACAAATTTTATTTTACACGCACCAGTAGAGATCTAAAAAAAGTAGATGTGTGTATTGCCAATGTGCAAACGGGTGCCATTAAACCACTGATTGAAGAACGTTTCAATACTTATATTGAAACCAGAAGACTGGGATTGGTCAATGAAGGAAAAGAGCTGATTCAATGGAGTGAAAGAGATGGATATGCACATCTTTATTTGTATGATGAGAATGGTAAATTAAAAAACCAAATCACTTCCGGTACCTTCCATGTAGAAAACATTCTTAGTATTGATGATGCAAAAAGAATCGTTTACTTTTCTGCAAATGGAAAAGAACCCAATGAAGATCCATATTACCTACATGCCTATAAAGCAAACTTCGACGGTTCGGGTATAAAACTTCTTAACCCGGGTGAGTATGAACATGCCATGAATATGAATGATGGAAAATCTTTCTTTGTAGATAACTATTCGAGAGTAAATGCCATTCCTAAGTCAACCCTATATGCGGCAGATGGCAGAAAAGTATTGGATCTGGAAACGGCTGATCTGAGTTCTCTTTTTTCTACCGGTTATAAATTTCCGGATTTGTACAAAGTAAAGGCAGATGATGGCATTACCGATATTTATGGAGTCATGTATAAGCCATTCGATTTTGATTCAACCAAAAAATATCCCGTGATTGAATATGTATATCCCGGTCCACAAACCGAGGCTGTAAACAAAGTATTTAGTAGGGGTATGGATAGAACAGAACGACTTGCTCAATTGGGTTTTGTAGTAATTACGATGGGTAATCGGGGAGGTCACCCCTCCAGAAGTAAATGGTACCATAATTATGGATATGGTAATTTACGTGATTATGGTTTGGCCGATAAAAAAGCAACCGCTGAACAACTGGCAGATCGTTTTCCATACTTTGATATCAACAGAGTAGGCATCCATGGCCATTCAGGAGGTGGGTTTATGAGTACTGCAGCCATGTTGGTGTATCCTGATTTTTTTAAAGCAGCC
>JANOVY010000093.1:0-3204 GCA_031417635.1 Bacteroidota bacterium | reverse complement strand
AAGGCGACAATTACGATTAATGTAATGTTTTTCGTACTCATACAATTTAGATTTAAGTGTAATTTACTTGTTTGTAGTAAAACAGTTATAAATATTACAAAAGAAATGCCATAGGTTGTAAAATGGCATTTTGTCGTGTTTCCACCCCAACCTCGCTTCGCCGGTCACCCCTCCATGCTGCGCATGAGAGGGGAAATGTTTTTCAGTATTTAGGTTATTGGGACAAAATTTTGATTGATTATTCGGTGATAGCAGCGATACCGGGTAGTACTTTGCCTTCAAAATATTCGAGCATGGCACCGCCGCCGGTTGAGACATAGCTAACTTTATCTGCAAAACCGAATTGATTAACCGCCGCTACACTGTCTCCACCACCCACCAATGAAAAAGCGCCGGATTGAGTGGCTGCTGCAACTGCCACTGCGATTGCTTTTGTTCCATGTTGAAATTTTTCCATTTCAAAAACACCCATTGGGCCATTCCATAAGATTGTTTTGGAACGTTTAATACAATTGGTAAATTGTTCACAAGCATTTGCACCAATATCCAATCCCATCCATCCTTCAGGAATATGGTTACTGGGTGAAGAGGATGTATTTGCATCTGCGGCAAACTTATCAGCGATTACAGAATCGGGAGGTAAGTGAATGGTTACCCCTTTAGCCTCTGCTTTTTTTAATAATGCTACGGCTGTATCTAAACGGTCATTTTCGCACAAAGAATTTCCTATCATCCCTCCTTGGGCTTTCATAAATGTATAGGCCATTCCACCACCTATGATAATATCGGTGGCTCTATCTAATAAATTTTCAATGATGAGTATTTTATCACTCACTTTGGCTCCACCAATAATGGCAGTAAAAGGCTTTTCGCTTTTATGCATGATTTTTTCAGCACTGGCTACCTCACTTTCCATTACCAATCCAAACATTTTTTTATCCCCCGGAAAAAATTGAGCAATCACTGCTGTTGATGCATGGGCTCTGTGTGCAGTGCCAAATGCATCATTTACATACACATCTCCCAGTTTGCTTAATTTTTCTGCAAAAGAGCTATCCCCTTTTTCTTCTTCTTTATAAAAACGAAGGTTCTCTATTAATAATATTTCTCCGGGTTGTAATGAGGCGGATAATTCATAGGCACTCTTTCCTATACAATCATCTGCAAATTTTATGGTAGTGCCGGTTAATAATTCACCTAAGTGTTTTACTAAATGTTTTAATGAATATTTGTCAGTAGGGCCATCTTTGGGTCGGCCGAGATGGCTCATTAAAATAACGCTTCCCCCATCTTTCAACACTTTTTGAATGGTAGGGATGGTGGCTCTCATTCGATTATCATCTGTAATATTGAAAGTTGCGTCTAAGGGAACATTAAAATCTACACGAATTAATGCTTTTTGATTTTGAAAGTTGTGGTTGGAGAATTTACTCATGATGGTTTCTTATATAGTAGGATGAAATAATTTAAACACATAGGCATATAGGAAGGACAAAGGGCACATAGTATTTCTATGTGCCCTTTGCTTATACTATGTTTTTATGTGTTTCAATAAAAAGATCATAATAGTTCCAAAAGTTGCAGCGTGCGAAGCAACATAAGTCAAAAAGAAGGACCTAGTGTTGGTACAACAAACTAATTTATTTAGAGATCAATCCTGCGAAATACTTCACGGTACGAACCAACTGACTTACATAACTCATTTCATTATCGTACCAACTAACTGCTTTCACCAATTGTGTATCACCCACTGTCATTACCTTGGTTTGGGTTGCATCAAATAATGATCCGAAATGGGTACCAATGATATCGGAACTTACAATTTCATCTTCATTGTAACCAAAGCTTTCATTGCTGGCAGCTTTCATGGCAGCATTGATTTCATCGGCAGAAACTTTTTTGCCAAGAATGACTGTTAATTCTGTTAAAGACCCAGTGATAACCGGAACACGTTGGGCACCTCCATCTAATTTTCCTTTTAATTCCGGTAAAACCAAACCGATTGCTTTAGCTGCACCGGTACTATTGGGAACAATATTGGCAGCCGCAGCTCTTGCTCTGCGCAAATCCCCTTTTGGATGCGGTGCGTCTAATGTGTTTTGATCATTGGTATAGGCATGAATGGTGGTCATGATTCCGGTAATGATGCCATATTGGTCATTCAATACTTTGGCCATGGGTGCCAGGCAGTTAGTAGTACAAGATGCACAGGAAATGATGGTTTCTGATCCATCTAAAATAGCATGGTTTACATTAAAAACAACAGTCTTCAAGTCACCGGTTGCCGGTGCAGAAATCACTACTCTTTTGGCTCCGGCAGTAATGTGAGCGGCTGCTTTGTCTTTATCGGCAAAGAAACCGGTGGATTCAATCACTACATCAACTCCATGAGCACCCCAAGGAATTTGTGCAGGGTCTTTCTGTGCATATATTCTGACTGTTTCACCGTTTACTACAATAGAATCTGCAGTAGAAGTTACGGTAGCCCCTTCGAAACGACCTTGGGCACTATCATATTTTAATAAATGGGCCAATACTTGTGGGCTTGTCAGATCATTAATCGCCACAACTTCAATTCCATCCATATTGTAAATCTGACGAAAAACCAAACGGCCGATACGACCAAAACCGTTTATGGCAACTTTAACTGTACTCATTGAATTCGGTATTTTATTGGTAAATAATTCTAAATAAGTTGCAAATTTACGAGGAAAGGGATAATTGTGGGTATATTTTTTGATTGGGAATGGTGATCGTGAGGGGTGAGGCGTGAATCGTGAGGGGGTGAGGGGTGAGGCGTGAGGTGTAAGAAGTGAATCGTGAGGGGTGAGGCGTGAATCGTGAGGTGTGAGAAGTCAAAAGTGAATAATAATTACAATACTACTCACGACTGACGACTGACGCTTCACGCTTCACGACTGAAGATATCCTTACTAAAGACTACAAAATCAATGATTTCGAAAAATGTTTTGGCAGGAAAGGGTCATGAGCCTATTTTTGCGTCCCGATAAAAGAAAAAGATGGCCGGTTCGTCTATCGGTTAGGACAGCCCCCTTTCACGGGGCAAAGACGGGTTCGATTCCCGTACCGGCTACTGAGCAAACCCTTTGTGGCATTGAGTTACAGAGGCAAGATGATAAAAGTGTGGCAGAAAGTGGGGCAAATTTGCCTCACTCATCCGCTCTGATCATCCCTACTCTGCCA
>JANOVY010000092.1:0-1950 GCA_031417635.1 Bacteroidota bacterium | reverse complement strand
CTCAAATTGAATGATTTAAACGAATTTTGATCCAATTGGATGATATCAATTGTATCAATATTAAATTTTCACTTTTGAAACTGGCAGCAATAGATATAGTCAGCAACGCAGCAAGGCTTTTAATAACTGAAGTAACACAGGTCAATGGCGACAAACCTGTGTTCACCAAAATGAACCTTTTTCGTATGCCGTTACGTTTGGGTTTCGATGTTTTTGAAAACAACTTTATTTCGGTGCAAAGACAGGAAATGCTCATGCAAACCATGAAAGCCTACCAGCACCTCATGAATGCTTATGGTGTGGATGCTGTTAAAGCCTGTGCTACAAGTGCTATGAGAGATGCAACAAATGCATTGGAAATAATAAATAATGTAAAGCAGCAGACTGGTATAGAAATAGAAGTGATCTCGGGTGATATGGAAGCCAACCTTGTTTACGAAAACCATGTGGCAGAAAATATGGACAAGGATCATAGTTATATGTATATTGATGTAGGTGGCGGCAGTACCGAATTATCTTTTTTCAGTACCGGAGTTTTGGTTTTTAAGAAATCATACAATATCGGTACTATCAGGCTTTTAAAGAATAAGGTAAAAGAAGAAGAATGGGATGTCATGAAGGAAGAGATCAAAACAGTAACGAAGGGCCACAAAGAAGTGGTGGCAATTGGCAGTGGCGGTAATATCAATAAAATATTTTCATTGAGTAAGAAAAAAGATGGCAAGTCATTACCGCTCGATCTGCTGAGAGATTATCACAATGAACTTGGAGCCGTAACGCTTGCTGAGAGAATTTCTAAATATGGGTTAAGGGAAGACAGGGCTGATGTGATCGTACCTGCATTATTGATCTACATCAATGCTATGAGATGGGCAAATGCACAGGAAATTCATATCCCAAAGATTGGATTGGCGGATGGATTGATACAGCATTTGTGGGAAGAGATGAAAGGAGGGCAAGCAGTTAGCTCTTAGCCATTAGCTGTTAGCAGGGATTATCAGGTCTGATCTTTAAAAATATATCGAAATTAAATGGACAAGCTAATGGCTAACAGCTTATAGCTAATAGCTTTTTCCCTACATTTACATTCCCAAAGCGAATATCCCCGGACTTGTTTTATTCTAATGCAGAGCCATCTCCCCCTTCGCTATTAACAAACCTATAAAATTTATTGTATGTCAGTTAATAAAGAAGTCAAGAAAATTACGACCAACACATTGCAAAAAATGAAAGCGAGTGGAGAAAAAATTTCCATGATAACTGCTTATGATTTTTCCTTTGCAAAAATATTCGATTCGGCAGGTATAGACATTATTTTGGTAGGCGACAGCGCCAGCAATGTAATGGCGGGCCACGAAACCACCCTTCCCATCACACTCGACCAAATGATCTATCATGCACAAAGCGTGGTACGTGGTATCGAAAGATGCTTAGTAGTAGTTGATATGCCATTCGGTGCCTACCAGGGCAATTCAAAAGAAGCATTGAATTCTGCCATACGCATTATGAAAGAGACCGGCGGTCATTCTGTAAAATTAGAAGGCGGCGAAGAAGTGGTGGAATCAGTGAAAAGGATCATCAGCACAGGCGTTCCGGTTATGGGCCATCTCGGCCTTACACCACAAAGTATTTATAAATTCGGTACCTATACTGTCAGGGCGAAAGAGGAAGAAGAAGCTGAAAAATTAAAGAAAGATGCTCTATTGTTACAGGAAGCAGGTTGTTTCGCCATTGTACTTGAAAAGATTCCGGCTACACTTGCAAAAGTAGTTTCAGAAAGTCTGCACATACCCACAATTGGCATTGGTGCTGGGCAAGATTGTGACGGACAAGTTTTAGTAATGCATGATATGCTAGGGATTAACACAGAATTTAAGCCCCGGTTTTTACGCCAATATCTTAACATAAACGAATTGTCAACGGCTGCAGTACAGCAATATATTAAAGATG
>JANOVY010000091.1:0-1673 GCA_031417635.1 Bacteroidota bacterium | reverse complement strand
TGCTCCAAAAGACAATGGGTATGATATTCCTATTGGAAGTAATGCAAGTAATACCAAAGGTATTTATACCATTGCTACACGAGAAGATAAAAGTTTCTGGAAAAGTGTAGCCAGTTTCCCGCCAAGCCGCAATGAAAGTTTTATTTGGCAAGTAAGAACTTATATTGAACAAGATCAATTAACAGAAGCGGCAACTTTACTTGAGATAATCAGAACCGACCCCAATTTTCCGGAAAGACTAAGAAATGATTTTCATGAAATGAATGCTTACCTGCAATACAAACAAAAGTCGTTTGAAGGTGCTGCATTCCATTTATCCAAAGCACTGGGCAATGCGGAGAATAATTTTGAAAAAGCCAGATGGGAATACCTCGTAGCACAATTATACCAATTATCACACAAAGACGATTTAGCCATTTCATTTTTTGAACAATCCATTCAACACACCACCGATCCATTAATTGAAGTATATGCAAGACTCAATATTGTGAGTTTAGCCACCGGTAACCAAGAAAATGCGATTCAAAAAAATATTGATGAATTGTTGAAAATGGCGAAACGCGATAAATACCAATCGTATCGAGATATCATTTACTATGCAGCCGCAGTGCTAGATTTACAAAGAAAAAATTACAATGGAGCGCAATCCTCTCTTTTAAAAAGTATTAAATATAATGAAGAGGGCCCCATACAAAGACAGAAAAGCTTTTTATTATTGGGTGATTTAAATTATACTAGAAAAGCCTATTCGCAATCTTACGCATTCTATGACAGTATTCAGGTAGCATCGCTAAAGGAATCCGACCAATTGAGAGTTGAAGAAAGAAAACCTGCTTTAAAAATAATTACTCAAAATGAGGCGATTATTCAATACGAAGATAGCTTACAGAAACTGGCATCATTGCCAACAGACATTAGAGACGAACTGATTAAAAAATTATATAAAAAAATCCTAAAAGAAAAAGGATTAAAAGATGCTTCAATAGAATCTAATTCATTCGGAAGCAATTTTCCACTTTCCCAAAATTCCGCAAATCTGTTCACAAATTCTGCTGCATCTGAATTTTATTTTCAAAATGCTTCACAAAAAGGGAAAGGAATGGTTGACTTTAAAGCCAGATGGGGTAACCGCCCAAATGTAGACAATTGGAGAAGACAATCAGCCGTAGCAAGCAGTTTGAATACTGCTACCACATCAGACAACCTCAATTCAATGGCTAAACCTAAAAAAGAGGAAGAGAAAGCGTTGACCCTGGATTCATTAACAAAAAATATACCTTTAACCAGTGAACAAAAAGGCATCTCAAATAATGCCATTATTAAAGCATTGTTAAGCAATGCCCAGACTTTTCAAAATCAGTTGGAAGATTTCCCCTCTGCAATTGAAATGTATGAAGAACTAGCCAGGCGTTTTCCGGAAAGTAGTGAAATAGAAGAAACTTTATTTAACCTAGCCTATTGCTATAAAAAAAATAAAGAATTTGATAAGTCTGATTCCGTAACTGCACAAATAAAAAAATCATTTCCAAGTGGTAAGTTTACAACCCAAATAAAAAAAGCAAACACAGAGAAGAAAATAGATCCTGCACAACAAAAGTATGAGAACATTTATCGAATGTTTATTGAGGGAAAATTTGATCAGGCCAAAGAAGCTAAAATTCTAGCGGACAAAG
>JANOVY010000090.1:0-2992 GCA_031417635.1 Bacteroidota bacterium | reverse complement strand
ATTATAATGCCTATACCTGGAAGGAAGACGAGACGCATAGACCCAGCCTGTAGGTTGATAATAAATGAACTTGGATGATTCAATATCATAATAACACTCCACATCAGGCAGATAATAATACCGTACCCCCGCATACCCAACCGGACCCCAAGGGGGTGGGGAACCGATGGTGACGGTCACCTGTGCCATCAGTGCATTTGAAGCAAACAACACTATTCCGATGATGGTTAATTTTAAAGCACTCATCTTATCTATCATATAAATTATTCATGATCAAATGTTAAATGTCGAACGTATCATAAAACAAATTCTTCCAATAGTTTTTCTTTTTAAGAATCCTATTGTGAATGATATCTAGGGCAGTTCGCAATCTTACAAGTGAAGTAGTGTCTTTAATAATATATTGCTCTGCACCTAATGACATTACTTCTTCACGAATCGTATTATCATCGAGCGTTGTATGATAGATGACCGGAATGGAAGTATAATGTTTTCTCAACTCAGTTAAATAGTGTAAGCCAGTTTTTGCGCCTGGTTCAAAAAAATGATCCAATACGACCGCGAACGGTTTCTCTTTTAAATGTTTTATTAAGTCGACAGGGGTTAGAAATGTTCTGACAGAGTAATTCTCTAACACCTCTTCAAAATGTGCTTGAAGCATTTTTTGCTGAACGAGGTTATCCTCGACAATAAAAACTAGATTTTTCATGGTATCAACAGTATCGTAAATACTGTGCCAATAAGACCGAGGGCGTAGGCGTGCTTTATCTGCACGTTTTTAAAGGAATGTTGTTGCGCTGTGGAATCTTTTCTACGGAGGTGTCTGAATTTTCTCTACATCGTGCAAGAGAAAATTAGCTCTATGGTTTGAAACACAACATAATTAGCAGCTGATCCAAAGCAAATGAGTTGCAGGCCTTTAAGTATCCTCTAATTAAAAATTAGACTTTGCTCTGTCGAGAACACCTTTTATAAAATGCTCTACTTTTTTAAAGGCCTGTTCGTCTTTCTGTATATACGTACAGCCATATGTTGAAATTGCTTCCGCAAAAGCATTTAAATCAGTTTGACCACTCAGCAAAATAATATCAGTTTTTGAGCTCGTGGCTTTTATTTTCTTGATGATAGACAGACCCGTAGCAGCATTCGGATCATGCAAATTCAGTAAGTAATCCATAATAATAATTCTTGGTTTTCTACTCAGTTCAAGCAAGCATGCTTCTCCACTTGAAAACGCTTTTACTTCCAACTCCGGGAAACGATTTCTTAAAAATCCTTGCACTGATTTTGAATAAACAGAGTTATCCTCAACCAGGAATAGTATCAATTTCCGGACGAAAATCTTATTATATATAGTCTTGAATACATTCATTTCTTTCGTTTGGTTTAGACATAGCTGAGTTTCTCTTCCTCAATTTCCATCATTGCCTTTTTACATATTGTATTAAGTTCACGATTGAGCATCTCTACATGTTCAATATCTACGGGCTTAACACCTGGGTGCTCGAGTTCCTGCAAAATGGACGTTAGGGATGAAATACTCATGACTGAAACAGATGACTTCATGCTATGCGCCAGGCTTTTTATGATTTCAAAGTCTCTTCTTTTGACGGCACCATTAATCAAGTCTAGCTCTAATGGAATTTGCAAGAGAAATTCATCCATCACTCCGGCTATCAAATGCTTTTTACCTGCCATCATTTCAGTGATGTATCGAAGGTCACACACCTTTTGATGATTCTGATTCACTTCTTTTTTTTCTGCCGCATGAAGGTGTGTTGTTAAGTGATGCATCTTCTCAAAGAGTAAATTTGAATGTATCGGTTTTGGTATATAATCGTTCATGCCCAGACTCAAACACTTCTCTCTTTCACCTGCCATTGCGTGAGCAGTCATTGCTATGATAGGAATTGTGCTATTCAACTCTTTTCGAATAACAACGGCTGCTTGATACCCGTTCATCACCGGCATTTCCATATCCATCAATACAATATCAAAATTACCCGCCTTTAGTTTTTCCACACCCTCACTTCCATTCCAGGCGACTTCAACATTTAACTTGTATTCTGAAAATAAACTCAGAATCAGTTTCACATTCATCTTATTGTCTTCAATCAACAACACTTTCAAATTACGTAGCGCTTCCATATTGTAGTTTGTTTCAATAGTTGGTAATACCGTAACCACCTTGTCCGATTTTTTATAGGGTATGCGAAAGGTGAAAACAGAACCCATCCCGACTATACTTTTAACCGTTAAATTGCCGCCTTGAAGTTCAGTCAATTGCCTGGCAATACTCAAACCAAGTCCCGTTCCACCATATTCCCGTGTTATATGAGATTCTGCCTGTATGAATCGCTCAAAAATTTTATCAAGTTTCTCCTGTGGTATTCCTATGCCTGTATCGGTTATTGAAAATTCTAATACTACACTTTCTAAATCGGTATTAAGTACTTCAACCGTTACCTCTACTCTTCCTTTTTGCGTGAACTTGATAGCATTGCCTACCAGATTAATTATGATTTGAGTTAAACGGGTATTGTCACCAATCAACACATCCGGAATACTTTCACTGCTACGGAATATCAACTCCAAGTTTTTTTCCCTGGCTTTCTCCATCAGCATAACATTTAGCGAGGTGAAGATTTCCTTCACACTAAACGTATGATTTTCGAAAGTCATCATCCCTGCTTCAATTTTGGATATATCAAGTATGTCATTAATAATCGTGAGAAGATTTTCGCCTGCCGTTTTTATGATCGTAACAAAATCTCTTTCTTGTTCGCCTAGTGCTCTCTTGGATAAGATATCAGAAAAGCCGATGATGGCATTCATGGGCGTACGGATTTCGTGACTCATATTGGCCAGAAAGGATTCCTTTAGTCTGTTTGATTCTTCAGCTTCACGTGTGGCTCGTTCGGCATTACCCTTGGCCTCAATCAATTCATTCTCAAAACGCTTTTGATCTGTGATATCTCTGGCAACTACCACC
>JANOVY010000089.1:0-30030 GCA_031417635.1 Bacteroidota bacterium | reverse complement strand
CATCACCATTGTTTGTTCTTCATTAAAATCTTCAGGAATGAATGTATCGAAAGGATTGCTTTCTTTAATTAACCATTCTCCGCCTAAAAGTGCGGTGGCTTGTTTAGTAGCTTCCATATTAAAATGTTTATTGGTTTATTTGTAAAATAGTTTATTATCTAATTACGGATTTTCGGATGACCCAACTAACGACTGACGTTTCATGACTGACGATTCACTCTTCACTACTCACGTAAGATTATCATACACCTTCTGAAAAACAACTTTTACTCTTTCAATGTCTTCTTTATTTACATCAACCAATGCCTCATTCATGGTTTGATTGGCAATTTCAATGGTCATGTCCTGTATCCCTTTGGCCGCATCAGTTAAACAAACCAGGTTAATCCTTCTATCTGTTTTGGATGACATTCTCCTGACCATTTTTTGTTTTTCCAAGTTATCAATTAATCGAGTGATGCTGGGTTTGTCTCTAAAAGTTCGATTACATAATTCTTGCTGACTTAAACAATCCTCCTTCCATAAATGATACAAAACACTCCATTGTTCAATGGTAATTTCAAGTCCTGCCTGTCGGAAATTTTTCTGCAAACGCCTGGCAACGGCAGTAGAAGCCATCCCATTGATGACGCTATATAACTCCCCTCTTTTAAATTGGTTGTTTGGCATATAGTTAGTTATGCAACTAATTTCAAAATAAGTTCGTTTCTTTGACATTACCAAGAATAAAACTGTAAACTTTACAAATAAACATTGGAAACCTACTTTCTACCCTATCGTAACTCCTTAATCCATTACAAAAGGATGGGAAACGGCCCGGAATGGCTGTTTTGCTTTCATGGCTATGGTGAATTGGGTAGTTCATTTAACGTGTTCGAAGCGTTATTAGGCAAGTCATATACCTTAATTTCAATGGATTTCCCTTTTCATGGCGAAACGGATTGGCAAGAAGGTTTATTATTTGACATTCCTGATCTGATTAACATCATCAATCTTATTAAGCCAACAGATCAGCCCTTTGGCTTGATGGGATATAGTATGGGAGGCAGAGTTGCTTTGCAAATATTACAAACGATACCCTCTCAAATAAAACGCTTGGTTTTGGTGGCTCCGGATGGCTTACATAAAAACAAATGGCATTGGCTTTCTACAAAAACATACCTCGGAAAACAGTTATTCGCATACACAATGAAAAATCCAAATTGGATAATGAGTTTATTACCGGCTGCCCAAAAACTTGGCATCTTAAATAAAAGTATTCTCAAATTTGTTCATTACTATCTGGATGATGCAGCCGAAAGGGAAATTTTATATCGTCGTTGGATAACGATGCGTAAATTCAGTCCTACCAAATCTTTGTTGAAAGAATGCATACTCGCTTACAAGATCCCAACTAACTTGGTATTTGGAAAATATGACAGGATAATTGTAAGTAAGCATGGATGGGCTTTTCGCCAACATGCAAAATCCTTGATTACTGTAACTGAATTAGAAGCCGGTCATATATTACTAAGAGAAAAATATGCCCCTTTGATAGCAGCATTATTTATTCAATAACGAAAAAGTTGTTCCGACTAAGAAGTTACACATACCTGGCCCTTCTAGATTGGGGATGCTAATTTTGCAACATGAAGCTACATTAGAACATGGCGGATTTACATCATAAACATGACTCTTTTTCATCTTTACTAGAAAATCAAGTGAATATTAACTTTCTTTGTCCTTATGTATTGGATCTGTATTAACATAACCATTTTATTATTAGCTATCTATTTACTGCTAATACTTCAGTATAGAAAATGGTTTCTTCAATTACCATTGTACAAAGTTAAAAATACACCGATAAAGAAAACCCAATTCTCAATTATCATTCCCGCGAGGAATGAAGAAAAAAATATTCAATCCTGTTTGTCTTCTGTTTTACAACAAAACTATCCCAATGACTTGTTTGAAGTGATTGTTATTAATGATCATTCAACAGATCAAACAGAATCAATCATTCGATCAATGCAACAATCGCACCCCAATTTACAACTGATGAATCTTGCCGATCATTTAAAAGGGGAGCCCATTAATGCTTATAAGAAAAAAGCTTTGGCAATCGCTATTAGCCAAAGTGCCGGTAACTGGGTAGTTACCACTGATGCAGATTGTATGGTTTCAGGTAGTTGGCTAACTATGTTAGATGCTTATATTGAAGAGAAAGACTCGGTATTTATTGCCGCTCCGGTAATGTTTACCAATGATCATTCCTTTTTATCTATATTCCAGGTATTAGATTTTATGAGTCTTCAGGGGATTACAGCAGCATCGGTATCTGCGGGTTATCATACTATGTGCAATGGTGCCAATATTGCCTACAAAAAAGAAGCTTTTTATGAAGTAGGTCAATTTCATGGTATTGATCAGATTGCCAGTGGTGATGATATGCTGTTAATGTATAAAATGAAAGAGAAATATCCAGGCAAAATTGGCTATTTATTTAGTAGCGATGCAATAGTAACCACTCTGCCCATGCAAAACTGGCAAAGTTTTTTTAATCAACGTATCCGCTGGGCAAGTAAAGCAAGCAGCTATGGTGACAAAAGTATTTTTTGGGTTTTGGTGTTAGTTTATTCGGTTAATGTTGCATTACTTTTTATTTTAGTGGCAAGTCCATTTGTAGGATATGGATTTGGCATTTGGATTTTATTGATTTTATTAAAAACAATCATTGAACTAAGTTTCATGATACCGATTTCCGATTTTTTTAATGACAGAAAGATATTATACTGGTTTCCCATTATGCAACCTTTTCATATAGTGTATACGGTTATTGCCGGATGGCTAGGCAAATTTGGCACTTACCAATGGAAAGGAAGAACAGTTAAATAAAAAATGGTTTTATTTACCCCCATCTTCCGGCCACCATGCATAAATGATTAAAGGTATCAAGGCAAACAAAAACAGAAAGAAGGATAAAAATCGTTTCATAAGGTGGATTTATTAATGGACAATATTTATTTGTAATCGTTAACTAGCCATTCTCATTCTTCGGCCAAAAGCACATTTTAATAGGTAAACATTTTTTATAATTCTCATCATGTTAAAAAACATGCATTTTTCTCCTTTTATCAAAAGGCTGTTGAAAAACAAAGGCGCGTCTTTTGGATTGATACTGATTCTATTCAGTTTGCTGCTTGCTATGTTTTGTTATTTTATTGCCCCCGACCATTCTCCCAATGCAAACAGGATGATTCCTGAAATTGGCAGCAAACAACCGGGTTTTTCAATAACATTATTACGTATAAAAAGGGATAAATTAATTGAACACACCGGTTTTTTACCTAGGTTAATAAATGGCGATGAAGATCTTTTCCAATATGTACCCATTACCCATTATGCCATTAAAGGGGATAGCCTTGTTTTTGAAAAATTTGTAGACGAAGGGATTACTGAACAAAAATCAATATTACTAAGTTTTGTAGGAGAACCACCTGTTATCAAAACGAAATACTATTTAGGAACAGATAAATTTGGACGGGATATTCTAAGTAGGCTCATGATAGGTGTTAGGGTTAGTTTAAGTGTAGGATTGATTGCCGTAATCATTTCACTAACCATCGGTATTTTTTTAGGTGCAATTGCCGGTTATTTTGGTGGCAAAATTGATGAGTTAATTATGTGGTTTATTAATGTAATCTGGAGTATTCCGACTCTATTATTGGTATTTGCCATTACGCTTGCTTTGGGAAAAGGTTTTTGGCAGGTATTCATAGCTGTAGGATTGACCATGTGGGTAAATGTGGCTCGGCTTGTTCGCGGGCAGGTTTTGGCTATCCGTGAATTGGAATATATTGAAGCAACAAGGGCATTGGGCTATTCTCATATGCGGTCAATATTTAGGCATATTCTACCAAATATACTTGGACCTGTAATGGTTATTGCAGCCAGCAATTTTGCATCTGCCATAGTCGTTGAAGCAGGTTTAAGTTTTCTGGGCGTAGGTGTTCAACCGCCACAACCCAGTTGGGGCTTAATGATTAAAGAGAATTACAATTTTATTATTACCCACAATCCCATGTTAGCATTGGCGCCGGGCATTGCCATTATGCTATTGGTATTGGCTTTTAATTTATTGGGCAATGGATTGAGAGACGCATTGAGTGTGAGAGGGAAAATGAATAATGAATAATGAAAAATGAAGTGAAATATCTCAACATTCAAAATTCCTTGTTCATTATTCGATATTAGCTTGCTAACGATTCTCTCTCCTCCTTACTTTTCGAATCCAATAAAACAATCATGCCCAAACAAAGCCAAAATAGGCTACCTATTTTGTCAGTCTCAATCATATCGCTGATGCAATTAATTACGCCAATCATTGTTAAAACAATGCCTATAGTAAGGGCAACCATTCTATAAAATTGGCTTTGAAATTGATGATACAATTTTTGAACTTGAAGCAACATTCCAAAAAATAAAATGCAAAATAAGAGCAGTCCTATTACCCCTTGTTCCAGTGCAATCAGAATAAAATAATTATGCACTGTAGAATGTTCAGGGTTATTACTTACCCAGGTTTCAAAACGGCTTACAGTATAAGGACGGTAATGTAGATAAAAAGCATTGGGTCCAAATCCGGTAACAGGTTTTTCCGCTAACATTCTAACCCCTGCAATCCAGCGATAAAACCTTTCAGCATTAGAAACATCTTTCAGCGCAACCGTTGCCAACATATGTTCTCTAAAATCAGGATGAAAAACGGTATGATCATGATCTGGCGCAAAACGCATATAGTTTTTATCTGTCACCAACCAAGCACTTGAAATGATAACAAATAAGACGGATAATATAATTACAAATCCCATGCTTCTTTTTTTAATTACCCATACGGCTACAATACCTGCCAGTAAAGCAATCCAGGCACCGCGAGAATAAGCGAAAATAAGAGCGATCACACCTAATAGCAAACCATACAATATCCATTTTTGATAAGGATTCGCAGACGGGGTTAACTTCCATACACACCAAGCAACCGGTAACAAACAAACCAACATGGAAGAATAATTCACATGGTTTCTAAAAAAAGGCTGGAATGTTTTCCAAACATTTTCGAAAGAAAAACCAAAGAAAGCATGGCGAGCCAATGTTTGTATTACAATTGCCAACATTGGAATTAATAAACACAAAGCCATTTTTTGAATGCGAGACTGACTATTTAAAATGATTTGTGGTAAAACAACAAAGGGAATGATATACCATATTTTAGCTAATAAGTATTTGATGGATAAAATAGGTTCAACAGCAAAAAGACAGGCAATGATTAACCAAACAAGGTAAATGGTTAACAGTAAAAAAAGAGGATGTTGAAGTAAAGAGGAAGGAAACCACTTTGGTTGATGAATACATTTTGCTATCACAATACCTGTTAATACAACCATCAAGATTTCATCAGGGAAATCGAGCCCCCATTGAGGTGTAATATTTAGTTCTGTTGATAAGGGCAACATCATTAATAGCCACCAAAAAAGTTGTTCTGTTCTAACAATGGTATAGGTAACCACAATGGGGAAAAGCAACCAAACAAATGGAATTAAGAATATCAATGGCGCTTGTAGTACAATGGCCATTACACCACTTATTGAAAAAACAAGAAAGAAAAATAAAAATTGAAGATGATATGACTTACTACCGGCAAACATATTAAGCGGTATTTTTTCTATCATTGATCAATACCCAAACACTACTGAAAAAAATGCCGGCAATGAAGGCAATAAAAATGATCAAAAGTTTATCCGGTCTTTCCGCTTTGGCAGCAGGCACACCCGGTTCCATTACATATAATACTGCGGGAGGCGTTTGGGTTGCCAAAGAAAACTCATCCGCCGTTTTACGATATTGCTTAATCTGCTCTAATAGGGTTTGCATGTTGGCAATTGCCAATTCACGTTTTCCGCCAACACTAGTCGCATTGCTGTCGCTCAAAAGTTTGTATTTCATTTCCATTTGTTCAATGGAATTTTTTAGTTTTGAATGCGCTTGTTCATAATTATTTTGCCAAATCGTAGCTTCTGTTTCTTGAATAATTGCCACCATTCTGTTTACAATGGCAGCGGACAATACTTTGTCTTTTGTCCAGGCAATCATTTTTATTTGTGCTTGTTCTGTTTTTTGTACAATCAAATCTTTTCGCAAAAGCAAAACAGCTTTTCTGATCAGTATCGGTAGGCTATCATTATCAAGTTGATAATAAGAAACCAATGAAAATTCATCCACTAGTTTCTTATAGGTTGTATCCATATCGGCTATGCCAAATATTCTATCTAAGTCATCGCCCGAACCAAAATATGAATATAAGCCTTGTATATTCGTATTGAATAGTCTGGCTTTATCTGCCAAAGCAGGATTTGCTGAAATGATGGTTGCGGTTGATTGAAACTGTTTGGGTACAGAAAATATGCTAAGGGTAGCAGCTGTTACTGAACCTACAACAAATAGCAGAATAATCTTCCATTGCTTTTTTAAAACGTCTATGGTTTGAACGAGATTGAAAGAGGAATTTTGCATAAGAGATGAAAATAAGGTTTGATTGAATTTATAGCTTATCGTGAATGGTGAGACGTGAATGGTGAGTTATCAAAGGAATTAAATCATCACTCACGATTGACGACTCACCACCCACGATTCACGTCTCACTACTCACGCCAAAGGTGCCACCACCACATTTCGATCGAGGCTTTCTTCTAATGATATAAAAGTTTCTGTGCGCTCAATGCCTTTAATTTTTTGAAGCTCATCATGTAGTACAAAACGCAGTTCTTGAATATCCTTACAAACAATTTCAGCAAACATGCTATAATTACCGGTTGTATAATTGAGGCGGACAATCTGGGGTATTTTTTTCAATTCTCGGGCAACACTGTCGTATAAAGAGCTTTTTTCTAAATAAACGCCAATAAAAGCGATTACATCATATCCCAAAGATTTGAGGTCTACAGATAAACGTTTACCTTTCACTACCTTTAGTTCTTCGAGTTTTTTTATACGTACATGAATGGTTCCGCCGGAGACAAATAATTTCTTGCCTAGGTCGGCATAAGAAATTTCAGCATCTTCCATCATTTCTTGGATGATCTGAAAATCCAATTTGTCAAGATTCAGTTTTGCAGACATTTTACAATAATTTTTAAATATTATTCAATATAATATCAAATTTATTGAACATTTTCTATATTATCAAATTAATTGTTGAAATATTTGCAACAAATGGGGAATATGTATTAATATTGTCTTCTCAACAACAACAATCCTTCTGGAGCGACGGATAAAATAGTTCTTATATACTGTGGGGTGATGAAATTTTTGGCAGACATGCCCTCTTGTCTCGGGGGTGAGGATAACAGGATAAACGTAGTATAGAGCCGTTTGCTTCCGCAAGGTTGCATTCGACCGGGGTCGACCACCGAACTTTGTACTATAGCTAACTGCCTCGTGGAGGTTCGATCCCTCCCCCTACAGCTTTTAAAAGCCACTCTTAAAAAGGGTGGCTTTTGTATTTCAAAACCATCGAGAGCTTACTATCCGACTCAGGCGGATGACTGCGATATACCACTTTCCACAAGCTTTCCCTACCATGTTTAGCAAATGAAGTTATGTAGGCTTAAAACGGCTCTAATCCACATTTCTTCCACAATCGGGTTTTTGCTAATAGTGTTCGCTTTGGTTCTGGGTTACTTAGGTAGTTGGTCAGGTATCAATCTTTCCATCCTCTTTATGGTGGGGGAATAAAATGAAGGTAATGTTTTCAGAATTTAAAAACTTAAGGGAAATGATGGCCGCTTATTCTTCTGAGGATAAGTGTCGGGCATACATGGAACAGATGCGTTGGAGTGGAAACCCCACTTGACCGTTTTGTAGGATGCACAACTCCTATAGTGAAAGGATCGTAGATTTTTCACAAAATTACTTACATTGTAACTGAATTTCAGTTGCAATGTCTAAAAAAGAGAAACTTGCCCTAAGGTTTAAAGGAAAACCAACAGATTTTACCTATGCGGAGTTACACACTTTATTATCCGGCATGGGTTACGTGGAAGACAGTAAGGGTAAAACATCCGGTTCAAGGGTATCTTTTATTAATGAAACAACAAAGCATATCATTGGTTTGCATAAACCGCATCCCGGAAATATTTTAAAGCGTTACCAGGTAAATATTATTGTAGATGAATTAATTAAATTGGAACTGTTTTGAAAAAAGATCATTTACTACACAAAGGATTTATTGGATCTGTACATTTTAGTACAGACGATGAAGTATTGTACGGAACCATTGAAGGAATACCGGATACCATTAGTTTTGAAGGTACCAGTGTTACCGAATTAAAACAGGCTTTTAAACAATCCGTAGAGGATTATATTGCACTATGCAAAAAACACAATAAACCGGTATTAAAATCGCTGAAAGGTTCTTTTAATGTAAGAATTAAAACCGAACTGCACCAAAAAGCATTTACTTACGCAATCACCAATGGCATTACACTTAACCAGTTTATACAAAACACAATTGAGAAAGAGTTATCTACTGTTTAATCATATTAGCCGAAAGGCCGACAAAATATTATACGGGCACAAATTTAAAACATCCTTACATCATTAATTTTCCATTCCGCACTTGAACCATTTCCGACCATATCGAGGATATTCTCGATATGGTCGGAAACCTTGTAGCCACTGTTTCTACAAAAATCCATTACCCTGTCTATTACCGGCTTAAAATGGCGATATTCGGACTACGTTAACACATTTTATTTATAGGTTTGTGGCAGTATGTAGGCATTGACATTCATGATGGGTTTAACAATATCATTACACAATCGAATTATCATTTTTCCTCTTTTTGTTAAGCATTAAAAATTAAATATGTGCTACTACAACGGAATAAGGGTTAGCAAGGAAGAATATATCCGGTTACTTCATTTAGAAAAAGAACTAAAAGAAATCAACCTTGTAAGATATCTTGCCAGTGGTTTTGAATATGGCAACTGGCCCATTCTAAAACCCAATGCCGACGGAACCGACTTTGTTCTCGAAATGGCCCACTGGGAGCTCATCCCTTATTGGATAAAGGACACAAATGCATTAGCCGAAAGCAGGAAAAAATTTACCACCCTCAATGCTACTGCTGAAAAACTACTTGAAAGTAAAATGTTTAGAAACCCGGCCTTAAAACATCGATGTCTGGTTTTGTCATCCGGATTTTATGAATGGCGGCACTTCCAACCCGTTGGCGCCAAAAAAGAAATTGCTTATCCATATTATATTAGCCTACCTAACAAATCTTACTTTTTTATGGCAGGTATTTACCAACCTTGGATAGACAAAGAAACCGGAGAAACCATGGATACATTTGCCATTGTAACTACTGCAGCCAATTCTTTGATGGACCAAATACATAACAAAAAAAAGCGAATGCCCACCATATTGCCCGATGCATTGGCTTGGGAATGGATGCAAAACGGATTAAGTGGGGACAGAATACGGGAAATAGCCGGATACCAATACAATAGCCAAGAAATGGCTGCCAGCACCATTCAGAAAGAATTTAGAACTGTCCCTGACCCACAAACACCATACACATATCCAGAACTCCCGGCTTTGGTAGAATAAAAATACAAAATACTAAAATCTTTAGTATTTTGTAGGCCTTATGGAATGGCTTTTTTCAATATCCTTTGACCGTAAAATGCTCACATTGAAAGCAAAGCTGATTTACCATACGGATCAAATAGAACGCATTCGCATAATTGGAAGAAACAGGACCATTACACTCCAAAACAATCGTCCCTTTTTAGAGGCCCGAGGATTAAAGCATAAACGAATAGAATGGAAACTGATTGAAGGCAAAATGAACAATGCACATTTATTGCAACACATTATAAATACAATAGAATCTTTTTTAAAAGGAAAAGAAAGATTTTTTTATAAATGAATCACCGGCTTTTAATAAAAAATAGTTTCGGTTAACTATTCAATTCAAACCGGTGAATGGCATTACTTTTCTTCCAGCAATGCTTTTTTAATAGCATTCAATTCTACCATTTTTTCTTTACTCACTTTTGGGTATTCTAAACCCATTTCATCTAATGCATGAATGATGGCCGAGGAAATGGCAATACGTGCATACGATTTATTGTCTGCTGGAATTACATACCATGGCGACTTTTCGGTGGAAGTATTTTTAATCATGTCTTCATATGCCAGCATGTATTCTTTCCAAAAACCACGTTCGCGTGCATCTGCAGTACTGAATTTCCAATTCTTATCCGGATGTTCAATCCGCTCAATAAAACGCTTTTTCTGTTCAACTTTGGAAACATGTAGAAAAAATTTAATGACGATTGTACCATTTCGTCTCAGGTATTTTTCAAAATTACTAATGTCTTTAAAGCGGTCTTGCCAGATATTTTTTGTAATTAATTTTTCTGGCAGTCTTTGATTTTTCAGTATTTCTTCATGCACACGCACAACCAATACTTCTTCATAATAAGAACGATTAAAGATGCCAATACGGCCTCGTTCCGGTAAGTGTTTTTGGCAACGCCAAATATAATCATGGTCGAGTTCTTCTACACTTGGCACTTTAAAAGAAGCTACTTGACATCCTTGTGGGTTAATCCCGGACATGACATGCTTAATGGCCCCATCTTTCCCGGCAGTATCCATTGCCTGAAAAATTAATAAGAGCGACCACCTGTCTTGCGCATACAAAATATCCTGCATAGCTGCCAAAGCCTCTATACCCAATTGCAATGTTTCTTTTACAAGTGGCTTTTCTTCTTCACCCAGCTCAAAACTGGCTTTTGTGCCATAATCTTTTAGTCGAAAATTACGTCCATTACCCACACAGTATTTTTTGGAAAACTTTTTAGCTCGATTAATCACTTCTTTTTTACTTAAGCGGTCAATATCCAATGGATGTGTTCTATCATTAGCCAATTTGGCTTTGGGGGCATCCTTTTTTTTATTGTTTACTTTATTAGGCTTCGTTTTATGAGATTCCTTTCTCTTTTGCTTTGGCGTACTTGATGCATTTTTTTTTATTGCCGACTTAATTGCTTTTGCCATAATGAGCGAAGTTTAAAATCTAAAAATTATCTTTTCCCTTAGAGAATCAGAAAAATAGAAAGACCAATCATCAACAAAAAATTCAGCTTATTCGAAAACCATCACGAATATGGTTGTTTACTTTGCTATTTTTTCTGGTATTTGCTTTTCAAATAATGAAGAACAGATGAACCACTTATTAGTAGTAAGATACTGAAAAATTCTTAGACCTCTTCGAAGGGATGTTTGATGAATACTTTACATTTCATTCACAATCATCATTTATTGAGGAATCAGAAATACAAATATCCCCCTCTCTTCCCATGCCATATGATAAAAGGAGCAACTTACTTATCTTCGCCATTCATGGGACAAAAAAAACTCATCCGTTTCGAAGCCATTAAAACCTTTCACAATGTTTTGGAATATCCGCTAGACATGCAAGGGAAATGGAAGGACTTTTTTACAACCGAGGGGCCCATTACCTTAGAATTGGCATGTGGTAAAGGTGAGTACGCTTTGGGTTTGGGGAGAATGTTTTCTAATAGAAATTTTATTGGCATTGATATCAAAGGCAATCGACTCTGGCGAGGCGCTGTAACGGCCTTAGAGGAAGGGTTAAAAAATGTAGCTTTTATCAGAACGCAAATTGATAAGATCACCGATTATTTTTCTCCCGGTGAAATTGCAGAAATTTGGATTACTTTTCCAGATCCTCAATTAAGGGGCTCAAAAGCCAAGAAAAGACTAACACATCCAAAATTTCTCAGACTATTTCAACAGATACTACAAAAAGAAGGGTTGGTGCATTTAAAAACAGATAGTCCGGATTTATATCAATTTACTGTAACCGTAATCAACTTATTTGAATTAGAATTGTTAGAGAATACAGACCATGTTTATGCGCAACCCGTTGTAAAGCCGGAGCTACACATAAAAACACATTATGAGGGCTTAGATATTGCCCAAAGTAACCGAGTTCATTACCTCTGTTTTCGTTTAAACAAGGCATTGCCCAAAGAAAAGGATGACATATTAAAACAGTTATTGAGTGAGTCAGACATTAATTGAAGGAATTGATTTTTACCATGATGAAAAGGGTTATGTTGTATTCACAGAGAGTTATCATCTTAGCAAGGGTCATTGCTGTGGTTATGGTTGTAGGCATTGCCCATATCAATACGAATCGGTACCCGAACCCAAAAGATCTTCTTTATTAACAGAAAAAGGAAATTCTTCTTCAGTAAAAGAGTAAATTGTCTTTAATAAAATTAGGCAAATTGGCTACTAAAAAAACAACGGAAAAATTACGCCCCCTATTACCCAGCGGCAAAAAGGATGCATCTTTTTTTGAGCAGGTGTATGATGTTGCCCGACAAATACCCAAAGGACGAGTTACTTCTTACGGAGCTATTGCTGCCTATTTAGGTAGTAAAATGAGTGCCAGAATGGTGGGTTGGGCGATGAACGGTGCACATACAATGAAAGACATTCCTGCTCACAGAGTTGTTAATCGAATTGGCATGCTATCCGGTAAAATGCATTTTTCTAGCCCAACAAAAATGGAAGAATTATTGAAAAAGGAAAAAGTTATTGTGGTTGATGACCAGGTAGTCGATTTTGAAAAAAAGTTTTGGAATCCTGCTATGGAGTTGTCGTTGGACATGTGAGGTTGAAAGGGTAAAAAGGGGTAAAGGGGTTAAAAAGGTTAAAGGGGGTTAAATGGGTTAAAAAGGTTATAGTGGTTAAATAGGGTTAAAATATTTTATTTACTTTTTAAACCCACTTTAACTACTTTAACCTCTTTAACCACTTTAACCTCTTTACTACTTTAACCCCCTTTAACTACTTTAACCACAATAACAAACCTACCTATAATAAGGACTAATCATCCAATAAACCACCGGCCCGGTAACAGCCACATAAAACCACAATGGCCAAGTAATTCTTGCTAATTTTTTATGCATCGGATATTCTCCTGTTAATGCTCTATAAGCTGTAAATAAAATAAACGGTAAGATAATGGCGGCTAAAAAAATATGGGTTATGAGAATAATAAAATACACCATTCTCATACCTCCTACTGTTAATTTTTCTGCATCACTTACCAAACCATCATGATCAGCATCACCAAACTTAGCTTCTCCTGCCAAAAGATGGTGTAATATATATGAAATGAGAAATAATATCGACAACCCTAAGGCAGCTATCATAATACGTTTATGCAGTAAATATTTTTTATTCTTTACAGCCACTAATGCAGCCACTAATAACAAAGCAATGGTAGCATTGATCATTGCATTAGCTGTTGCAAAAACATGAACATTAAACCCTAAATCGAGTTCAAGTTTTACTTTGGTGAGAATAACAACAGCACTAAATACGACAATTGAAAAAATAGCTATCAGCCATTTGGCATTTTTATCATTTTTTTTGATACTTGCTTTTAACATCATTTAATTATTGGTTTATTTGCTTATTGGTTTATTGGTTTATTTATTGGGGATTTTATTAGCTGTAAACAAGTTGATTATTGTTCTATCCATTGATTTTTCTACGGCCATTCATATAGACAACAAAAAAGATAATGAGTGTAATTACAATTAGCCATAACCAGCTTAGGTCGATGATTTGTTGGAATACAGTACTTTTTTGTTTACGATCTTTTTCTAACATTAACACCCCAATATCTCTGGCTAGCTTGCCAATGGACACAGAATCCAATCCATTATAATAACCACGGACCTGAAAATTTTTATCGATTAATACAAATCGACTGGTATGAACAAAGTCGGGTGTAATGGGTTCTTCACTAAACTTATCTACTTTTAATTCTTCAAATGCAAATTTGTAAATTGAATCTTTGCTGCCAGTTAACATCCACCAGTTATCAGGATTTACCCCAAATCTATCCGCATAATTCTTTAACACAGGCACACTATCTCTTTCAGGATCTACAGAAAATGAAAGGAACTGTACAATGGTGGTATCAATCTTTTGTCGAGTATTTCCTCCTCTGATAAAAGATTGTTGTAGGATAGCCATATTTTTAGTAATCCTTGGACAAATACCGGCGCAATGTGTAAAGAAAAAATCAAGTACCAATATTTTCCCCCTTTTATCATATAAACTTACGGTATCCCCCAATTGATTTTGTAACCGGATATTGGCGGTTGTATGCCAGATACTATCTGTAATTTCTTTCCCTTTTTCTACATGGATTACAACAGTATCCAATAAATATCGCCGAGGAATGTCTACTGCTTTTTCGGTGGTATATTTTAATACCAAATAACAAAAAATTGGCAATAAAACAGCCACGCTCAAGCCCATTAACGATCTCTTATTCATAGGTAGTATTAATCTAAAAAAAATATCCCGTCATACTGTTAGCGTGACGGGATGGCTTAGAAAATATTAAAAATACAATCAACTGTTATTCTATCAGTTATTAATGTTTCTTTTCTTCAGTCTTTTTCTCATCATGTTTAGCGGCTTTCCCTTCTTCCTTTTTCTCTACTTTAATGGTACTTTGTTCTTTAAAATAGGGATCATAGGTATTTCTTAAATCTCGGAAAGAATTTCCATCATACAAAAATGCTATTATAAACCAAATGAATAAACACAATGGCACGACAATCGTCATAATAAGGTTCTTGATTTCATGTTTTAAGTGCATGAAATATCCAACTATATAAAATGCCTTGGCCATCATTAAAATAACAATGGTTCCTTTCACAGCCAATCTAAGACCGCTATCCAATGCCATATCAATCATCCAAAAACCCAATATCAATTCAATAACCGTTAAAATGGAAAGTATGATGGTTACTTTTACAATTTCCTTAATCGCGCCATCTTTATGTTCTGCAGTATGTTCCATAATTTTCTTGCTTAATGTGTTGACTAAATAATTAAGATTAGATGAGGTAAAAACAGGTAAATACAAATACCCAAACCAGATCCACAAAATGCCAGTATAAACCTGCCTTCTCAATCATGAGATAATGACCTCGTTGTTCAAATTTATCCATCAAAGTCATAATCAACATAATAATATTAATGATAACACCCGAGAACACATGAAACCCATGGAATCCGGTAATGGTAAAAAAGTAATTGGTGAAATTTGTTGAAGAAGCAGTACCATCATGGTTCAGGAAAGGATTGCTACCCCACCATGCACCTTCATGATGCAAGTGATTCCACTCCCAAGCCTGACAGCTAAGGAAAGCAATACCGCCAATGATCGTCCAAATAAGATTGGTAGTTACCTTTTTCTTATCCATATTATGTCCGGCATGAACCGCCAATACCATGGTAACAGAGCTGATAATTAGAATAAAGGTCATGATACTAACGAACACCAGTGGCGCATTAACCCCTTCCGGAGCAAATGGAAAGCTTTTAAATACTTCATTGGGATTGGGCCATCCATTGGTTGAAAAACGAATGGTTCCATAAGAGATAAGAAAAGCACCAAATGTAAAGGCATCACTCATCAAAAAGTACCACATCATTAATTTGCCATATTCTACGTTGAAAGGGCTTTTTCCCCCACTCCACATTTTGGCCGGTGTAACTGTAGTTGCTGTTGACATGTTTAATCTAAAATTTCGTTACAAAAATATTGGCTACTGTTCAAAAAAAGTGAATAAAGACCAACTTTTTCTTCAACTATCCTATCCAATTGTAAAATATGAATAAATATATCCAAAGTGCGTCTACGAAATGCCAGTAAGTTCCGATTAATTCTATCGGCAAACTGCTGTAATTCTTGCGTTTTACAGAATATGCTCTAATAAAAATAATCATTATTGCAATAACTCCACCTAATACATGCACCATGTGTAAACCGGTGATAACTAGCAAAAAAGAAGCTGCAGAATTACTTTTAGCCCCTACAAGTGCAATATCATGGTTTTCTAGGTCTTGAAAGCCCATCCATTGCATAGTTATAAAGCAAATTCCGAGTATGGCAGTAATCGTAATCAATGACCGATATTTACCCATTTCTCTCGCTTTAAAAGCTTTTGCAGCCAAATGTATGGTAAGGCTGCTGGCAAGAATTGTTACGGTTGAATACCAGAAAATGATGGGAAGATCAAACTCCAGCCAACTGCTTTGGTTCTTTTTTACAATATAAGCACTGGTTAAAGCCGCAAACATCATTACTATGCTACCCATGGCTACCCATAGTGTAAATTTGTGTGGGTGAATTTTTTGAGGTTCCTTGTTAGGAATGGTAGTTGTCATCATATTTTTTTTAATATTTTCATTTCTCCATAACGTCATTTCGACGAAGGAGAAATCTGTAAATCGATTTACAGATTTCTCCTTCGTCGAAAGCGGATTAGTGTATCTTATCTGCCAATAATGCCAATAATACAATTGGTAAATAAATGTAACTGCTAAACATTACTCTTCTAGCTGCTTTTACATCCATTTCCTTATATAATCGGATACTTTGTATTACCATAAACAAATTGGCAACCACCAAAATCCACATACTTGTTTGGCCGGATAATCCAAAATAATAAGGGAGTATGCCGATGGGTATCATTAAAACAGAATACATAATTCCTTGAATGGCGGTAAATTTTGTAGGACCTTTATCGGCCGGCAATAACTTAAAGCCTGCTTTACTATAATCACTGTGTGCCACCCATGCTATTGCCCAAAAATGAGGGAATTGCCAGATAAATTGAATTGCAAATAATATCCATCCCCCGGCATTAGAAAACTCTTTTCCATTCACAAAAATGGTTCCAAACGGATTGATCATATTCGTAGCAGCAACCCATCCAATTAAACAAGGCAATGCCCCGGGAAAAGCACCGATTAATACAGCAATTGAGTTCACTTTTTTAAGAGGGGTGTAAATAAATGCATATAAAAAGAGACTAAAGGCAGATAACAAAGAAGCATTCCAATTAAATGTATTATCATCCACTTTAAAAAACCAGCCCATCATAAATACGCCAATAAAGCCGGTGATCAATGCAAAAATGTAGGCTTCGGATTGACTCATTCTACCACTGGCAACCGGTCTGTTTCCGGTTCTTTTCATAATGGCATCTGTGTCTTTTTCAACTGCCTGATTAATGGCATTGGCACTTCCTGTAACCAACATGCCTGCTAAAAAAAGCACAACTATCATAAAACCGTTATACGAAATAATATTGGGGGCAAGTAAGTAACAAATCACACAGGAAAACACAACCGTAAAACTCAAAGTGAATTTGATTAATTGGAAATAATCTTTCACTTTGGCGGCGAATGAAAAAGAAGTGGAATTAACAGAATTAATGTTACTTGTCATAAATGTATCCGATTGAAATAAATGCCAATGAATTTTTTTCAAAGCCTATTTCAATCATTTTAATCTGCGATTAAAAACAATGCTCCCGATTCCTCGGGAGCATTGAATGTATTTTATATCCAAAATAAGTTACAATGGCATTTTGGAAAATCAAATCAATTAATGATGACTTTCATCTTCACCCACCGGAGTGGTTTGAGAAATAAAGTCTTTCCCGTCTTTACCATAATCATATGGCCAACGATGTACTTCAGGAATTTCACCAGGCCAGTTTCCATGACCGGGACGAAGGGGTGTAGTCCACTCTAATGTATTTGCACCCCAAGGATTTAATGATGTTACTTTTCTGCCTTTAAAAATAGAGTAGAAGAAGTTCAATAAAAACAAGATTTGAACAGCAAAAACAATCATGGCCACCGTACTGATAAAACGATTCAGTTCAGCAAATTGTTTAAAACTTTCCCAAATACTAAAATCATAATAACGACGTGGCATTCCCGCCAATCCTTGATAATGCATTGGCCAGAAAATAATATAGGCACCGGCTATCGTTACCCAGAAATGAATATACCCCATGGTATTGTTTAGATACTTACCATACATTTTTGGAAACCAGTGGTAAATACCTGCAAACATTCCAAACATAGAAGCCACACCCATTACAATATGAAAGTGACCTACTACAAAATAAGTGTCGTGTAAGTGAATATCTAAAGCTGAGTTACCAAGCCAAATGCCTGTTAATCCGCCTGATATAAATAAACTAACAAATCCAATGGCAAACATCATACCCGGGGTAAACCGAACATTCCCTCTCCAAAGTGTTGTTATCCAGTTAAATACTTTGATAGCGGATGGAACCGCAATCAATAGTGTTAACAATACAAATATGGAACCTAAGAATGGATTCAAACCGGTAACAAACATATGATGTGCCCAAACTAAAAATGCAAGAATGGCAATGGCAAACAAAGAACCAATCATGGCCATGTAACCAAATATGGGTTTGCGGGAATTGACTGATAATATTTCTGATACCATACCCATAGCCGGTAACAAAATGATATATACTTCCGGATGACCTAAGAACCAAAATAAGTGTTGATATAGAATTGCGGATCCGCCTTCATTAGGCAAGGCTACTCCTTTGATAAAAATATCAGACAGATAAAAACTAGTACCAAAGTTTCTATCAAAAATTAACAGAATGAATCCGGAAAACAATACAGGAAATGACAATACACCTAATACAGCTGTAAAGAACAATGCCCAAATGGTAAGGGGCAAACGAGTCATACTCATCCCTTTGGTTCGCATGTTTAATATGGTTGCTATATAATTCAAGCCACCTAACAAAGAAGACACAACGAACAAAGCCATAGACACTAACCAAAGATCCATTCCCGTCTTTGATCCATCGGAGGCATCCCCCAATGCGCTTAATGGAGGGTAGGCCGTCCAACCGCCGCTAAAAGGACCGGTTTCTACAAAAATGGAAGATAACATAACGATACTGGCAGTAAAGAAAAACCAATAGCTCAACATATTTAAAAATGGAGAAGCCATGTCTCTGGCACCCACTTGTAATGGAATTAAAAAATTGGCAAATGTTCCACTCAGTCCGGCTGTTAACACAAAGAAAACTAGAACGGTACCGTGTGTTGTAACTAATGCATAATAAGCTTCAGGAGTAATTTGACCGCCTTTTGCCCATTTACCCAAGATGGTTTCCAGCCAAGGGAAAGTTGTATCCGGATAGCCTAATTGAAGGCGAAATAATACACTCATTAAACCACCCAACACTGCCCAAAACATTCCGGTAATTAAGAATTGTTTGGCAATCATTTTATGGTCCATACTGAACACATATTTGCTAATAAATGTTTCATGATGATGGTGTTCATGATGATGATCACCATGAACCTCATGTGTTCCAACCTCTGAATGTGCTTGTAAAACAGCTTCGTTACTCATACTCTGTTTCTTTAATTAGTTCTATAGATTAATCTGATAAAGTAGTCAGACTATACTTTTATTACAATTTGGCAATCGCTTTTGTTGTACCCTCAACCATTTTTCCGGCTACTTTCACACTATCTGCTGGTTTTGCATTGGATGGGTCTTTCTCCGGAAAAGTAGTTAAGTATTGTGGTTTTTGTTTTGCCATAAATACATCATATTCTTCCTGATCTACCACTTCAATCACACCACGCATTGAATAATGCCCATTCCCACACATTTGATCACAACTGATTTCGTAAACAAAGTTGGGGTTTTTAGTTAGTTCTTTCATTTCACGGGTTGTATACTTAGGGGTAAACCAAAGTGTTGTGGGAATACCCGGTACTGCATCCATTTTTAATCTAAAATGAACCAAACCCACATCATGAATTACATCTTTTGAACCAATAATGAATTTAACCGGTTTCCCTTTAACTAGGTACATGGTTTGTGTAATCAAATCATCATGTCCTAATTGGTCGTCCCAAACCAAACCCAGTTCATTTGTTGCATTATCGATGTTCTTATAATATTTTTTACCAAAAGCTCCATCTTTGCCCGGGTAACGATAAGTCCATCCAAACTGTTTTCCGGTAATTTCAACTTGCATAGCTTCTTTGGGTGGTTCACCGGTAAATAAAAACCAGTTACGCAACCCAATAACCACCAAGACAGTTAACACGATGGCAGGTACAATTGTCCAAATTACCTCTAGTTTATTGTTGTGTGGAAAATAGAAAACTTTACGACTGTCTTTCTCTTGGTATTTAAATGCAAACCAAAATAAAATAATTTGAGTAGCAATAAAAACGCTACCGGTAACAGCAATGGTTATCCATAACATAGAATCTACCCGGGCACCTTCTACACTGGCTGAATCAACTGCCAAAAGCGTTTTACCAAAGTATAATTCATTACAATACCAAACACCGATTAAACCCAGAACCAAAAAGGCAACCATCAGAAAACCGTTTACCTTATTATTTTGTTTACGGCTGGTTTCTTCTCCTTTCAGTACAGATACGTACTCACTGGCCTTTGAGATCTGGAAGATCACTAAAAAAATCAGTGTAATTACAGCTATAGTTAAAAACATTGTCATAACGCTATCAAGATTATCTTATATCTAACAATTATTCTACAAAAAAGGTTATACCTGGTGATTAATACTTTCTTTTAGGAATGGATGATACTTGGGTATCAATGGCTTACTTGCCAAAGACCTTCCCACAAAAAATATCATCATCCCAACAAATAAACTCAAAATACCAAAATCCAGCCATCCCAGTGTTACATGGTCTTTCGATAAACTACCCATGACCATTTGATAAAAATCGATCCAGTGACCAAACAAAATTAAAACAGCCATAAATGTTACAAGTGTATAATTACGTTTTGCGGAACGTTTCATCAATATAATCAAAGGACAAATAAAATTAATAACCAAATTAAAGAAGAAAATTCCTTTATACGGTCCTTGTACTCTATGTTTAAAATAAACAACTTCTTCCGGAATATTTGCATACCAGATAAGCATGAATTGTGAGAACCAGAGATAGGTCCAAAAAATAGAAAAAGCAAACATGAACTTACCAATATCATGCATATGCTCCTGACTGGTTAATTCCATGTACCCTTTGTTCTTCATATAGATTAACCACAAAGCAATCAGAGACATACCTGAAACAAAAGAGCTGGCAAATGTGTACCAACTATACATGGTAGAATACCAATGTGCATCAATACTCATCATCCATAACCAAGGAACAGTAGAGCCCACTGTTAACCCAAACCAAACAATAAATAGAGCCGCTCTAACTGTGTTTCTCCAAATATAACTGGCACCGGTTGCTTGATCCATAGGTGCTTCATCAGCCTCATTGCTAATTTGGCGCATTCTCCAGCCCAATAAACTCCAAAGACCAATGGTTAATGTTGACCAAATGATAAAAAATTTAGGGTTCAAAAATCCCACTTTGCCTTTTAATATTGGGTCAACAGCTACAGCTTCTGTATCTAACCAATGATAAATATGGTGTTTATCGCTTAGAACAACATATACCAATACTACAAAAGTGATGGATCCAAAAATGGGAACCATGGTTGAAATGGCTTCAGGTATCCGACGGAAAGATTGTTGCCAACCTCCCATAGCCAAAGTAGTAATACAAATAAAGAACATACTGGCATTACATACCAATGTCCAGAAGATTGTATTATACATGAGTGTACCCCAGAATTGAACTTGTTCATGTTCATCTGCACTAAATCCTTTGGTTACTAGTCCAATCACCAATGCTACCAATCCTATGCCTATTAAAGCCAGTGACCAGGTTTTCATCTTTCCGGGAATCTCAAATTGCTCTCTGATAGATGCCATCTTTACTCTTTTAAAATCAGTTATTAGAAATCCCCCCATTGAATGGGAAGGTTTCAATTATTTTTTTGCCGTTGAATCTGTTGTTGTTCCTGCTGCTTTTGTTTTTGATGCCAACTGTTGATTTTTAATATACTTAATTACCATCCAACGTTGTTTACGATCCATTTGAGAAGCATATGAGCCCATCAAGTTTTTACCATAGGCAACCGAGTAAAACATTTGACCATCAGGCATTACAGAAACCAGCGGGTCTGCAATTAAATTTTTGGGAGCAACCGGATAAGGACCTTTCCCATCATTGTACAATGGGCCATTCCCATTCAATTTTGTTCCATGGCAAATTCCACAATTAATCAAATATAATCGCTCTGCTTCTTGTGATTGAGCGGCTGTTAGAGAATCGTATGGATTCTTTACTTGTCGGGATGCGAAATAATTGGTGGTATCACCGGGTACATCTTTTACAATGTGAAATGGCATTTCTTCTTCACGAGAAATAGTACCCTCCACCGGCATACTATTATAATGAATTCCTTTCTCTGCCAAGTTACTATGATCGGCATAGCTTTCGTAAGCACGGCTGGTTGCCATATCTGGCATATACACAGTGCCGGGCTTTCGTTTTACATCACTACAGCTTATGATGACCGTAGCGGCAGACAAAATAGTTATTATTGATAATTTATTCATCTTACTTCTATTCAAATATTAAGCAGCAACAATTTGCTTGTTCTCAAAAGGTAATTCGTCTTTGTCATAACGGCCTAACCACCAACCATCTTCAGCTATTTGTTCGTCAATTTCCATGGCCCCATTGGTCTGTAAAAATGACTTTAAATCATCAACATTGGTTTTATCGGTACATTCTATCACCATTACAAAAAGATCATCCGTTGCGCGAGCATGAAAATGATGCTTTTTAACAAAAGGTGCCAATTGACATAAATAACAAAATGTCAATACCATGCCTACTGCAGCAAATAATACAGTCAACTCAAATATGATTGGAATCCATGCAGGTAAAGCAAAATGTGGCTTACCTCCAATATTTAATGGCCAATCTTTTGCTAGAATCCAACTGATACTACTTAAAGCAGTGGCTGTACCTGTTATGCCATATACAAAACCGGCCGTATGTAAGCTTGTTTCCCTTTCACCCAAGGCATGGTCTAACCCATGCACTGCGAAAGGTGTATAGACATCATGAATTTTATACCCGGCTGTCCGTACTTTCTTTACTGCCGGAAATAAAACTGCTTCGTCATCAAAACAACCAACTACGAATTTCTTTTTTGCCATAACTACCACCCCCTAACCCCCTAAAGGGGGAATTAATTAAAGGTTATAAAATATTTTCTGTTTTCATTCATTTCTTTCTTTCCCTAGCTCCCCCTTCAGGGGGCCGGGGGGTATGGTTAATGTGCATGATCGTGCACAAACTCTTCCATTTTCTTTCCTTCAATTGCACCCATATTATCCTTGTAATTTTCTCCTGAAGTTTTCAATACATATTTAATCTCGGCAATTGCAATCACCGGGAAATATTTAGCGAACAGGAAGAAACAAGTAAAGAACAAACCGAAAGTTCCCAGGTAAAAACCAATCTCCCAAATAGAAGGGCTATAATAAACAGACCAGCTGGAAGGAAGATAATCGCGATACAAAGAAGTGACAATGATCACAAAACGCTCAAACCACATTCCAATATTTACAATGACACTCATGAAGAATGTGACAAATAAATTTCTGCGCATTTTACGGAACCAGAATATCTGCGGACTTAACACGTTACAAGCCATCATTCCCCAATAAGCCCAACCATACGGGCTAAAGAGATAGGCACGACTGTACCAAAATGTATATCCTTCAAATTTATTTTGGCTATACCAGCCCATGAACAATTCTGTTAAATAAGCAATCCCTACTATAGACCCTGTTAACACAATTACCTTGTTCATCGCTTCAATATGACCCATGGTAATATAATCTTCCATTTCGAATACTTTGCGAATAATTACCATCAGTGTTTGAACCATGGCAAATCCTGAGAAGATGGCACCCGCTACGAAGTAAGGAGGAAAGATAGTTGTATGCCAACCCGGAATAACCGAAGTGGCGAAGTCGAAAGATACAATTGTGTGTACGGATAATACCAATGGTGTACTTAATCCCGCCAATACCAACGATAAACTCTCATGTCGCTGCCAATGTTTGGTAGAACCGGTCCAACCGAAAGATACGATACCATATAAACGCTTACGTAATTTAGTAAATGCACGATCACGTACAGTAGCCAGATCCGGAATCAATCCACTATACCAGAACAAAAGAGAAACGGTAAAATAGGTAGAGATCGCAAATACGTCCCATAACAAAGGTGAATTAAAGTTTACCCACAATGGACCACGTGTATTTGGATAAGGTAATACAAAGAAAGCCATCCAAACACGGCCCATGTGCCAGATAGGGAATTGACCGGCACACATAACTGCAAAGATGGTCATAGCTTCTGCTGCACGGTTAACACCTGTTCTCCAACCCTGGCGAAATAGTAAAAGGATGGCAGAGATTAGTGTACCGGCATGACCAATACCAACCCACCAAACGAAGTTGGTAATATCCCAACCCCAACCTACTGTTTTATTAAGGTTCCACTGTCCTACTCCATAGGTTACCTCCCTGTATACACTGTATATACCAAACATAAGTAAGGCTACAGCTATAAAAAAACCGATGTACCATAACCGGGAAGGCTTCGCTTCAATAGGGCGAACAATGTCTTCTGTTACCTGGTGATAGTTTTTATCGCCATTCACCAATGGTTCCCTAAGCTGTGATTCGTACTTTAAATGCATCTGGTCTTGTTTATTGGTCCATTTCGCCTAAGGCGAGATAGTATTTTTTATTCAATCAACTTTTTAAACCCTGTTCGTCATTTCGACGAAGGAGAAACCTGCTATTCGATTTACAGATTTCTCCTTCGTCGAAATGACGTTCTTCGATTTACGGATTTCTCCTTCGTCGAATTGACGTTCTTCGATTAAGCATGTGCCCCTTCCTTCTTTTCCTTACCCGCCGCATGCTCTTCGTCTTTGTTACGCACTTTTGCCATATAAGTAACATTTGGCAAAACGTGTAACTGTTCTAACACATAAAATTGGCGATTCGGGTTTTCTATTCTTGTTTTGGTAATAGAACTTCCTTTGTCGTTTGCATTTCCAAAATTGATAGCGTTGGTTGGACAAGCTTGTTGGCAAGCTACTTTAATATCACTGTCAACCATTGGTCTGCTTTCTCTTTTGGCAGTTAATTTACTTTCCTGTAAACGTTGCACACAGAAAGAACATTTTTCAATAACACCACGTGAACGAACGGTCACATCAGGATTTAATACCATCCTGGTAAGGTCATCATTCATGTCCATGATCACATCATTCAAATGCCCTTGGTTATCGGGGAAGCTATCAGCACCTGCATAATCAGCCCAGTTAAATCGACGTACTTTAAATGGACAGTTATTTGCGCAATACCTTGTTCCGATACAACGGTTATACGCCATTTGATTGAGTCCTTCACTGCTATGATTGGTTGCGGCTACCGGACAAACATTTTCACAAGGAGCGTTATCACAATGTTGGCACATCAAAGGTTGGAAAACCACATTGGGGTTATCCATGTCACCACTATAATATTTATCAATGCGCAACCAATGCATTTCATGGCCGCGTAAAACTTCCGGCTTACCAACAACCGATACGTTGTTTTCAGCATTACAAGCTACTACACACGCTCCACAACCGGTACAGGTATTGAGGTCTACACTCATCCCCCATTTAATACCCGGTCTATCAAATACAGGGTAAATAGTACCTTGCCCTTCAAATTTTTCTAATCCACCCCAAGGCTGAAGTTCTTTGTCTCTTTCATCTCTAATTTCAGTGGGATGTTCTTTGTATTCTGCAAGGGTTATTTCTTTCATTACCTCTGTACGAATGCCTTGATCAGTATCGTATCGGTTATGTGTTTGTGTTAATGCAACCGGATATGTATCGCCTGTTGAAGAAATGGTTACATCATAATTTGCAAAGCTTATTGATGCCCCATTAAGACTAGCTAATGGATATGCATTTTTTCCGGAGCCAATGGTGGCCTTACCCATATTCTCACTTCGTCCATATCCTACCGCAATGGCAATTGTATTTGGATGTGTGCCGGGTATGATTAATGCAGGTAACTCAATGGTTTTACCATTAACAGTAACTTTTACAACTTTCTTGGGCGGTTGCACTTCATAATCATCTGCTTGGCCATTATTATTAAGATCAATATCCAATAATGTTCTCGCCATTGCAGGGGAAAGCATTACATAATTATCCCAAGTGGCACGGGTAATGGGATCGGGTAATTCTTGTAACCAGGGGTTAGAAGCTCCTTGGCCGGCACCGATACCTATTTTTTCATATAAAACCAATTCGATATTGCCTGCTTTCTTTGCAGTTGAAATGGCTGCTACAGCTGTTGCTACAGAAGCCGAATTAAAAGAAGCACCGCTAAGCGTAATAACAGTTGAGGGATTAACAACACCATCTTGTAATGCCTTATCCCAACCGGATACACCACCCAATTTTGTGCTCCAGTAATTTTTCAAATACGCTAAATAATCAGCCGGATTACCTGACCATTTTAAAAGACTATCCTGCCATTGACGCGTTTTAAATAACGGATAAATGGTAGGCTGAATAAATGAGAAATGCCCTGCTTTTGCTTCTGCATCACCCCAACTTTCTAAAAAATGATGATCGGGAATTACAAATTTGCAAAGCTCAGCTGTTTCATCTGCTTTACTATTAAAAGAAATGGTTGTTTTTACTTTTTTAAGACCGGACTTCACTTTTTCAGCATCAAACCAAGTATAGACCGGGTTGGCGCCATAGATTAATAAAGAACTCACAGAACCGGCATTCATCTCGTCTACCAATTTGGCGAAATCTGCATCAACCCCTTGACGATAATTTACCGGCGTTGACCAATTGATTGTTTTTCCTCCTGCACCAATGGCTTCATTAATAGCATTTACAGCAATTTGGATATTTACATCATTACTGCCGGAAACAACCAATGCTGCTCCTTTATTATCTAGTAAAGCTTTTGCCGCTTTTTCAATACCTGATTTTAGTTTTGCATCGCTGATTCCTTTAGCACCCAGACCATTTACTGCACTTAAAAGAGCGGCAACCACAACACCTGTTTCTGATGGACGGTGTACAAATTTTTCGTCAGCGTTTGAACCCGTTAAGCTCGCTACACTCTCAAAATGAATGTGCTTACTCATGGTAGGATTCTTCTCATCTAATTTTTTACCGGTTGAATATTGTCTGGCAAATTCAATAGGACTTAACCAAGTACCCAAGAAATCCGCTGCAAGGCTTACAATTACTTTTGCATTTTCGAAATGATAAGCAGGAATGGCTCTTTTACCATAGGTAGCTTCATTGGCTAATAACATCCCACTATAAGAAACTGCATCATAGGTTACATGACGGCTACCTGGGTATTTAGCAATAAACTGGTTAATTACTTCTTTGGTAGAAGGAGAGGTAATAGAACTGGTTACTAACACAACAGGACCGGATATTGAACCTGCCACTGCTTTATCAATTGCTTCAAAAGTCACCTCTTTACCATCAATGGTTGGGAAACGCAATCGAGAAGTATCATATAAATCCAAGACCGAGGCCTGCACACGTGCAGAAGTTCCTCCTTTGGTGATAGGGCTTAGATCATTCCCTTCAATTTTGATAGGTCGACCATCACGAACTTTGGCTAAAATGCTTACCGTATCACCATCCTGTACGTAAGTGGTTGCATAATATTTAGAAATTCCCGGAACAATATCTTCCGGTTTATTTGCAAAAGGAATGGCTCTTTTAATAGGCATTTCGCAACTAGCGGCTACAGCAGCAGCTGCGGTACTGAAACCCATGTATTTTAAAAAGTCTCTGCGAGGTGCTTTTGCATCCAAAAAGCCCTTGCTTTCGTCGGCTACAAAAGGCAATTCTTCTTTAAATTCATCTGCCACATCTTTATTGTATGCATCAGATTTATTTAATTCTCCAAAACTTTGCCAGTGCTTTTTTTGCTCCATCTTTTTAATTTGAAAATTTGAGAATTTGAAAACTTGAAAATGCTGTTTGCTTATTTCAATTCTCTATTCTTATTTACAATTTTTATAAAGATTTGATGATTTGTAGTGATTTGACAAGTCGAAAATGCTAACATTTTCAAATTCTCAAATTCTCAAATTCTCAAATGATTAATAATGACATTTTTGACACTCCGTACCACCTATCTTTTCTACCGTAATCCCTTTCGTGCTATCAATTTTTCCACTTTTTAAGTCTGCATGGTATTTTTCATAAATACTATAAAAACCGTTGTCTTTAAACTGAATTTTTGTTTCGCGGTGGCAATTAACACACCAGCCCATGCTTAAATCGGTAAATTGCTTTACTTCATCCATTTTCTGAATCTCACCATGACAAGTCTGGCACTGCACTTTACCCGCTTTTACGTGTTGGGAGTGATTAAAATATACATGATCGGGCAAATTGTGAATACGAGCCCATTCAATAGGTTTGGCTTTGGATGGATCCCATGGTTTTCCTTCTTCAAAACCGGCGTATTTATACAATTCCTTTATTTGAGCGGTTCCATCTACTTCAACACCATCTTCTGTATATAGTTTTTCGCCTTTGTATTCATTAATGGCTGCGTGGCAGTTCATACAAATATTTACAGAGGGTATTGTAGCCTGCTTACCTTGATAAACACCAATGTGACAATATTGACAATTGATTTGGTTAATACCTGCATGTACTTTATGCGAATAGAAGATAGGCTGCTCGGGTTGATAATCCTGTGAACGACCTAAACCCATAGCCCCTTTTGAAGTAAGATAACCCCCAATTACAAATAAAACCACGGTTACCATCGCTATATAACTCTTGTTTTTCCAGAAAGCAACGGGTTCTACTGAAGCATATCCTTGACGCTCGTCTGCTAATTTTTTAAGATTGGCATTTACTTGTAATAGTGTAAGCGCAACGACCGCAAGAATTAAAGTAAGAATACCAAAAAGTAAGGTATTATCACCTTCCGCACTTTTCGCATCATTCGGGTTAACTGCACCTGCTGCTCCACCTGCCGCGGCTCCCGGAGCCGGCACAGAGTTTACATAACCGATAATTGCGTCAATGTCTTTGTCTGAAAGAGTAGGAAAAACGTTCATTGCCGTTTTATTGTACTCATTGTACAAGTTATTGGCATAAGCATCTCCTGTCTTAAGGAAAGCAGCACTGTTTCTAATCCAAGAATTCAATTTTGCTTTGTCGGGCCAACGATCTTCAACTCCCGCAAGTGCCGGACCCGTTAATTTCTTATGAACAGCATGACAAGCTGCACAATTGGTCTGAAACAAAGTTTTACCATCTTGCGCATTTGCAGAAGAGCCCAGGGTAAAACTTAGGATAAGAAGGGCTAAAGTAACGGATGATTTGGTTATACGTCTAAACGATATCATATTCACAAACGGTGGTTCTTGGTGTGGAGAAATATCCCTGAACGGGAGCGAAATTATGACACGATGGTGACATAATCTAAGCATTCAAAAAGTTTTTTTTATTTGTAATGAAAAGTCAATCACGATTTAGGCTCTTTTAGAAGGAATACTTGCCATGGATTTGTAAAAAAAATAGAATAATTAGCATTATTTCATATGTACCAAAAAGAAAATCGATTTTTTATCTCATTTTTGATGGATGTTTAAACGTTTGCAGGAGAAATGGGGAGTTAGCACACATCAATTCTGGGTTATTTTTATTGCTTTTGGATTAACCGGCACTACAACTGCTTTTCTTACACGATATATTACTGCGTGGTTAGGTATGGATTCCTCAACTTTTTGGGCATGGAAAGTATTATTAAGAGTTTCCATGCTATTATTTGGGTACCAGTTTATCTTATTAGCTTATGGCGCATTATTAGGTCAATGGGCATTTTTTTGGAAATATGAGAAAAAAATACTTCAGAAGATTGGCGTTTGGAGTTTGGTGTTTGGTGTTTGGAGTTCATCCCGCCGCCGCACTTACGCCCCGCTCGCACACAAATCCAGCCCACGCTTGCCGCCGTATTCCGAACGCCCCAGAGTCCCGCCTGTCTCATCCCGCTCTCCAATGACATCCGC
>JANOVY010000088.1:0-1527 GCA_031417635.1 Bacteroidota bacterium | reverse complement strand
TACTATCCGACTCTTTACACAATGATGCTACCATTGACAACAATGCAACAACCAGAGAGATTCGTTACCTAGTAAAAGCATTTAAACAAACAAAAAATCAGCAATATTTAAAAAGTGCTGAAAAAGGAATTCGCTATTTTTTAATGGCACAAAATAAAGCTGGGGGTTGGCCTCAATACTTTCCCGATTCTTCGTCATACAGAGGACAAATTACTTATAATGACAATGCCATGATGAACGTATTGAATGTTCTGCAAGATCTTATTGACAGGAAGAATGATTTCGATGTTATGGATACTACTTATTTGCCCGCTACTAAAGAGGCAATAAGCAGAGGTGTGGATTGTATTTTATTAACTCAGATACCTGCAAATGGAAAGTTGACCGGTTGGTGTGCACAATATAATAACAAGACACTGAAACCGGAAATGGCCAGAAAATATGAACTGCCATCATTAAGCGGAAATGAGTCAGTAGCTATTGTGCGTTTTCTAATGCGTATTAAAAACCCCTCAGAAAAAATAAAACAATCTATCAAAGCAGCCGTTGAATGGTTAGAACAAGTTAAAGTTGTAGGATACAAATATGTTGATATCGATTCATCAACAGAACCCAATGGGAAGGATAGAGTGATTAAGAAAGACGTCCATAGTATTATTTGGGCTAGGTTTTATGAAATTGAAACGAACCGCCCTTTTTTTAGTGGACGAGATACTCAAATAAAATACCAAGTTTCAGAAATTGAAGTTGAAAGAAGAACAGGTTATTCATGGTATGGAACATGGCCTGAAAAATTATTGAAAACAGACTATCCGGAGTGGAAGAGAAGATTACATTTAAATTGAAGTACACATGCAATTAACAGCAACAAATCTTAGTAAGGTAAATAGTAAAAAGGTAGAGCTGCCTGCTGAATCTATATTTTCATTACCGGAAAAAATACTTCAGTTTGGTACCGGCGTTCTCTTAAGGGGTTTACCCGATTATTTTGTTGACAATGCCAATAAACGAAACATTTTTAATGGTAGAATTTTAGTCGTTAAATCAACCGATTCCGGCGATACGAAAGACTTCAAAGAGCAGGATGGACTATATACCATTGTGGAAAGAGGTCTATCAAATGGTAAACAGATTGAAAATATTTCCATCAATGCATCGATTAGTCGCGTTTTATCGGCTAAAGAAGATTGGGATTCGATTTTGCAATGTGCTGCAAATCCAGCTATGCAAATTATTATTTCAAACACAACCGAAGTTGGCATTTCATTACTTGCATCAGACGCTTTTAGCAAAGTTCCCACATCATTCCCCGGAAGAATTTTACGGTTTTTACAAGCTAGGTATGAAACCTTTCATGGTTCAGTAGAAGCGGGTATGGTGATTATACCCACTGAACTCATTCCCGATAATGGAACATTATTGAAAGAAATTGTAGTAAAGTTGGCTTCACTCCAAAATGCAGACGCTAAATTTATTCAATGGCTTACCAATGCCAATGATTTTTGTAATTCTTTGGTGGATAGAATT
>JANOVY010000087.1:0-10434 GCA_031417635.1 Bacteroidota bacterium | reverse complement strand
ATGAATTACAGGGAAAAGTAGAAAAGCAAATTAAATTTCCTGTTGGGTACTATGTAACTTATGGAGGTGCTTTCGAAAACCTGAATGCAGCGAAAGATCGCTTATTAATAGCTGTTCCTGTTTCTTTATTATTGATTTTCTTATTGCTCTATTTTGCATTCAATTCAATTTCGCAGGGTTTGCTTATTTATTCTGCCATTCCTTTATCTGCCAGTGGGGGTATTTTATTTTTAGCCATTCGAGGAATGCCTTTCAGCATTAGTGCCGGCGTTGGATTCATTGCTTTATTCGGAGTAGCTGTGCTAAATGGAATTGTATTAATAGCAGAATTTAATAGATTAAAAATGGAAGGATTAACAGACTTAAAACGAATTGTATTAATGGGTACCAAAGTGAGGTTGCGGCCTGTTTTGATGACTGCATTTGTAGCTTCATTGGGATTTTTGCCAATGGCCCTAAGTAATGGAGCCGGTGCTGAGGTACAAAGACCACTTGCTACAGTTGTAATAGGCGGTTTATTAATAGCAACGTTTTTAACCTTGTTTGTATTACCGGTACTTTACATAATTTTTGAGCATAGAACTGAAAAGAAAAAGAAAAAGAGACATCATCATTCTACTCCCGGTATTGCTACTTTTATTATTGCACTTGGAACGATAGGTTCTGCCGCGTTTGGTCAAACGCCAATTTCACTTTCAAATGCCATCGATACCGCTCTTAAATACAATCTACAAGGTAAAAATGAACAATTGAAAGCACAGTACAAAGGGATGTTAATACAAACCTCTTCCAACATCCCTCAAGCAGGCTTATTTTTTGAAGGAGGTCAGATGAACAGTACTTATTTTGATACTAAGATTGGTATTACACAAACGATAAACTTTCCAAAAGTTTACAAAAGACAAAAAGAGTTGCTTCAACAAGAATGGCAAAATAGTTTACTCCAAGTCGCCCTCACTGAGGCAATTGTAAGGAAAAGAGTCACGGAAGCTTTTTACATGATTCTTTATGTTGAACAGAAAAAACAAATTTTAACCTACTCCGATAGTTTGTTTCATTCCTTTTACAGAAAAGCAGAACTTAGATTAGCAAAAGGAGAGTCCAATATTTTAGAAAAGACAAGTGCCGAAACACAATTGGGTCAAATAGGCATTCAATTAGATCAATTGAAACAGGATTTGTCGATTTTGCAAATTCAATTTCAACTATTATTAAATACCACTCAGTCTTTTGTTCCAAAAGCTCCTTTGTTTAAACTACAACTTCCTGTTTTTTCTGATACAGCTTGGCTGGTAGAGCATCCATATCTAAAAGCGATTCGACAACAACAAGATATAGCTGATGCAACCATATTGTTAGAAAAAAGCAAGTTGTTACCAGATTTAGCGCTTACCTATAATAATGCCAGCTTCATTGGAACCGGGGCTGACAATAAAGTATATAATGGCTCTGCCAGATTTCATTCAGTACAAGTGGGTTTTGGAATCCCCATTTTTGCCAAAGCGGAAAAAGCTAAAATCAACAGTGCTATTTTTAATAAACAAATTGTCGAAAATAATTTTAAAACCGAACTGCAAACCATGCAATCCGGTTTTCAGACAGCTGTGGCACAATATGCTAAATATTTACAAACTGTAAATTATTACGAAGAAAAGGCTTTGCAAAACGCCAATTTAATTACATCCACAGCCAATAAGCAATTAGCCAATGGCAACATAAATTATTTAGAATGGGTTCAGCTAATCAACCAGGCTACCGCAGTCAAAAACGAATATGTGGAGGCCATTAAAAGTCTTAATGAATCTATTATACTATTGAATTATTTTACAAGTAAATAATGCCAAGCAATGAAAAATATTATCATCATCGGAATATCACTTATTATTTTTGTTGGATGCAAAAGCGAGAATAATCAAGCAGCAACTTTAGAAAAAAAGGAAATCGAAACCTCGGTCATTTTATCGGCCGCGCAACTAAAGAACGCCGGCATAGTTATTGCCAAAATGGAGTTAAGAGAAATTTCTACCATATTAAAAGTAAACGGAAAAATTGATGTGCCCCCCCAAAACATGGTTTCTGTAAGTGTGCCATTAGGAGGATATTTAAAAAGCACCAAATTGTTGCCCGGTATGCATATTAATAAAGGAGATATTATTGCAGTCATGGAAGATCAACAATACATTCAACTTCAACAAGATTTTTTAATGGCAAAGGCAAAAATTGATTTTTTAGAAAATGAATACAAACGCCAAAAAGAGCTTAATCAAAGTCAGGCAAGTAGCGACAAAGTCTATCAATTGGCAGAAGCTGATTATAGGACAAATAGAGTATTAATGACAGCATTAGCTACTAAATTGCAATTAATTGGAATCAATAGCAATCAAATAAGTGAAACCAATATTTTTAAAGGCATCAATATTTATTCCCCTATTGATGGTTTTGTTTCTAAAGTGAATGTAAATATTGGAAAGTATGTTTCTTCTACTGATATTTTATTTGAATTAATCAATCCCGATGATATACACCTCAATTTAAAAATATTTGAAAAAAACCTAGATAAAATATTTATTGGGCAACCATTGGTGACCTACACGAATAACCATCCGAATAAAAAATATCCCTGTGAAATCATATTAATTGGTAAAGACGTATCAATAGAGGGCAATACTGAAGTTCATTGCCATTTTGAAGTTTATGATAAAACATTGGTGCCAGGCACTTATATGAACGCAGAAATTGAAGTTAAAAATAGTAAGGCAAAAACATTGCCTTCGGATGCGATTGTGCGATTTGAAGGAAAGCAATTTGTGTTTAAATCACTCTCGAACCAACATTTTGAAATGATAGAAGTAACACTCGGGGAAAGTGAAAATGGGTTTACAGAAATTAATTTTAATGACAACACAACAATGCCCGATGCTAACTTTGTTACCAAAGGGGCTTATTCTCTTTTAATGATGATGAAAAACAAAGTTGAATAGAAGCAAACAAAACAGGAAGACCTGATTAATTACAAAATCTCCAATAGTTTGGAAATAATGTAAAAGCTAAAAATTTAATATTTTGTCGAGAAAACTTTATTCTAATTGAGTTATTCCTGTTTCTATAAATATCTTACCTTGTAACTTGCATACAAATTTCTTCGATATGATAAAACATATAAAATTAGCTGTATCATTTTTTCTATTATTAATGATTAGTGGATTTTCGCAAAACAGTATTCAGCAATACCAAAATATCAACTTTTCGCAAGTACAGATTACAGATGATTTTTGGAAACCGAAGATTGAAAAAGTTTCCACTGTAACCATCCCGGTCTGTATAGATCAAACAGAAGTGAAAACCCCCCGTATTCAAAACTTTGAAATAGCTGCCGGCAAACGCAAAGGAAAGTTTAAAGGAATTTTTTATGATGATTCTGATGTATTCAAAGCACTAGAAGCTATTGCCTATTCATTAAAGAATCATCCAGATGCAACCATACAAAAGAAAGCAGATGATTGGATTGATTTGATTGCAGCATCGCAATTACCGGATGGGTATGTTAACACCTATTACAGTCTGCAATTTTTGGATAAACGCTGGACTGATATGAGCATGCACGAGGACTATAATGGCGGGCACCTAATTGAAGCTGCAGTTGCCTATTTTGAAGCTACAGGCAAAAGAAAATTATTAGATGTAGCAATCCGATTTGCTAATCATTTCAATTCACTATTCGGTCCGGGTAAAAGAGATTGGGTAACCGGTCACCAGGAATTGGAACTGGCCCTAGTAAAATTGTATAAACTTACCAAAGAAGATAAATATTTAAAATTAGCCGACTGGTTATTGAGTGAAAGAGGGCAACAAAAAGGAGTGGGCTACACTTGGACCGATTGGAAGGATACAGCCTATGCACAAGATTTGAAACCTGTTAAAGAACAAAAGGAAATTACCGGTCATGCTGTTCGTGCAATGTATATGTACACAGGTGCTGCTGATGTAGCGGCACTTACGGGCGATAAGGAGTATATGCATGCCATGAAAAGTGTGTGGGAAGATGTGGTGTATCGAAATATGTACATCACCGGTGGTATTGGTTCCTCGGGTGGCAATGAGGGTTTTACCATTGATTATGATTTGCCTAATGAAAATGCTTATTGTGAAACCTGTGCTTCTGTAGGGATGGTTTTATGGAATCAGCGAATGGGTATGTTAACCGGTGAGAGTAAATATATAGATGTATTAGAAAAAAGTTTGTACAATGGGGCACTTGATGGAATTTCCCTTGCCGGTGACAAATTTTTTTATGGAAATACATTGGCATCTATGGGGAAAAATACCAGAAGAGATTGGTTTGGTACTGCTTGTTGCCCTGCTAATATTGCTCGTTTAATTGAATCTCTTGGCAATTATATTTATGGGGTAGGTAATCAATCCATTTGGGTAAATCTTTTTGTGGGAAGCAATACCAATGTTCAATTGGGAGATGAACAAATACCCATAAAAATGAAGACTAATTATCCTTGGGATGGACAAATAAATCTTACCATTTCGCCTAAGAAAAAGACATTATTTGCATTGCGTATACGTATACCGGGTTGGGCTAATGGAGATGCCGTTCCGGGTGGGCTATATAGTTTTAGAGAAAGGGATTCTGAGGCTGGCATCTCGCTTAGCTTAAATGGAAAACCTATTCAATACAAAACGGAAAATGGTTATCTGGTAATAGACAGGGAATGGAATACAAATGATGCAATCATGATGAATATTCCAATGGAAATTAAAAGAGTAACTAGTCGTAATGAAGTAAAAGCAAACATTGAACGGGTGGCCTTACAAAGGGGCCCTATTATTTATTGTGTAGAAGGAGTAGACAATGAAGGTCGTATTGTAAATATCGTATTGCCTAAAAAAGCAGCATTGTCTACAATTTCTCAAACCATTTTAACTGAAAAAGTGATTTCCATTCAAGCCGATGCAACTGTTTTAGATATTTCTGATGATGGTCAAAATGTACAAATGAAAAATAGAAAGATCACAGCCGTTCCTTATTATACTTGGAGTAACCGTGGTCCCGGACAGATGTTAGTTTGGTTACCGGAGAAAATTTTAGATGTAAAGGTGAATTAATTGTTTTTTATTAAACAGAGATTAGGATATGATTTTAATTTTGAAATCATACTTAACGAATTATTAAGCAAAAAGTATATTTAAACGATAACTATTATGATACAGAACAGAAGAAAGTTTCTCGGCCTCGCAGCTTTGGCTTCGAGTGCATTAACAATTCCCGGTACTATTTTTGGGAATAACAAACAAGAAAATGTATTTGAAGAAGGCTTACCTGATGCAGTCAAAACCCTTAAACCCTTGGTTGATGGGGTGGTGCCTATTTCTATAGAAGAAAGAAAACAGCGAATTACCAAAGCCCAACAATTAATGGAAAAAGAAAAAATGGATGCCATTTTTCTTGAGGGAACTACTTCCTGTTTTTATTTTACGGGCATGCGGTGGGGACAAAGCGAGCGAACATTTGGTATTGTCATTCCTGCCAAAGGTGAGATTGTTTATATATGCCCAAAATTTGAAGAAGATAGAGCCGGTGAATTGATTTTACCCGTTTTTGGAAATGAAGTTCGTTGTTGGGAAGAGCATGAAAGTCCTTATCCATTGATTGCCGGAGTTGTAAAAGATAGAGGAGCAAAGTATTATCGCATTGGGATGGAAGAGCGAGTACGTTTTTTTATTGCAGAAGGCGTTAAAAAAGCCGCTTCCGGTTTTGAGATTGTTGATGCCACTCCTGTAACAGCAGGTTGTAGAATGATAAAAAGTAAAGCTGAAATTGCCTTAATGCAAAAAGCAAGTGACATTACAATTGAAGCGTATAAAGCAGCATTTGCTAGTATAAGACCCGGTATGTCACAATCAGAATTAGGGGCTAACATTTCTGCTGCATTTCGCAAGTTGGGATTTACCGGTGGAGCTTCTGTTCAAGTGGGAAAGTATTCAGCCTTGCCCCATGGTAGTATTATACCTCAAACCATTCGGGAAGGAGATGTAGTTATGGTTGATGGAGGTACCAGTTGCGAAGGATATGCTTCTGATATCACCAGAACCATTGTGGTTGGTAAACCTACTCAACGACAAACAGATGTATGGAACCTAGAGAAAAAAGCGCAGGATGCTGCTTTTGAAGCTATTAAAATTGGCTCCGCCTGTGAATTGGTAGATGCTGCAGCTAGAAGTGTGATTGAATCTTCGGGGTTTAATAAAAATTATAAATTACCGGGATTGCCACATCGTACGGGACATGGGATTGGATTGGAAGGTCATGAGTGGACCAATTTTGTGAAAGGAAATAAAACCCCCATCACTACCGGAATGTGTTTTAGTGATGAACCTACAATTTCTATCCCTGGAGAGTTTGGTATTCGATTAGAAGACTGTTTATATATTGGAGAGGATGGCCCACACTTCTTTTCTAAACAAAGCATTTCAATAGAGCAGCCATTTGGGTAAGTCTTTGTTTTCAATACTCATTCATTTTGATGCCACAGATGCACAGATTATTCCAAAAAAATCATCTCTATATCTGTGGCAATTTTAAACCCCTTTTAACTCCTTTTAACTCCTTTTAACCCCTTTAACTATTTTAACCCCATTAACTAGTTTAACTCCCCCCAACTAAAACTGTAACCGATAACTCACAAAGATTCCGAATTTATCTCTAAGCTCACCAACAAGCGGGTTAGGCGCAGCAACTCTCCAAACTAAATCAATTCGAAAAAAGTTAAGAATATTGCTAATGCCTGTCCCTAATTCAGCATATAATTGATTATCCAAAGACCGATATGGAAAATAACCCACATAATTCATTTGTTTGTTTTCATCACTTAAACCGCCCACAATTCCTTTTGCATTCCAAAACTGTCGAAGTTTTAATTTACGTGTAAGCTTGAAAAATTTAAATATCCCCGGACCAAAATTATGCTCGATCATGGCTCCAGCATATTGATCAGAAAGGTATTCAAATCGATGCATTAAGTTAAAAGCATATTTATTGTAATAATACATCTCATTGCCAGGTACCATATCAAGAAATTGATATGGGAGAGTGCCGAACACTTTCCCGCCAAAAAAGTTATAATACAAGGTGCCGTAAGGCGATATTTTCATGTTTTGAGAAATACTTCCATCAATTTTATGGTAATCGTAATGGCTGTCAAATACCTGGTTCCATCCCTTTGTGTATTTAATGTCTACAATGGGATAATCACTTCCTAAACTGTAGCGTAAAAAATTAGATTCAAGAGACCTTTCTAAATAGGCAAACCTAATTTTTAGCACTGTTTCAAATGAATTAAAAGGATCCGTTCCTCTTTGCGTAAAATATTCTTTGCCTGGTAGATTTTGCAAGGCAGTAAATTGTTTACTAGAACCGGAAAAACCATATCCAAAACCATATCCGGTTTCTTTGTAAAATTCGATTCTTTTTTCTGCTAATTGTTGGAACTTGAAAGGAATATTGGGTCTCCGCAAAATGGTGGCAAATAAGTTATCGGTACCAATTTGATCGTAGGTCACCATGCCTACATCTAAATCATTCCGATACACCAATTTTAAGGATGTCCAGTTTTCTTTATTAAATAAATATTTTATTTCACCTCCCCCCTTAAATGCTCCATCTTTGGTTCCATAAGCAGCATAACCCGTTAAGTGTAATTTTTTATGGAATCCTCTGTTTGTAGACACATCAAAACGAAACCGAGCGCCCTCCCAATCATTGCCACTAATCCAATAATACCAAGGTCCTATGCGAATATTGCCAATGTCTTTAATGCCTTTTATTAAAATTTCTGAAGCATCCCGGTAAAATTTATAGGTGTTGTTTTTATTAAGAGTATCCAGCACTTTATAGACTGTTAATTCATTTTTATCCAATGGTTCATGTCTTCGATGAAGCCAAAATGAATCAGTTAAATTGTTTGTTCCGGGAAGTAAATCAATTTGTTGTATTTTTTGTGTTTTTGCTACTTCAAGGATGGCCAAACTATCGTTTAAGACTACGTGTTCATAGGTGGTTGTTTTCCTTCCTTTTAAGCCAAGATTGCCATTGCCAATTGGAGAAATGTCTGCTACAAATCTGTCCTTGTATAAAAACCAAGTTGTGTCATTTACCAATCTGTATTCTTGAATTAAGGATAACCCTTCTATGAAATTAATATCTGCCTCCGGTGAAGGGCGCATGGTTACTTTTTGAATAGCAAAACTGGTATCGTTCACCCAACAATCTCCTTCAAAAGTGCTCTCGCCTTTTCTTTTAGCGGTAAATCGAAAATGAACCAGTCTTCTTCCGCTCAAATAAGCAGTATCGGCTAATTTAAAATGATAATAATTATCCGCATTGGTATTAAAGGGACTGATAAAATCTTTGTTAAAAACCGGGATGAAGTTGCTGTAGACATTAATATTCTGGTACATGCCGCCCAATTCTTTAATCAAGCTTTCATTTTCCAAACCATTTGTTTTGGTGGCTTTGATTACTTCATGAATTCTTTCGGGATTTTTTTGATAATAGTAATCAGACAAAGTTTCTGTTAAGTAAACGGGTAAATAAGGTTTTTTACTTTCAGCAGAATCCACATAATCTAATACAAAGCTTAGGGGTTTAAGCAAGAAATTATTCTTGATTTTTTCCTTATTCACATTGTTCAGATCCATCTCCAGTTTATTATAAATTTCATAGGAATAGCTATCCCAGCGGGTTCTATTGTTTTTGTCTTTATTCGCCATGATCTTTCGCCAAAACCAAAGTGCTCGATTGTATTTACTTTTTACCACCGCTTCACCGGAAGGTGGGAGTACTTCAATTTTTAAAGCTAAAAATGCACTGTCTTTGATTCCTTTAATAGGAATGGTAAGAGGTTTATAGCCAACACTAAGTACTCGAACTGAATCGTTTTCTAACAGGCTGCCATAATCAACCGAAAACCTGCCGGCTGAATCCGTTAAAACGCCTTTATTAGATAATTTAAATACCACGGAAGCAAATGGAATCGGTTCATCACTTTGTTTGTCTTTTACCGTTCCGGACAGCCTTTTGATTTGCCCTTGTGTGAAAAAAGCGCACAAAAGAAAAGTAAACAAAAGAGTTATCGTTTTTTTACAAAAAGCCATACTGTCAAATATAACAGAACTGGCATTAATTTAGCTGAAGTAAAAGCAATTATCGAATTAAAATTTACTTACTACAGTAATTTTAACAAAAAAAGGGAGTTGCTTTATTCCAATATTGTTTTTTTTAGAGACTACAATTCCTATACGGCATTTTTTTCTGCTTTTCCTTACATATTTGTTGTTTGGTATGATATTAAATAGGAAAGGGCCTATTTCTTTTTACATCATTATTGTTTTCTGATTTTCAATCAGGGTTATTTAATTTCAGACATAGAAAATAAAATACTATATTGTAAACTTTGACTTGCTTGAAAAAGCGAAATAAAATAAGAAAATGAAAAACTACTTAGCCTTGGTTCTGCTACAAAGAGAAGATTTTAAGAAGCATTGGGAAATGGTTTTTACTGATGCCGAATGGGAAGAGCTCCAGAATAATATGGAACAAACGGCTACATCCATTGATAAAGTATACCTCTTAATTAAACAAACCAATTCCTTAACCGCTTTTGTAAAGTGGATGGTGGAAACAAAGGGCACTTTTTTGTTACCCAAAATGTAAGGCCATACTTATAAATGAATTTTTTGAAGATGAAGCTTGGCAAATTCGTTGTTTATTTTTCAATGCTTTCTCTTCTCGACCAGCATTCATCAAGTGCCCCGCCTATTGATTTTTGACCTTTGTGCCGCCAGTCACCATTCACAAATGAATACTCGAAAGCGATTTGTTTTCCCACGCTTTCTGAAGTTTTGGTAAAATAATCAATGTGTTCAATGTATTTTCCTTTTTCAGCAGTATATGTACCACCACCGGTAGCAATCATTTCTTTTGTGACTACATTGTAAGCAATCCATTGAAAATGATTACCGGACAGAATTTTCATTGTTCTTCTAGGGTAAAACGGACTCTTTCTTTTGGATACTACATCATTCACTTAATTCCAACTAATAATCCAAGCACCTGTTACATCACTTGATAGGCTTTGGTCAATGGGCTCAATCTCGATGCCTAATTTCCCAAAAAATAGTTTTCCGTCTTTTAAATGAATATCGGCGTTGTATCCATTTGCAACTTGGGAGGTGTCTGTTGAGTTCCATTCATATCTCACCAAAATCTTTTCTCCGGTGCGGTGCCATGCCCCACCTTTGGTGCTAATAAATTTTTTCTCCGACAGATTATACATACTGACACTGATTATTTTTTCTGTGATTATGATAACAGTCCTGGATGATGGAGATCCATGTCCCCAAGCTCCAATAATAGGGTCAGTAACT
>JANOVY010000086.1:0-8234 GCA_031417635.1 Bacteroidota bacterium | reverse complement strand
AGGTTGCGTACGTGTTCCGCACCCGTTTGCCGGTCGCCAGCCTCTGTATTGCTACAAAGCTGCTGCCCCACGACTTGCATGTATTAAGCCTGCCGCTAGCGTTCATCCTGAGCCAGGATCAAACTCTCCATTGTAAATGTTTTGTTTGATCTGACTGTTAGTCTCAATTAATCGAAATTAACGTCTGATATGTTATTTATTTTATGATGCTGTTAACCTTAGCCTGAATTTTAAATCCAAGTTACTGTTGCTTCCAAACTTTCAAAGATCTTTTGGCGTTACATTGCCACCCTTTTTATTGGGGTTGCAAAAGTAAGTGCCTTTATTTTAGTAACCAAAATTATTTGAAAAAATCTCAAACTTTTTTAGTTGTAAAAATCAACTTAAGAACTATCCTTTATCTATTAAAGGATTACAAAATAAAAGGGGACTTTTCTCACTAAATTTTATCAATTTGTTTTCTCTCTCACTAACCTTTTTTCTGCTTCAATGAACAACCGTTTTGTTGAACGGGCGGCGAAGATAGGATTGTTCTGTTAACCACCAAATTTATTTTACATAAATCTGGAATTTTTTACCTGCCATTACATTCATTTCATTTGCAAAGAACATCCACTTTTTATAAAAGCGGGACGCAAAGATAAGCCCGGATTTCTTATCTCCAAATCTTTTTCAAGCCATTTATACAAGCGATTGTTAAAATGCACGGTATCAAAGGGTTTCAGCGCATAAAAAAATATACGAAACTTAGGTTCTTACCTGTTTTTAAGGGCTTGTTTTCTAAAACCGGCATTGAATATTAGCCGAATGGTAGAGAAGATTCTTTTCTAATTAATCGCTAGGAGCTCATTTAGGGGAGATTTGAAGATTATTTTATTTAGAAACAATCCTTGTGGTGGGGTTGAGAAATTGGCTTTTGTGCAGTCTTTTCCTTCAATGATAGATCTGAACGCAGGCATGCGATTCTCAGTACCCGCCAATTTTACCATCGTACCTACCAATCCTCTCACCATTCCTCGTAAAAATCGGTTGGCTTTTACCCGATACACCAAAGAATCTCCCTCTTCACTCCATTCAGATGCTTCTATACTGCACAAAAAGGTCTTCACTTGTGTATTTCTCTTGGCAAAACTGGTAAAATCATTGTATTCTCTTAGTACTTCAGCTGCTTGCTTTAGAAATACCAGATCCAAAGGATAGGGATATAGCCACCCTCGATCAAGCATGAAAGGGTCTTTCTTTCGATATATGTGATACCTGTATTCTCTGGAAATCGCATCAAAACGACAATGGGCAGTTTCCGGAACCTCATAAATTCCTTTCACTGCTATACCTAATGGAAGCAATGCGTTTAGGTTATATATATGCTTCTGTGTTAGTATTTGATCTGAGTCGAAATGGAAGTAATTCTGGTATGCATGAACGCCTGCATCTGTTCGAGATGAACCTGTTAATTCAAAAGCTTGTTTACAAAGCACTGCTAATGCTTTACCTATTTCCGATTGAATTGAATTGGCATTGTCTTGTACTTGAAACCCACTATACGCCGTGCCTTTATAAGCAAGTTCCAAGAAATACCGTGGCATAAGTTTATTTTGTAAGGATCTGTAAGCGGTTCGGTTTTGTATTTAGTATATCGGAAACTTCTTCGATGGATACTTTATGATTGGATATGGGATGGCTCTTCCGATTGAATGCCGCTTGTTTATTAAGGTCATCTTTCAATACAGGAATAAATAACGCTATCGTATCTGCTTTGCCATTATTAACTACTACATACACCTGGTCGATGCCATTACTAGACGCTTTATCAAAAATCTTCAGAATGGAAGATTGCTTTGTAACAAGTTTGCTTTTGTTGACAACAACCCCGGTAACAGCAGTAGCTGCTAATACACCTCCAGAAACGGCGTCTGTTGCTACTCCCCCTGCGGCTTTAGCAACTTCCGGAGCGATATTAGAACTGGTTGATGGTATTGTGGGCTTGGCTTTCGCTTGAATATTCAGATCTGCTGTTTTTACCGCAGCAGAATCTGCAATTTTCTCAACAACTGAAGGAGTTACTGTTAATTCAGGTGCTTTTGCCGTTTCTTTACTATTGAGAGCCCCTCTTATAACGGTGAAATCTACCATGTCAAATAATGTCCAACTATTGTCAACTCCTTGTTTTAAAGAAAATCCTCGCGGTTTATCTGCCATTGTACATTGAAAATTATATTCAGGAAAGTTATTACCCGCAAAACCTATCAACAATGTATGTTCACCAGCCGGCACCTGTGGTATTACCAAATATCCCGTTGTAGAAGAGCTATAAGTAAGCCCTTTTAATTGAACTGCAAAAGGCTGATTGGCATCCGATTGAATATGGATGAAATTGGTTTGCTGAGATTGCAAAGCGGAACTATTCAGTAAGGTAACAAATAAAATAAGGCAGGTAATTCTATGTCTGGTAATGGTAATGGTCATGAATCGCTTTCTTTTTGCAAATCTAATCCAAATAATAGATTCTCATACATCCTGTTTATATATACTTTAATACGTTGATTTTGCCTTTGATACAAATTCATCCATTTTTCAATGATGGATAATTATCTTTAACATTCAAAAAAAATACTTCATGAAGAAATTATTCCTACTGTTTGCACTTTTTAGTGTAACCATCGTATTTGCGCAACAAGCCGAAAAAGAAGATAATACCTGGAAAAAGGTATATAGATCTACCCCTACGAAAGTAAATGACTTGGTACACACAAAACTGGATGCGAAGTTCGACTACAACAAATCATACTTAAACGGTAAAGTATGGATTACGTTAAAACCTCATTTTTATGCAACTGATTCATTGTTGTTGGATGCCAAAGGAATGAACATCAATAAAGTTGAAATGGTAAAATCAGGAAAAATGGTTACACTAAAATATTCATATGATAGTCTATTCTTGAATATTCAACTTGACAAAACGTATAAAAAAGATGAATCATATACAATTTATATAGACTACACAGCGAAACCGGATGAGTTTAGATCAATGGGAAGTGCTGCTATATCAGACGCCAAAGGCTTGTATTTTATTAATCCAAAAGGAACCGATAAAACAAAACCAACCCAAATCTGGACCCAAGGAGAAACAGAAGCTTCATCAGTATGGATTCCGACCATTGATAAAACTAACCAAAAAACAACACAGGAATTTAATCTAACGGTTCCGGCTAAATATGTTACGCTTTCTAATGGTAAATTAACAACCCAAAAAAAGAATGCGGATGGTACACGAACTGACACATGGGTAATGGAATTGCCCCACGCCCCTTATCTGTTTTTTATGGGGGTTGGAGATTTTGCTATTGTAAAAGACAGTTATAAAGGAAAAGAAGTCAATTATTATGTTGAAAAAGAATATGAAAAAGTTGCTCGCAAAATTTTTGGCTTAACCCCTGAAATGATGAAATTCTTTTCTGAGAAAGTTACCGGTGTGGAATATCCATGGGTAAAATATAGTCAGATTGTTGGACGAGATTATGTGAGCGGTGCCATGGAAAATACCACGGCCACTTTACACCAGGAAAGTGCTCAACAGGATGCCCGAGAATTATTAGACCAGAATAGATGGGAAGGTACCATTGCACATGAACTTTTTCATCAATGGTTTGGTGACTATGTAACTGCCGAGAGCTGGAGCAATTTAACAGTGAATGAAAGTTTTGCTGATTATAGTCAGTTTTTATGGCTAGAACACAAGTATGGCGCTGATGAAGCGGGTTTTGAAAACTTTAATGAGATGAATCAATACTTAGGCAGTGAGAATGATAGCAAAAAAGATTTGGTTCGATTTCAGTACAAAGACAAAGAAGAAATGTTTGACCTTGTCAGTTATCAAAAAGGAGGAAGGGTGCTTCACATGCTAAGAAAATTTGTGGGAGATGATGCATTCTTCAAATCATTAAATAAATATCTTACCACCAATAAATTCGGTAACGGAAGTGCCATAAAATTAAAATTGGCTTTCGAAGAAGTTACCGGCAAAGATCTTAACTGGTTCTTTAATCAGTGGTATTTTGGAAGTGGTCATCCATCCTTAGACATTAGTTATGCCTACGATATACCTACGCAAACTTCGAAAGTGTTTATTAAACAAACTCAATCCGGCGATAAACTTTTCAAATTACCGATTGATATTGATATTTATAACGGTAGCAATAAAAAAAGATATACGGTATGGTCTGAAAACAAAGCAGACACCTTCTCTTTCGCCGTATCTGCAAAACCGGATTTGATCAATGTAGATGCAGAAAGAGTTATTCTAGCCAAAAGGAAAGATGATAAAAAATTAGCAGAATTCATTCATCAATATAATTTTGGTGGACGATACCTTGATAGACGAGAAGCCATAGAATTTGCTGCAAAAAATATTACAGATCCGACAGCCTATAACTTCATCGTAAAAAGTTTATCTGATCCCTATTTTAGAATAAGGGTGCGTGCAATTTTAAGCTTTGGGAATTCAAAATTGGATGCGGCCACCATCAGCAAACTAGAATCCATAGCTAATACAGATGAAAACAAATTAACAAAAGCTGCAGCCATAGATGCTTTGGCGAAACTGAAAAATAATAATTATAAAAATCTTTTTACAACCGCGATTAAAGATTCTTCATATTCTGTTGCAGGCGCCGGTTTAGTAGCACTAAGTATGATAGATAGTTCTGCGGCTTATAAGCTAGCCGTAGAAATGTCGAAAGAAAAAACCAAAGGGAGACTTGCCGCTTCCATTAATAATACCATTCTCAAATACGGAGATGAAACTGCTTTTGATTTTATTGCCGGAAAATTTGATGCCATGCCGGTTGATGGCAATAAGTTTCAAGCAATCAACCCATTTGTAGAATTTTTAGGGAAAGTGACCAATATGGATAACTTTAAGAAAGGAGTGAATATGATTGTAACCTTCAGAGAAGCGATACCAGGTGCGGCTAGATCGCAAACTGATCCTTTTATCAATGGTATGGCATTGAAAGGTTTGGCAGATAAAAAAGAGGCTGCGGGTGCAAAAGAAATGGCTAGTTATGTGAATTCGAAATTGCCTGTTGAAAAGAAATAATGAGTGAATAATTGGAGACAGCATCCAAATAGATAAACATCTATAAGGTTTATCAAAAAGCCATCCGCTAATGAAAGGGATGGCTTTTTTTGGTTGCCGTTGAGAAATTTACATTTATTCTTTAACCATGGTATTGATTGAACTCTTAAAAACAAGTGGACCACTCATTCCCATAATTTCTGAAGTGCCCGTCATTTCAATAGCTGTCTTTTCACTAATTAATAAACTATTTAGTTGATTATACAACCTTACTGATCTTGAAGTACCCATTGTATTTTGATTCATTTCTATTCCGGATTGTTTAATGGTGCCATTCATTTTCATTTCTGTAGAAACGGATATCTCAATCTCACTATTTGCTATTTTTGAAATTATATAATGGTTGATTTGTTTTGCATTTTCTGAAGATGTTGAATCTGACCACTGAAACCCCTGTATGATTTGTTTAGGTGTTAGTGCCAATACCAATTTTGACACATCAATTGTATTTGCATTACCCAATTGACTCATTACATCATTTTGATTCTCTACAGCCAACGTTTGCCCATTAACAACCAGCATTTCTTGTGGTTGATTAATTGATTTCAGCATTTCTTTTAATAGCGGGTTGTTTCGAGTAGCTTCATCATCGGAATCAAAATCTTGCTGCTGCCCCATGGCACCAACAACCCCTTTTAATCGCTTTACGGTTAATAGCAGTTGATAGGTATTGGCATTCGTAACTGTTTGAAATTCTACGTCTGCTGTAGTAGAAACATTTCCTGTGATATCAACTTGCTGACCCATTAAGGACATGCCCGAATTGGTTATTGTTTCTGTAATTACACGATACTTTTTCCCAATGATTGTTTTATTGCTTTGGGCTGTTATATGGCTACTTGCAAGCAATAATAATAATAATAAGGAGGCTGTTTTATGAAGCATATTCATTTGATACATGTAAAATACAATGAGCATTGTAGCCGTATAAAAATATAGTATCAAGCATAAAATACTTACGTCAAGATCAAGTAAATCATAGGTAAATAAAAAAATGAAACGAATGAAGGATTCATCATTTTTTTGAAAAATTTACCAACCTCCACCGGCACCACCCCCACCGCTGCTTCCACCACCAAAGCCACCAAAGCCGCCACCACCGCTATCTCCACCACCCCATCCGCCACTACTACCACCTCGGCCTCCTCCAAGTAAAGAGGACAATAATAATGCTTGAGCCACATCACTAAATCCACCTCTATTCATCATGCCACCACCCCGACCACCTCTACCACCTCTTCCTAAAATAACCACAATCACAATTAATATGATGATAAAGGTAAGGATAGAACTCCCCTTCCCACCATTGTTTCCTCTTCGTTCTTTTTTAACTTTGTATTCACCAACGGCTGCTTTTGACAATGCATTAATTGCATTGTCGATTCCTCTATAATAGTTTTGTTCTTTAAACCTCGGTACAATTTCGTTTCGGTAAATACTTGATGCGGTAATATCTGGTATGGGCCCTTCGAGTCCATAGCCTACTTCTATCCAAACTTTTCTATCATCAATAGCCGCAATGATTAGTATTCCATTGTTTGTTTTTTTGTTACCAATTCCCCATTCACGAAATAATTTAACTGCATAATCTTCTATTGCATAATCGCCCAATGTTTTAATCAATACGACTGCTATTTGATTAGAAGTGCTATCATCGAGCGCTACTAATTTTCTTTCCAGTATCTCAACTTGTTCCGGAGAAAGTACATTGGCTACATCATTAACCAATCGTGGGGGATTGGGCTTAGGCAATACTGTCTGTCCAAAAATGAATGAAACAGAAAGAAAAGTAACCAATATGAGGAGTAATTTCTTCATTACATTTTTTTGTTACCTGGGGGAGTTATCAATGAAACTAGATTTTTATAAAAAGTTGGGGCTTTAAACCGTTCAAGTCGCTTTAGCGCCCCTTCCGGTTTAAAACCCCAAGTAAACTTATTTTCCAAAAACAATGTCATCCGACAGTTCATTCTTGTCAGCTTTTCTATCAAATGGAAAATGTGTTCTTAATGCTTCTCCAATATCCAGAATGATTTCTTCAATGCCCGCTGCAAAATTATTTTTATTAAAATTCTGCAACATTTTTTTCACTTCCTCATTCCAGAATGCATAGCCTACTTTTACATGAATACCTTCATCACCATACACTGCCAGCTGTTTGTCTTTCATTGCCAAATACACCAGTACCCCATTTCTTTCTGCGGTTTCTGTCATTTTTAACAGGTGAAATATTTCTTTCGCACGCAAAACAGGATTTACCAAACTACATCTACTTTCAACATAAATTCTAACTTCCCCACTGGTTCTTAGTTCGGCTTTTTGTATAGCACGTACAATGATTTCTTTTTCTTCAGCAGAAAAATAATCAACCGGTTTACTTTTAAATAATCCTAGCATGTATTCGAATTAGAATTTTACCTCGGGTGCTTTTTCAGATCCTACTTCTGCTTTGAAGCCTTCTTTGGCTTTAAAGCCAAAAATGCCTGAGAAAATATTCATTGGAAATGAACGGACTTTGACATTGTATGCTTGAATGGCATCATTAAAATCGTTTCTTGCTACTTTAATACGATTTTCAGTGCCTTCTAATTGTGCTTGCAAGCCACGGAATGCATCATTGGCACGCAGATTAGGATATTGTTCAGAAACCACTAATAAACGGCCCAATGCCTGTGATAACTGACCCTGACTAGCCTGAAACTGTTGTAATTTTTCTGGTGTCAAATCTTTGGCATCCACTTTCATTTGAGTGGCGCTAGCCCTGGCTTCAATTACTTTGGTTAAAGTAGACTGCTCAAAATTGGCTTCTCCTTTTACAGTATTTACCAGATTGGGAATCAGGTCTGAACGACGTTGATAATCACTCTGAACTTTATTCCAGGCATTGTTCACATTTTCATCCTGTTTAATTAACCCATTATAACCGTTGCAACCTGTATAACCCAATATTAGGATTAAGGCGACAATTACGATTAATGTAATGTTTTTCGTACTCATACAATTTAGATTTAAGTGTAATTTACTTGTTTGTAGTAAAACAGTTATAAATATTACAAAAGAAATGCCATAGGTTGTAAAATGGCATTTTGTCGTGTTT
>JANOVY010000085.1:0-2208 GCA_031417635.1 Bacteroidota bacterium | reverse complement strand
TTTTCTTTGATGATATTAAAGTCCATTAATAGTTCACCTTTGGGACTTATTGCTTGAGCTCTTACCCCAGCTGTCCCACCATTTGTGAACATATATTCTTCAACATCAGGTATCAGTTTCTTAGCTTTTGAAACAAATGCTTTGGTGGATAAAGAACTGGCAAATTCACCCATAGCAAATATAAAATTTTTACTTAGGAAGTTTAGAAATCCTCTATATGTTAAAGCTTCAGCTGCATCACTAAATGAAAAATCGGTATTCTTATAGCCTTCTCTTTTTAAAGCAAGTACAGCATTTGGTCCAACTTCTCTTCCACCATTTACCATGCGAGTAAAATGGACCCCTAAAAAAGGATATTGAGGATCTGGTACCGGATAAATTAAATGATTAACAATATGCTTGTATTCATCAGCAATATGCATATACTCTCCACGGAACGGTAAAATTTTAATGGGACTTTTATTATTAGTCAAATTGGTATATGTTCTATCAGAAAAAAGTCCCGTACAGTTAATAATTAAGTCATAAGCCTTTTCAAAATTTTCAGTTTTTAAAGAGGATGATTTTTCTTTTAAAGCAGATAATCCTAGAACCTTATTGTTTAGAAAAATTTCACCGCCTTCGCTTTTGATAAAGGCTGCCATGGTATCCATAACTTGTCTATAACTTACAATACCTTCTTCAGGCACGAGTAATGCTTTTGTTGCTTTAACATGGGGTTCTCTAATTTTTAATTCTTCAGCATTCAGAAATTTTAAGCCACTCAATCCATTCAATTTGCCACGTTCTGCCAAATCATCTAAAAGTTTAATTTCTCTTTCGTCACCGGCTACAACAATTTTACCACAAACTTCATGTTCAATTTTGTTTTCTTGACAAAATGATATCATTTCCTTAATACCTTCCAATGCTAATTTCGCTTTTAGCGAACCCGGCTTATAATATAGACCACAATGAAGGACTCCACTGTTGTTACCAGATTGGTGTTTACCAATAGTAGATTCTTTTTCGAAAAGCGATATCTTATATTTGGAATTTGATTTACTTAACTCGTAACCGATTGCTAATCCCAAAATCCCTCCTCCAACTATTGCAATACTTTTCATTTTATGAATTTATTCATTACAACAATTTAACTTAGTTAAACTGTTGCGTTTAAAATCTGACCACAAGATTGTTCAAACAATAAATTTACATAAATGTTTAGGATTAAGTATTTTAAAAGCAAACTCTCTTCATGTTAGCGATTACGTTGTTTACCTTTTTTGTCTTGACATAGGAGAAACCTGGCTGGCGGCAGACAGGCAAAAAAAGTCAATCCACCTTAGGCAGGATGAAAAAAAATCCTCCATTGCGCTAAAATGAAAGAAGTCTAAAGCCAAGCTATTAGCTATAATTAAACAAAAAGGTTCCTCATCATAACAATAAAAACGGCATGTTCATTCCTTAACGCTTCATTGCGAAAATTTCTTAAACTCTCTGTCGACCGGCAGGCGTTTTTTTCAGAGGCTATTTACAAAATCAATAGTAATAAGCATTTGCGGCTTATCTACTTAATCCTATAGATCTAATTAAAATGTGCGAGAATTATCACAATTTATCACAATACTTTGCCAGAAACTTGGCCACTCTATTTTCCAATTAAATACAAAGATTCATTTACCTGGGGTTGGTTTCTATATCCATACTTCCCCCAATGTACTTCGTGACCATTGATTTATCATATCTCATTAAAAGAACAGCATTAACCAAAACCGCCAAATTTTTACCGATAGGTAATCCAAGAATTGGGGAGTTAATAAAGTAAATAAATTATAAACAAAAGGGCTGAATGTTTGTTATATTACTAAAATAGCCAATGCAATTTCAGGAACAAATCGCAGCATTAGAGATAGCGTACAATGAAATACCCGAAAATTACCTAATCAATCCATTGGTAACGCAGAAAGAATACCTTTCTAACGGAGAGATGATTCATTGGTCTGGTCCTACTCACGACGTTTATTCTCCTATTCATGTAAAAACCAATGAGGGTGTACATCCTTTTAAAATAGGGTCATATCCCATATGCACCCAAAAAGAAGCACTTGTTGCATTAGACGCTGCAAGAACTGCTTATAACGATGGTAGAGGCGAATGGCCCACCATGTCCATTTCCGATCGTATAAAATGTCTTGAAAATTTTATCAAAGCCATGTTAACTCAAAA
>JANOVY010000084.1:0-38309 GCA_031417635.1 Bacteroidota bacterium | reverse complement strand
TAGGAGGATGGAAAGGAAATAACAAACAAAGAAAGGCTGGCCCTATAATCATTAAACGTGGGTTAGAAAAGTTTGAAATGATTTATGAGGGCTGGAAAATGGCTAGGAATTTAACCTGATTTGTGTCCAAACAGTAGCTGCCGCCAGGCAGGCTTGTTCCTCTGTTCCCCCATCTCTCATCCCAATCACCTTAATTCCGAATCACCCTCATTCCTCCTCCCCCCATCTGATTACCCATCAACTCAGCCATCATTTTTTGGTATTCAACCCTAGTAACTACTTTTCCTTTTTTAGGCTCTTTCAATTCTTTTGCTTCCACTGACTTTTTAACTTCTGTAGCTGTATAAACGGTTCTGCCATTGTCAACATCCAATACTAAAATAACACCGGGTAATTGGCCATAATTTTCAGGTCCCACAGGGCTAATCATGCTTTCAGCATACCAAGCAATCACGTCAACTTCTTTTCCTTGTGGGGTAGCCGGTAGGGTAGTGTCTTTTTTGGTTTCTCCACCGCCAGATATAGTCATTGTCCGTATAACAGGAACAGGCAAATTAATTTTGCGACTAGCTTTATGACAAGTAAATCCGAGAATCTCTTTCGTTTCAGCACTTAATTTCCAAGGTTGCTTTTGAATCGAGTCAACAATTAAAAAATTCTTTCCCCCTAACTCGGATGTCTGAATAGATTTTGCTTGCGTAAAATTTTTATATAAGTCACCTCCATCACTCCCACTCCTAAAAACCATTTGTACACCACCACCTCCACCACCTGCAAAGGGATCCGGTGCTTCATCTTCCGGTACTATTTTATAAACGGAAACACTATCACTAAACAATAACATATGTTTACTGGTTCTAAATTCAGGCATCATGGCACGCATCTGCTCATCCTGAATGGTTTTATGCATGTTGATTTTTCGTTCGTAAAAAATGGTTCCTTCCTTGGTTTGCGCTTGAGTAGTTCCTAAAGAAAATAGGCTGCATAGTAGAATAAATATACTTTTCATGTAATCTGTTTTTATCCATCAAAAATAACCAAACCCTTGTTAAGCAGTCTTGTTTAAAGGTTAATTTAGGTTAATAAAAGAAAAATAGGCAGTGAGTGTAATTATATTTGTAAAAGATAAAGTCACATGAGAAAACTACGCCTTCCTATTTTATTGATGTCTACAACCATTGTGTTGTTAGCATTATTTGAAGGATATTGGCTTACTAAATTATACCAAGATGAACATGCCAACCTGAAAAAAGAAGTGGACGTAAACTTTAGAGATGTCATGTATAAATTACAAAGGAAGCGTTTCGAAACCGACACTAGCCTGATAAGCAATGGTTTTATAGCAACTACAAATAATACATCGCTACAAAATAATAAAACGATAAACTCAAAAAACCCTAAAAAAAATGCCACAATTGTTTACCGAACATTTTCTGCGGGAGATGAATTGTCGCATGTAAACCCGGAGATGATAGAATCCATTAGCGTAAATTCCGGTTATTCGTTTCGGGGAATTCCACCTCCGGGTTTGATTGAGGTAATGATGAAGCAAAAAGCAACCGGACATGATTCAGGTAGAATCATGATAAGAATGGATTCTTCCATATCCGGAGAACCTTCTGTGAAACAACCACATAATAAAATTGCATCATCATTTACTTTCCGCTTTAGCGGGAAAGATTCTGCCGCAATTTTTATTCAAAACGATAGCCTCATAAATAATAAGTTGGTTCAATTATTGGCATTTGATAGTGCCGGAAAGAAAACCCGAAATTGGGTTGTAAACAAAGGGCAAAGTCAAAAGTCTACACCCATTCCCCTATTAGATAATGTTGTCATTAAAATGCAAGCCCGCAATCAAGAGGCAATGCAATCCCCCATTGTTAGATTGCTTTCCGGAAATAAAACCATCAATGATTCTATTCCTGTTAGTGAAGTTGATTCTGCCTTTAAAATGGAGCTAAAAAAATCGAACAAATCATTGCCCTTTACCATTCTTTTTAATAAATATTCAACCGGGTCCCTTAGAAAATCAGACTTTGAAAAAGATTCTACCAAGCAATTAATTACCTCTAAAGTATTTGTTGGATATTCTATGCCATATTCTTATCAGGCTAATTTTTCAAATGCAAACACATTTGTAATTAAGAAAATGAGTACACAAATTGGAGGATCTATTCTACTTTTGATTTTAGTCATTTTTTCTTTTGTAACTGTATATCGAAATCTAATCGCACAACAAAGACTGACAATCATTAAAAATGATTTTATTAGCAACATTACGCATGAGTTAAAAACACCAATTGCTACTGTGAATGTGGCGATTGAAGCCTTGCGAAATTTTGGTGGCCTTGATAATCCCCAACGTACCAAAGAATACCTTGATATTTCTGCTTCAGAATTACAACGATTAAGTTTGTTGGTAGATAAGGTACTAAAACTTTCAATGTTTGAAAATCATCAGATTGTTTTGCAAAAGGAATCCTTCAACCTACTGCAACTAATACAAGAAGTAATGCTTTCTATGAAATTACAACTTGAAAAAGAAAAAGCCATTGCGAAAGTTGAATCGATCGGAGAGAACTTTATGATTGATGCAGATAAGCTTCATATCACAAGTGTTATCTATAACTTGTTAGACAATGCTTTAAAATATACCAAAGAAAACCCGACTATTTCAGTAAAACTTATTCGGCAATCAGAATATTTTGAACTACATGTAAGCGATAATGGGATTGGTATTCCCGAAGCGTATAAATCAAAAATTTTCGACCAGTTCTTCCGAGTGCCTAGTGGTGACAGGCACAATACAAAAGGTTATGGTCTTGGCTTAAGCTATGTAAATCATATTATACAACGTCATGATGGTATGATAGAAGTGGAAACGGAATTGGGAAAAGGAAGTACATTTATTGTGAAAATTCCATTTGCAGAAAAGAATTCTATCCGTTTTAAAAATCTTTAACAGCAGTAAAAAATAATTGTAAAACAATCATGCCTATTAAAGTTCTATATGTTGAAGATGAATTGTTTCTTGGAAAGATTGTAAAAGAAACCTTAGAAACCCGTGGCTTTGAAGTAATCATGGAAAGTGATGGTGCAGATGTAGTTCGTTGTTTTGAAGACGAACAGCCGGATATCTGTATTTTAGATGTGATGCTACCAAATAAAAGTGGCTTTGAAATAGCCGAAGACATTAGAAAGATAAATGATGATATTCCCATCATCTTTCTTACGGCAAAAACCCAAACAGAGGATGTAGTACAAGGTTTTAAAGCCGGTGGTAACGATTATATTCGGAAGCCTTTTAGTATGGAAGAATTAATTGTTCGAATTGAAAATGTATTGCGTGTTAAAAAAGAAACCCCACAGATTTTAGCATCAGATACCATCCCATTGGGGAAATATATTTTTCAGCTTAACAAACAAGTCCTTGTATTTGCAAGCGAAGAAAGAAAACTCTCTTACCGGGAAAGTGAATTGATTAAATATCTTTTTCAAAACAGAGACAAAATTATTGATCGACGCGATTTACTAATTCATATCTGGGGTAACGATTCTTTCTTCAATAGCCGCAATTTAGATGTTTATATTACTAAAATTCGCAGCTACCTTAAGCAGGATACTTCTGTAGAAATACTAACCATAAAAGGCGTTGGTTACCGATTTATTAACGGATAATGTTTGTTTAGTTTGGCTTTATTTTAGTAAATTTCCTCTTTCATTATTGTTCATTAAAATCAATTCCAATGGTCTACGATTCATTTGTCACCACTACTTTTGAAATCAAAGGATATCGTATTTCAGAACAATTAGGCGTAGTACGAGGCATTGTTGTACGTTCCAGAAGCCTGTTGGGTAATATTGGCGGTGGAATACAAAGCCTTTTTGGGGGAAATATTACCATCTACACAGAATTGTGTGAAACGGCAAGAGAACAAGCATACCGTGAAATGATTTTACATGCTGAAAGCAGAGGTGCTAATGCAATTATCGGTGTACGGTATGATGCCAATGAAGTAATGAATGGTATTACCGAAGTATTGTGTTATGGTACTGCCGTTAAAATCGAGAAAGAGTAAATGAAACTGCTGTTTGAGTTAATTTCTTTTTATTAGTAACATATTTTATTTTTGTTTCTCTGCGATCTCTCTCTTTTCTTAGCAACTTTGCGGTGAAAAAAACTTCCATAAACTGCTGAGCCGCATGGAACGAAGCGTTTAAGGTTTGGTATACAGGATTTTGTGTATTCTTCCTAAATCTCAATGTTGGTTCCTTACCTTTGCAGTTCTCTAAAACTTCCTATATGAATGAAAAATTTGTATCCCGAATTGGTGCCGAATTAGCAGAAATTGAAGCCGCCGGATTGTTCAAAAAAGAACGCATTATAACGAGTGAACAGGGTCCGGAAATTGTGGTGAACGGAAAAAAAGTATTTAATTTTTGTGCCAATAATTACCTCGGTCTTTCTTCTCACCCTAAAGTAATCGAAGCTGCTCACAAAGCCATTGATACCCACGGTTATGGTATGAGTAGTGTTCGTTTTATTTGTGGAACACAGGATATTCACAAAGCATTAGAGCAAAAAATAGCTTCATTTTTAGGCACAGAAGATAGCATTTTATACGCCGCAGCATTTGATGCCAATGGCGGTGTGTTTGAACCTTTGTTTGGTGAGCAAGATGCCATTATTAGCGATGCATTAAACCATGCTTCTATTATTGATGGTGTTCGTTTGTCAAAAGCTCAGCGATTTCGGTATGAGCATAATAATATGGTTGATTTGGAAGCAAAATTGATAGAATCCGTTGACTGCAGAAGTCGAATTATCGTTACCGATGGTTCATTTAGCATGGATGGAACGATTGCTCAATTAGATAAAATTTGTGACCTGGCTGATAAATACAATGCAATAGTGATGATCGATGAATGTCACTCTTCCGGATTTATTGGCAAAACAGGCCGCGGAACACATGAATACCGCAATGTGATGGGAAGGATTGATATTATCACCGGTACATTAGGCAAGGCTTTGGGTGGGGCTAGCGGAGGCTTTACATCGGGCAGAAAAGAAATCATTGAAATTCTACGTCAAAGAAGTCGCCCTTATCTTTTTTCAAATACTGTAGCGCCTAGCATTGTTGGTGCAACTATAGCTGTATTGGATATGTTAACTGAAAAAACAGAGCTGCGCGATAAATTGGAGTATAATACAAAATATTTTCGCACAAAAATGACAGAAGCCGGATTTGATATCAAACCGGGCGATCACCCTATTGTTCCCATTATGTTATACGATGCGGTTGTAGCGCAAACTTTTGCCGCCAAGTTGTTGGAAGAAGGGGTTTATGTGATCGGATTTTTCTTTCCGGTAGTAGCCAAAGGGCTAGCAAGAATCCGTGTGCAGTTAAGTGCAGCGCATGAGCAACAACATTTGGATAAAGCCATTGAAGCGTTTACAAAGATTGGAAAAGAACTGAATGTATTAAAGAATCAATAAGAATTTTTAAACACATAGGGACAATAGGTAACGAAAAGGGCATTTAGACCCATTCTGTATATCCTTTCCTGAAACCTATCTGCCTATGTGTTTCAAAAAAAATCAGCATAAAACAAAGCAACTAAAATTTATATAATGACTACAAAAAAGGGCCTTCAATTATTATTGATCAATTATGTGTTATTAATGATTGGTTGTTCACCCAACAATGTAAAAACGGATGATAGTCTAAAAAAAATATTTGAGGAGAAAAGCGTAATAGGGACATTCGGATTATACGATAATGGCACCGGACAATTCGTAATTTATAATCTTTCGCGGTTTAAAGATTCAGCTTTTTTACCTGCATCCACTTTTAAAATTGTTAATTCCTTAATTGGTATTGAGACGGGCAGAATTGTAAATGAAAAAATGATCATTAAATGGGATGGCGTGGTTCGAACGTTCCCGAATGGAGATACTGCCAAAGATTGGAACAAGGATCTTACCATGGAAGAAGCATTCAAAGTGTCTGCTGTTCCCTATTTTCAGGAAGTGGCCCGAAGAATCGGGAAAGATACCATGCAACATTGGCTTGATAGCCTCAAATATGGCAACCATACAATAGGCAATAAAATTGACATGTTTTGGTTAGACAATTCTTTACTGATTACACCGGATGAGGAATTAGGGCTTGTTAAACGTCTATATTTTAATCAATTGCCATTTCAAAAAAGATCCCAAGAAATTGTAAAAAAAGTCATGTTGCAAGAATCGAATGCTAACTACAAACTCAGTTATAAAACCGGATATGGATTTAAAAGGAATGGAAATGCTTTGGGTTGGATAGTGGGATGGATAGAAGAAAACAAGCATCCATATTTCTTTGTATTAAATATGGAAGCGGACCCGAAAATTAATTTGTCTCCATTGCGACTAGAGATATTAAAAGCCATTCTTATAAAACAAGGGTTTTTTGAAGGGAAACGGTAAGAAACAATTTGTGACTTTAAGCAATTTGCAACTGTTTCATTTTTAACTGGGCATAATTTGGGTGTTCAGGGTTCACAATCAATTCTCTTCGATTTGGATTTACCATAATATCCATATCTTCTAAAGGAATTGCCCCCAATAAACATTCGCTATCTCCGGGCAATACCATAGCAGTAGCAATGCATTTCCTGTTTTTAAACCTTACTTCTATGGGGCCCACAACATCATATTCAACAATCCTGCCATCGGCCAGTTGCCCCTTTTTTATATCTACAACAGATAGGTTCAATTGTTCACGCACTGTTTCATTAATGCACATGTAAACGCTTCCTGTGTCCACGAGCATTTCTACATGTATCCTTTTAACCTCATCCTGGTCCATCAACCCACGTCGAACATTTTCAAGTTCCCAGCTGTTGATCAATTCTAAGGTTGCCTGTACCAATCCCATTGTTTGAATTTTTACCGAAAATAATCATTCTTTTTAGTCAGGGACTAAGTATTTGTACGCTTTTTAAGCAAAATAGTAACCATTTATTTTTCTTTATCTTTGGACAATGCTTTCCGAAAGCCAAATACAGATTCTAGTAAATGAAATTGCTCAAGGGTATCGACCCGAGAAAATATATCTTTTTGGTTCTTATGTATCCAATACAGCTTCAATGGATAGCGATGTTGACCTTTTTATTATCAAATCTACAAAAAGCAGAAAAATAGACAGGAGTATAGAAGTGAGAAGGTCTATAAAAAATTATCCTCCTGTTGGACTTGATATTATTGTGTATACACCAGAGGAAATGGAAATGGCTAATAAGGATGTTGTTAACATTGGAAAAGAAGCAGTAAAAAACGGAAAGCTGGTGTATGAAAGAGTTTGAAAAATGGATCAGTAAAGCTGAAAATGATTTGTTGTCAATTTCTAACAACTTCAATTCTGTAAATATTCCTGTTGAAATATGTTGTTTTCATGCACAACAGGCTGCAGAGAAATACATGAAAGCTTACCTTGTTTCAAAGAATTTATATTTCCCAAAAACACATGATCTCGAGGCATTGCTTCATTTATGTGGACAGGTGAATCCTTTCTTTGGTAATGTTTTGGTAGAAGCGCGTTCATTAGTAAGATTCGCTATTACACCACGATATCCCGACTTGGCAGATGATCTTACCATAGATGATGCTAAACAGGCACAGCAAGACACATTAAAAATTAAACAATTTATATTACAACATTTTTTTGAATAAAGAACTAGCTATGCAATTGTATTGTAACTCACTCACACAATATAGCCGCCTTAAAACCAAGGAAGTAAAAATCGGCGATCTTTTGTTGGGAAATTTCCATCCCATTCGCCTGCAAACCATGACTACCACCGATACCATGGATACCATGGCTACAGTAGCACAAAGTATTCGCTGTATAGAAGCCGGAGCAGAACTCATACGTATTACGGCACCCAGTAAAAAAGAAGCAGAAAATTTGTTGAATATTAAAAATGAATTGCGCAAAGCCGGTTTTCATACCCCTATCATTGCCGACATTCATTTTACCCCCAATGCAGCAGAAATTGCGGCACGTATTATAGAGAAAGTACGTGTAAATCCGGGGAACTATGTAGACAAAAAAAAGTTCGAACAAATTGATTATACCGATGCCGAATATGTAGAAGAGATAGATAGAATTAGGGACCGATTTACGCCATTGGTAAATATTTGCAAAGAATATGGTACCGCAATGCGCATCGGTACCAACCATGGTTCTCTTAGCGATCGGATCATGAGTCGCTATGGTGATACACCCATTGGCATGGTAGAAAGTGCCATGGAATTTTTGCGAATTGCCAGAGCCGAAAGTTATCACAATATTGTATTGAGCATGAAAGCCAGTAATCCGCAAGTAATGGTTCAGGCATATCGGCTGCTTATTCAGCACATGGATGCAGAATTTGGAGAAGCTTATCCATTACATCTTGGCGTAACGGAAGCCGGAGATGGTGAAGATGGTCGAGTAAAAAGTGCAGCCGGTATTGGAACATTGTTAGAAGATGGAATTGGAGATACCGTTCGCGTAAGTTTAACCGAAGATCCTGAATTTGAAATACCGGTATGTAGAGATATTGTGAAGAGATATGTCAATCGTAAATCGGCATTGATCCGTATTCCTTCCATTGAAAAAATTCCTTACAGCCCATTTACTTACCAACGTAGAGAAACTTTTTCAGTAGACAATATTGGCGGAAAACAAGTACCGGTAGTTATTGCCGATTTTAGTAAAATAGCCGAGATTACACCAAAACATTTAGAAAGTATTGGTTATAGATATGAAGAAACAACCGATAAATGGAATATTAGTGATTCAGCTGCTGATTATGTATTTACCGGAAACCAATTATTGAGTTTTCATTTACCGGGTACACTAAAAGTAATCACTTATCCCGCCACTTGGGAAACGGTTTCTGATAAGGAAAAATATTTTCCCATTTTTGAAGCGTCGGGATTTGTTGAAGCTGATAAGAAGTCCGGCCTAATCAATTTTGTTATGTTAGATTGTTTTAGTGATGAAACAACTATCAATGATTTCACTTTTTTGGATGAAATAGCCAATGACACATCAGTTGTTATTTGTTTGAGTAGTACGCTTTCTGGCGCTATGCCCGCCATAAGAAGAATGTTTTTAGAATTTCAAAATAGGAAAATTAAAAATCCTGTTATCTTAATCTCGGATAGTAATTGGCAAACAACCGATGAACATTTAATTCATTATTCAACAGAATGTGGGGCATTATTTTTAGATGGATTTGGTGATGGCATTTGTTTAGGAATGTCTGGTAATAGTTATTCAATTCAATCTATCGGTACACAAGATACCAGTGGGAGAAACTATAGCAACAATGCAACTGTAGAAGCCTTTATGAATTCTACAGCTTTTACCATTCTTCAAGCAACCAGAACCCGAATTTCCAAAACAGAATATATCAGTTGCCCCAGTTGTGGAAGAACCTTATTTGATTTACAAGAAACCACTGCCAAAATCAGGAGTGTAACAAATCACTTGAAAGGGGTAAAAATCGCTATCATGGGTTGTATTGTAAATGGACCCGGAGAAATGGCTGATGCCGATTTTGGGTATGTTGGAAGTGGGATAGGAAAAATAACACTTTATAAAGGGAAAGACATCATGAAAAGGAATATTGACAGCGAGATTGCTGTTGATGAATTGATAAACCTATTGAAAGAAAGTGATGCCTGGATTGAACCCATTGCCACTGTTGGTCGCTGACCAACAGCTAATTTACTAATGTTAAACGCCCCTTTGGGCAAGAAATATGCAAACAGATTTTCTAGTGATTGGTTCGGGTATTGCCGGGTTAACTTATGCTTTGAAAACGGCGAAACAATGCCCTGATAAAAAGATAACGATCATCACCAAAACACAGGCAGATGAAACGAATACCAAATATGCACAAGGTGGCATTGCAGGCGTTTGGGATGAAGCCAAAGACAGCTATCATAAACACATTGAAGATACTTTAATAGCGGGCGATGGACTATGTAATGAATCAATTGTTGAAATAGTTGTAAAGGAAGGACCCGACAGAATCAAGGAAATTATTGCATTCGGTGCAAAATTTGATAAGGATGAAAAAGGAATGTATAGCCTGGGTAAGGAAGGCGGACATAGTGAAAATCGAATCCTTCATCACAAAGATGTGACCGGACAAGAAATGGAAAGAGCACTCTTAGCCCAGTTACAGGAATTGCCCAATATTCAATTAATTAATTACTGTTTTGTTGTTGATTTATTAACACAACATCATTTGGGGTATTTAGTTACCAAGTCTACACTCGATATTACTTGTTATGGTGTATATGTATTAAATCTGCATACAAATCAGATTGAAACAATTTCTGCTAAAATAATATTGTTGGCCACAGGTGGCTGTGGTCAAGCTTATAGAACAACAACAAATCCCACAATAGCAACCGGTGATGGCATTTCAATGGTATATCGGGCCAAAGGGAAAATTGAAAACATGGAGTTTATTCAATTTCACCCCACTGCATTGTATGAACCGGGTATTTCTCCTTCTTTTTTAATTACTGAAGCTGTTCGTGGCGATGGCGGTATTCTTAGAAACAAACAAGGAGAAGCATTCATGGAAAGGTATGACAATAGAAAAGACCTAGCCCCACGTGATATTGTAGCCCGTGCCATTGATAATGAAATGAAGCGTACAGGTACAGAACATGTTTACTTGGATTGTAGACACATGGGTAAAGAAAAGTTTATCCATCACTTTCCTAATATTTATAATAAATGTTTAAGTATAGGTATTGATGTTATGGAACATTTGATCCCTGTAGCACCTGCAGCACATTATAGCTGTGGCGGAATAAAAACAGATGAATTGGGAAGAACATCTATTAAAAATGTATATGCTTGTGGAGAATGCGCCAGCACAGGCTTGCATGGTGCCAATCGATTGGCAAGCAATAGTTTATTAGAGGCCATGGTTTTTGCACATAGATGCTATTTAGACTCAGTGAAAGTTATTGATCAAATTTCCTTTGTTGACCATATCCCTAATTGGAATGCGACTAGTACCTCAGATCCAAGAGAGATGATTTTAATTACTCAGAGTTTAAAAGAATTAAAACAGATTATGACGGATTATGTAGGAATCGTTCGTACGGATATTCGTTTAGAAAGAGCCATGAAGCGATTAGATTTACTTTTTGAAGAAACCGAACAATTGTATCGTTCCACCAAGGTATCCCCTCAATTGTGTGAGCTGAGAAATTTAATTACTGTTGCCTATTTAATTGTGAAAGGAGCACAATTAAGAAAAGAAAGTAGAGGCTTGCATTATAATACAGATCATTTGAATAAGAGCACTATTTTACAAAATGTAATTCTTTAAAGGGGTACATCCTTATTTATTGAATTAGACATCTAAATCCGGATTATGTATTACATTGTTTATTCATTATTCTATTTACTTTCTTTGCTACCCTGGCGCGTTTTGTATTTTATTTCAGATGCACTGTACGCAGTCGTATTTTATATCATCGGTTATCGAAAGGAAGTGGTGTTGAATAATTTAAGGATTGCATTTCCGGAAAAATCTGAAAATGAGCGATTGAGAATTGCCAAAGATTTTTACCATCATTTTATTGATACCATCGTTGAAACCATCAAGCTTTTTTCTGTCAGTAATGAAACCCTGGCCAAAAGATTTACTACAAATATTGAATTATTAAATGATATGTATGATAGTGGTGTTAATGTACAATTACAATGCGGTCATTTCTTTAACTGGGAGATCATCAACTTAAATGTTGCTCGCTTAGGTAAATTTCCTTTTGTTGGGGTTTATCAACCATTGACCAACAAAGTAATGAATAAAATAATGCTTGATTTACGAAAACGAAATGGCACCATTCTTATTCCTGCCAGCGATTTTAAAAACAATTTCCATGATTATGTGAAAGATAGATATGCATTGGGGTTGGCTGCAGATCAAAACCCTCCAAACCCTATGAAAGCCCATTGGGTTCCGTTTTTTAATCGATTAACGCCATTTATTGTGGGCCCTGAAAAAGGCGCTAAACTTAAAAATACTTTCGTTTTATTTGGCCATTTTTATCAAGTAAAGCGTGGGTACTATCATCTACAATTTGAAATCATCACAAAAGAACCACAGCAATTTGCAGAGGGACAATTAACAAAATTATTTGCGCAATATGTTGAAAAAGCTGTAAGGTTAAAGCCCGCTAATTATTTATGGAGTCACAGAAGGTGGAAGTTCGACTTTGACGAACAAAAATTTGGGCATTTGGTGGTCAAATAATTAGCTGAACAACTTGGTTAAAATTACCATTGAGCTTTCAAAAAAAATTAATTGAGCGCAACAATATTTTTCTCAATTTCAAATTTCTCAGGTAATTCTTTAATCTTACCCCATCCCCCCAAAACATTTCTGATATTGTGAATTCCCTGTCTTTTAAGTAATGAAGAAGCAATTACACTTCTATATCCTCCGGCACAATGCACATAAATATTATGTTTATCATCTAAATTCGCCATACTTCCCGGGTCTGTAAGATCGGTTAAAGGAATATTGATGGCTTCTTTTATATGACCATCTGCAAATTCAGGCTCTTTCCTTACGTCAACAATCACAATGTTAGGATCAAAGGGAATGTCCATGGCTAATTCATCAGCCTCAACATCAATAATCAAATCAATTCTTTCACCTGCATCCCTCCAGGCATCATAACCGCCTGATAAATATCCTTCTATCTTATCAAAGCCTACTCTTGCTAATCGAACAATGGTTTCTTTTTCTTTGCCTTTTTCAGTTACTAAAATGAAGGTTTTATCAAAGGGTAAAAGACTACCGGCCCATTCAGCAAATCTGCCGTCTAATCCTATACTGATCGATCCGGGAACAAATCCTTCTGTAAATACCCCCGAGATTCGAGTATCCAATATGATTACATTATCTGCATTCATTTTTTCTTTAAAAGTTGGTATATCCAATGGCTTCAATCCTTTCTCCATTAAGACATCCATACTTTCATAACCCTCTTTATTAATTTTCGCATTTATTGGAAAATATGAAGGGGGTGCAGCCAAACCTTCTGTTACCGCTTTAATAAATTCTTCTTTTGAAGAACATTGTAAAGCATAATTACCCTGCTTCTGTTCCCCTATGGTACTAAAGGTTTCAGATCCTAAGTTTTTTCCGCAACTACTACCGGCACCGTGTCCGGGATAAACAATTACATCATCAGCTAGCGGTATGATTTTATGTTGTAGACTATCATACATCATACCTGCCAAATCTTCCATGGTGATTTCATTGGTTTTTTGGGCTAAATCGGGGCGTCCTACATCACCAACAAATAAAGTATCCCCTGTAAAAACGGCGTTGTCTTTTCCCAATTCATCTTTTAATAAAAAACAACTACTTTCTAAAGTATGTCCGGGGGTATGAAGTACTTCAATAGAAACTTTTCCTATATTAAAAATTTCACCATCTTTTGCTAAATGAACCGGCAGTTTGGTGATGGTATCGGGTCCGTATACAATGGTTGCGCCGGTTGCTGCAGCTAGGTCTAAATGTCCACTCACAAAATCAGCATGAAAATGTGTTTCAAAAATGTATTTAATTTTTGTTTTTCTTTCAACAGCCAATAAAAGATATTCTTCTATATCACGAAGTGGATCAATAATTACAGAAATGCCATCGCTCTCAATATAATACGCAGCTTCACTTATGCAGCCGGTATATAGTTGCTGTACATACATGTGTAAATAATTTTATGCTAAGTTAATGTCAAGCTTTGGGCCAAAAAGTGAACATAAGCTTAAAAGAGTCTGAATTGTCAGAAAACATGTCAACCTACCAGTGTTTCTACAAATTGAACCACCTCGGCAAGCCGATTATAATTCACCGAATAAAAAATGAATTTGCCGTCTCGTGAAGTACTCACAATACCGGCTCTACGTAAAATGGCCAAATGCTGTGAGGCAACAGATTGTTCGAGTCTAAGTTTTACATATATTTCGGTAACAGTCATTTTCTGATGTTCATCTAATAACTTGATAATCTGTTGACGAAGTTTATGATTAATTGACCGAAGTATGAGAGAAGCTTTCTTCGTATGAAGAAAATCAACCTTTATTTGGGCTTTGCCATTGAGTAATACAACGGCTTGTAGTGATTGGCTCATGACAATAATAGTTAAAATGGGGGTTATAAAACTAAAATTCTACACATAAAGTTAAACAATATTTGGGGTTTCATAGTATAAATTTTATGAATACTTTTAACCCTTATTACTGCCTTTGGTTTGATGGGGATTGATTTTACATCCATGTTTATGGAAGCTTACTATTTGATGGGTTAAAAAACTCCTTTACGTACAAGGGTTCCGAATAGGCAAGATTTGCAAAACTGTTTGATTGATAAGCGATTAGCGCCCTTTTGGCTAAATGGCTTGCATTGTGTTGAACGGGAGAAAACATAGCATTTTGATTAGAAATAAGGCCTTCCAATTTCAGGGCCCCAGATCCACAGAAGACAATTGGTTGATTGTGTAGTAATGTACGAAAACTGGATTCATCAAGAATAAGCGAATGGGGGGGCTCAACTTCCTGTAAAGTGGATTGATAAAGAGCAGTAAATACTTCCATTCTTCTGGCATCTATCAATGGACATATCAAAATGGAGGGATTGAGGAATGTATTTTTTGACAAATAGTCAGTAATAACAGACTGACCCATCACTTCTAATGTATTGATGAGAATGAGTGGTTTGTTTAGGGCATAGCAGATTCCTTTAGCCGAAGACAACCCAACTCGTAATCCGGTATAGCTTCCGGGCCCTGCTGTACAAGCAATGGCATCAATTTGCTTTAACGCTATACTTAGCTTTTTTAATAAATCTTGTATAGCCGGCTGTACAAACGCAGCATGATTTTTTTGTTCGGTACTTTCAACCAATCCTAACATATCTGTTCCCTTACTAATACAAATGCTTGCATGTTCTGTGGCCGTATCAATATTTAGAATTAGGGGCATTTTATATGGAACTTTTATTTAGTGTTCACTTTGTAATACTTCGTGCATTAGTGTCTTAGTGGTTCAAACCTTCTCTAAAATAGTTACCCTACTTCAAAACAAATCAGTTTTGGTAAACTATTGGTAGGCTGATAAAATTTCATTTTCTAAAGCAGGGGCAACAGCATATCGCTTATCTTCTTCACTCAACTTTTTTAATAATAAATATATTTTTTTCAGTCCAATTTTTTCACTCCATTCAAAAGGTCCATATGGATAATTGGTTCCCAGCTTCATGGCTATATCTATTTCTGCTTTTGAGCTGATATCTTCTCCCAATCCAAAATAGGCTTCATTGATAATCATAGCGATTATTCTGGCTGCAATCATACCGGCTGTATCTGACACTATTCGATATTTCCATCCCATTTCTTGTAAAATATTTTCAACTTGAAAATCTTTGATTGATGTTGTTTCTGCCAATTCAATCATTTCTCTATTCAAAAAACCATACCAAGCATTCATTCGGATGCAATTTTTTGGCAATGTCTTTCCTGTGCCAATCACTACATTTACAAAAACCGGTTTATTGGTGATGGTTGCAAAGCCGGACCCCTGTTCTTCATATAATAAATCAAAATAAGCATCTGCTTCAGGAATCAATGTTTCTGATACAAACCAGGTAATTTTCACGCTTTCCGAAATGGGTTTAGACATAAATTCATCTCTCTGCATTGTATCCGCTTTCACTACTATATGCATATGAATGAATTAGAAAGCAAATGTAAGTTGGCAAGTTGAAAGAAATACAGCAATTTGCTACCGATTAAAACAAATCTTATGTCGAAACAAATCATTAACACCGATAAAGCACCTTCGCCAATTGGTCCGTATAATCAAGCTGTGAAAGCAAATGGAATGTTGTTTATCAGTGGTCAGGTTGCTTTTATACCCGCTACCGGTGAACTTGAAATGAGTAGTATTGAAGCAGAAACTCACCAAGTGATGAAAAACTTATCTGTTATTTTGGAAGAAGCAAAAATAACTTTTGAGCATGTGGTTAAGACAACTATTTTCCTAAGTGATATGTCTTTGTTTTCGAAAGTGAATGAAGTGTATGCCACTTATTTCAAAGGCGATCATCCTGCCCGTGAAACCGTTGCTGTAAAAGACCTTCCAAGAAGTGTGAGTGTAGAGATTAGTATGATTGCGGTTGTGGATTTATAATTCCATTGGCTATTTTTCGCCACAAATTCACTGATTTATATCTAAACTGTGTAAATCAGTGAATCTGTGGCGTTGTTTTTGAAATACCTATGTCATAAAACTTCAACAGTGTAGCTAGTTGTAAATATTTTAGTTTCATTGGGAGGCAATACAATTAGCCCCATCCCATTATTAAAATTATCAGGCGCGCCACTTAAGTTTTCTATGGCAATGCTTTTTCGATGGTCCGGGGTATATATCTGTAATATGGGATAACTTTCATCCGGTTTAATAGATAAACTGAATTGCTGATTACTCAACGTACATGCCGGTTGTACACCATTATTATCTAACTCAAATGAATTATCTAGTGTTATATCCTTTAGTGAACAACCATTGATAAATCGGCTATCATGTATCTTTTTTCCCGTAGGTAAGAGATCTGCATCATATTCTAATTGATGAACACTGTTCAATTTTAATCGACAATCATCAATCGTTTCTCCCAGTGTAAAATAGGGATGCCATCCATCTGCCATGGGAATGGGATGACTATTATGATGTAAAATAGTTGTTGAAATAGTCAATCGATTCCTCGTTTCCAGTTTCCAGTCAAGTGTTATTTTATATGGGAATGGATATCCTACATCTTTTCCCTCATATTGGTAGGCAAGGGTTACACTTGCATAAGTGGCAGTTGACGCTGAGTTTATGATTGAATAAATTCCATCAAATACCAATCCGTGGATGGCATGTCCATTTAAATTGTGTTTATTTACTTGATAGTCTTTTTGATCAAATTGGTATTTTCCTTTGTACATCCTGCAAACAAATGGACTTAGTTTGGCACTTTTAAAACCCCCGGTTATATTTTTTTCAACATCTGCAACACTCGAATATCCTTCTACAATGTTGATTGTTTTATTTTTTACCGGAATCCGAAAAGCATTTAGGAGACCTCCCAAAGTATAAATTTCGGCATCAGTCCCTGAGTTTGTATCTTTTAGGGTAATTACGGGAGTAGCTTGTTGTTTATTGATATTGACTTCGAAGGACATAAAGTGTTTTTAGTTTGAATGTAAGAAGTTTCACAGTAAATCATAGGCCAATAAGCTTCAGGACTGAAAAAAACTGTAAATTTGGTATAAACAGTATAATCATGGAAAATGCAACTATCCGCAGCAAGCTGCATGAATATATAGATTTAGCAGATGAAAGAAAACTGGAAGCTATATATGTGATACTGGAAAATGAAATAGAACTTAAATCTCATTATACTGCCACTAGTATAGCTTTGTTGCATGAACGCCGTGCCAAACATTTAGATGGTAGCAGTAAATCTTTTAGTGTTTCAGAGTCTTTAGAACAAGTAAGGAATCGGACTAAATAAAATGAGTTACCCTGTTGAAATAAAAACTGAAGCGCATCAGGATACGCTAGCGGCCTATTTATATTACGAAGATCAACAATTAGGACTGGGTGAAAGGTTTTTAGAAGCGTTGAATGAAACATACCTGTCTATTGCGGAACATCCTACCCATTATGGTTATATTGCTGAAGACCCTGCCAATGTTTTCAGAGATTTGAGGTTAAAACAATTTCCTTATGTGGTGGTATATGAGATGATGATTGATAGGGTGATTGTGTACGCTGTTTTTCATGCCCGCCGTAAACCGGAAAGTAAAATGCCTTTTCATGAGTAGACTTCTGAACATACTTATTTAAGAAATAAGTGTTGAATAATGATAGTTACTATTTTTTAAGTAATTGTTATACCAAAACAGACTTCATAAGATATCCATTGAATTTCTTATCTACTTAAAAGCTAACAACCGTTAACATTTGCCCTCAATACCGTAAATTTGCAGTTGATTTAAAACCATTACATGTCCTATACCCCCCAAAATAAAATTCGTATTGTTACAGCTGCCAGTTTATTTGATGGTCATGATGCAGCCATCAACATCATGCGCCGAATTTTACAGTCGCATGGAGCCGAAATTATTCATTTGGGCCATAATAGAAGTGTTTTAGAAATTGTTGAATGTGCCATAGAAGAAGATGTTCAGGGTATTGCCATAACCAGTTACCAAGGAGGTCATGTTGAGTTCTTTAAATACATGAAAGATTTGCTTGATCAAAATGGTTGTGGTCATATTAAAATATTCGGCGGCGGCGGCGGTACTATTTTACCTGAAGAAATTAGGGTACTTCATTTGTATGGCATCACAAAAATCTACAGTCCCGATGATGGTCGCCATATGGGCCTCGATGGTATGATTGAAGATGTAATCAAACAATGTGATTTTAGTCTACCCAAAAATGGCGACTATACAAAACCCATGACCCTAGGTGAAGTAAAAGATGTACGAAAATTAGCTCGATTAATTACAAACGCAGAAAATGGCCAACCCACAACCGCCAACCAGCAACCAACCACAGACTACAAACCACAAACCACAAACCAAAAGATTCCTGTTCTAGGTATCACCGGTACCGGTGGCGCAGGAAAAAGTTCGGTTACCGATGAGATTGTGCGAAGATATTTGCATACATTTTTAGATAAAACCATTGCGGTTATTTCCGTTGATCCATCAAAGAAAAAAACAGGCGGCGCATTATTGGGAGATCGGATTAGAATGAATGCTATTTCACATGTCAGAGCCTATATGCGCAGTCTAGCTACACGCGATGATAATACAGCATTAAGTGCTCATGTACAAGATGCGATAGATATTTGTAAAGCAGCCCGTTTTGATTTTATTATATTAGAGTCGGCAGGAGTAGGACAAAGTGATGCATCTATCCTTGATTTTTGTGATGTGAGTTTATATGTAATGACCCCGGAATTTGGCGCCGCCTCACAATTAGAAAAAATAAATATGCTGGATTATGCAGATGTTATCTGTATTAATAAATTTGATAAGGCAGGTGCATTGGATGCCTTACATGATGTTCGAAAACAATTTAAACGCAATCATAATTTATTTTCTGCCAAAGACCAAGACCTTCCCATTGTTGGCACCATTGCCGCACAGTTCAACGATACCGGTATCAATGAGCTATTCGAAAAAATTTTCAAAACAATCGAAGAAAAATGCGAAGCCAATTTTCCACTTCCTCCTTCTTTTCAAAGCAGAGAGGGCCGGGGTGAGTCAACTACCACCAAATCGCAAATCATTCCACCAAAACGAGTACGTTACTTATCAGAAATAACAGAGAGTAACAGAAGTTATGATGTATGGGTAACAGAACAAAGTACACTCGCTTCAAAACTTTATCAAATAAATGGCACAATAAATACACTACAGTCAACCCCCTCTCTAAACAGTAGAGAGGGCCGGGGTGAGTCAACACTTTTGGAAATGAAAACTCATTTCCAAAAACTTCTTCATCCCGATTGTAAAAAAATAATTGATGAATGGCCGGACCTCATTAAAAAATATGCAGCCGATTATTTTGAATACCAGGTAAGGGATACTGTTATTAAACAACCTTTAACAGTCACTTCTTTAAGCGGATCCAGAATTCCTAAAGTAGTATTACCCAAGTATAAAGATTGGGGTGATATTCTTCGTTGGCAATTACAGGAAAACATACCGGGCGAATTTCCGTTTACTGCAGGTGTATTTGAATTAAAAAGACAAGGCGAAGACCCTACCCGAATGTTTGCAGGGGAAGGTGGCCCGGAACGTACCAACAAGCGTTTTCATTATGTATCTATTGGTCAACCCGCTATTCGATTATCAACAGCTTTTGATAGCGTTACTTTATATGGAGAAGATCCTGCTGATCGCCCTGATATATTTGGAAAAGTAGGGAATAGTGGTGTCAGTATTGCCACTGTTGATGATGCTAAAAAACTCTACAGTGGGTTTGATCTATGCGATTCTAAAACGTCTGTAAGTATGACCATCAATGGCCCTGCGCCTATGATATTGGCCTTCTTTATGAATGCAGCCATCGATCAATTATGTGAAAAATGGATAGATGCAAACAATGAATGGCCAAGGGTAGAAGAATACATTCAAAATAAATTTAAACATAGTCCCAAACCTGTCTATTACAATCCCGCTTCTCCGGAAAGGTTACCGGAAGGGAATAATGGGCTTGGATTAAAATTATTGGGCATTAGTGGCGATGAAGTGTTGCCCAAAGAAGTGTATGAAGGATTAAAGGCAGAAGCCTTATCGCAGGTTCGAGGAACCGTACAAGCCGATATTCTCAAAGAAGACCAAGCTCAAAATACTTGTATCTTCTCTACTGAGTTTGCTTTAAAATTGATGGGTGATGTACAAGCTTATTTTATTGAACAAAAAGTAAGAAATTTTTATAGCGTAAGTATTAGTGGATACCACATTGCTGAAGCAGGTGCTAACCCTATTACACAACTGGCTTTTACATTATCCAATGGATTTACTTATGTAGAATATTATTTAAGTCGTGGTATGCAAATAGATGATTTTGCACCTAATCTTTCTTTTTTCTTCAGCAATGGAATGGACCCTGAGTATAGTGTAATTGGGCGCGTTGCCCGCCGCATATGGGCCAAAGCCATGAAACATAAATACAAGGGGAATGAACGTTCACAGAAATTGAAATACCATATTCAAACCAGTGGTCGCAGTTTACATGCACAAGAAATTGACTTTAACGACATTCGAACAACTTTACAGGCACTTTATGCCATTTATGATAACTGTAACAGCCTTCATACCAATGCTTACGACGAGGCCATCACTACACCCACAGAAGAAAGTGTTCGCCGCGCTATGGCCATTCAATTAATCATAAATCGTGAATTAGGAACTGCTATTACCGAAAATTTTATCCAAGGAAGTTATGCTTTGGAAGAATTAACCGAATTAGTAGAAGAAGCGGTACTGGCCGAATTTGATCGTATCACAGACCGCGGTGGCGTTCTTGGTGCTATGGAACGTATGTATCAACGTAATAAAATTCAGGAAGAAAGTTTGTATTATGAAACATTAAAACATACAGGTGAATTGCCATTAATTGGGGTGAATACATTTCTAAATAAAAAAGGAAGTCCCACAATATTACCCGGAGAAGTTATTCGCAGCACTACTGAAGAAAAAGAACAGCAGATTCAAAATCTTCACTCATTTCAAAAACGAAATGAACACAATAATAAATTGGCTTTGCAACGGTTAAAAGAAGTTGCCATCCAAAATGGGAACCTTTTTGCAGAATTAATGGAATCTGTAAAATATGCCTCATTAGGACAAATTACCAATGCTTTATATGAAGTAGGTGGCCAATATCGTAGAAATATGTAATAATTAATTAATCAGTTATTTGTTTGGTTTGTAATCACCAAACACCATCTTTGGATGCTAAAAGAAGCGGAATTGAGAAATTTCTTAAAATTGTATTATCTTGACCCCATAGTGTTAGAAACCTTTCTGTTTAATAAAATATTTTCATGCAAAAAAAATTCATTATTTTATCTTTTTTTATTGTTGTAATTACATCGAATATGTATGCCCAAGGAAAACGATTCGATACTTCTATGAAAGTAGGCAAAGTGGGATTTCGGGTATTGTGTAATAATAAAAGTGCTGAAAAAAATACAGTCACCATCAGCCCAATTGGTTTTGAGAGTGGGGCACGTGAAATTTCTTTTGAAATTAAAGGAAAAGTTAGTAAAGCGGAGGCGGATGACTTGAATACGGATGGTTTTCCTGATCTGGTCTTATACGTATTTAGTGGGGGATTAAAAAATAATGGCACTGTAGTTGGCATCAGTTCTGATCAAAATAAAGGATTTGCACCTATTTTTTTTCCGGATATTAAAGATGATCAAAAATTAATGATTGGATATGCCGGTAATGATGAATTTACTTTAATGGAGGGTTCTTTGCTCAGGCGTTTTCCGTTGCATATAACCACAGATACGGCAAATATCACAGCTACCGGTATGATGCGACAAATTCTTTATCGTGTAACCGCTACAGACAAAGGGGCTCAGAAGTTTACAGTTACAAGAAGCTATGAAGTAAAAAAACAATAAAGCTTAATTTTTTTGAGAGAGACTTTTTTCCATAAAAATCGGATTGTAGAAGTGATAAATGGTTTTCAAAACTTAATGATTTGTTTACTTTCTATTTAAAATTTTCATTAGCAACGAATGTAACTTTCAAAACAATGTAAAAAAAGAAGTTTATGAAAAAAGTTGGAATCATTTTTCTTTGTCTTATTTTTTCTATTTTTTGTTTTTCGCAAAGTGTGCAGGAACTTGAATTAAAAAAAGTAATGCTGCCGAATGGTTGGGGTTTAACACCGGTTGGTAGAAGTTTTCCATTAGGTGACCTTCCTTTGAATATTGCCGTGAGTAAATCAAAAAAATTAATGGCTGTTACCAATAATGGCCAAAGTGTGCAAAGTATTCAACTGATTGATCCATCTACAGAAACAGTTCTTGACAATGCTATCATTCCAAAAAGTTGGTACGGATTGCAGTTTAGTGCGGATGAAAAAACATTATACGCTTCCGGCGGTAATGATAACTGGATTGTTGTTTATGGTATAGAAAATAAAAAGTTGATATTGAAAGATAGTATCATTCTTGGAAAAAAGTGGCCGAATAAAATTTCACCGGCCGGTTTGGCCATCAATGATGAAAAACAAATACTTTATGTTGTTTCAAAAGACAATAAGTCACTCTATCAGGTAAATCTAAAATCAAAAAAAGTAGAACTTGAATATTCATTAGGTGGTGAAGCCTATGCTTGTGTTTTATCGCCCGATAAAAAAGATTTATATATCAGCTGCTGGGGATGTGATAAAGTATTGGTTTTCGATACTGAGAAAAAAAATATATCTACTGAAATTAAAGTAGGCGACAATCCGAATGAACTTTTATTATCTAAAAATGGTAAAATTTTATTTGTTGCGAATTCAAATGATAATTCAGTATCAGTGATTGATATCAATACAAAAAAGATTCTGGAAACCTTGAATGTTGCTTTGTACCCGGATGCACCCAGTGGCTCTACCACCAATGGTTTGGCGCTAAGCGGAGATGAGAAAACACTCTATATTGCGAATGCTGATAATAATTGCCTGAGTGTATTTGATGTTTCGCAAGTTGGGCAAAGTAAGAGCAAAGGATTTATTCCTGTTGGCTGGTATCCTACCAATGTGAAAGTGATAGGTAAAAAAATATTCGTTGCTAATGGAAAAGGATTTTCATCAAAGGCCAATCCCTATGGACCTAGCCCTTTTAGAGGAAGAGATGCTGTTGTTTACCAAGGTGGTGACCCCGCTAAACCGGTAAATGTGCAATATATCGGCGGACTTTTTTTAGGAAACATGAGTGTAATTGATGAACCCAATGAAAAACAATTGGGTATCTACTCTCAAGTAGTCTATCGTAATTCTCCCTACAATAAAAAAAATGAACTCATCGCGAATGGAGAAGTAGGTAATCCAATACCTCGCAAGGTGGGAGAACAAAGCCCAATTAAATATGTCTTCTATGTAATTAAAGAAAATCGAACTTACGATCAAGTGCTAGGTGATATGAAGGAAGGAAATGGGGATCCAAGTCTGGTTTTATTTGGCGAAAAAATTACACCCAATCAACATGCTTTAGCAAGGGAGTTTGTATTACTGGATAATTTTTATGTTGACGGAGAAGTGAGTGCAGATGGGCACAATTGGAGTACCGGAGCTTATGCTACAGACTTTTTAGAAAAAAATTGGGTTACCAGTTATGGAGGAAGAGGCGGCGGATATGATGCTGAAGGCAATAGAGAAGTGGCAAATAATAAAGGTGGTTTTATTTGGGATCATTGTAAAAAAGCCGGCATTAGTTATAGAACCTATGGTGAATTTGCCGATAATTACAAACCGAATATTCCGGTACTAAAAGACCATTTCTGCCCGTATTTTGCTCCTTATAATAATAGTATACAAGATACAGTCAGATATTATCAATGGAAAAGAGAGTTCGACTCATTATTAGCAGCAAAAGCCGTACCTCGTTTTAATAGTGTTCGTTTTGGTAACGATCATACCGAGGGCTTACGGAAAGGACGGCCAACACCATTTGCCCATGTAGCTGATAATGATTTGACTGTTGGAATGTTTGTTGAACACTTAAGTAAGAGCTCTATTTGGAATGAAACAGCTATTTTTATTTTAGAAGATGATGCTCAAAATGGGGCTGATCATGTAGATGCACATAGAAGTCCGGCTTATTTAGCGGGTGGTTTTGTTAAGAGAAATTATGTTGATCATACCATGTATTCTACTTCATCCATGTTAAGAACCATTGAAATGATTTTGGGCATTCCTCCTATGAGTCAATATGATGCTGCCGCAGAGCCTATGTGGCGGTCTTTTACCAATACCGCTAATCTAACACCATTTATAGCTCGGCCGGTTACTATTAACCTGCATGAAAAAAATACAGCCATGAATGAATGGCAAATGCGTTCTGAAAAATTTAATTTTGCTAAAGAAGATGCAGTACCTGACTTAGAATTCAATTACGTATTGTGGCATGGAATCAAAGGTGATCATGTTCCTTTTCCAGGTCCTAAACGAGCTGCATTTTATAAGCCTATAAAAAAAGTAGATAAAGATGACGACTGATTAGCGTCCTGAAGTAATCACAACTTTTGTCACTATTTTTTCAGTACCACTATCATCTCTTATGATGACCAGATATACACCACTGGCTATTTTAGTGCCATTATAGTTCAGGCCATTCCAAACGGCTTGGCCGCCCAATGACCTTGTTTGAAAAACAAGCTTTCCGTTTAACTCAGTAATTTTTACTATTGAATTGTCTACCAATCCACGTATGGCAATTGTACCATTAAATCCGGGTGGAACGGGATTAGGGAATACGAGAACGTTTTCATTGATTGAACTTCCTTCTGTGGCTGAACTTCTAAAACTACAGATGCCTTTAAAAGTTGATATAAATACTTCTCCGCTTATTGGATCAATGGCTATCTTTTTAATATCATTATTTAGTAAAGGACTATTTTCTTCTGTAAATCGATAAATTATTTTATTTCCTTCAGGAGAAATCAGCCAAACTCCATTTTTGGTACCTATCCATTTTCTATTGGCACCATCTACAGCTATTGTTTGAACCACCTCATCCTTAAACAATAATCCGGCAAAACGATCTTGTTGAACAATGGGTAAAGTGGCCTCACAACCCTGTGAACTGAATACATCAGACCCACATTGAATGATGCCAATACCTTTATCGCTACCAATCCAAATAAAGCCATTTTTATCTTTGGCTACACACAAAATATTATTGGAGGGTAGATTGCCATTTCTGCTTCCTTGTTTATAATACCTCCATTTGTCGTCAGCAATATTATCTACACTTTGTCCATAATCATAACAAAATAAACCATTGTCTTTAGGGCTTACAATCCATAATTGGTTATTATCATCTACTAAAATCTGACTGACCGCATTTTCTACATGCGTAAAAGGTATGCTAATTGCTTTCCAGGTATTATCTGTTTTTCTTACATGCAAATTTTGTGGAGCACCATAATTACTAATCCATAATTGTTGTTTTTGATCAAAAGCCAATCCACTAACTCGATAACTGCCCGGATCACCAATCGCCGATTGAAGGGTACTATTGTTTTTTTTATAAATGATAGGTGGTGAAGCAACTTTAAAATTTACCAAGCCCCCACCATAACTGCCTGCCCATACACTTTGGTTAAGGGGGTCTACGGCAAGAGAAATAAAATCTAACACAGAATCGAGTAAGGGTAAATTATTTGCGTTTTTATATTTCCATTGGTCTTCTGTAAAGTCGAACACACCGTCTCTGTTATATTGATAATTCCAAGCACTATTAACGGTACCTGCGGCAACCAATAATGTATTTTTCTGAAAAACCATGTCACCACTAGCAGAACCGGGGGGGCCATTGGGGATAAACCGGTCTATGGCAGTTCCAAATTTAGAAAGTCCACCAAATTGATCAGCAATCCAAGGAATTCCATTTTCTAATATTGCAGATCTAGGATATGAAATGATTCCACTTTGCGAAATTGTTTTTTCAATAGTGCCGGTAGTATTCAAAATCATTACTCGGGCATTTCCTGAAGACGTTCTTTGGCAAATCAATACTTTATTTTCCGATGAACTAATATTGATGATAGGCCAGTTGGCATCCGCATATAAAAGTGACCAATTATTGCCATTTAAAATATACAATGAATCATTTTTTTGTGTGATTAGTTTATTATTGGCCACAATAATATTGGCTGTTGCACCGAATGGCAATCCCTTTTGCCCACTAAGGTTTTGCCAACTCGCATAATTGGCAATCGTTGGGTCGTTCATTAAAATGCTTTTCAATCCTTCATCAGTAGCTGCATAAAAAAAGGAACCCTCACTCACAAACCCATTTGTTTTTACTTGGGCGCCATTGGTTCCAATATACCAAGTGTCTTTAACTTCATATTTAGATAGATTTACCACAATGATGCCTAACCCGGTTGATAAATAAGCGAGTCCGTCTTTGCAATACATTTGGTAAATAGTTTTATTGCCCGGGACGGTTGTTCTTTTGATATCGCCAATGTTTATAACGGCATTTTTTTTCAAAACATCCAAATTACTATTGTTATAAGCAACCACTATTTGTTGATTGATTGCATCCCATCCCAAACATTGAACGCCTATATCATTTAGCCCGGTTACTTTACTATATCTTTCATACTCATTATTCGAGTCAATAGAAAAAAGACCGGAAACTGTGGCACAGTAAATTTGATCTGCTTTTATTACTTGAATTGTATTTTGATAGTTAAGGTGTTCTCTCCATTGTCCTAGTGGTGGAATGGGATTTTGGGCAATAGATGATATAGCAAAATAATTAAGAAAAAGGGTAAAAAGAAAATGTGTTTTATTTGTTGTAGAACAGCTAAAAATAGCAAAATGTAAAAATGGTGGTTTAGGGCAACATACAAAACGAAACATAGGGTACGTTTATGAAAATGACCAATTTTACTACTCAAAAAATTAAATAGTTACAATTCCATTCTTAATGGCAAAAATAGCTAAGCCAACCCGGGTTTTAACATCCAATCTTTTAAATAAATTATCTCGGTAGGTATCAATGGTCCGCGGACTCAGGCACATTTCTTCAGCAATTTCTTTATAGGTTTTTTCTGTACAGATGCCTCTTAGAAAGGCAATTTCATTGTCGGTAAGGGTACTCAAGGCGAAGGCATCATTTGCATATACATCTTCTTGGTTAATATAATGCATGAGTTTATTACTAACCAGTTCATTTATATAATAGCCGCTATCTCTAATATTATCTAAAGCGTCTTTAAATACTTTTGGTTTGCTGTCTTTTAGAATATATCCCCTTGCTCCATTTTTCAACATCCGGATGATGGCGGTATCATTTTCAAGCATACTTAAGACAAGTACACGGGTTTTGGGTAAATTGGCTTTTATCCAAATAGCAGTTTCATAGCCATCCATTACAGGCATGGTGATGTCTAATAAAACTATATCAGGAGGCGTTTTGGATTTTTCTTTTTCAATAAATTGTTTGCCATTATTGGCCTCCAGCACTACTTTATACCCTTCAAATGAGTTGATGATGGCGGTAAGTCCCGTTCGTAATAATTCATGATCATCTATTAGAGCTACATTCGTCATGGGGCTAATGAATTGGATTTCATGAATAAAGTTACGATAGTTCCTTTTCCTATTTCACTTTTTATATCAACAGTTCCTTTGATCATTTTGGCCCGGTTGGCAATATTGTGCAAACCAATACCCGGCCGATCATTTTGTAAAAGGGTGGTATTAAAACCAATCCCATTATCAATAATTCTAATGGTGGTTAGTATTGGGTCACTATTAATGTCTATGCTAATCTGATTGGCAGATGCATGTTTGAGAATATTATTGATGATCTCTTGAATCATCCGGTAAAGGATGATATCTGTATTGGGATCGAGAATATGAAAATTATCAGAGGTATGAAAGTGGGTTGTATACTTGCCTGTTTTTTCTAATGACTCTAATAATTGTTTAATAGATTCTATAATACCAATATCATGAATCCGGTTGTTTTGCAAGTTGTGACTTAAATCGCGTAGGTCTTTAATGGCTTTACCCAGCAATTCGTCGGTTTGATTAATTTTTTCTTCCGAGTAATTACCCTCTAAAGTGTTTAGATTAAGCCTGACCAGACTTAAAATCTGCCCGATATTATCATGAATTTCCCGGCTAATATAGGCAAAGGACTGTTCTTGAATTTCAAGTTGTGTTTTCAGCAGGGTTTGCTCAAAACGGTTTTTCATTTCATCTTTTTCTTCTTTATTTTTTCTTTGCCGGCGGAGAAACACAAAAACAAGAATCAATAAAAAGCTGCCAATCAGTACAAAAAATACCGAAGCAACTACAACGGTGATGAGGATGTCTTCTTGTGGTCTGGGCATAGATAAAAGGCGATACAGAATGAACTGTATAAAATTACGTTTAAAGTACGATTTATATTATTGTAAATTCTTCTTCCTTCAATTTGAAGGTCATTTGAGCTTAAATATTCGAATAAGGCATTAATGATAACCGATCCCAAATAAAAGATGAGTAAGCCGGAACAAATCCAGAAAAAAGGCTGTTTTGATAATTGCTGGTCAATTTTATCCGGCAAAACTGACTCATAAAAGTAGCAGCAACAAAAAACCACCATGAAGAATGAACCCAATAAAAATGTATAGGAATGGAATGTTTTATTTAAGCCTTGTATAAAGCTTAAATTAATAGAAACACACAGGATAAAAAAAGGAATAAAAATTATAGATAGCTTTTTAAAGTATTCTTTTTTAAAATTAAGATTGAAAAGAAATGAATAGAAAATAAATTCAAAAGTTGTAAAGATGTTATACATTGACATTTTACCAAAAGCAGGAGAGAACTTTCCATAAATAGAATACGATTCAACCGAGACAGTTAAAAACAAAAAAGGAATAAAATACAAGAGTATTTTATTCCTTTTCTTAACATAGTAAAATATCGAAAAAATTAAACTAATTATTTGAAAATAATAGTCTAGTGAATGTTGCATATTCTAAGGAAAAATTTGACCATGATTCAAAAACTCATCAGCATCACCCTCTATTGCAAAACCTTTCACTGTGCCACCTTTTTTAGGCATATTGTTACCGGTAAAAAACACAGTCATTCGACCATTGTCTTTGGAATCTAAAGGGGCTGCTCCTTTTCCGTACAAACCAAAGTTAACATAAATAATATCTGATTTGTACCTTGTTTTTAATGAAGCGATAAAAGCAGTCAATTCGGCTTCAGAAAAAGCTACCTGTAGGGTTTGTTCATTGTCATCAAATTTTTGAGCAAAATTATATGCCAATGCATCTGCATATGACCTATTAATAGAACCCTTAAATTTTCCGTTCGTTGAAGAACCATTTATCACAGTTGCTTCACTGGCAGCAACTGTAGTATCTGCCACTACTTCCGCTTTCTGACAACCTAAGAATCCAATAGCAACAATGGCTGCCAATATCACTAGTTTTTTATTATGTAAAAACTTTTTCATCATAAACGTTTTAAAATCTAATAACAAATAATATGGGTATAAACAAGCGTATTTATACCTGTTTTATACTGCAATTTAGTGTTTTTAAGCCGATTATTATGAGCAAAGTAACCACTAAAGAAAAATTAACATTTAAAACATTGATTATCAAAAGAATATGTATGTGTGCCGATAAAAAAACGGTGTTTTAAACGAGAAAACTACCGTTAAAACACCGTTTTACTACAAGTTTTTTCATTGAATATTGACACATTCCTGAGGCAGAAAATGTAGTTATTTTACTAGAAAAATCCTCAATTTGACCTACAAATTTGGCCAAGGTGTTCAATTGTAAATTTCGAAAAACCTATTTTTTTAAGTTTATGTAGATGACCTTGAAATATACTTATTGATCGTATGCTTATTTACAAACCATATTATTATCAATATAAAAATAGCTACACCAATTGTATACATGGAAGGATAGCTTGATACATACATGTTCTGGATCAACAATTTTTCGGCTAAATAATATTGTAGTGTTATTATGACAAGCAATGCCGAGAAAATAATTAGCAGATTGATCGGAAAAAACTGACGCATTAAAAAAAGCTTAAGCTGTTTGGGGGAGGCACCCAATGTAATTAATAAAGTAATTTCTTCTTTGCAAGCGGCAATGGTTAATTGAATAAATAAAGTAAAAATGAGCAAAGCAAATACCAACAAAATGGCCCCTGAAATCCCCGAAATATTTACCACCACATCTACCACTTGTCTATACTTACTGAATCTGGTTTTATCTGCATCAGTTGCAAATCCTTTCTCACGTAAATACTTCACTAAAAGCGGATTACCCGGATCCTTGGTTCTAATAATTATCCTGGAAGGCTTCAAAGATTGATTTTTTGAAAAATTCGAATTCCCAAACCGCATAAACTCCTGCGGGACAAGTAAAGAAGAAATTCGATCACTAAATCCAACCACTCTTCCTTTGAAACTCACCATTCCGTTGGGGCCATACAAATTAATCGTAAAAACGATCATTTTTACAATTGAAGGCGTAAGCTGTGGAAGATTCTGTGAAAATGAAAATTGAAAATTGTAAAAATCCAGGAACATGTTGGGGGCAATAATGGGAACATAATTTGCCGTTTCATCCCATTTCCAGTCTTTACTGTTTACATCAATAAATTCATTAGGCACCGATTCGAATGCGATATCTGTAAAAAACGGAAAACGGTCACTGCTACTTTGAATAGAAGACTTAAATCTGCTGGGCGTTAACAATCCAGTCGCTTCAACAAACGGTTGCTTTTTTATATCATTAATATCATTTTCTGACAAACCGGTTTTTCCAAGATTCTGATCATTCATTAGTTTATTCAATACTAAAAAATTGGCAATACTGTCTTGGTTTGTTTTACTATGTAATAAGTCGTTATAATTCGCTTGAATTTGTACAGCTGCTAAAATCAACAACATGGCAACGGATAAGCCTATTGTTGCCATAAAAAAACGACTTCGTCCGGTACCCGTTCGAATCAATTTTTTTAACAGTTCATTCAATCCATTCATCTACACTATTTTTCTATAATGAATATTCTTGTGTATATATAAAATTTGAATCTTCATCCAAATCTGTAATGATCAATCCTGCATTCCTTTTTTTGCATTCCGATGCAATCAAGTTGGCTGCTTTTTGGGTATTCACTTTGTCTAAATGACTAAATGGTTCATCCATGATTAACCAAGAAAAAGGCTGCATTAAGGCCCGAATAATGGCAATCCTTTGTTGTTCACCATAGCTACAAATACCGGCTTTTTGATCTAGAATATGCAGTACGCCTAACGCTTCTGCCATTTCATCAATTGTTTCTTTTTGATAAAAGGGAGGTTGTAAAATTCTTTTCAGCTCTATATTCTCTCTGCCGGTAAGATTCGAAAAAAGTCGTAAGTCTTGAAAAATAATACTGATTTTTTGTTGACGAAGCACAGCTAGTTCATCATCTGACATTTGATTCATTAATCGTTGATCAAATTGAATAGTACCCTCATAATCGTATCTAAGTTTATACAGAATATGTACCAGCGTTGTTTTACCCGATCCGCTAGGGGCTTTAATTTTAATAAATGATCCTTGGTGTAGTATGATATTAGTATTCCAAATGGCAGATTTTCGATCTTGTAATCTGTCTTTTAAGGGAATTGGTAATAATTGAGTAAGTTCAATAGTCATACACCGGGATGGGAATTTCTGAAAAAAATTTTTTTCAATGAAAAAGTCCTGCTACAACAGGACTTTTTCATTTGTAAATGAATAATTTTTAATTTGTGCGAATAATAGCGGGGACACCTCCGGGAAATAATTTCTCTTCCATCTCTTTTTCTTTCCTTGCTTGCACTCGCATGTCCACAGCAATGTCTGTTATTAAACTGGTTAAAGTAACCAGGCTATTTTGTTTCTCATTTTGCATGCGTATTTCAAAAGCGCCTTTTACACTTTTTCCATCAAAATTATCCGAACTCGCCATAACATCTTTAAAAGTCTTTATGGCGGTTTTAAGTGAGTTATCATAACTGCCATTCGAATCATTGCGAAACCCTTTAAGCGTATTGGCGATATCTACATAAAATACGGTTGATTTACCTTTAAAACGATTTAATGCATCATTGCTAATAACGGCTTTGTTCTTTTTTAATGCATATTGCGCATAAGTTAGAGAATCACTGGCTATCATAAAATTATTATCATCTGCCATCATATACAACCCCATTACTGAAAAGGAACCGGCTGCCTTATATATATTATTTTGTTTAACCAACATTCCTTTTTCTACTGCTTTATCCATTAATTTATGAAAGCTAACCTTATCACCAATGGTGGCATTGAAAATCATTTTACCAAATCGTTTCTTACTGAGCATTGATTTTTCATCAATTTTCATTTGCGGTTCTGATTGGCCCATACTTAGGTCAGAAATAATGACTGCAATGTCTCCTTTGAGTGATTTGTAAATATCTTGACTACTAATACCCATGTTCTCTAAAAAATTATTTACCAGCCCTTCTACTTCTAATTGTTTTAAAATGCCTCCAAAAATTTCGGGGTTAAAAGATGCTAACATAATAGCATTGATATTGTCAGAAGGATAATTTTCCAGCATCGTTAAATTGACAGTAGGGCCCGCATATTGCTTTAATACACTACTTAATAAAGGATTTGTATAACTATTAGAAGTGGCTACAATTTTCCCGTTCTCAAAACTTAATGTGGAAGCCACAAAATTATCTTTTATCAATTCTTCCATTTTAGGAAGTTGAATTGGCATCATACTTAAAGCGGCTAATGAGCTATTGGCATTGGCAAATGCATAGCCATCTGCTTTTTCTTTAAACATATCTGTAAATTTTTCCACACTAGCCAATGACTCACTTTCCTTTTGAGAAAAATACTCACCCACTTGCTTTTTCATTTCAACTTCTATATTGGCTATGCCCGGCCTTTTATAGGTCATGGCAATTGTATCATAAAAAGGTTTTAACGCATGGGTATACATGGTTGCAATCACTTGTTTATCGTTCCAAGCCAACATGGAACCTTCTTCATTGATGAGATAACTATAATTCGATTCTTTTTTTATCGCCTTATCTTTTGTTGCCGCCTGATTTTTTAAAAAAGTTTCCATTTTTGATGCATCCTGCAGACTAGCCAATAAACTGAATGCATTGGATTGACTATTATCCGGATTTGCTTTTTGTAGCATGAACAAGAAAATTTTCTCACCCCAGTTCATCCCGGCATTCATCCTCAGTTCGTTAAAAAACGCTTTGTCTTTGGAATCCAATGAGTCGTTCTTAAACACTCTTTTTAGTAAAGTGTCCATACTGATTCCTCCATTTTGGAGCTTATCCTGCATCAGTTGAGGATCAACAACCAATACAAAACTGGCATCTTTTGGAATATATTTTGCTTCTTTGGGTGCTTTGCTTTTGCAAGAAGAGACAGTGGCTGCAACTATTGAAATGATCAGAAAATACCGAAATGATTGATTCATAAAATAAGTGTTAAAAATATTGAATTGCTAAGGTAAAGTATACAGATCACTAAAATAAACTTAATGGTTTTAACGCATAATTGACTGATAAATGGCTTCCTGGATGTTTGGACGCACATTTAGTTGACTGAGTTTATTATTATTTCGAGTTGGGGTAACCCGATTTGACAGAAAAATGTACACTAGTTGATACTTCGGGTCTACCCAAACGCCTATGCCCGTAAAACCGGTATGTCCATAAGTTTCGGAAGAAACACTTATGGATGGGTAGGGGTCTTTTCTTGTGGGATTGTCCTTTTCCGGTTTGTCGAAGCCAAGGCCTCTCCGGCTTATATTACTATTATAGGCCGTGAATTTATCAATGGTTTCCTTTTGTAACAACCTAACACTGTTCAATTCACCCCCATTGAGCAGCAATTGATACAGTTGTGCAAGATCATAAGCGTTACTAAATAATCCTGCATGGCCTGCTACACCTCCAAACATTGCTGATCCTTCATCATGTACATCTCCGCGAATTAGTTGCCTGCGAAAATGTTTTTCTTCTTCTGTTGGAACTATTTTATCAAGCGGCATGAATTCTCTCGGTTTATAAGTTGTGGTGGTCATTTGTAATGGCAAATAAAAGGTTTCGCGGGCATATTCATTTAATGGTTTTCCGCTAACGGCTTCTACCACTTTACCTAGGAAGATAAAATCATTGTCGCTATAAATATATTTATCAGGTTCAGTGAGTTTACTTTGTAGAATTCTTTTATACAATGTGTCCTCCCAATCATTTCGAACATATAAATTTTCAGCTGCCCTAAATTGATGCTGTGTATCTTTTAGCATAGAAAAATATTGAGGAAATGGCTCACCTGAAATTGTATCAATCACCTCTTTATAAAATGGGATGAAAGGATTTAGTCCTGCTTGATGCAATAAAACATCTATAATTTTTAAAGATGCTTTGTCGGTTCCAATGGTCCAAGATAAATACTCACCTAAGGTTTTATTCAAATCAACTTTCCCTTCTTCATAGAGTTTCATAATAGAAACAGTCGTTGCTGAAGTCTTTGTTACAGAAGCTAGGTCATAAACCATATTTGGGGTAATCAATTCTTTTTTGTCATAGTTAGTATAACCAAAAGCTTTATGGTAAGCAATTTTTCCCTCTTTGGCTACCAATACCACACAACCCGGCATAGCGCCTTTGGCAATAGCATCGTTTGCTATCAGGTCTATCTTCTGTAATTCGTTTGAGTTTAGGCCTACTAATTCCGGAGTTGATATTGGAAAGAAATGATTATAAACAATCCCATTTCCAAAAGTAAGTTTTTCAGTAACTGTTACAGGTAAAGTTCCTTTTGCTTGTATCTTTCCTTGTAATAAATCAACCGCTGCAGATTGTGTTATTTCATCATCTTCATAGCAAGCAATCAAATTGGGGGCATCTGCAATGTTTTTTATGGCATAAGGATTTCCAAAAACGAATGTTATTGTTTTTGATTGTTGAAGTCCATTCAATAGGAATAGGGTTTCATTTGTCAGACCAAAATTATTGGCCGGCCTCCTGCTGTAATTATGCAATCCTACAATAATGACCTCGTAATTTTTTTCATTAAGGGTATTGATTAATTGTAAAGCACCACTACTGTCTGATATTTCAATAATTGTGAGATTTGGTTTTTCATCCATTAATTGTTTGCCGATTTCTTTTTTACTGCCAAAAAGATAAACATCTGCATTATTTTCGGATTTGAGTCTTGAAGAAATTGTGTTTTCAGCCGGTGCTCCAATACTTATATAGGCAATTTTTTTTACTTTTGTAATTGGGAAAAGGGTTTGGTTTTGTTTGTATAATAGGGTTAATGCATTTGCGCTTAATTGGGTTCTGATCTGGTTGGTTTGAGCATTTAAATCATTCAATAATCCTTCAGTTGAAATCGGAGTATTCGTATGTAACCCTAGATGGTATTTGGCCAATAAAACCTTTTTAACACGGGCATTGATATCATCCCAACTCAATCTGCCATCTTTTATGGCTTCTTTAATTTTAGCAATACTTCCGGGAATATCTCCGGGAAGACATAACATATCGTTACCGGCAATGATGCTTTGTAATGCCGCTTCCCCTTTTGGAAAATATTTTGCAACCCCTTGCATTTCTAAGGCATCTGTAAAAGTAATGCCCTGAAAGCCTAAATCATTTCTTAGAACACCCGTCACATTTTTATAGGATAAAGAACTTGGTAAATTGGGTGTTCCATCAATGGCAGGTATAGAAAGGTGAGCGGTCATAATACTTCCCACACCGGCTTTAATAAGTTCATTAAAAGGGTACAGCTCAAGATCATTTAGCTGTTCTCGTGTTTTATTGATTACCGGTAGATCTTTGTGTGAATCCACAGAAACATCTCCATGCCCGGGAAAATGTTTAGCAGAAGCCATGACTCCCACATCTTGCATGCCTTTCATGAATTGAATGCCAAACAAGGCAACTTTGTATTTGTCTTCTCCAAAACTTCGGTCATTAATAACAGGGTTTAAAGGATTGTTATTTACATCTACATCAGGCGCAAAATTTACATGAATACCGAGACGTTTACATTGTTTGCCAACTGCTTTTCCATATGTATAAATTAATGTAGCATCACTTGTAGCGCCAATCATCAACTGACGTGGATAATTAATTACACTGTCTAAACGCATACCCAAACCCCATTCACCATCTATCGATATCAATAAAGGTGTTTTTGCAATAGACTGATATTGATTGGTTAATAAGGCCTGTCTTACCGGGCCACCTTGAAAGAAACACAATCCACCTACATTGTATTTTTTGATTAGTTTGGTTACTTCAGCTATGTGTTCAGGCCCCAGGTTGCTATGAGCCCTAATAATCATTAACTGGGCAATTCTTTCATCCTTGCTTAACTTTCTAAACTTCTTTTCTACCCAACTATTAGCAGCGGGTGTTTGTTGATAAAAATTTTGTGCTGACAACACAAATGGCATTTCTACAACAATAAAGAAAGCCATTAAAGCGTAAATAATATTTCTTTTCATAAAATAAACTTCTTAAGCACAAGTTAGCAATTATAGACAATTGGGAAATGTAAAAATGTGAAACGTGAGAGGTGAAACGTGAGAGGTGAAACGTAAAACGTGAGAGCTGAGTAGGCTATGGAAAAATGTAAGGCATCAGTAGAGGGGATATTGTTTTACGGCTTTCGGAACAGTAAAAATGTAGTTGTAAAATCTATGATTTTCGGACAAGTGGAAAAAATATACTTTCAAATAAATCTTCGATTCTGCTTTCTAACCTAAAACGCCAAAGGTTTCCGTTTCACTCCTCACGATTCACCTCTCACGTTTCACTTCTCACCATTCACGATTCACTCCTCACGATTCACGTTTCACTTTTCACTCCTCACGTTTCAAAAGCTACAAAAAAGCCGAACGATTCATTCGTCCGGCTAAGTTTATTTTGTGTAACTTAATTATGCTTTCTCTTCTTCAACATCTTCTTCTGGTTCTTCACTTAAAACAGGCTCAATATTATTGGCTTTGATAACTGCATACCATTTGATCATTTTTTTCATGTCACTACTATAAACACGCGCAAAATCCATGTCAGGGTACACTTTTTCAAAATAAGCTTTCACGGCTGAATTGTCTTTATCAGAAGGTAAAGTAACGGTACTTTTACCCATTGCAGCAAATACGTCAACCAAGTTTACATTATCACGAACAGTATATACTTCTATACTTTCTAAATGCGAAAAGTTATGAATTCGATTACTCACGAATTTAGTAGTATTGTCTTCCAAAGACCTTACAATTGCGCCATCTGTTTTACTACCTATCAATTCAAATAATCCGTTTAATCCCGTAACCGATATTAATTTGCTATACTCCATATGATGATTGTTAAGGCTGCAAAGTAAAGGGAATTTGAAGAAAACTGGCTATAAGTAACTGTTAGAATTTGAGAATTTGTAATTTTGTATCTAATTACATCAATTCTAGTTAGATAACCGATGTTTAGAATTCACTTTTCCGGTCTTGTGAGAAAAGCAAATTATTAAATATTATCCGTTTTTTGCATAACTCATCTACCACCGACACTAAAAAATACCCTATTTATCTTGTTTTGTGACTGTTCATCCCTTTTTTTATAAAATCTTCCATAATAATATTATTTTGTACTTAAATATATTTTTTGAATAAAATACATAGAAAATCATTTTTGCAATCTGTAGCTTTTGGAGCTACAGGGGTATTGATTTCTAACAATTCATTTACCCAGACCCAAACACCCAATCCATTATCATTGAGTTTAGTAAAAGAGTTGAGCGAACAATACATTGCGAAAAATCGCTCTAAAATGCTAGCAAATAAAAAAACACTGCTGCCTGTAAATTTATTTTCGTCAAGAAAGAT
>JANOVY010000083.1:0-3031 GCA_031417635.1 Bacteroidota bacterium | reverse complement strand
TTAGGAGGATGGAAAGGAAATAACAAACAAAGAAAGGCTGGCCCTATAATCATTAAACGTGGGTTAGAAAAGTTTGAAATGATTTATGAGGGCTGGAAAATGGCTAGGAATTTAACCTGATTTGTGTCCAAACAGTAGCTGTCGGCAGACAGGGAACAGACGAACAGATGAATGTTTAGTGTTGAGGGCATCATCTCTTTTGAGGTGAGGTTGATTAAAGAGGTTTTATTGCTCAATTCATCTCACCACTCCGCCCTACGGGCACCTCCCCTCGAGGAGGGGAGGAAACATTTGAATTTTGAACAGAGAAACTAAAAACTTTTTCCTTCCTACCTTCTGTTCTTCTGTTCATCTGTTCATCTGTTCAATATTGAGACATTCAAAACCAGCACAAAATCATTCCCCCACCTTCAACCATAAAAAACAAAGCCCCGTTCCAATCAGAACAGGGCTTTACTTATTACTTACCACTTACTATTGATCACTTAAAACTAATCATCAATCTTCACCTTCCCCTTACTCTTCGCTATCACTTCTTCTGCAATATTATTTGGTGCTGGGGCGTAATGACTGAACTCCATGGTTGATGTGGCACGTCCGGATGATAAGGAACGTAATTGGGTTACATATCCAAACATTTCACTCAATGGAACTTTCGCTTTGATCACCTGTAAATTAGCGCGGCTATCCATTCCTTCTAACATTCCGCGACGACGGTTAAGGTCACCGGTTACATCTCCCATGTATAAATCGGGGGTTACTACTTCTACCCGCATGATTGGTTCCAATAAAACCGGTTTAGCCCTTCGACCTGCTTCACGGAAGGCACTTTTGGCACATAATTCGAATGACATGGCATCAGAATCCACCTGGTGGAAACTACCATCGAATATTCGCACTTTCATGCTTTCTACCGGATAAGCAGCGAGTACTCCTGTACCCATAGAACTTTCAAATCCTTTTAAAATAGCCGGATGAAATTCTTTTGGAATGGATCCTCCGAAAATATCGTTCTTAAATTGAAAATGTTTTCCGGGATTTTCAGTTAACCACTCTTTATCAGCTGGTCCAATATCGAAAGAGATATCAGCAAATTTACCGCGACCACCCGACTGCTTCTTCAACACTTCGCGATGTTCAATTGTTATACTGAATGCCTCTTTATAAGCCACCTGCGGATTACCTTGGTTAATTTCTACTTTAAACTCACGACGCATACGATCTACAATGATCTCGAGGTGCAATTCGCCCATTCCGGAAAGGATGGTCTGACCTGTATCTTCATCTGTTTTAACACGTAATGTAGGATCTTCTTCTACCAATTTAGCAATGGCCATACCCATTCTTTCTACGTCTACTTGTGTTTTGGGTTCTACCGCTACCGAGATTACCGGCTCAGGAATAAACATATTTTCAAAAGCAATGGGATGGTTCTCATCACAAAGGGTATCTCCTGTTTTAATTTCTTTGAAACCTACCGCTGCTGCAATATCTCCCGCTTCAATAAAGTCGATCGGATTTTGTTTGTTGGCAAACATTTTCATGATACGGCTAATACGCTCTTTCTTTCCACTCCTTACATTCAACACATAAGAACCGGCATCCAGATGACCGGAATAGCAGCGGAAGAAAGCCAGACGACCCACGAAAGGATCGGTCATGATTTTGAAAGCCAACGCTGCAAAAGGCTCTTTGGCATTGGGTTTACGGGTAATGGTTTCTCCATTATCTGGATTGATACCCACAGTATCTTCCACATCTAACGGACTTGGCAAGTAACGACAAACAGCATCCAATGCAGTTTGTACACCTTTGTTTTTAAAAGAAGAACCACACATCATCGGCACAATGCTTAAATCGATACAAGCTTTGCGGATGGCTTCATGTACTTCTTCAACAGTAATGGTATCCGGATTGTCGAAGAATTTCTCCATCAACTTATCATCATACTCGGCTACTGATTCAATTAATTTTGCTCTCCAGAAATTGGATTCTTCCACCATATCAGCAGGTACATCAATTTCTTTAAAGGTCATCCCTTCTGTTTCCATATCCCAGATCACACCTTTCATGGTAATCAAATCTACCACGCCAATAAAATCATCTTCTGCACCAATTGGTAATTGTAAAGGCACGGCATTGGCACCCAACATTTCTTTTACCTGTGCTACCACCATTAAGAAATCGGCACCTGCACGATCCATTTTGTTTACGAATCCAATACGGGGTACTTTGTAACGGTTAGCCTGGCGCCAAACGGTTTCAGACTGTGGCTCTACACCATCCACCGCAGAAAACAAGGCGATCAAACCATCCAATACGCGCATAGAACGTTCTACCTCAATGGTAAAATCTACGTGTCCGGGGGTATCAATGATATTAAAATAATAAGATTTGGTGTTGGCATCAGCCGTACCCTTATTGGTAGGGAACCTCCACTCGCAACTAACAGCGGCTGAGGTAATGGTAATACCTCTTTCTTTTTCTTGTTCCATCCAGTCGGTGGTAGCGGCACCATCGTGCACTTCACCAATCTTGTGAATCATACCTGTATAGCGTAAAATACGCTCTGTAGTGGTGGTTTTACCGGCATCAATGTGTGCCGCAATACCAAAATTTCGTTGTAATCTCAAGTCCGCCATAAAGAGTTCTTGTTTATAATTTTTTTTCTGATGGAATACTCCCGTTTTTTTCGAGCGGCAAAGGTAGGAATTATTGGGATAGAATGTGGAGGAAATTGTGAATAGTGAAAAGTTAAAAGTGAATAGTGAATAGTGAAAAGTGAGAAACCAGAGCTTCACTTTTCACTATTCACTTTTCACCATTTACTTTTAACTTATTGATTATCAATAAAATACTATTTCGCTTTTTTCACATTCACCAAAGCTACTTCATAAATAATTGCAGAATTTGGAGGAATATTTGCAGTTCCTGTGGCACCGTACGCTGAAGCAGCGGGTAGTATGGCTTTAAAAATAGCCCCTTCCTGCATTTTAATCAGCACTTCTTTTAATCCGGGCACTAAATCGCT
>JANOVY010000082.1:0-1972 GCA_031417635.1 Bacteroidota bacterium | reverse complement strand
CAGATATTATCATGGCTTTTGATGAATGTCCGCCGTATCCAAGTGATCATCAATATGCACAAAAAAGCATGGACCTCACCCATCGATGGTTAGATAGGTGTTTTCATCGTTTGGCTGAAACGCCTGATAAATATGGATACTCACAAAATTTATTCCCCATCGTTCAAGGAAGTACTTACAAGGATTTACGAAAAGCATCCTGTGAGTACATTGCATCCAAAGGGGCTGCCGGAAATGCCATAGGTGGATTGAGTGTAGGAGAGCCTATAGAAATGATGTATGAATTTGCGGCATTGTGTTGCGAATATCTACCCCTTCAAAAGCCAAGATACCTGATGGGAGTAGGAACACCTTGGGATATATTGGAATGCATCGATTTGGGTATCGATATGTTTGATTGTGTAATGCCTACCCGAAATGGACGGAATGGAATGTTATTTACCACACAAGGGGTCATTAATATAAAAAATAAAAAATGGGCAACTGATTTTTCACCCATAGATCCGGGCTTGCCATCTGAAATAAGTCAATATTATCACAAAGCCTATTTGCGCCATCTTTTTGTTGCAGATGAACTATTGGGATTGCAATTGGCCAGTATTCAAAATCTTGCTTTTTATTTATGGCTGGTTGGAGAAGCCAGGAAGCATATCGTACAAGGCGATTTTTCTTCTTGGAAAAAGGAAATGGTTGAGGTGGTTAAGCAACGGCTATAGGAAAATTGAGAAATTGTGTCATTTCGAACGCAGCGTAGTGAAGAGAGAAATCTGTAACTCAATTAGCAGATTTCTCTCTCGTCGTTCCTCCTCGTTCGAAAAGACGAATTTGACTCAATATTGCCCTCTCACTACTTTAACCTTTCCCATATTGCCTATTCCATATCCCCCTGTATCTTTGTCACACAACCACTAATGAAGAAACTTGACTGGTACATATTAAAAAAATTCCTAACTACTTTTTTCTTTGCCATTTTCCTATTTGCTATCATTGCAATAGTTGTAGATGTGAGCGAAAAAACTGACGATTTTGTAAAATCCGGTTTGGGTTTTAAACGAATCATCATTGAGTATTATTTCGGGTTTATACCCCATATCATTGCCCTTCTTTTTCCGTTATTTGTTTTTATTGCTGTCATATTTTTTACTTCTAAAATGGCAGGGCAAAGTGAAATAATTGCCATTTTAGCTAGTGGAACCAGTTATTTTCGTTGGTTACGCCCCTATTGGATAGGGGGTATTATTTTGGCCATTGTTTTATGGTTTGCAAATCACAATGTGGTTCCCAAAGCCAATCAGGTTAGAGGTTCATTTGAAGCGAATTATATCGACAAAAATTCATCTTATATTTCACTCTTAAGTACCAGTACTAATATTTACCTCCGAATTGACTCATTTTCATATGCAGGTATCTACTCGTTTGATACCCTAGCCAAAAGAGGCGGTCCCGTTTTTTGGTATACCGTTAAAGATGGAAAGGTGACTTCGAATACCCGGGCAGATGCCATTACCTGGGATACCGCCACTAAAAAATGGAAACTGCAACAGATCATCGGCAGAAAGCTAAAGCCTTTGAGTGATAGCATTTTTATGGAAAGTGAAAGATTAATCTCATTCAATTTCAACCCCGAGGATTTGAGTAAGGATAAATACACAAAAGACAAGCTTACGTCCGCTGAGTTGGGCCGTTTTATCCGTCTTGAAGAATTGAGAGGCTCAGAAGGACTGAATGATTTGAAGGTGGAACTTTATCGAAGAGATGCCACTTGTATTACCGTGCTCTTATTAACGCTTATTGGTGCCATCGTAGGAGGTCGTAAAGTAAGGGGTGGAAGTGGCGTACACTTGGCGGTAGGTTTTATCACAGCAGCTTTGTTTATCATAACTGACCGATTCTCTACTATTTTTTCAACGAAAGGCAGCCTTCCCCCCATCATTGCGGCTTGGATTCCGAATATGATATTTGTTTTTGTTGT
>JANOVY010000081.1:0-89715 GCA_031417635.1 Bacteroidota bacterium | reverse complement strand
CGAGTTACACAATAAAATATCTTTTATTTTTTCAGGGTCACCTCCACAAACTCTAATCAGGTGTTTAATTATCTCTGTTTCGAGTTCATGAGCAAATTTCAGTTTGGGTATTTTATATCCTGTTTGTCTTGTTTCTCTCTTGAAGGCACTTAATAATATGGCTGCAATCATTGTTACATATAAAACAACTTTTATTCCGTTTTCGCTTCGATTTACCAGATGGCTAAAATTGAAAAGTTGTTTAATAAATTTAAAAAACACTTCGATGTCCCATCTTCTGCGATAAATTTCTGTGACATCTTCCGGGTCTAGTTCTAAGTTATTAGTGACAAATATGATAGACTTCCCATCAGCGACTCTAACAGCTTCGATCCTTCGGTATAAGTATTTACTTTTTCGGTCCTTACTGCCATACAAATTACATAGATCGTCCGACAAAATATTAACTGAAGCCGTATCAATAGGGAATTTTGCAAACTTATCTGTCGGCCGATCTATTTCATACCTGGCTTTTTCTGACAATCTTGAAACAAAGCGAATATCATTCTCTGTAAGTTGATCATATGTATCCCTGGATGTTATCCCTCTGTCAAATACTTTAGTTCGGTCTTTGTCTTCAACGGAGTGCATCAAAACAGCTTCTTTTAATGCTACATTTTCACTAGTGTGGGCTTGGGTGGTGAAAAAGTTAACCTTTTCAGGTATCCCGTTCGAGTATCCAATCGTAAATTTTAGTTGCCGAATATTGGCTGCATTACCTCCTCCTTTAAGATCATAACCAATCCTTAATAGCCTTGACGATAACGATACAATGGTTGAATCAAAGCGGATAATATGTTCACGATCTTTACCTAGGTATTCTTTATAAAGGGAAACGCAATTAGAAAACAGCTTCTCAAAAAATTCAGGATTAATATCGGATAACCTCTTGCTAATTGAATTATAACGAATACTTTTTTGATGAAGATTTTGGTTAATGGCTGCGAAAAACAAGGTCTCATAGGCAGATGCCATTATTCGTAGACTATTGTCTTTATGACTAATAATGCAATGCAGCAAAAGCTTGAAAAGCACCTCTCCTTGAAGTTTCTTAGAAAATATATCGACTTCGGTTTCAACCGCAAGCTCTGTCAGCATTTCTGGCGGAATTAGTGAAAGTACTTTTTCTAGATTCATACTATTTCAACGTATTTCTCTAGATTTATTGTCTTATTGCACTAATTTATCTTTCGAACAGTAGTTGTCAGGCGACCAACAATGGCGTGAGCGAAAGAATATTGAAAGTAAAGATTTAAAAATATTTTTTTAGTGCCTCCCCCCTTTTATCATTTCAAACACATGCAATATTTGTGGGAATAAGGCATCAATGTATTCAACTGCGCCTTTGGTTGAACCCGGTAAAGTAAGTACCAAGGTTTGATTGATAAATCCGGCCACACTCCTGGATAGCATGGCATAGGGCATTCTGTCTTGCCCATATCTTCGGGCCTGTTCCATTACGCCGGTTAATTCTTTGTGCAGTAAGGGTTTTACAATATCGGGGGTAATATCTCTGGGTGATACACCGGTACCGCCTACAAAAAAAAGTATTTGTATGCCATCCTTTGTATTTTCTAGTATTTGCTGGGTAATCACCGCTGCTTCATCCGGAATTACCCGATAGTTTTTCGTTTCAATTTGAAAAGATTTTAATCGTTCGATCACTGCCATTCCCGATTTGTCTTCTGCATTTTGCTGTGCTACTGTATCAGAACAAACAATTACTGCCGCTTGAAGTGTTTGAAGGCCCTTCATGGGATGACTAGATTTTCCTCCTTCTTTTTTCAATAGTCGAACCGATTGAATTTCAATATGCTGATCAATCGGTTTCAGCATATCGTATAAAGTTAAAGCGGCGATGGATGCCCCATGCATTGCTTCTACTTCAACACCGGTTTTATACACTGTGTGTACTTCAACTGTAATTTGGATGGTTAGATCAGTGATCGCAAATTGCACTTCAGAAAATTCAATGGGCAAAGGGTGGCAATCCGGGATTACCTCACTTGTTTTCTTTATCGCAAACAAGGCCGCAACTTTTGCGAATGAAAATACATCACCTTTTGGAACAGTTTTGTTTACTATGGCATGGATGGTATCTAAAGAAGATACTAGTACACTAGCCATCGCCGTTGCTTTCCGTAAAGTGTTTGATTTATGGGTAATGTTGACCATTTTATTTATTTTCTTTCCAAACCGTTTTTTGATTGCTAAATATTTCCTTTCCCCAAATGGGTAATTGAAATTTGATGGCTTCTACCAATTCTTCACATGCATCTATTGCTGCTTTTCTATGTTGCGACGATACAAATACAAAAAGGCAAATGCCCCCAACCGGCACCGTTCCCAAACTATGCGTTACATGCATACAAGTTAATGGGTATTTTGCAAACAAGGATTCTCTAATCTCATACATTTTCTCTAACGCCATTGTTTCATACGCTGTATAGTCAATAGCCGTAACAGATTCGCCTTCTTTTTCATCCGCTCGAACTTGTCCTAAGAAGATACTGTGTGCACCAATATTTGTTTGTGATGAGTGTTTTTGAATATCTTCTCCAATTTTTTGAGCTTCAATAGGACCCGCAACAAATATGTTTTTCAATTTTTTCTCTCTCATACAATTTGTTGATTAAAATAAGCCGTTAACCCACCTTTTAAACTATACACCGTTAAATTTCTTTGCGCTTTGATGAGCTCGGCCGCATACACACTTCGAATTCCTTGGTGACAGATCACGCAAATCTCTTTGTTCGGCAAACCATTAATGGCAGAAGCCAATTCTGACATGGGTATTTGTGCATCTGCGAAATCAATAGGTGGATATTCGTGTCTTTCGCGAACATCCAATATAAACACATTGGGTTGTAGCGTTAGTACATTAAACTCCGCAACACTTATTTCAGGTATGTCTTCCATTGAATGAGAACTAAATTCGTAGTCTTCCAATTCAAACGAAGGCTTGTCAATTAAGGTTGTATTGTCATTAATATTTAAAGCTATTTCAAATGAACGGGTTGTTAAGAGATTATAAGTAAATAATCTACCGTATAAGGTCTGGCCCAACCCTGTAAAATATTTAATCGCTTCAGCGGCTTGCATGGTTCCTATAATACCCGGTAAAACACCCAGTACACCGGCTTCCTCACAGGTAAGTATTTCTCCGGGCAAAGGCATGACCGGAAAAAGATCTCGATAATTGAGTGATCGGCTGTTGGGTTGTGGAATATTAAAAAGACTTAATTGGCCTTCGTATCTGGTTACAGCCCCATACACAAAAGGTTTATGTAAGATGACACAAGCATCATTGATAATATATTTTGCAGGGAAATTATCCGTAGCATCCAACACCAGATCATATTGTTGAATGATATTGGTCGCATTTTTATTGGTTAAAGCAAAGGGATAGGCATCAATCATCACATCCGGATTTAATTGATTCATTTTTGAAAAAGCTACTTCCACTTTTTTGGTGCCTATATCAGATTCACCATATAATAATTGCCTATGCAGATTGCTTAAACTAATCGTATCAGGATCCATAATTCCGATATTACCCACGCCGGCTCCCACTAAGTATTGTAAAGCCGGGCAACCCAATCCACCCATACCCACAATTAATATTTTTGCTTGTTGCAGTGCATCTTGGCCCGGTTTTCCAAAACCGGTAAGAATCATTTGTCTGATATACCTTTCATTATTTCGCATAGTTATCCTCCCGAAAAAGGCGGCATTAGTGCAATGGAATCACCCGAAACCAATGTCGTATTCTCTTGTATCATTTGTTGATTAATTGCAATAAAATATTTGGCTGATTGCAATGATGGATATTGTTGTTCAAGATACTTTAGCAAAGTATGCGTATCTGAAAATGTTTCTACCGTGATACTAGAAACGGCTGTTCCATCTACCAATGAGCCAAAAAATAATATTTCTATTGCCATGGTTGCTAATTTACAAAAAAGAGTTTTCCGACTGCCAAAATTAATACGGTTGCCAATATATATTTCATGTTTTTGGGTTTGAATTTTTCCGCACCCAAATAGGCTCCAAACCACCCCCCTATTAAAACAACGACGATAATAGTGATGATTTGCGGACTTAATGAAAACCCTTTCTGAATTTGACCAACCATGCCTGCCAAGGAGTTAAAAAAGATAAACAAAGAACATATAGCAGCAGTTTGTTTTTGGCTAGACCATCCCATTAATAATAAAATGGGAGAAAGTAATATACCACCACCCATCCCGATAATACCCGACACCAATCCAATGCCTCCCCCTATGAAAAATAAAATAAACCATCCAGGTTGAGAGGATGATGGATTCTCAGCTTTCATAAATAATAGTCTAAAAACAGAAATCAAAAGTACAACTCCCAAAAGTTGCTTATACAAAGGTTCAGAAACTGAAAGGATACTTCCTAGATAAGAAAAAGGAATGGAAGCGGCAATCAGTGGCCATAATAAAGTGGCTTTAAAATGTTTCGCTCTATAAAAAGCCACAAATGCTATCATAGACACCAACAAATTCAATAGCAAAGCTGTGGGTTTCATTACAACACTACTAAAACCTACTATGGCCATCACTGCCAAATAGCCACTGGCACCGCCATGTCCAACAGAGGCATATAAAAAAGCCACTAAAAAAAATAACCCATATAATACCAACTCTTCCATGTTGTAAATTTAGGCGAACAAATGAATCCTTACTTCCGCTCCTTTTTCAAAATGTGTGGCCGTTTCTTCCAACTCAATCCAACAATTCGCTTTTACAAAAGCACTTAATTGAAAGGATGCTTGTGCAGATAAAATTTCGACCTGTCCATTTTCAACATATCCTTTGAGAAAAAAAGTAAACAATAACTTCTTTTCGTAGGGTGAAATTAGTTTTGCTGTAACGGCTGCAGGCATGGAAGTGCCCGATAATGTATGTATCGCAGGCAATACATATTGCTGATAGCAAGACAATACAGAAGAAGGATTGCCGGGTAATCCAAATACCGGTTTATTATTTTTAGTGCCAAAGAAAAAGGGTTTACCCGGTCTTTGCTTTACCCCATGAAAATGTTTTTCTACTCCTTGGTTAATAGCCGCCGATGCAACATGGTCATGATCGCCTACACTAACGCCACCCGTGATTAATACCATATCATTCCATTCCAATGCATCCACAATACTTTTTTCAGTTTCTGCAAGTGTATCTCTTGTATAGAAAATTGAAATATTTTGAATATGCGCTTCTTGCAAACATGCTTTTAATGAATAGGAATTGGATTCATATACTTGTCCGGGTTGCAATGAACTTCCGGGTTGCACCAATTCATTGCCGGTAATGATGATGGCTACTGCAGGTTTTTTGATCACACTAATTTTACTTACCCCTACACTCGCCAAATATCCAATGTGCATAGGTATGAGAACTGTTCCTTTTGGGATTGCAACCTCACCGGCTTTAATTTCTGCACCGGGTAAACGGATATTCATCCCAATTTCAATTTGCTGATTTTGTATAATGATGCGGTCATCTACTTTCGTAATCTGCTCAATCGGCACCACCATATCAGCGCCTGTAGGAACAGGCCCTCCCGTAAACACTTGTATCGCTGCGCCGGGTAGTAAAGTAATTTGTTTGGGACTACCGGCAGGTAATGAATCTTGCAAAAACAATTCACCTTTTTTGTCATCCGCCCTAATAGCATACCCATCCATAGAGGATTGATGAAAGGAAGGAATAGGATAAGCGCTAATAACCGTTTCAGACAAGCAATAACCCACTGCTTCTTCAATGGGAAGAACAATAGATTCATTCACCTTGCAAAATGATAAAATAATATTTTTTGCTTCCGCCACGCTAATCATAAAAGGGAGTTTATCCGCCAATGGCAATCATGCTTCGGTTATGCAATGATTCTGCATCGATTAATTCGAATTGTTTTGAAAACTGCCCACCCAGTTCTTTGTGTTTTGACAATAAAGATTTTTCAATCAATGGAAGTACTTCTTGTCCGCTGCGCAAGGCAGTTAATAAATCGGTTTCTTCTTGTGAAAAAAGGCAATTTTTTATTTTCCCATCGGCTGTTAAGCGAATACGGTTACAACCACTGCAGAATGGCGCACTCATGGTACTAATTACTGCAAATGTACCTTGATGCCCGGGGACTTGGTATTTTTTACAGGTATCATTGGGTGCATTTTCTAATGGAGTGATCGCATATTTTTCTTGAATGATGGCTAACATTTCTTTCCAGGTTACCAACTTATCGCTTTTCCAGTGATTGCCATCAAATGGCATAAATTCAATGAACCGAATATGAACAGGTGTTTCTTTTGTCCATTCAATAAAATCGAGTAGTTCAATATCGTTAAGCCCTTTTACAACCACTACATTTATTTTTACCCGAATATTTTTATCTAACAACAATTGAATATTATTCTTTACAATATCAAATTGATCTCTACGGGTAATGAGTGTAAACTTATCTTTTTGTAACGTATCCAAGCTAATATTGATGGATCGAAAATTAGCAGACACTAAATCATCTATAAAATGATGTACCCTTGTCGCATTAGTAGTAATGGCCATTTCAACACCGAGAGTGGCCAAGGATTGTATAATTTCTTTCGCATCTTTTCTTACCAAAGGTTCACCGCCGGTAAGTCTTATTTTATTAACCCCATGATCAACAAATAATTTAGCCAATGCAAATATTTCATCCTTTTGCATTAACTGGTTATTGGGCATGAATGCATAGGATTCTTCGGGCATACAATAAAAGCAACGGAGGTTACAATTATCCGTCAAGGAAATACGCAAATAATTATGTATCCGATTATGTGAATCTTTAAGCATGTTTTTTACCGTTTTGTAAACAGAGGTTTTCATAATCTTCCGGCGTATCAATATCAATGGCACCTAATGGGAAGTTGATGAAACCACAATCCGCTTCATTTTGCTGCAAGATACTCTTAGCACCCGTATCTCCCTTCAATTCTAATAGTTGAGAAAAATATTTCTTATCGAATAACACCGGGGTTCCCATAATAGAACCGTATTGGGAAGCGATGATCCCTTTTTGATGGTTACAGTATAAGGCGTACATCTCATTCAATACTTTTTCATTCAAATACGGTTGGTCGCCAACTAGCAGCAAAACGGAAGAAAGCTTTGGCTGTTTAGTTAATAAAAAACTAAGCCCTTTTCTAATCGAACTTGCCATTCCCTCTTTCCAGTCTTCATTGTATATGATATCGAATGAGTGATCAGGATAACAGTTCAGTATGTCATTATGATAAAACCCTGTAACCACACAAAGACAATCCGTGTGTATTGATTGTGCTTCCTGAATTATATGTCCCAATATAGTAGAGGTTGAAAATGGTAATAACATTTTTGCTTTTCCCATTCTTGCTGCAGACCCGGCTGCCAATATCATCATACCCCTACTCATGAATTGGGCTGGTGTATGCCGGTTATCCGATGCTTTAAATGATCGGGATTCTTTTGATTCATCACCGCCAGAATTTCTGATACGATGGATAAGGCTATTTCTTCGGAGGTTTCTGCACCAAGATCAAGTCCGGTGGGACCGTATATATTTTCAAATAGATGATTGGGTATGGTAATGCCATTTTGTAACAATTCTTCCAGCATTCTATCTCGTCTTGATGCGGGTCCTAACATTCCCAAATACACACAAGGTTTATTAAGCAGGTATTGTAGCATTTCCTTGTCATAATTATAATTGTGTGTCATCAAAACAATGGCAGTTCGGTTGTCAATGCTTATTTTTTCAATGATCTCGGCAGGCTTCCCTATCCATATTTTATTAACGGTGGGAAATCGATTAGCAGAAGCATGTGTTTTTCTGCCATCGATAAGTGTTACCAACCATCCCATCATTTCAGCAATCGCTACCAGGGGTATCGCATCATTGCCTGCACCCATGAGTACCAAAGAAATGGGTGGTGGCAAATATTCAATAAAAAATTGTTGCGCATTTTCTTCCATCAATATTTCAATGTGCTGAGACCTCTCATTTTGAAGAACTTCTTGGGCAACAAGAGATAAATCATTTTGAATGTTTGCCGGATATTGATCTATTTTTTTTGTACCACAATGATCGCCATGATTTGTTGAATAGGCAGAAATTAGCAGCGTAGGTTTTCTTTCCTCCAATAAAATGGCATGTAGTATAGCTATTGGATGTAACTCGATATCAATTTGGATGGGTTCGAATAATACAGAAACAATTCCGTTACAACCCAATTGTACGCCTAATTTGGCATCATCTTCATCGGTTGTATCATATACAACCAGTTTGTTCTTTCCTTGGGTAATGGCCAACACGGCTTTGCGCAATGCATCCCCTTCTAAACAACCGCCACTGATGGCACCGGTTAATAGTCCATCTTCTGTAACCAACATTCTGGCACCCGGTCTTCTATAAGAGGACCCGTTTACATTTACCACAGTGGCCAATGCTGTTTTTTTGCCTTGCTTATTTGCTTCTTCAAATGCTGCTACAATATTTTTTATCTCTCTCATGTAAGCAGGGCGAAGCGTTTATGGTCTTAATTTTTTTACCATGGCAGGAGTCACTACGGACGTGGAAGTATTACCCCAACTGTTTTTCATATAATTGATTACATCGGCAATCTGTTCGTCTGTTAAATAATTATAGGGAAGCATTTGACCGTTGTATTTTTTTCCATTAACGACTATTTCACCTGTCTGGCCATTCATAATATTTTCTATCAAAGTCTTTGTGGGTTTGGCTAGATAATCTGATTTAGCCAATGGGGGAAAAACACCCGCTTGCCCTTTGCCATCTTCCATATGGCAGTTTTGGCAGAAAGTAGTATATACTTCTTTCCCATTTTTTATACTATCCTTTTTAGAATAGGTTTGTACAAAAGCAGTGCCGGTTACAAATAAAATCGTTATTAAAACACTTAAACCAATCGTTCCACGCATCAATTTGATTTTCTATAATCGATTAAACAATTTTGTTGATATCAAAAGGAAGTCTTCTGATTCTTTTTCCGGTGGCAGCAAAAATTGCGTTGCACAATGCCGGTGCAAATGGGGGTAAGCCGGGCTCTCCCACTCCTTTTATTTTAGGACCTCCGTTGGTAAGAATATGTACTTCTACTTTCGGCATTTCATTCATTCGAATGATTTGATTGTTATGAAAATTGGTTTGTACGGTTTGTCCTTTGTCAAACGTAATGCCACTTTTGATAGCTGCCGTTAATGCCATGACTGCAGAACCTTGCACTTGTCCTTCCACTGTATCGGGATTCACAACCGTTCCCAAATCAATCACGGCATATACTTTTTCAATTTTTATTCCGGCTCCTTTTTTGGATACTTCCACTACATAACCTCCCAATCCCGCAAAGAATTCATATTGTGCAATTCCTCTTCCCCAACCCGCAGGTAAGGGTTTATCCCAATTGGATACTTCTTTTAATTTTTGCAACACATTTTTTGTATCTGAGGGTTTGGTCAACATATCCATTCTAAAAGCCAAAGGATCTTTTTTTGCTTTTACTGCCATTTCATCAATAAAACATTCATGTGCAAAAGCAAGTGTAGTACTGGTTACAGCGCGCCATGCAGCAAGCGGTACATGCAAGTAATGATGCACATACAAATTTTTCATGTTTTCTATTTCATATTTCTGCTCACTAATTCCTTCCGTCATGGTACCATCTGCCTTGGTTTTGTCATAGTCTTTTCTCATTCCCAAGGTTGGAGAAATTACTTTGTGTTGAAAAGCAATGGCTTTGCCGGTGGCCGACAATCCGCCTTTTAAGGCAGAAAAAGTCATTGGGCGAAAAGGTCCCATTTGGGTATCATCTTCTCTGGTCCAAATAGATTTTACAGGTTTACCAATTTTCTTGGTTAACTGTACCGTTTCATGCACATAATCGGGATAAAGTCTTCTGCCAAATCCACCTCCATTAAACATCGTATTTACTTTAATGTTCTCAGGAGGAATTTCATATTTTTTAGGAAAATCATTTACAATACTTCCGGGAACCTGGGTAGACGTCCAGATTTCTAACTTGTTACCATCATACCAACTGGCCACACAATTCATGGGCTCTATGGGAGAATGCGAAACGATAGGTGTTTCATAAAATGCCTCAATTTTTACAGGCGCTTCTGCAAACGATTTATCAAAATCGCCTTGTGAGTGCTGAACGGCACCTTCTTCTTTCGATGCATCTCTGAGACTTTGTTCGTAAGCTTTGGAATTGAAAGTTTCATTGCCCTGGTTATCCCATTTCACTTTCAATACTTTACGTCCTTGTACGGCAGCCCAATAATTTTCTGCAATAACAGCTACGCCTTCTGATTTATAAATGCCATGTATTCTTTCGCAGGTTTCAACGGCTATCACACCTTTTACTTTTTTAGTGGCGGCATCATCAAAGCTGATGAGTTTACTTCCTATTACGGGGCATCTCTCTATTGAAGCATACACCATTCCGGGAACCGATACATCAATACCAAACATGGCTTTGCCATTTGTTTTCAAAGGAACATCGGGACGAGGATATTTTTTTCCCAATATTTTAAAATCTTTGGGGTCTTTTAGTTTGGGTGCTTTGGGTACTTCTATTTTTGCGGCTGTCTCCGCCAATTCGCCATAACCCAAACTTTTGCTGGAAGGCCTGTGAAATACTTTTGCATTTTCTGCATAACATTCTTCTACCGGCACATTCCATTGTTGTGAGGCGGCTTTTACCAGCATCTCACGTGCCGAAGCACCTACTTTGCGTAGACTCTGGTAGCTGGTACGAACAGATGCACTACCCCCGGCAGATTGTCCACCCCCAAACTTTTTCTCCCCACCCGTTTGTTGGATGGTTACCGCATCTAAAGAAACCTCAAGTTCTTCAGCAATCAAAGCCGGTATGGATTGAAAAGTACCCTGTCCCATTTCCGGTTTTGGGTTGAAGATGGTGATCTTCCCCGACTTTTCTATTTGTACAAAAGGGGTAATGTCAAAGCCGGCATCAATGGCATTTAGGTTATTGATGGCAGAGACACTATCTGCTTTACCGGAAAGCCCCAATAAGAGACCGGTACCGGTTAAACCGGTGAGTTTGATAAAACCGCGACGATCAATATTTGATATAGGTTTGTTCATAAAAAAGCTGTTTAGGTGTTGAATTATTTCATCATTTCTGATGCCCGATGAATAGCGCTTCTAATTCTCTGATAGGTTCCACATCTGCAAAGATTGCCTTGCATGGCTGCATCAATATCTGCATCGGTGGGTTTCGGTTTACTTTTTAGCAAGGCGGTAGCACTCATAATTTGACCCGATTGGCAATAGCCGCACTGGGGAACTTGTAATTCAATCCAAGCTTTTTGTACGGCTTCGCCGATGCTTCCGGAAATGCCTTCAATGGTGGTAATTTTTTTCCCCACAGCACCCGATACAGGAAAACTACAAGAACGGATGGGGGTACCATCCAGGTGAACCGTGCAGGCACCACACTGTGCCATTCCGCAACCAAATTTGGTACCGGTAAGGCCTACCATATCGCGAATGGCCCAAAGCAAGGGCATTTCCGGACTGGCATCTACCTCGTACAATTTATTGTTTACAGTTAATTTAATCATGGGTACACATTTGAATAGATAATAGAAAAATATCTAACCGTGAAATTATGAAGAATCCCTTTCAATTTCATGGCTATTTTCCAAAATATAGCTGCGAAATAGGAATATTTGTAGAAGGGGCCCTATTAGCTTAATGAATGATAGGTGATAGATATAGGGCCGATATTGAGCAGAACAGAGATTCCGGCCTATTTGTGACCCCCTAGTTACCTTAATTAACAAGTGAATACCTTTGTACAGTGAAACGTATCTCCATCCCGATGTTAGAAAGAAAATACAATGTGTTAACCGACTATTCGGAAAATAACAAAGTAAAAATAATACGGGGCGGAAAAGAATATTTTGCATTGCTCATTCGGCTAATACAAGAAGCCACTGAATGCATACACCTGCAAACCTATATTTTTTCAAATGATGAAACCGGACAGCAGATAGCCACCGCTTTAATGGAAGCTGCAAAAAGACAAGTTCGGGTATACTTACTGATAGATGGATATGCCTCGCAGGCTTTGCCACAAAAATTTATACAAGAACTAAAAGAAGCGGGTATCCATTTTCGATATTTTGAACCCATCTTAAAAAGCAAGTTTTTTTATTTTGGCAGAAGAATGCACCACAAGGTTTTTGTGGTTGATTCGAAGTATGCCATAGTGGGTGGCATTAATATAGCAAACAGATACAATGACATGCCGGAAGAGCCGGCCTGGCTTGATTTTACGATATTTGTAGAAGGAGACATCGCCAAACAACTATGCATACTCTGTTGGAAAACCTGGAAAGACTTCCCCCTGAAAATGAATAAGACTTCCTGTGAAGAGAAGGAAATCCATTTTGATTTTACTACAGAAGAAAAAAGTTGGGTAAGAATGCGGCGGAATGATTGGGTACGCCAAAAAAATGAAATTTCTAGAACCTATATTGAAATGTTTCGGCATGCAGAATCGCATATCACCATTATGTGCAGTTATTTTTTACCGGGCAAAATCATTCGGCGTCTATTAAAGAAAGCCGCGGAACGGGGTGTAAAAATAAGGGTTATCACGGCAGGCCGTTCAGATATAATGTTATCGAAACATGCAGAAAGATGGCTGTATGATTGGTTATTAAGAAATAAAATTGATTTATATGAATACCAGCCGGCCATATTGCATGCCAAAATTGCTGTTTGTGATAGCGAGTGGCTTACCGTGGGATCGTATAATATTAATAATTTAAGTGCGTATGCCAGCATTGAATTAAACTTAGATGTTCGCAATTCCCAATTTGCTACAGAAGTAGAAACCGCCATACAAAAAATTATTACCAAAGATTGCGTTTCAATTACCTTGTATGAACATGCAAAACATAAAAATATTTTTATTCAATTGAATAGATGGTGTTCTTATCAAATACTTCGTGTTGTGTTATTTATGCTGACTTTTTACTATACCCAAAGAAAGTGATTGAAAGGTTTGTAATACTATTTTTTAAAAGGTTGAAAAAAATGTTTTTTTGCTTGCCAGCTGCAGACGGGTTCAGCGCTGATCTTGGACAGGGCAAAACTAAGTGGGGATTTGAATGGGCAGGGGTAGTAGGGGGTAGTGCTACCCCTTTCAACAGGTTGGTTATCAGCTTACTGTGTGCAAAAAATAGCCTTTTTTGAACATTCTACACGTTTTTTAGGGCATTTTCCCAAGGGTTATTCGTGTCTCATTCGGTACCGCTTCGGTACTTATTCGAGCGCGCTCGAATACCACTCGAATAACACTCGAATAAAGTACGAAGGAAATACGAAAGTGAAACGAAGGAAATCTCGATATTTTAGGATGTCTTTTACTGAAAAAGCTTTACAGTGGGTATCGTACGGGTTTTACTTTACCGCTTTTTCGATCTGGGTTAACCGCTTTAACTATTCTTAAAAAATCACTAATTTTGAAATTATGAAAATAGCACTTCAATATGTGAGCGATATGAATGGCAAACCCCAAGCCGTTCAAATGCCGGTTAGCGAATGGGAAAAGGTATTATCCCATATCAGAAAATCTGAGCAGGCGCTACAACTCAAATCAGACCTCAAAGTTGCTTTTAAACAGGTTAACACATTAAGAAAGTTAAAAGCTAAAAAACAGTCACTAACTGATTTTCTGAATGAACTATAAAGTCATACCAGTTGACAAATTCAAAAAGGAAGCCAAGCGGTTAGTAAAAAAATATCCTTCTCTCAAATCCGAATTGGCCGAATTGGCTGTGGCTTTATCTGTTAACCCAACAATAGGCACAGCATTAGGGCATGAAGCATACAAAATTAGAGTTTCCATTAAAAGTAAAGGGAAAGGCAAAAGTGGCGGTGCCCGTTTAATCACTTATGTTATCACTCCTCAAAAAGAAGTGTACCTTCTTACAATTTACGACAAAGCGGAATTTGACTCTATTGATGATAAAATTCTTCGAAGAATCATAGAAACTATTCCCAACGAGAAGTAAAACGGCGCACAACAACTAAGGCTTCCTTGGGTGCTGAGCACCAACAATGAAGCCTTCTGTTGAACTAAATCGACAAATTATTTGGGTGTTGCTTTATATGGAGTTGTCGTTTTGTAAACTAGTTGTTGCCTAATCGAGATTTGGCAATTTTTTTTTCAAACATATAATCCTGCTTCGCTTGGGCAATTATTTGTAATACTTTTTCTATCAGGCACAAAACTTATTGCATTTTCCGCAACTTTTCCAATTTTCCATTATAATGTCTTTCTTATACAAAAAAACAAACAGGTTAAAAAAATAAGCAATCGGGGCACTAAAGTGCCGGAAAGATATCTTGTTAATTCTTAGCCCCCGCCCTAAAGGGTAGGGCAATGGTGCAATTGGTTTCTAAACATGTGAGCCATCTGTGAATTTTGAAATGAATAGCTGTTAAGAAAATATTTTTTTGCCCCTTCCTTTAGGGCGGGGATTAAAAACACATGAGAAAATTTATCAGGGACTTTAGTCCCGAGTGTATCTCGCTGCCATTTGTTTTCGTGGGTTTTTCATGTTACAAAACATTTACAATTTCCCCGAAGATGTCTTCCGCCTAAGGCGGAGACTCTTCGGATTGAATATTAGGGCTGCAGGATGATGATTAAGCCCTTGCAATACTCTAAAACATTTTCTTCAATGATAGAGAAAACCGTTCAAATCGAAGAGGCCTCTACCGAGAAACTCTTCGAAGAAAAAATCGGGGCACTAAAGTGCCGGAAAGATATCTTGTTAATTCATAGCCCCGCCCTAAAGGGCAGGGCTATGAATTTGGTTGGTTTCTAAGAATGTTAGTCATCGGTAAATTTTAAAGATGATAGCGCTCAAGAAATTATTTTTTTGCCCCGTCCTTTAGGGCGGGGATTAGAAACACATGAGAAAATTTAACGGGGACTTTAGTCCCGAGTGAAAATCATTGCTATTGTTGGTAGCCGGTTTTTCATTCTACAAAACATTTGTAATTTTCCCCGATGATGTTTCTTGAAGACAATCAAACCTGTTTACAAAATAAGCCATTCGTTTCAATCCCTTGATTACACTAATTCCCAGCTACTCTTTTCACTAATGAAATAGCTGTTTCACTATTCCATCCTTCAAATCTTCCTCTTTGAACTACCAATGCATTATCGGCGGGATGCTGTAGATAATAATGAAATACAAATTTGCCTTTTGGATTTTGCCATCCTTGCATTTGCCCAAATCGAAGATCATTGAATACAAGGGTATCGCTCCATTTTTCAATAGTATAATAATTTTGCGAAAAACGAATTAACTGATGTATATCATTTTGTGTTAACATCGGAACTAACAAAGAATCATTTCGAGGGAAATAAGTAAAATCAATTTCCTTTTTACTGTCGAATAATGAACGGAAACCTACATAATAGCCACTATCATTACCCGCCACCACATACCATAACCAATTTTGTAATGGAGCCGGTGTTGTAAAATAACGCGAATACGTAATTTTTTGTTTTGTCAAGATTTCTTTAGCATCCTTGTCTATACGCGCTTTGTTATAGAGGCAATACAATAAATAGAAACCGCTAAGTCCCAATCCAAACACCAACCATTTGGTTCTTTGAAAAAACCCTCGTTTAAAAAAAATAATGGCCAAACAAGCGATGACAGGCCAGATAGAGAAAAAAGGATCCGCCACATAAATGGCATTGAATGAAATCCGTTGGTGACTAAAGGGCTCAAACCAACCTACCCCATAATTATTAAAGGCGTCAATAAAAATATGCATGAATATAGTGCCTCCAAAAAATAGCATCCATTGATGAAGTTTAATATTATGCGGTCGATGAAGGTATTGAGCAAGCAATGCAAACAGGGGGGTAATAAGCGCACAAAATAAAAACGAATGGGTAAACCCACGGTGGGCCAATAAATTGGAGGATGTATCCATCCAAAAAGAAGCGAGAAAATCTATGTCGGGAATGCTTTGTGCCATGGCACCCCAGAGCAATGCTTTTTTGCCCAAACGCTTACCGGCAAATGCCTCGCCCATGCAGGCACCTAGGGCAAGATGGGTAATTGAATCCATGGTAACAACCTCCTAGTATAACAACTCTTTGAAAAAATATTTTCAATAATGAAAAAAAACAAATTGAAATAGCAGATACAAGTTAATCAATAAATTTCGAATACTTTTCATAAGTATTGACTAAAGAAAAGTCATTTAAAAAAATGAATGCTTGGCTTCAAAATTGAAAATATTTTTTAAATCATTTCTTCAATAGAATCATGTTATTTAGTTTTACCTAATCTGCCCCCTAACGATACCACCCGGTTTTGCTGTGGAATGTGCATTTACATATATGGGTGCTGTTAATAAAGAATTATAGAAGGCATCGTCTGCGGTTAATGTCTTTACAGTTCCAAAATCACTGGCAGCAGAATAAAAACCTAGCAGAACAGAACCATTGACTCCGGCGGCAGCACCATGAAAATGGGCGGCTGTTAAAGCATCCCCTGCATCTAAATTGGTAACGGCCACTTTTACATATAATTTTTTATTCTCAGTCATTCGAATAGTTGCCAAACCCGTTGCGAGACTCGTTCCTGCCGGAACTTCATTGGCAGCATTCATCACCACATCTGCAGAAAATACCACCTTACTATCAATTTGCCCCCTCACCAAACCACTGCCCACTTGCGTGGTATGTACATTAACATAGGTTTCCATCGTTTTAATGGTGTCTATCTGCCCAACTGTAAGTTGAACGGTACCCGTAACTGTTGACCCTGAAAAAGCTCCATCCAAGGGAATATACACAGAACCATTGTTACCCGCATTTGCCCTATGAATATGAGCAGCTACCAATGCATCCCCGGTTGTAAGATTACTAACGACAATTGAATACTTTAGGGTGTTGTCGCTTAAAATTTGTAGTTCTGCCACCGCTGTTTCTGGTCGGCTGGTTAAAGAAGGGATTTCAAATTTAGAACTCATGCTAACGGTATTTGTCCAAACCACCGTGGCAGCAGGTGTTGATGTAGTGCTTTTACTGCAACTTGCCAATAGGGTTACAGAAAACAATAAAATGATGATACAATTTTGGTTTCTCATAGAAATTGGTTTTCACCCAATACGCTACTTCCAAAAGATGGGTTGCCTTTGCCATCAGGTCAAACACATATAAATCTATTAAGTTGCAAACCACCCCATCCCCCCGGCTAGGCCACCGGGGACACCCCTCCTTGCTTTGCAAGTGAGGGGAATGATTGCCGTTTTGTTCTTTCACAAGTAATTGAAATCATTGGGAGCGATTCAACCAAGTCTTTTATTTTTCTTCCTCCAACTCCCATTGTGCCAATAAAATGGTTCGTGGGTCAATACTTAGTTTATCGGGTTTGGCATTTGCCGGAATTGAAAATCTCTTTTGTAATACATTCAACTGAATAGTTTGTAAAATTGGTAATATTTTACCTTCCTGATAAACCCCAATTTCAATAGGTGTATCAAAAACAAACCCATCATTTTGAATTTGTGCCAAATCAATGTTCACCATTTTTGAAACAGCATCATATGACCATTTGGCTTTTAAAATAATATTACCCCCTTTATATAACCATTGGGCAAAAAAAGGCTTTAAGTCTTTCCCACTAGCTTTTTCCATTTCATTTCTAAAATCAGTTGTGGTTGCATTTGCATTCATGTATCGATGATAGTATGATTGTATGCCTTTTTGAAACGCTTCATCGCCCATCAGATTTCGTAACATATGCAGTATCCATGCACCTTTTTGATACGTTTGACTAGTTGTGACATCTTTTATCTCTGCTGTATTATCAAATACAATAGCATAGGAAGGATTTTTTTTATAAAAATCAAACACACGTTTTTTGGCTTCTAATAATCCACTTACAAAATCTTCCCTACCATAGTTATGTTCATTAAATAATAGCGTAAAATAAGTGGCAAATCCTTCACTCAACCATACATCATCCCAACTGGATTCCGTTACTGCATTACCAAACCATTGATGCGCAATTTCATGCACCACAATATTATTCATACCTCTATTGGCAGTGCCTTTGTATAATTTTTCATCGTATAAAATAGCTGAGGAAGATTCCATTCCGCCACCCACATGGGCAGCTTCAATATTGGCCAGTTTTTCATAGGCATAGGGGCCCACGTATTGCGAAAAAAAGCGCAACGATTTTTGCGTCATATCGCCAAAATCATAAAAACCGGCTTCCCTTTCTTTGGCATATACCCAGGTCTGAATAGACTTTCCCATAAACTCACCTTCATACTTTACTGAATATTTTGCTACCCCTAATACAAATAACCATACTGAAACAGGAACCGATTGTTTCCAATGGGTGAGTCGTTGATTATCTTTCAAATCCGTTTCTTCTATTTTTAATCCATTCGAAATAACCTGATAATAGGCAGGTGCTGTAATCATAAATTCACTAGTGGCTTTGTCATAGGGATTATCAACGCTTGGCAACCAGTTTCTTGCTTGGTTAGGCCAGTTCATACTAAAGAAACCCCTATCGCCATTTTTATCGGGGCCAATTAATAAACCTGCCAGAGGTATACCATGGTATTGTAAGGTAAATTCTCTTTCTTCATCTTTCGTAACCGGAGAAGTTAATGATACAATTAATGCATTGTTTTGGTGTGTAAATGAAGTTTTGGATTTTCCTTCTTCAACCGATTCAACAATCATCCCTTTACCTTTCAAAGAATCTTTCAAATTCACTAGATCAAGACGAAAATTATTAATGCCGGCTTTTAAAAAAAGTATTCGAATAGTAGCCGAAGCAGAAATCTCATTATTATTATCGGATAATAAAATTTTAAAAGCGTAATGGCGTACATCAATATCGGTATTTTTTGGATACTTATCTGCACGGGCAAATAAGAAGCAAGCGAGTAAACAAAATAGCAAGTTTCCCTTTTTGTTACAAAACAGGAATGATGTAAGGCAATTAGATTGAGTATTGTTTTTTTGCATGTGGCATGTATTGTTAGAAGAAAAATAAATAAGTATAAAGGAAAGATACACATTTTAATATATAACTAAAAAAATAAGGAAATTGGGTTTCAATAAGAGAGGAACGAAGAAAAAAAGCGACACTGAAAGTTTAGATAGTCTTCTTTTCTTTGTCTTTCTCTTATTGAAATACTTACGCGAATCAAGGAGACAGAAAATGTGTAGAAATGCATTTAACAAATCAAGTCTTCCCCATTTTCAATGTGATACTTCCGCCTAGTTTCGCTTTCAACCAAATAAACCCGGGTGTTTTTTGATCAATGATGATGTCTTTTTGGGTTACTATTTCCCAATTCGAAAGCAGAAATCTCATTATTGTTATCGGATAATATAATGTTAAACGCATAATGGCGAACATCGATGTCTGTATTTTTTAAATACTTATCGGCACGGGCAAATAAGAAGCAAGCGAGTAAACAAAATAGTAATCTTACCTTTTTGTTATAAAACGTGAATGAGGTAAGGCAATGAGATTGAGTATTGTTTTTTTGGATGTGGCATGTATTGTTAGAAGAAAATAAATAAGTATAAAGGAAAGATACTCATTTTATTATATATCTAAAAAAATATGAAAAATGGGGTTCAATAAGAGAGGAACGAAGAAAAAAAGCGACACTGAAAGTTTAGATAGCCTTCTTTTCTTTGTCTTTCTCTTATTGAAATACTTACGCGAATCGAGGAGACAGAAAATGTGTAGAAATGCATTTAACAAATCAAGTCTTCCCCATTTTCAATGTGATACTTCCGCCTAGTTTCGCTTTCAACCAAATAAACCCGGGTGTTTTTTTATCAATGATGATGTCTTTTTGGGTTACTATTTCCCAATTCGAAAGCAGAAATCTCATTATTATTATTGGATAATAAAATTTTAAAAGCGTAATGGCGAACATCAATATCGGTATTTTTTGGATACTCATCGTCACGGGCAAATAAGCAGCAAGCAAGTAAACAAAATAGTAAGTTTCCCTTTTTGTTACAAAAAAGGAATGAAGTAAGGCAATGTGATTGTGTATTCTTTTTTTGCATATGGCATGAATTGATAGAAGAAAAATAAATAAGTATAAAGGAAAGATACTCATTTTAATATATATCTAAAAAAATATAAAAAATGGGGTTCAATAATAGAGGAACGAAGAAAAAAAGCGACACTGAAAGTTTAGATAGACTTCTTTTCTTTTGTCTTTCTCTTATTGAAATATTAAAACACACAGACCGTTAATGCTTAATCGCATCATGCCATACAACTTACTACCCATATTTTTATACGTTGGCATTTGAGCATTCCAAAGTTGTCATTGCATTTGCTGATGAAAAGCGAATATCTTTTAATGACTAAAATCAGACACGGTATTAGCTTGATTCAATCAATGAATTCAAAAATAGCGTAGACTTCGAATTGTAAACTGAATAGATTAGGAGTGGTATTAAACAGAATTTCAAAAGTGAAAGAGCCAGCCTGCAGAGACCCAGCCACCACTCCAAATAATGGCAGTAATAAAAACGATTCGGCTGTATAATAGGGGCTCAATTTGTAATAACCCGGCTGCAATTGAAGTATAGATTCGAAGGAATGGCGTTAGTTTTGCAATGAATATATTTTTCCCATTTTTGGAAGCTAATTTTACTTTTAACGACTCAATTTTTTTGTCCGGAATTTTAATCCATCGAGGCTTGATTTTTGCCAGCCAATCTTTTCCATGATAAAACAACATAAATAAAAGATAAGAACCCAAAATATCAGCAAAGATCACTAAACAAATGACTATGGGATAACTTAAACTTGTTTGACGGCAAATGTATCCGAAATAAAACAGAACAAGCTCATTGGGAAGTCCCGGTATGCCCAATTCTTGCAATAAAATGATCACAAAGAAAGCGAGGTATCCATAGGCAACAATGTAATTTGTTAAGTGAGAAGCCATATCTTATTTATTAACGGTAAGTACCGGTTTAAAAAAAATATTCTCGTTGGGTAATTTGGTTTTTATTGCTTCTATGGGTGATGCCACCCGATGATTGTTGGTTTTGAAATCTTCGCCCATCAAAATAGCTATGGTTGAAGCAATTTGTTTTTGATATAACTTTTCTTTTTCCTTTAATTCCCCAAGTGGCTCTATCCCCGGACCTATCATAGCCATCCAAATTTCTCCTGATCCTTTTATCCAAAAACCGTGTTTACCCCATTTAGCAGATTTGCTGCCTCTACCATGATCGGTTGTGATAATAAAGGTTGTATTGTCTTTATAGAAAGGATCCGTTTGTACATAATACCATAGTTCCGCGATCATTTGATCAAATTGGTGCGCTTTTTGAAGGTATTGGTCATATCTACTTTGATGAGCAAATTCATCCGTTTCCCCTAAACCAAGAAAAACAACTTTGGGGTGTTGTTGTTCAATATAATTCTTTGCGCTGGAATAGGTGAGCAAATCATAGCGAGTATGTCCTTTGTTTTCTACACTTTGCTGAACTTGATTGATCAAAGAATTTAAAGTATCCCCGGCTTCTTCCAAATTTTCATACCCACTATTTACGGGTATCCGGCTTCGTTTCTCATTTAATATGTAAGGCATTACATTCCAAGAACTGAAAGCGGCAACTTTTCCCTTGTAAGATTCCTTTGCGTTAAGATATTCCAGGATATTCTTGTTATTATTACGAATAGCTAAATTAGGTATGAATGTATTGTCTGCAAAACCGGTGAGTATTTCATTATATCCTGCATAAGATATTTTATACAGATTAGACACATTTACATCATTTCCGCAATTACGGTTTCCCGATAATTGTCCTTTCTCTGCAATTACATTCCAGAAAAAAGGTAACAACTTCCGTCTCCTATCTTCTAACTGATTACTCCAATATTGTTGCCTGATTAATGAAGTGTCCTTTACATAAGCGGTATCGCGAATTAAGGCCGAGTCTGCACCTTGAAAAACTTCTTGCCATCGAAACCCATCAGTTGTTATGATGAAAACATTGTGGGGAGAGGGAGGCAATTGTGCATTTGATTGAAACCTTACAAGACAAATAAAAACAAGCAGGCATACTTTCATTAAGAAGTGTTTTACAAAGGAACCAATTCAATATATACTGCATGTGAAGAAATGATTAATTTAATGTTAAGTAGACAATGCTAATAATTATTTAATGATTAAGCAATATTCAGTTCACATTGCATTTGTTATTTTATATACTAAAATAAATTTTATGCAAACTTCAGTGATGAGTAAAGTGTCGGTAATCATACCTGCTTATAATGAAGAAAAATACATACTTCAAACACTTTCTGCTCTATTGAAACAAGACTACCCTTGTTTTGAAATCATTATTGCAGACAATGCATCTACAGATAGTACTTCCTTACTAATTAAACAGTTTATAGACAAGCAGCCTCTTTCGGGTATCCCTATCCAATTGAAATATGAAAACAGACAAGGAACGAATTTTGCAAGAGAATGTGCCAGACAGGCTGCTACCGGTTCTATCATAGCGCAAATTGATGCAGATTGCATTCCGCCCTCGAATTGGATAAGCAAAGGGGTATTGGCACTGGGTACTAATCAAAAAAGAATTGCCGTAACCGGCCCCTATGATTATTTTGATAGTGACCCCTTTACACGGGTGTGTTCTCTTCTTTCACAAAAACTCTTTTACCCTATGATTAACTTTTTGGTACAGGCAACAGGAAGGGCTGCCATTTTGATTGGGGGAAATGCATTCATTAGATCAGAAATACTGGAGAAGGCAGGTGGTTATAATACTGCATTAACTTTTTATGGAGACGATGTAGATATGGGTAAGCGTTTAACTAAATTTGGATATGTAGCTTATATATCATCACTAACGCAAGATTCTTCCTCCAGAAGATACAAAGCAAATGGATTTTGGGAGGTAAATAAAAAGTATCAATCCTATTTTTGGAATCTTGTTTGGCAAAAAGAACATCTTTTAATGACAGCCGAAACCAATCACCCAAGATAAAACGGAGTTTTACATTCCCAAATAAGCCGGCTGATCAGGATTTAAAAAATGTTGCCACCAAAAGCCGGATTTTTTTAACCTTCTTTGTTGTGTTTCATGATCTACATGAACCAAACCGAATCTGGGATTGAATCCTTCAGACCATTCAAAATTGTCAGTAAGTGTCCAAGCAAAATATCCTTTGATGGGAACCCCTTCCTCTTTTGCTTTTAGCATGGCAGCTACATGTTCTTTAAAATAAGCTTGTCGTCTATCATCCTTGATTGCATTTCCAACGATTACATCTTTAAATGCTGCACCATTTTCTGTTATAATAATTTCTTTGATTCCCTGGTATTTTGAGAATCTTTTTAAAACCCTGTAAAAGCTATTAGGGTTGATCTCCCATCCCATAGCTGTAGCCGGCACTTTTCTTATTTTAGCTTTTACTTCAGAGGCAGAAATATAAGGAATCATTGAATTATGCTTTACAACAACCGGGAAATAATTCTGTAGTCCTATAAAATCAAAATCAAATTTTAATTTATTTTCAAATCGCCATGCTTTGTTATGGAAATATATTTTTTCGAGCAAGGGAAATTTTTCATGTTCAGGATATTTTCCTGTAAAAAGGGGTTCAATAAAAAGTCTGTTCATTAACAGATCAATTTTAGAGGCAGCAATCACATCTTCTTCATGCCCTGTGAATGGCAACACTTCAGAACAAGAAAAACTGGTACCGATATTAGCATTGCTTACTTCTGCACGGATGATTCTTCCACCTGTTGCTTGTGCAAGAGCGGCATTGTGTACAGCAGGTAAGAAATTTCGCAGTCCTTTCTTTCCGGGTGCGTGTTTTCCGGTCATATAACCAAGCGTAGTAAAACTAAGCGGCTCATTTAAAATAATCCAGTTCTTTACTTTGTTACCAAATGATCTTGCACAAATGGTTACATAACTGGCAAACCACTCTTCAATCATGGTGCTGGCCCATCCGCCTCTTTCTTCAAGTTCATGTGGAAGATCCCAATGATACAATGTAACAAATGGGGTAAGTCCGGCTGATAAACAAGCATCAATTACATCATGATAAAATTTAATGCCCTTGGGGTTGATAGCATCGTTTCCATAGGGCATTATACGAGACCATGAAAGTGAGAAACGAAAGCAATTAAACCCCAGATTTTTGGCTATATCAATGTCTTCCAGGTATCGGTTATAAAAATCACAGGCTTTTACCGGCGAGTGTCCGGATTTTATGTTACCACTTTTTTCAGAAAACACATCCCAAATAGAAAGTCCTTTCCCATCTATATCTACAGCACCTTCGTTTTGAGTGGCTGCAATGGAAACGCCCCAATGGAAGTCTGTTCCGAATTTGTTTTTAGAAAATAATTCCATTATACCGAAAGCTTAAAATGAGGTACCAGATTTTGTTGTTTTGTATCAATGATACCTTCAGCCATATCCATTACTTTTTCTACAATGGATGAAGTTGATTCAAGCAGTACTAGTTTTTGTTGTAGTTTACCATTCACCCAATTAGCTACATGCGTAGGAAAACTGTGGTCAATTGTTTGAATGACCGGCACATCAAAATCTTTCAATGCGGCCGCATTACAAAACTGTTCATATTGCCCTAGGATTGGAAGGCACATTAATTTTTTCTCTAGGAACAATGTTTCAGCGGGCGTTTCAAAACCCGCACCTGTAATTACTCCATAACCGGTAATCATGCTTTTTGTAAAGTCATCATTGTTAATAGGCATAAAAACAATATTGCCTTTTTTCTCAACTTTTGTTCTTGACTTACTAAATACATGAAAGACCAAATCGCTAACAGGCAACAAAGCCTTTTCAATCACAGCATCCGAATAATGAGAAAGATAAACAGTCACATGACCATTGTTAACAGGATTTGCTTCTAAAATATCTTTTTTTATGACAGGAGAAAAAATGAAATCATCATAACTTTTAAAATGCAAACCAATGTTATGATTGGAATGAGCATAATATTTCAGGATGGTTTCACCTGCCATGTCTTTCTTTTTGGGCCTTGGTGTTTGGTTTGACAAGAAACTGGCTTGGTGACCAAAATGAATAAAAGGAATACCTTTCAATTTACAAGAAAGTGCTGTTATGGATTCAAAATCGTTGATGACTATATCATATTTTTCAACAGGTAAAGCCCTTGCTTCCTTTACAATTCGAATGGGTGAAAATGCCTGTATCATTTTCCGGTAATCAAGCCCACCTTGGTTGCCATAAAAAAGGCTTAACCCTTTGCTTTTATAAGTAACAGGTAAAATTGTCTGAAGGCTGCTATTATTACCACTTAAGAAAATATCTACCTTTCCATAACGTGAAAGAAAAGGCAATAGTTCCATTGCTCTGGCAATATGACCATTGCCGGTAGCTTGAATAGAATAAAGAATTTTCATACATGCGATTTTTTAAAGATCACCGAAATATTTCTTATGATAATTGACGCAATCATTAGGCAATTAATGAAGTGATATACATATCTATTTCGTTTGTGATTACTTGTAATGGAGGGAGTTTCTTTTCGAATTTCTCTTGTAAAACAAAATCGGCCGGATGATATTGATAAATACTCCATTCCCTATTATTGTATTCTAGTGAGGTAAGATTCTCAACCCAGTCGCCGCTATTTAGGTAAGTAACACTACCGTCTTTTGTTTCAATGACTCTTTTTTGCGGCTGGTGAATATGACCACAGATCACATAATCATACTTTTTTTCGATAGCCAATTCTGCAGCTGTTTCTTCAAAATTGCCTATCCATGATACGGCCTGTTTTACACCATTCTTAACTTTTTTGCTGAAGCTCATTTTCTCGTACCCCAAAAATGTAAGCAAGTGATTGAATATTCGATTGAGAATAATCAATAAATCATACCCATGTCCTCCCAATTTTGCCAATATTTTGGCGCCACCTTTGGTTGTTCTGTCAAAGACATCACCATGAAATATCCAAGTCATTTTTCCATTGATCTCAAGTACAACTTTATCAGCTAATTGAAAATTTCCGAGTTGGATATCACTATATCGCCTAAGCATTTCATCGTGATTCCCGGTAATATAAATCACTTTGGTGCCCTTGGACATTAGGCTCATGATCTCCTTGATAACTTGCATATGAGCGGCAGGAAAGTAGCTTTTAGAGAATTGCCACCCGTCTATGATATCACCATTTAAAATAAGTAGTTGCGGAGATATGCTTTTTAGGTATTGAACGATTTCCTTGGCATGACAACCATAGGTGCCTAAGTGGAGATCACTCATTACAACAACTTCAACGGGTCGTCTTTCCATACTGAAAGTTTACCAAAGTTGTGAATTGTGTATTACCCCAGCGTTAATAGAATATTATCTAAAAGTTAATTCATTAGTCATGAGTAACCTTAGAAAAGTAAATAAACCTTATCATCATTTATTAAAAGAGTATCTGATCTAATCAATGCAAATCATACAAATAGAGTGATTCTGCCAGTGATGCCTGTGACCATACATTTTTAACGGTTACCCATGGACAAGCATGATCTTTGATACTGGTTAATATCTTCCAGGCTTGCAATATGCTATTTGCATTATTATAATTTTGGGGCAGCGGAAGCGATGTATCCGTTTTACAAGCCAATACCTCACCGCTTAACGAATAGACATTTTTTTGAAACAACTTCCCAAGCACATTCGAATGATGGTCGTAAACACAATTGCCCAAAATAAGTCCGAGCACTTCAAAATTATCAGGATGAATAAGCATATTTTGGTATTGATAGGCAATCAATTCTCCTCCGTGATTGTATAAAGCTTGCATTTTTGAAAATTTTTCTCGTGAAATAAAATAGATAGTTTGTCAACGATACTTTTCTGATTATTTACCAAACATCAATTAGACACATAAATAATTTTGATGAGTATTAATAAATTATTGCTTTGGTTAGATATGGCAGTAAGTAATGATGTAAAAAATGAAAAGTATAGACAAATGTTATCAACTTTTTTATATTTTAAACACTCATTTGTTTTGTTGTCAATTTGATAACATGGAGTTAGAAAAAAAGAAGTAGAGAAATGGGGAGCCCAAATACTAATAACAGATTGATATTCAATAGAAAGCAGGGTTTTCTGGATAGAGATCACTCAACTTCGTGAATACTTTATTACTGCTTAATGAAAGTATGCCTATATTTTCAAGCTTGATTTTCGAATAGGTGATTATTGAAGCCGCTGAACCGAATACATTTTATTTTTCTCCGTATACATTGAGATCGTATACCCAATACTATTTTTTGACGATTTCTGATTGATTCCTTTTATTTCAAATGGTTCATTTGCCCGAACGATACAGGGCCCTCCATTTTTTGAGAAAATATTAGCGGTTTCCAATTTGTTATTCTTCCAAGTGATATCAGTCACAAATCCACCTCTGGCTACCAAACCCTTAACAGCGCCGCTTTCCCATGCATCAGGCAATGCCGGTAAAATGTGCAAATCCCCATTCTGGCTTTGCAATAACATTTCGGCTACACCGGCAGTACCGGCAAAATTTCCATCAATTTGAAAAGGGGGATGCGCATCAAATAAATTAGGGTAAGCTCCTCCTCCTTTATTATAGGTTGTATTATTCTCTTTGTTAAGGCGAAGTAGATTTTTATACAATGTATAGGCATGATTGCCATCTAATAATCTAGCCCACATATTTACTTTCCAGCCAAGGCTCCATCCGGTGCCGTCATCACCCCGCAATTCTAATGTTCGCTTAGCTGCTTCTGCCAGTTCCGGTGTATTGAGTGGTGAAATTTCATGAGCGGGATGTAATGCATATAAATGAGAAGTGTGTCTGTGATGTGGATCTACTTCTATAAAATCTTTGTACCATTCCAACAACTGTCCTTTTGAACCTGTTTGAAAAGGGAACAATTGTTTCTTTGATTGAATGAGGGTATTACGAAATGCCAAATCGGTATTTAATACTTTTCCGGCTTCTATGATATTGGAAAATAAGTCCCTGATAATTCCCATATCCATGGTAGTAGCAATCGATACATCGGCTTTTTTAATGCCCTCGTAAAAAAAATCATTTTCCGGAGATGTAGAAGGGGAAGTAACCAAATAACCATTCTTGCCTTTTACCAACCAATCCAATGTAAATAAAGCAGCTTCTTTCATGATAGGATATACTTCTTTCAGAAATTGTTTGTTACCGGTAAATAAATAATGTTCCCATAAATGGCGGCTTAACCAGTTGGCACCCATGTACCAGTTGGCCCAAACCGGGCTTCCTTTTCCAAAATCACCAACCGGGTTACTCATAGCCCATATATCGGTATTATGGTGTACTACCCAACCTTTGGCATGATAATAATTTTGTGCAGTTTCTTTTCCGGTAACCGCTAAATGTTTTATCAAATCAATCAAGGGTTGATGAAACTCAGATAGGTTGGTGGATTCAACGGGCCAGTAATTCATTTCAACATTAATGTTGCTGGTATAATTACTACTCCAGGGTGCCCTTAATTCTTTGTTCCAAATTCCTTGTAGATTAGCGGGTGCATCTTTTGTACGTGAAGATGCAATCAATAAATAACGACCGTATTGAAAATACAATGATTCGAGACCCGGATCGGATTCTTTTGCATAGTTTTCTAACCGAGTATCCGTGGGTAGAGAAGTTTTAAGATTGGTTGATTGATTATTTAAGCTTAATGAAACTCGGTTAAAATACTTATGAAAATCTGTAAAATGATCATTCCGTATTTGCTCGTATTTTTTGTCTGCTATTTTTAGCAGATAATTTGTTGCTAACTGATGTTCATTCTTTCCATCTTTATCAGGACATTTATCAAATCCATTAAAGCTAGTGGCCGCAGAAACGAACAGAATAACTTCTGAAGCATCCGTAATATGAATACCGTTGGTATCTGTAACAATACTTCCATCATTACTTGTTGCTTTTACAATGTATTCAAATCGCATACCCCTGCATCCGATGGTATCCTCATAAATTACAGGATTCTTATTATACCCGATATAACTAGGATCGGCATGAGCGGGTGCTTTTCCTTTAAGCAGTAGCTGATTTTTTCCTACTGTTTCATTGTGATACTTTAGGATACTTTTAGCTGATACCGTTAGGTTGAGTTGCTTTGCCTTACTGGAAGTAAGTTTGATTACAATAACTTGAGCCGGTGCAGAAGCAAAAATTTCTCTCGTATAATTTACATCATCAATTGAAAACCGGGTAGTAGCTATTGCATCCTGTATGTTCAGATCGCGATAATAATTGGATGGGGTTTTGCTTGCAAAATTTTGCTTAATAAGCAAATCTCCCATCGGCATATAACTTTCAGAATAACTGCCCTGCATATTTTTTACCAATGTATTGGCAGCAGCATAATCACCTTTGGCTAGGGCTTCTCTGGCTTTGGCCAGATAATTGAAAGCACCCGGATTGCTATTTTTCTTTACAGGACCGCCGCTCCATAAAGTGGATTCATTTAATTGGATTAATTCCTCCTCAACTTTTCCAAAAATCATGGCACCAATACGGCCATTGCCAATGGGCAAAGCTTCTGTCCAAACAGCCGCCGGTTTATTATACCATAAAGTAAGATTCTCTTGAGAAAATATGCTTCCATTACCAAATAACAATAGCCACAGCATTAACAATACATACTTCATTTGAATATGATTCAGTTTTTATAAAATAGTCGATAAGCTTCAGTAAAATGGCAGTTTTACAAAAGTTGGCTGCAAATAGTAAACAAGTTTGATTGCTAAATTTGAAAAAAACTTATTTACAAAAATTGAATTTGTACACCATTAAAATTTCAAGGTTTTAGGAAGGTATTTGGCTACCAACTCCGTATAATAAGGCTTTAATTCTTCCCAGCTCTTTTGATTGGGATTTTTTGAATACAAATCATAAGGATTGAATAAGTTTACCCATTTAAACATCTCATGGTCATGTGCATCCATCAAATGATCATAGGCATTTTCGCGGTGCTGTGCATAGAATGAATGGTAACGTAACATATACAATCCTTCCTCCGGCAAATGATCTTTCATCATATGATAAACATATTCGTCATGGCCCCAAGACATCTGAACATTTTTTAATCCGCAATTGGGTTCGTAGACTCCGTATTTTTGGGTATATACTTTATCCTCCTTATCGGGATTCAAATTAAAAAATTCAGGATACACAATTTTATCTGAATAAGCACAACCTACCGGGAATGTATCGCCCACCACAGCCCATTGGGGTTCGCCAAACAAACACAATACTTTACCCATATCATGAATTAAGCCTACCAATACCATCCAGTCGGGATGTCCATCATTTCTGATGGCTTCAGAAGTTTGTAACAAATGTTGCATCTGGTCTAAGTCTGTATCCGGATCGGAATCATCCACCAATTCATTTAAGAAATCAAATGCCTTCCAGATGGGCATCTCTTTTTTATTAAACTGTAAAAAATCTTCTTTTTTTTGTTTTACAAAATCATAGGTTTGAAAAGTATGATTCAAACGGTAGAACTCTTTCACAGTATCTCTTGCGGGCTCTTCATAATTTCGAAACTCCTCGGTTGCCTTGTCTTTTGCAATGGCAGAAGGATCCGGATAACGCATTAACACATCAGCTTCCCATTCATCGAGGTTAGCAAGGGGTGCATTCATATTTGAAGACATACTTGATTGAGTTTGTGACATACATTCATTTTTACGAATTCATAAAAGTAATCCTACACTAAAATCGGATTTTTTAACTGCAAAACCTTCCATTTTTTTCTTTTTTTAAGGAAAAGGGGAGTGTGCGTCGGTTTAAAACACGAGAATTAATGAAATCCAATGGGTTTTACCAAAAAACAGTATATAATGCAGCTAGAATACCACAGATAATAATTGATCCAATCACAAACCCGGTAGATACCCTAAACAGGGAAGTATCAATTTGAATGGTATGGGTATCATTTTCCTTTTTGGGTTTCAAAAGGCTCATCACAATCATGGTTATAACGATGGCAACAAAAGTGATTGTCATCCTATCTAAAAAAGGGTAATCCGGAAAAGCCCCATTGGTCCAGTAAGGTAAAAACTTAAGAACGGTAGAAATTGGGATGGTTAATAAGGCACCTGCCATGGCTGCAGAAGCGGTGGTTTTTTTCCAGAAAAACCCGAGTAGAAAAATGGCCAACACACCGGGAGAAATAAAGCCCACATACTCCTGAATAAACTGATACGCTTGATCAAGAGAGCGTAATGCCGGAGTAACCACAGCAGCCACTAACATGGCAATGATAACCGCCCATCTTCCCACCAGCACCAACTTTCTTTCTGAAGCATCTTTATTAAAATACTTCCGATAAATATCAAGCGAAAAAATGGTTGAAATACTATTGGCCTTCCCTGCTAATGAAGCCACGATAGCTGCCGTAAGTGCCGCAAAAGCCACCCCTTTTAATCCGGCAGGTAATAAATTCATGAGCGTAGGATATGCATGATCGGGTTTAAGGGTTCCGGCTGCATCCGCCATTTCTTGTTGAAACATTCCCTTTTGATGTAACACATACATGGCTATTCCGGGTAAGACGGCAATGACCGGAATCAATAATTTTAAAAAAGCAGCAAATAAGATTCCTTTTCTAGCAGTGGCTAAGTCGGCACCCAATGCACGTTGTACGATGTATTGATTGCATCCCCAATAGGCTAGGTTATTGATTAACATTCCTCCTATTAATACGGATAAACCGGGTAATTCGGGATAATATTTATGTGACTTATCAAAGATCATATGAAAATGAGAAGGGGCTTCTTTTCTTAATACTTCCAAGCCTTTAAAAACATTTGAACCAAACCCATATTGCTCAGATAAAAGAGACAATGCTAAATAAGTGGTTACCAAACCACCGGCTATTAATACAAAAACCTGAATTACATCGGTATACCCTATCACTTTCATACCACCCAGGGTAACAATTACCGCAAATAAACTAAGCCCCACAATACTCCATTCAAAACTTATATTGGAGATGGAAGATATTGCCAATGCTCCTAAATAGATAATTGAAGTAAGATTGACAAATACATATACCAATAACCAGAATACGGCCATGATGGTACTAACCTTATCATTATACCTAGTGGCTAAAAACTGAGGCATGGTAAAGATTCGGTTCTTTAGATACACCGGAATAATAAAAATGGCAACAATCACCAAAGTTGCAGCCGCCATCCATTCATAGGTGGAGATGGCTAAACCCAATGCAAACCCTGAACCCGACATGCCAATAAAATGTTCTGCTGAAATATTGGACGCAATTAATGACGCACCAATGGCCCACCATGTTAGTGAACCTTCTGCCAAAAAGAAATCTGTAGAACTGGTAGTTGTCGATTTTTTTTTGTGATAGATATAATACCCATACAAAGAGATTACGATAAAATAAACAAAGAAAACAATGTAATCGGCTGTTTGTAATGTATGCATGGGTGATAGTTAATACAGGATTCAATTTACATTAAGAATATACAAAATATGCAGAGGGCTAATAATTTTGAGTGTAATGATTTATTTAATGATTTTGATTTTTTGAATGGAATCTAGTTTAGGATACAATTCCAGAAAAGCTTTTTTATTTTTAAAGAGTAGGCTATACTTTTCAAAAACCCCGTCTCCGTAACCGGAATATAGAGAATCAATCAAGCCCATTCCTTGGGTAATTTTGCCCAAAACGGGATAACCCACTACCCCATTTGATTTTAATGTATCCAATCTTGGAGAATTATTATTTAGATTGATATATAAATTATTGCCCCGAGTATTTTTACCACTGCGTGCATAACTGATTGTTCCTCGAATATTGGGTTCTAATACGGGTTCATCAGGAAGCGCAAATGCACCCCAGTTTTTGGCCGCAGTTGAATCATCCAAACCAAACTGCGCTACATAATTGGGCCGAACACGAAAGAATAGTGTGTGATTATAAAATCCATGTTTTATTTGTGCATACACCCTATCTACAGCCAAAGGAGACCATTTACGAATAAATTCTACTTCCATATTTCCCTTAGAAGTTTCGATGGCTACTTTAAAATATTCGGGTGCCTTTTCTTTTACCCACTTCTCTTTAAAAACAGCACGCTGACAACTGATGGAAAATAGTAAACAACATAAAAAAAATGTTCGTTTCATTAATGCATAATGAATTTTAGAAGAAAAAATGAGGATTCAACAAATACTAATCGCTTTCTTCTAAATGCAATTGTTGGTGATGGGCACCGGCAGCAATGTGAACTGTAAAACCAAGGAATCCACTTGCATTTAATAAATTAATCAAGGCAAGTGTTCGGGTTTCTACACTTCCGGCATTCATATAATTGGGAATATGAATCACAACTATGAAAATAAACAACATGGCTGCCATAAAATAACCGGTAAACTTCACCCATTTATTTAGGATAAATGAAATCCCCACCAGAATATAAGAAACACCCACAAAATAAGTCCATATAATACCGCCCGGAATAAATTCCGGAATATATAACATCATATCTCGGGGATTCACAAGGTAAAAAAGGCCAAAAAGCATCATGGTAACTGCCAAGAAGTAGATGGCAACTCTTGATACAACGTGATAATGTGTCATTGTGTTAAGTTTGGTTACTAAAAATTACAACATTTTTTCTAGTTCAAACTAAAAAAACTCATTTTTTATTGTAAAAGTGCCTGCTGACTTAATTCTAAAGTACTGGAGGATAGGTTTTTATGAAATGGGAAACTTAAAAGTAAATGTTGTTCCCTTACCAATTTCACTTTCCAAACTCATTTCACCTTGCAGGGATGCAGCTCTTTCACGAATACTAATTAAGCCGAGGGAATTTTTTTGTTGATCCACATTAAAACCTTTGCCGTTGTCTTTGATTACCAGGATTACTTTTTCTTCTTCTATATTGGTGATAACCGTCACTTTAGTTGCAAGCGCATGGCCCGAAACATTGTTTAATACTTCCTGGCAAATTCTAAAAAGGCCGGTTTTCATTTCAATAGATAGGTTATCATCTTCACCGGTATGTTCAAATTCACAAGGGATTGCTTCATTGATAGTAAACTGCTTACATTTCCAATCTAAAGATGCATGTAAGCCTAATTCATCTATCATACTAGGCCGAAGGGAAGAGGCAATTTTTCGGATAGTGGTAATAATCAATTTGGCCAGATCGGAAGCATGAGCCATCCTACTCTTATGCGATTCAGGCGCATCAGACATATTAATAGCCAACCAATCTATATCCATTTTTAATACAGCTGTAATTTGTCCCAATTCTTCTTGCACTTCTCGCGCAAAAAACTTTCTTTCTTCTTCACGTACATTCTGTAAATGCCAAGTGAGGTCTTTTAATTCAGCGTTCTTGTCGCGTAGCGCTTCTTCAACTTTTTTAAGTTTTAAACAATTCCTTACCCTAGCCAATAATTCTTTGTGATCAAATGGCTTTACCAGGTAATCATCCGCTCCTATTTCAATTCCTTGGGCAATCTGTGTGGGACTAATTTCCATTCCGGATACTAGTATGATTTTTATACCGAGAAATTCGGAATTGCTTTTAATTTGATTGCACAATTGTAAGCCAGAACAATCGGGAAGAATGACATCTAGCAATATTACATCCGGTTTTTGTGTAGCCAAAGAGACAAGGCATTCATCGCCACAAGTAGCAATGTCAATATCAAATCCTTCTTTCTTTAGAATTATTTGATACAGTTTTACAATAACCGGATCATCATCAACTACTAAAATTCTATCCATGTGTCTACATCAAAAATTTATATTAAAACCATCGGAAAATTAAGGACAAGGGAAAGGTTCAATAAGATGCATGCTAAATATAGAGAAAATACCTTATTTATCAATTTCCTGAAAATAAGAACAAGGAGAGAAAAGTGATGCCATTATTATTCAAAAACGAATACCCTTATTAATGTTCAAACTTTGTTTTCAAAATAAGGAATCTCATCATTTGCTACGGCCTCTTTCTGATTCCAATAGGCTAATGTGGCAACATGACCATCCGGGGTTTTCAATAATCGTCCAAATATGGCATTGATTGCATTAAACATAACATCGGTCACCCCTACCGTGTATGTTTCAGTGACAATTTCAATATTTGATGCCTCTGAAGAATCTGTCGCTACAGTTACCGGAGCAACTTTTGGTGGTGGGCTTGGAAGAATGACTACCGCGTACTGATTATATTCTAATAAATTCTTTAAAAAAGTTACTCGCTCAGGGCTCACGTTCTTCTCCACAATGGCACACTTTACTCCATCTAACTCTTCAAATTCATGATTTTTATTGATGGCCATAACTGCAATATTAAAAGCTTGGGCTTAATGAAAAAATGTAGTCGTATATCCAACTAAATAATCCGGTAACTATTATTCCTATCACACATATAAAAAGGGCAATTTTGGAGAAACCCGGAATGACTATTTTCCCTATGGGCTGTTCATTTGAATCCATAAACATTGCTTTTACCACTCTTAGGTAATAATAAAATGAAATCACCATATTTAGTGCTGCAATGGTGATAGGCCAATAACTTCCTTTTTCAGTCCCGGCTAATAACAAGAAAAACTTTCCAAAAAAACCTGCGGTTGGTGGAACTCCGGCCAACGAAAATAAGGCTATGGTTAATACCCAAGCTAACATAGGGTTGGTGGTATAAAAAGCTTTATAATCACTAATGTTTTCTTTCCCTTTAATGGCGCTTACCAAAGAGACCACTCCAAATGCGGCAAGGTTAGAAAAGACATAGATCAATAAAAAGTAAATAACAGATGCTGTTCCTTTTTGAGAACTACCTGCTATTCCAATTAAAATAAAACCTACCTGCGCAATTGATGAAAAAGCCAGGAATCGTTTCATATTATTTTGTCGGATAGCAAATAAATTTCCGACAATGATAGTTAATAGGGCAATCAGAAATACGATATTATACCAAACCTCAGACAAAGATTTGAATACCGTATATAAAACAGACACCAAAACAAAAACAACAGCCGCCTTGGATACAACAGAAAGAAAGGAAGTAACTGCAACAGGTGCTCCTTCATAAACATCAGCTGTCCAAAGATGAAAAGGGACAGCAGAAATTTTGAATGCAAATCCTGAGAATAATAAAATAAAAGCAAATAATTGTAAAGGCTGGTTTGTAATCTGAGTGGCCATTTCAGAAAAAACCAAGGTACCGGTAGTTCCATAGATAAACGAAATACCAAATAGCAGCAAACCTGAGGAAAAAGCTGAGGAAATGATTAATTTTAATGCCGCTTCCGATGATTGCCGTTTTGCCAAATCGAAATTTGCAGCCGCTGCCAGAGGAATGGTAGACATTTCAAGTCCTAAATAGAACATTAATAAATTACCGCTTGAGATCATAAAGAACATTCCTAATAAAGAAGAGAGGAGTAATAAATAAAATTCAATTACTTGTTTATGTGTTTTTAACCAAGCATAAGATTGCATGGAAATAATCCAAATGGCCAAATTTAAAATGTTTTTTTCAAATACCACAAGGGTATTGGTTGTAAACATTCCGCTAAATATTGCACCCTCCGTGTTACAACAAAATCCAACAGCCAAGTTTACAAAAAGGAATATATTTACTAACAACAGAATGGTTTCATTATTCCGTTCTTTACCCAATTTGATAAAAAGCAACAGAAAAATGATAGCAGTGATCATTAGTTCCTGTCGTAGCAATATGAAGAAATCAAATAACATCATTCATTTTATTTAATGGTAATCGCTTTTCCAATCTGTAACATAATGTTTTCTGTTCCTGGAACAATCAATTGATTAATCAAAAATGGTGCAACACCAATGAGCACAATTCCGGCAACTAAAATTCCGGCCGCCAATTTTTCATTCCATGTGGCATCGGTTAAATGAGAATAGGTATTACTAATAGGGCCCATTATTGTTTTACCTGTTGCTCGTAAAATATAGACGGCTGTAACTACTATCGATGCACAAGCCAATATAGTTGCAATGCGATACAGGGTATCCGGATTTTGCCAAGAGCCCATGAATACTGTCATTTCGGCTACAAATCCACTAAAGCCTGGGAGCCCCAATGAACATAAACCGGCAATGACAAATAAGGTTGAAATAAATGGCATCACTTTTAATAATCCGCCTAATTGCGCCACCATACGAGTATGGGTTCTGCTATAAATCATGCCAATGGCTGCGAAGAAAAGGGCTGTCATTAATCCATGAGAAACCATTTGTATAACAGCCCCATTGATAGAAGTCTGTGTTAACATACCAATTCCTAAAATCACGAATCCACAATGACTAATGGAGGAATAGGCATTGATGTATTTTAGATCGGTTTGCATCATGGTAGCAAATGCCCCATAAATGATGGCGATGGTGGCTAAAAGAATAATAATCCATGAATAAGCATGGGCAGCATCCGGCATTAAAAAAGTAGCCACCCGCAAACAACCGTAACCACCCAATTTCATTGATATTCCGGCAAGGAACATAGATGCAGCAGTGGGTGCAGAAGCATGACCATCGGGTACCCAAGTATGAAATGGAAACAAGGCCGCAAATATGCCAAATCCTAAAAAAGCGAATGGGAAAAAGAATTTTTGCACCTCTATCGGTAAATGCATTTGGGAGATTTCCATGATGTCGAAAGAATGGGCAGCATAATAAACACCCATCAATCCCACAAATATTAGGGCGGTGCCGGCCATTAACATCAAAGCAAGTTTCATAGCACTGTACTCTTTTTTACCACTTCCCCAAATACCAATTAATAGAAATTTTGGAATTACCGCAATTTCTAAAAAGAAAAAAAGCGTAAATAAATCCAATGAAATAAAAAATCCATACGCCCCTAAACTCAATAATATCAATAAAAAGAAAAATTCTTTGTGTAGTTTTTCCATATCCCATGATACAAGGATACCGGCTACAACAACAGAAGCCGTTAACAAAATCATGGCAATAGATATCCCATCAACCCCTATATGATAATTAATGTGCAAGGCTGCAAACCAAACATAAGTAACATCAAATAACATGGGAGAATGGTTACCGGCAGATCTTTCCTGCCAATACTGAATTAATAAAAATATAGCCGCACCTAATTGAACAAAGGATCCGGCTAATGCAACTATTCTTACTTGCTTAAGTCCGGTGCTCAATAAAATGCCCATCGCGGTAATAAAAGGCAATATGATCAGTAAAGATAAATTCATGTTTTATTTTATTTCCACCAATAAATAAATAATACAGCTAAAAGGGAAATTCCACCAAAAAAATACAATGCATACTGCTGTACTTTACCGGATTGTAATTGTTTTATTTTTTCAGAAATTTCCCCGGTGATGGTAGACAGTAAATTCATAAACCCATCAATAATATTTTTATCTATCCAAGCAATGGGTTGACCAATGAAAGGAAAAATAACTTTTTGAGTAATGAACAAATACAATTCATCAATATAAAATTTTTTATGAGCAGCCTGATACAGTATCCCCATTGAAGTAGCAATTTTTGCGGGCTTTGCATTTTCATTTTTATACAAATTTGCTGCCAGTAGAATAGAAAGTATGGTTAATCCAACCGGAGCAATGGAAAATAGAATATCGATATGCGTGTCAAGTCCCTTACCATCTGAACTGATGAAGCTTGAGAAGGGAACAAACCCAACACCAATGGCACATATGGCAAGAATAATTAAAGGAATTTTCATCGACAAAGGTCCTTCTCCATGCGTATTGTGTAAATGAGATTCTTTGCTCCAAAAAATAGAGAAATACAATCTAAACATATAAAAAGCTGTGAGTGCAGCAGTAAAAAGTGCCACCCCATAAATGAGTTTGTTAGAATGATAGGCTGCCAATAAAATTTCTTCCTTACTAAAAAATCCGGCAAATGGCGGAATACCGGCAATAGCCAAACAGGCAATTAAAAAAGCCATATGGGTAATGGGCATTAATTTTCTTAACCCTCCCATATCTTTCATGTCGTTACTATGCACCATATGAATAACGGCACCCGCACCCAAAAACAGTAAGGATTTAAAAAATGCATGTGTAAACAGATGGAACATAGAAGCCATATAACCCAATCCATTTTCTCCACCTTGTTTAGCAACACCTAAAGCAAACATCATATAGCCAATCTGCGACATGGTTGAATAAGCCAATACCCTTTTAATATCGGTTTGTGTACAGGCAATGATAGCTGCAAATAATGCAGAAAAAACGCCGGTATAGGTTATTATTTGTAAAGCAGACCCATCCATGGAAAATATCGGAAATAATCTTGCCACTAAATAAACGCCGGCCACAACCATGGTTGCAGCATGAATTAACGCTGATACAGGCGTTGGGCCCTCCATAGCATCAGGCAACCAAATATGTAATGGAAACATCGCAGATTTTCCCGCTCCACCAATGAACACCAGCGCGAGACCCCAGGTTAACATAGATACGCCTAAAAAGCCTGCAGTGGTAATATTAATAAACTGATAGGTTTGAAGAGAAGTAAGCCTTTCGATTAATGTACCGATGTCGAGTGATTCTCCATAAAAAGCCAAAATAAGGATGCCGATTAAAAAACCAAGGTCTGCAAATCTGGTAACAATGAATGCTTTTTTTGCGGCGGCCACAGCTGAAGGCTTTTCAAAATAATAGCCAATTAATAAAAAGGAGGATACCCCAACCAATTCCCAGAAAATATACACTTGAAATATATTGCTCGACAACACCAATCCTAACATAGAAAAGGTAAAGAGCGATAAAAATGCATAATAGGTAGCAAATCGTTCTTCGCCTTTCATATAACCCAAACTAAATACATGTACCATTAATGAAACAAAACAAACCACAATCAGCATCATAACGGAAATAGGGTCAACAATGATACCCATATCAATAGATACAGTGGGTGAAAATTCAAGCCAAGTATATTTAAAGGCAATTATTTTTTGGTAAATGCCATTTACTTTACCATCAACAAAAAAATATTGTTGGGCAGCCACAAAAGACAAGACGGTAGAAACACCTAAAGAAAATGTACCTAAAATACCGGATAATGCGTTGAAATGTTTTCTGCCAAATATTCCCAATACAAGAAAGGTTGCCAATGGCAAAAGTGGAATAAGAACTATGTAGAAATAATTTGACATCGTTTTAGAATTTCAGTTCTGATGCATCATCTACATCAATCGATTTATGATTTCTATACAAATGTATAATGATGGCTATGGCCACAGCAGCTTCTGCGGCAGCAATTGTTATAATAAATATGGTAAAAAAAATACCGTCTAATTTTTCGGGGAACAAATATTTATTAAAAGCGACAAAATTGATATTTACACTATTCAGCATCAATTCAATCGCCATTAACATGGTGATCATATTCCTTCTGGTAAATAATCCATACATGCCAATAAAAAATAAAGCAGTGCTTACAAACAGAATATATGATAAAGGTATCTCGTTCATATTATTTCTCTTTTTCATTTTGAAGTGAAGAAATCGATGTATGAATCATTAATTTGGCATCAGATTCAGCATGGGGATTTGCTATTTCATCATTGCTTTTCATGGCAATAACAATACAACCAATCATGGCAGCTAATAATAACATACTCACAACTTCAAATGGCAAAATGTAACCATGCTCAGTAGTACTTAACATTTGTGTACCAATTGTTTCCACAGTAACATTGAATGGACTGTTGGTCATGCGATTGAACCCAAATTCGTATATCAATTGAAAAGAAAAAAGGAATCCAAAGAGTGCTGCCAGTATAGAAAAGAGTACTTTTTGCAATGATGGTTTTGGCATTTCTTTTCCGGATTGCTGGGTTAAGAAAATGGAAAAAATAATTAATACAACTATACCTCCAACATATACGATGATTTGAATTGCTGCAATAAATTCTACTTGCATCCAAAAATACAAGGCTGCAATGCCGACCAAAGAAAAAAGCAACCAAATGGCAGATCTAAATATTTTAGTGGCGGTGACCGATAAAATTCCGGCACCTAATATAAATGCAGCAATCAAATAAAATATAATAGCCGATGCGCTCATTATTCAATGCCCTCCCTTATTTTAGAACCCGGTGAATTTAATTTTTTTGTGAGTTTGCTTCTATCAAAAACACTATGTTCAAAATTTTGAGCCATTTTAATTGCATCTGTCGGACAAGCTACGATACATAAATTACACATAGTGCATAATTCTAAATGATAAATAAAAGTGTCAATTGCTTTTTTCTTTTTGCCTTCCGGTGTTATGTCGAATTTTGTAATGATTTTAATGGTGCCATTTGGACACGCCAATTCACAGGCAGTACAGCCGGTACAGGCATGTTCATTATTAGCATCATGCGTCATAACCACCTCTCCTCTAAAACGTTCTGCCAAATGTAAAGTGGCTCTATTATCGGGGTATTGTTCAGTAATGATTTCTTTGGGGTGAAAGAAATAATAACCGGTCATTCGCATACCTTTTAAGAGCGAGGTTACGGCTGAATAAACTTCATTAAAATAATTTTTCAAAAACATGCCATCATTTTTTGTATTCACTACTAATCAATGCATTAATCATCTGCTATTAAAAGTGCCATCCCAAAATCGCGATTATTGTTGCTAATATTAAATTGAACATACTAATCGGTAATAAATATTTCCATTCTAAATTTAATAACTGATCTACACGTAACCTTGGAAAAGTCCAACGGAACCACATAATCAGGAAAATGAGAAAAAATGTTTTTCCCATAAACCAAACAGAGGAAGGAATAAAATCCATGACATGGTTAAAGCCTTCCCAATTCCCAATATGCAATGGCATCCACCCACCCAGAAAAAGGGTAGCACCAATGGCACAAACAATAAAAATATTAATGTATTCTGCTAGAAAAAATAGTGCAAAACGCATCCCAGAATATTCCGTATGAAACCCGGCAGTTAATTCTGATTCTGCCTCTGCTAAATCAAATGGGGCTCTGTTGGTTTCGGCTGTAACGGCAATTATAAATATGACAAAAGAGATAATGACAGGAATATGTCCTTTAAATAACCACCATCCATTTTCTTGAGAAGCTATGATGTCAGATAATTGCAAGCTTCCGGTAAACACAACAATCGTTAATACAGATAACCCGGCCGATAATTCGTAACTCACAATTTGCGCACCACTTCGCATAGCTCCCAATAAAGAGTATTTATTATTACTTGCCCATCCTGCCATTAATACACCAATAATGGATAAAGATGAAATGGCTGATATATACAATACACCAATATTAAGATCCCATATTTGAAAGTTCTTAGCAAACGCAATGGGTGCCAATAAAAGCATGGCAACAATCATTACAATGAAAGGGGCTAGGTTAAAGAGAAACTTATCGGCTTTGTCCGGCGTAAGTCCTTCTTTCATGATTAATTTCAATGTATCAGCCACGGTTTGAAACATACCGCCCGGTCCCACCCTATTGGGGCCCAATCGAATTTGAATATGTGCTGCTACTTTTCGCTCCATTAACACCAAAACCAATCCTAACGCAGCAAATAAACTTATCGCTAAAAGTATAATAATTGCACACTCAAACAGCAAAGCAACCGTTGGATTGAAATGACTGTATAACCAGTCTTGAATTGTGTTTGTTATACTTTCTAAAGTAAGCATGTATGTTAATTGTTTACACTTTTCAATTTTCTTATAAATGGCCAGACTCCTCTATTCACGTCTCACGATTCACCCTTCACGATACACGTCTCACCTATCAATATCCGGTATTACTAAATCTAAGGTTCCCATGGTTGCCATTAGATCGCCAATTTTACTTCCCTTTGCCATGTGATGTAATGCAGAGAGATTTGAAAATCCGGGTGACCTAAATTTAATACGGTAGGGTGTGGTTGCACCTTCACTTACAATATACACTCCTAATTCGCCGCGAGCCGTTTCAACCCTAGTATAAAATTCTCCTTTGGGCAATTTCAATACAGCCTTTGTTTTTGCTTGATAATCGCCTTCAGGTATTGCATCAATTAATTGTTCGATGATTCGAATAGACTGGTGCATTTCTCTAACTCTCACCAGATAACGAGCATAGGAATCACCGGCAGTATCTAAAATCTCATCAAATTCAACATTGCCATATACTTCATAAGGATATATCTTTCTAATATCGCAATTAACCCCACTGGCTCTTGCTACCGGCCCGGTACACCCAAACGAAATAGCATCTTCTTTTGATAAGACACCCACCCCTTTCATCCTATTTTGAAAAATGATATTGTTGGTAATCAAATCATCAAACTCTAATACTTTGTGTTTAAACTGCTTTACAAATTCTTTTACCTTTTGTTGAAAGGTAGGATGCAAATCAAACATCACACCACCGGGGGCTATATAATTCATGGTAAGCCTGGCGCCGCAGGTTTCTTCCATAATATCTGTAATTAATTCACGCTCCCGAAAAGTATAAAAGAAAGGTGTGAATGCACCTAAGTCCATTGCCATGGCGCCTAACCATAATTCATGAGAAGCAATTCGAGTAAGCTCACTCATGAGTACCCTAATTACTTTGGCTCGTTCCGGTACTTCTATTTGCAATCCTTTTTCAACACACATTGAACAAGCTAGATTATTAATGTGCGAGGAAAGGTAATCCATCCGGCTGGTTACGTATATAAATTGACGGTAACTTAAACTCTCACACATTTTTTCAATAGACCGATGAATATACCCAAGATGTGGCTCAATTTTTTTAATGGTTTCCCCTTGTAAAGTCAAGACCAAATGAAGTACCCCGTGTGTGGCCGGATGTTGAGGCCCAACATTGATAACCAGTTCACCTTCCGAACCCTCAATGGTTGTATCTTTTATCACTTCTGTTTGTGTATACATTTCCTGGCTAGAGTTTAATCATATTGATAGGGTCTTCAAAATTTTTGCGAAGCGGGTATCCTTCAAAATCGTCAGTAAGAATTAATTTACGCAAATCAGGATGGTGTAAAAAGTCAACCCCAAATAACTCAAATACTTCTCTTTCATGAAATTCCGCTGTTCTCCAAATATTGGAAACGGTTTCTATGGCCGGTTTTTCGCTATCCAGATTGGATTTGATGACAATTGAATGCCTGAAAATTGTGGAACTCAAATGATATACTGTGGTTAGGTGTGTTTTCCAATCAATACATGTGAGACAAAATAAATAATCGAACTGAAAAATAGACGTACGAAGATTTTTAGCCAGTTCTAGCCAAAGGATAGGCTCAATCCCAACATTTAACCACTCCCCCGTTTCATCAAAAGTTGCCGATGGGCAAACTGATGTGATGTATGCTTGAATTTCCTGGTTCGTCATATGGTTACTTTAAAACTATCCTTTTAAATCATCCCTTATTTGTTCTCTGGTTAGTCCACTTTTAATTTTGTCTTGTAATGTGATGAGTGCATGTAATAATGCTTCGGGCCTTGGAGGACATCCCGGAATATAAACATCAACAGGAATAATATGATCCGCACCTTTTACCACAGAATAGGTATTGTAAAAGAATGGACCACCACTAATGGCACATGCGCCCATGGCAATTACATATTTAGGATCGGCCATTTGATCGTATAATCTTTTAAGCACCGGTCCCATTTTATTTACAATTGTCCCGGCAATGATAATTACATCGGCCTGACGAGGTGAGGCCCGTGCTACTTCAAAGCCAAATCGGGAGAAGTCATATTTTGCGGAAGCCACAGACATCATTTCTATTCCGCAACAACTAGTGGCGAAAGTGAGAGGCCATAAAGAGTTAGAACGAGCCCAATTAATGATACTATCAAAAGTACTGACGACAATTCCTCCACCGGGGGTTTGATGAATCTGTCCGGGGAAATCTGCTTGTATGGCTTTTTCTTTTGTCAGCTCCATTTCAATGCTCCTTTTTTGTGTGCATATAAAAATCCCATGAATAAAATAAAAATGAAAATAAGTATTTCAAAAAGGGCAATCATTCCCACTTTTTTAACAACCACAGCCCAAGGATAAAGGAATACCAACTCTACATCAAAAATGAGAAACAGTAGGGCGAAAAGATAATATCCCACATTAAACTGATGCCAGGGTGAGGTTTCGGTAGGAATACCACATTCATATGCCTGGCCTTTTTGAGGATTTGAACTTCCTTTTACGAGTATTTTTCCAACCAATATACCACCTGCAGAAAAGGCAACGGCTGCCATAATTAGTGCTATCAGAGAAACGGCCCCCATATGAAAAAGGTTAGATTATTAATGATCTTATGGAAAAAGTGAAGTTACGAAAAAATCATATGAAAATAAAAATGATTGGATAAATGTTGAATAACTTTTTATCAGTGTGTATCGCAATGAAATATAGTGCTGACTTTATCAAAATTCCGGTTTGGGCACGCCATTTATATGACAAAAATCATAAAATACTTTTTGTTAGCACACAAATTTGTGATCGTGCATTGTCTACTTTTGCCGGTTTTGATAAAAATGGATTAATGATAAAATTGCCTGAATTTCCTCTTTTACTTCTTTCAATAATAACTGCAAATTCGATTCCGAAAAATCGGTTAGTAAACCAATTTGTATCGCGATTTGGGAAAGCTTTTCCAAATCAACTGAACGGGAAGTGCCTTTTAATTTGTGGCCTGCTGCTTTTAATGCTTGAAAATCTTTTAGAAAGAAAAACTTTTCAATATCTTTTTCATTCTCCATTAATTCAACTTCTAATACTTGCAAAAAATTAATGAATGCATCGTTATCATTCGAAACAATCAATCTTAATTTATTGAAATTTCTATTTTCATTTTCTAAACTTGCTACATTCTCATTTGGTTCATTATCATTTTGATGATCCCATAACCATTTTACAAACATTTCAGCCACTTCATTTTCAATGATGGGCTTGGCCAAAAAATCATCCATCCCAGCTTCGATACACTTTTCTTTTTCGCCTTTTACCGTACCGGCAGTTATAGCAATGATGGGGACTTTTTTGAACTTTTCTTCACTTCTAATTAAACGGGTTGATTCATATCCATTCATTTCAGGCATTTGCACATCCATGAAAATAATATCAGGCATCAATTCTTTGCAAACTTGTAAAGCAATGTTACCATTATGCGCTTCAATTATTTGCGCATTGGGGGCAATTCTTTTGATGATTGTTTTTGCTAATAGCATATTAATTTCGCCATCTTCAGCAATCAATACTCGAATTTCGCGCAAATTAGGGAGCATAACTTTTTCATCATCAATTATTTCCGGTACCTGTTTATTGTTCGACAATTTGGATAAAGCCCTATATAATTCTTGCATTTTAATGGGCTTAACCAATCTTGTATTGATATCTAGTTCTTTACAAGTTTTTATTACATTTTCATCATCTGAAGAGCTTGACAAAAGCATAATCGATTGTTCTTCATCGGTATTGTAAAAATTTTGTCTAATTTTTTTAATCGTTTCCAAACCATCCATAATGGGCATATTAAAATCCATCAGAATCACATCATATTTTTTTCCTTTTTCCAAAATTTGAAGTGCCTCTATTCCATTTTTAGCAATATCTGAGTGAATGTTTTTTAATAACAACATTTGAGTAAGTATTGTACAATTATTGTTGTTATCATCTACTATCAATACATCCTTTATAAAAGAAGTGTTTTCCAATAGCATTTGTTCTCCACGCTCTGTATTCAATAATAAATCAAAGTAAAAAGTACTTCCTTTTCCAAGAACGCTTTTGAGTTGTAAACTACTGTTCATTAATGCCAATAATTTGTTAGATATGGTAAGTCCCAATCCCGTTCCTCCATATTTTCGGGTTACAGACCCATCTTCCTGAGAAAAAGCTTGAAATATCTTTTTTTGTTTATCTGCTTTAATACCTATGCCGGTATCCCTGACTTCAAAACGAATGACCATTTCTTTTTGGGTAGTATCTGATAAAGCTTCTATTTTTAATTCGATTTCCCCGGTCTCGGTAAATTTTGCGGCATTGCTTAGTAAGTTAATAAGTACTTGTTTGAGTCTAACGGAATCAGTCAAAATAAATCTGGGTAAATCTGTTGAAATGTTTAACAACATTTCCAATTCCTTGGCTTTTACTTGATAACTAATAATGTCTACTGCCTGACTTCCAATTTCATACAAGTCACATTTTTCAATTTCTAATTCAAGTTTGCCTGCTTCGATTTTAGAAAAATCGAGAATGTCATTAATGATGCTTAATAAAGCATTGGCGGATTGATTAACAATAGTTAAGTATTGTTGCTGGGTTTCATCGAGTTTGGTTTTCAAAATAAGATCGGTGAAACCTATGACACCATTGAGTGGAGTACGAATTTCATGACTCATACTAGCCAAAAATTCTGATTTGGCTAAATTTGCTTTCTCGGCTTGTTTTTTGGCTTTTTCCAATTCTTCCCTTTGCAAACATATTTCGGTAATATCCTGCGTAAACATCATAATTCCTCCTATAGAACCATCATACAAATACCAGGGGCGAACTTCCCATCGCATATAAAAATCTTGGGTGGCATTTTTGGGACGCCAAATATCCTCATCCATTTTTTCAATTGCTCCATTCAAACAACGGGAGTGAATAGCTTTCCATTTGTTGGTAAGCTCTGGAAATAAGTCGTATTGAGAAAGACCTAAAACAGACTGTCCGCCAATGGTATAATCTTCTAACCAACGGTTACTGACTGCCACATATTTCATATCTCGATCAAACATGGCAACTGCAGCCGGTGCATTCTCTACAAATGCAGTAAGTTTGGATTGTTGGGTTAACAATGCTCTTTCTGCATTTTTTCTTTCTGTAATGTCCTGAATAACGGAATACACTTGTTCTTCATGATTGGAACTCATGAACTTGATACCATTTAATAAAACAGGAACCAAATGTCCATCTTTGTGAATGTATTCTTTCTCATAGGGGCCGTATTTTCCAATTTGTGTTAAAGCATTGCGATGTGTGATTTCATCTTGATCATATTTAGCAGGTGTAACATCGTGATGATTTAATTTGCGATATTCTTTTTCAGTATATCCGATCATTTTATATAATGATTCATTACCATCTATGAATTTCCCATCAGCGTGTCTATTAATGGCAATTCCAACCGGAGAGATTTCATAAAAAGCACGGTATTTATTTTCACTTGTTTCAAGGGCAAGTTTGGTTCTTTTTTGCTCATCAATATCCTGTATGGCCCCATAAATTCTTTTAACTTTCCCGTCTTGCATTTCAGCTTTCCCCTGCAATCTTACCCATCTTTCGTTTCCTTGATGCGTTTTTATCTCTAATTCCATATCCCAAGACATTCCTGTATCTGTAGATTCCTTTAGGGCTTTCTGAAATTTCTTCCGGCTGTTGCCTTCTTTGAAAAAATTTACTATAGAAGATAATTCGGGGGTAAAATCAGTAGGCACTTCAAATATCTCTTTGGTAATGGAAGACCAATAAATGGTTTGTTTGATTAATCGAATCTCCCAGGCCCCAACTTTGGCAATTGTATTTGTTTGCTCAAGAATTTCCTTGGTATGCTCCAAATCTTTTTCAAGTCGCAATCTCTCTGTGATATCTATAGAGTTTCCAATCACATATTTTTCACCATCCAAAGTTGTTTCAATTGTATTGTTGAAAAGCCAAACGCGAACAGTAGTATCCTTGTGAAGCGTTGTCATTAATCCTTTGGATTTACCATGCATATTCATGTCTGCCAAATAGCTATCTAATGAAGCATGGTGTTGCTGAGGAACAATGTCGTACAAACTCATTTGAACCATCTCTTCAACAGTATACCCTAATAATGAAGCACCGGACTTATTAACAGTAAGGAATTCCCCTGCTAAATTGTGTGTACACATGAGACCTTGTGAAAATTCAAAAAAAGAGCGAAATTTATTTTCACTAACTTGTATTTGTTTATACGACTGAATTTCATTTGTAACATCTCTGGCTATGGCAAAAAGCTTGCCTGTTATTGGCTCCGGAGTGGCTACCCACTGAAGCGTTTTGTATGTATTTTTTTTAGTAAGAAATCGGTTACTGAAGTTGATAGTCAGCTCTCCGGCAGTCAATTTTTGTAACTCATTTTGGGTAGAAAAAATATCATCGGGATGCACGAGTGAAAAAAATGAATTCTCTAATAAAAAAGGAATATCCCATCCGAGGATTTTTTCAAAAGCAGGATTTACTTTTTTGAAAAATCCATCTAATCCGGCAATACATATTAAATCTGTAGAGATCTTAAATAATTGTTCAAAGTTTTTAAGTTCTTCTTTCTGTTTTCTCTCCAACAGTAAGGCCATTACTTCTTCAGAAAGTAATTTCAATGCCTGGTGTTGTTTGTGACTAAGTTTTTTAGGTACCCTATCAATAACACACAAAGTTCCCAGTGCATTCCCATCTGGATCTATTAATGGATAACCGGCATAAAATTGAATATGTGGATCACCCGTTACCAACGGATTTTTTTTAAATCGAAGATCCTTGCTTGTGTCTTCAATTTCAAAAACACCCGATTGTAATATTGCATGAGCGCAAAAAGCTAAGTCGCGGTGGGTTTCCCTTATTTCTAAACCTGTGTTAGATTTAAACCATTGCCTTTTGTCGTCTATTAATGAAATAAGAGAAATAGGTGTTTCACAAATGATAGACGCTAATTGTGTTAGCCGATCATATTCATCTTCGGGTAATGTATCAAGAATATGATAGTTTCTTAAAGCCGCTAACCTATTTTCTTCGTTTTCAGCAATTGACATTTTTTTGATTGAATAGTCATGGAAATTCCTACTACACACATCATCAGAATACACAAGTATTTTGCAATACAAGCTGTGTTTACTGATTTTTAAAGATAACAGAAAGAGGCAAATAAAACCAATGAATCTATCATAATTGAAATAAAAGTGGTGTAACGTTAAGTATATAATTTTCTTATTATATTAAATACAGGTCACTTAATCTAACAGATGATATTCAACTAGATAGGGCTAAAAATAGCAAAACACTTTTGAACTGCCGCAAGTTTCGTACATTCACACCTAATTTTCACCCGCAGTCAATTCGGCCGGTGACAAAGAATTTTATATTTTTATCATTTCTAATCGATATGCTTTGAATAACAGCAATTTTGAATATATTACAAAACACAAAAGCAAATCTTTTAACGATACAAAGCAAAGGATAACCTATAGTTTTAATAATACCGAAAAAACAATTATTGGTCAGGTTGAGGAAGATGGAAATAATATTTTTTTATTTGAATATCGAGGGAAATACATAGGAACTGAATTTCTTATTTCCTTTTCTAAGAATTCTGTTTCTTACAAATTGATCAATGTAGATGAAAAACAAAACGACTTGTCTTCATAGCAGGTGAATCCATAAAAATATTTTTTTTCTTATCATTCCGTCTTGCTACTCTTCATCTAGCCAAGAGTTGTATTTTCCTTTCTTTTACCTGCCCATTCATGGCATTGCTCAACTTATTGTGAACGCTCCACTGGCTGAATCATTTTTACATACGCTTTATTTTCTTTAAACATTTGCCAGCCTTCATCAAAAGGTAAAAAAGGAGCCCCATGATTTCGATGATTCAACATACTAACCTTATACAATATTTGTAAGTGACGGGTAATTTCTTTCCATGCGTAAAAAATGGAATGTTTAGGGTCGTACATATGTGTAGGCTCACTTCCGGCGCCATTCAACTCAATAATTGAAAAGTTTTTTCCTAATCGTAAATCTTCCCAGCTTTTAAATCTTATATCTAACCGACCAAAGTAAAAACCCGGAATTTGTTGACAAATAGTATCAAAAGATTGGGTTAACTGATCATCAATAAGATCAGACACATCAATAAATTTTGCTCCGCGACTATGATTGCCATAAGGAACTAGCAGAAATTTTTCATGCAAGGGCAGTTTTCTTTTTAATTCAGTTCTAAATACTTTACGCAAAGTCTTTAATTGTAAAATGGCTCTTGAATTCAAGTTGATCAATTCCTCAACTGTAGAAACACCATCTCCCAAAACTGAAAGGAATTCTTTACCTACAATGCCGGTAATATTACCTTTTTCTTGATTTGGATAACGATAATAAAAGATACCAACCTCATTTTCATAAGAAACAAACTCTTGTAATAAAAAGTCAACTTTACTTTCTTTGGCATATGTTGATACATCCTCAATACTATTGAGTTTTTGCACAGCCAAACCACGCATGCCGATATCCGGCTTTCCTATTATAGGAAATAAAAAAGCAGCTTCCTGCAAAGCAACTTTCCAATTATCTTCATTAGACCCTTTGGCTATAAACAAGGTTTTAGGATACCATTTAGCGGGGATGATATCATAAATTTCCTTTTTACTTTCCATTAAGAAACCTCCATTTTTTATGGTGGGATTGGATGCATTAAAGAAAAATAGTGATCTTGCTTTTACACATAGCCAGAACCAATAGAAGTAAATAGGAATATACACAACATGAAAGGGCCAGTATTCCCAATGTAATAATTTAATCAAAAAAGGGTGTTTGCTAAACTTAATAATAATATAATTTTTAACTAGTTAAGACAATTCCAATGCTGAAACAAAGGAGAGTTTTTCTCGAAAATATTGATTTGTTTTTAAATCATGATATTCCATGATACCGAAATCAGGCGAAATTTCCATGCCGGTAATACTAACAGTCAACATTTGATCATTTCGATTCATTAGTAAATCAGTATGGCAATTCCCTTCACCGGCAAACGTATGAAAGTTGAGGATATCATGTAAAGTTGGGGATGTTATTTTTTGCAAGAAAGACTCGAACCATTGTTCTCTTTGCAAGATCATTGCCGGATCATATAAAGTAACAGAAGACCAAATATATGCGTGATGAGTATTTAATTGCTTTTGATGTTTATCTATGCCATCCCATCTGCACTCAAACAATTTCCCATTTTCAAGAAGAACAATCGTAAAGGGTTCTATGCGTAAAAGATCTAGTTCTGAAAATGCATCCAACGGATTCTGTGAACTGATGATGGAAAGAAAAATGATTCCTCTACTTAGTGCATACGGAGGTTCCGGAATGTGTTTGTGAAATGCGCCATTCAATAAAACGCATACATTGCCATTTTCACACATGCCAATCCAACTACCGCCGGCATCTGCATCTTTAGGGAATACTATTTTTTTTTGATGAATGGTATAAACTGTAGGGGGTAAAGCTTGCTTTCGGCTACCATGCTCATCTCTATTTGAAACGATATAATATTTATTCTTATGTGAAATAAAGCTTACTGTGCACATTGTTGCTTGTATTTGCTGGTAGAAGAAGCCACTCCATAGCAATCGTCAAGAACTATATTGGAGACATCGTTAATACCCACCCTGATCAATGCCATATGATGTACGACATGTTCAAGATTATAAATAACTTCTCTATAATAATTACTTTCAATAATTAATTTTTCATTTGTATGATTATCGTAACAAACTTCTAACTCAATTTTTTTATTCGACTTCAAAGAATCAGCCTGTATGCTTAATAAATGGGAAAGTGCCAATGATTTGCTTGCCTCAATACTGATATCCCTTTTACGATCATCATAATTTACTTTGCCTGAATCATAGCCTTTATTCAAACATTGGAATAATTCAATAATATGTCGGACATGTTGACCAATCGTAGCATTAGACAATGAAATACATGGCTGATTATATTGTTCAATACTTAGTTGTTCAATAGAACTAATCAATTGATCGAACACTTTTTGTAATGATCGTTGAAGGTGCATATATATTAAATTTAATCTTTTTCTTTTTTAGCAAAAGCAGACAATTTTACAGACAATTTTTCTGAAAGTACAAAACTTGAGGATCCTATACTAAAATCTCTTCTATTAAGTGTAAACTCTCCTGAAAACAACATTCCATCACGCTGCATTTTGGCCATAAATGGAAAGCGAACTTCCTTGGTAATCCCTTTCAATGAAATAGTTGCAATCATTAGGTAAGTATCAGGTACTTCTGTTTTTAATATTTGCTTTGAAACAAAAGTTGAAGTAGGATACTTTGATACATTAAAGTATTCCTCTTTTCTCAAATGTTTATCTCTTGCCTCATTACCCGTTTGAATACTATTAACCTCAATACTAGTATTAAAAGCGGCATTACTTAGATCGGTTGCATTAAATTTGATATCGCCTTTTAATCCGGTAAAAGATCCTTCGACGGTCAGGCCGAAATTTTTAATATAGAATTTTACTGTAGAAAGATGATTAACCACTTGATAATGCTGACTACAAATACTATTTGTAAACAAAGAAAACAAAATAAATGTGAATATTCGTTTCATGCTTCGATTTTATTTCCCTATTTCGGCACTACCGAACAGATGATTGTATTGTTGACAATGAATAAGTGCAAATTTATATTGTCCAAAATCGGGCATACCTGCAATATCATATAGCTGATTTCCGGCAGTTGCTTTTAATCTTCCTAAGTCTATAAAATTAACGGGTTGCATTTCTTTTGATAAATATACGTGCAAATCAGGACCGTTATTTGTGCTAAAATCTTCAAGCGCCAAACTCAGTTTTCCTTCTTTGGTATAAATTTTCGCTGTTCCTTTAACATTTTGGCCATTTGATAAGAATGAACCCGGCATTGTATTGACCAAGACTTTAGCAACAGAATCAACCCTTTCATTTAATGTAGTAGCAGGAGTAGCATCATTTTTAGTACAAGAGAAAGCTATAAACATGATAGCCAATAAAACACCAATTGCCTTTTTCATTTTATTTATATTAAAATTTAAAAATAATAAGAAACACCCACACCCAACAAATTTGACTTATTCCTGAATCGATCAACCATGGTTCCATCAGGAGCCGTTTGTTTAATAGTGGTGGTGGTATATTCTACAAATAAAAATTGATAATCTGCTTTTATAGCCCAATGATTATCGATTCTATATTTTAGAAAAAACTCGGAATTTAGACTTCCCAAATCATTATCGCCTGTTAACAATAGATTAAAAGGGGAAGGTTTGGCTGCTATTTCTGTTTTTGTCACACCATTTGAAGTTAGCACTGCACTGGTTGTTCTTCCAACCGTAAATCCTATAATATCGATATTGAAACCAACAGATAACTTTTTACTGAAGTTATACCCGAAATTGCCGGAGAGGTTAAGAGAATTTGAAAAAGGACGTTGTACTTGTAACGTATCCCAATTTTGGGTTAATTGATCTGCAAAAACAATCAAGAAGGGAGCCGTAGTTGATCGTGCTAAATTAGCGGGAGCAGTAACAAAGTCCTTTTTTTGCCCAAAATAACTAGTCAATCTGAGACCCAAGCCAGCTTCCCAATTTTTCTTTTTTCCCAATTGCCAGTTATACACGTAAGAGGCTGATAAAGCCGTTTCAGATTCTCCAAATACTGTAGAAAAATCAGCAAAACGATTGGCAGCTTGATTTTTTGAGGACTGAGCGTTAGCCGATAACAATGTGCCGGAAATAAAAGTGGTCAATAAAAATTTTCTTAACATATTTTTTATTTTTTAATAATTTTATACAACAATTGTGTGAGGTCTTTTTTATGTATAAAAGCCAATAACAAACAACAGATAAATACGACAAGCGCATAGAAAAAAAGTTGACCGCCATCACCCTGTACCTCGAACCCTAATTTAGTAAAGTGAAAGAAAAGAGCCCCACTCATCAATCCCATGCCCATGATAGATCCCATACCGCTTGTCTTAGGAAAAAGTAGTAAGATGGAGGCTATTAATTCCATACTTCCAATTCCTATTCTTCCCCAAGGTTCCATACCCAGTGTTGTAAAAATGTAAACGGATTCTTCTGAAGCTGAAAATTTGAAAAACAAAGTCTGTAACATGATAGCAGCAGCAATAATTCTGAGAACCCAAATAAAAATTTGAAGAGGGGTCTGTTTCATAATAATGATTTTTTGGTTATTTATTTGCAGAAGACTGTATTACTTTTTTCCAATTAAGATCTGCTCTATTTGAGAGATTGGCTTCATCTTTGTTCCAATCTTTCAAAGTATTGTTGAAGAATTTGTTATAAAAAAGATACAATCTGCTGTTGGTAATTTTAAATGTTCCCGGGTCTATCTCCACTTTTTCTCCTTTAGCACCCATTGCATATGCACACCAGCCTCCGTATTGAGGTTCATATTGATCCGGGGATTTTTTAAAAGCTTCTTTGTTATCAATTGATGAAAAATAATAGGTGATACCTGCATCTGAGACGGAAAACTCTTTTTTACCTTTTATCGCTTTATTTTGCTTGAAATATGCCACTGCATCATAACCTTGGATGGCTACCCCTTCTTCAACATTTGTATGCTTCTTTTTTACAAGATTAACATCTTGCGCATCGATTGATAAAGAATTAACCAGACTAAATACGATGAAAAATAGATTTCGGATCATGTTTACAAAATTTTATACGTTTAATATCGAAATTCCTGAAATGCGCTACTTTCCTGATAGACGGTAACTTTTACTATTCCTTACTTTCATAATTGTTAAAGCTTTCTTAACGGCGGTATTTAAGAATCGAATTGTTCTACTCAGAAATGCAAGGAAATGGGTAAGTTTTGTCCATAAATCGACAAAGGCCGGATTAAAAATTAAAAGCAGGCATTTTTTTATTCAGAATTCAATCACGGATGAAAAAATGCTTTTCAAATCTTGGTTTTTCTTGTCAAACAACCCTGCGCCAATGCAAAATGTATCTAAAGGACTAACAATCAATGATAAAGCGACGTTATTGACGGCCAAAATCATACTGGAAAAGAAGTTTCTTTATACAATGCATTAAAAAAAGGGGGCTTCCCTATTGGTTTTTACCGTAGGATATGGTGTTACATTGGCTATGAACAATTACTTGAATGGGAAGATTCAATGGGCCTGATAAAGGCAAAGAGGCCAACGCAATGAATATACAAACTCAAAAAAGCAAGAATTATCAATGGTTCCAATTTCTATTGGATAAAGCTGTCTAAATAATTAATCATTGGTATCCAGCATTCTTCGGTGATAATTGATTTGACCCAAATGATAACTTAGATGGGTTAATAAATGCAATAAATGGAATTCGGTAGTAGCAGGAAATTGGAAAACCATTTCGGGATACTCTTTCTCCAAATCTTCTGATGTTAGCATTTTCAAAGTATTGGAAACATGTTTTCTAGTTGTTTCAATCCTTTCATTGATTACCGATAATTCAACATGTTTACTACTAAATTCCAAGGGTCTGTCACGAACATATCCGCTACCACCCAAAAGGGCCCCTATATAGTGCTGTAAATTTCCCAGCAAATGCAGACATAAGTTACCTCCGGAATTCATGATTTGTTTTTCTATTACCCATATTTTTTCAGCATCCTTATAGGCATTGATTTCTGCTTTCAATTTTAGCAAATCTCTATCGAACAATAAAATCAAATTTTCAGTAAGCATAATAATTAATTTTCAACGCTTTTATATTTTTTTTGCTACTACAGATAAAGTAACAATAATAAGATCAGATAAGACCACGCTGTTTAACCCAATTTTAAAATCTCTTCTATTCAATTTCATATCCCCCTTCAATAAAATTCCATTATCTATTTGTGATACCGTAAATGGAAAAGAAATGTCTTTACTAATTCCTTTCAAAGAAATGGCTCCTTTTAGCATAAACCTATCTTCTTTATCGGTAGCAATCATTTGCTTAGAAGAAAAACTAAATTCGGGGTAATTTTTTGTATCCAAATATTCTGTCGATTGCAAAGCCAGGTCTCTGATATCGATCTCGGTATTAATTGAACCGGCATCAATCGTAACTGAAATAGAAGCGGTTTTAAGTGAAGCCGGATTAAATATGATACTACCAGCCAACCCAGAAAACTTACCTTCCGTAGCCATTCCTGCATTTTGGATAACAAATTTAACGCTCGAGGCTTTATCATCTACTTGGTAGTTCTGTGCTTCAAGGCTTGAAACAAAGAAAAAGAAAAGTAAAATAATAATATGCTTACCGTTCATGAAAAGTCGTTTTCTATTCAACAATCAAAGTTTACTCAAAAGGGATTTCCATGTGTTTGTCGTATCATCATTTTATTAAACCAAGGAAACAGTTTCATTATTTTTAAAAATACAGAAGTAAGCAGACTTCCCCCAAAAAAATATTGCACGGTTCTACCAACCCAAGTTCTAAAACTGAAAACATGCTTCCATTCGGCTTCGTATTGTTTTTCCATTTGCTGTCTGGTAATCACACCCGAAAGAAAATGATGGATATATGTGAATGCAATTTTACTTGCATGCATTGCCATACTCATACCATTTCCACAAAGCGGAGTAATCATTCCGGCTGCATCTCCCAATAAAATTAAATGATTTTCAATTTGTGATTTACTTTCAAAACTAACTTGCGATATTGTTAAAGGTTGACTATACAAAATACTAGCATCTCGAAATATTTTGGCTAGTTGGCTATTATTAGATAAAATTTTTTTTTCCATTTCCGGAATTGAATTACCTGATTTCCTTAAATTTTCAGCTGTTGTAAGGTAACATAAACAACTGATGCCATTTTCAATGCTAGACATACCGCAATATCCGTCTTTGAAATTGTGCAATGAAATAGTGTCTTCTGCATGTGGATACTTGATATGATATTTAACGCCTATAAAGTTATTCAGTTTATTAGGCTTTGCTTTACTAAAGCTTCTTCCCCACTTTACATCAAGATTGCTTCGCTTACCAAAACTACCTGCAGCCATGCATGCAGTATAATTACCAGTCGAAGTTTTAATTTCAAAATGATCATCCTTAAAAATTACATCGTTGACTTTACAATCCGTAAACATGGTTACTTTTTTTTCTAAGGCAATCTTATATAGAGCATTATCTAATTGAAAGCGACTAACCCCAAATCCGCCTAAGGGAAGTTCAAAATTATACACTTTTCCTTTTGTATCAGATACCTGCAATTCATGAATAATTGGCAAAGACCAGTCAGATAATGGAACACCACATTGTGTTAAAAAATTCCAACTTTCCATACTTATGTATTCACCACACACTTTATGAAAAGGATATGTTTCCTTTTCAAACAATACAACCCGATAGCCAACATTGGCGCTTTGAATGGCAAGGGTTAGTCCGGCAAGCCCCCCACCGACAATGGCTAAATCAAATTCATATATGTGATTTTGTTTATTCATTTCTATAGATAATGAGATGTCTGAATGCCCATTTCCATTGGATATGGAGATTATCTATTCCAGCTTTCTTGCCAATTTTTTTCCATTCAGACAAAACAAATCCCCTCGCCACACTTAAGGGTGCATCATGTTTAACAAGATAGGATCTAGAAAAAATCTTTGTCAAGATGCGAATAGAAAAAAAAGCGATGGGGTGTCTATGAAGGTCATTGATGAAAAATCCAATTTTGGCGTTTGCTTTCATCCACTCAAGTTGTGGAATTAAGGCTTCATCAGTAAAATGGTGGCAAAATAAGCTTGAAAAGAGGATATCCGGTTTTATATCAAATTTCGTTTCCAAATAATCATTTGTGAACCAGGTTGCTTTACCCAGTAGTTGTGGTTGAGCTTGTGCAACTTGAATGCATTCTTTTTTCAAATCAATTCCAACACAATGAATATCAATACCTTTCCGATCACACCATTTTTTAATAGCCACTAAATTATCTCCACCCCCACAGCCAATTTCACAAACAGTAATTTTTTTTCGCTTCCCGATTAATTTTCGAAACCCTGAAATGGTGATGGCATGGCCGCCAAGTAAGGTATTGATTGTATTTAATTCCCGGAGATTTTTTTCAATATCAAGAAAAGGAATTTGCTCTTCATCCAATAACTCTTTTTCATATGATCTATTCGCAAACCTCATTTTCTTTCAGCAATAAAAGTTTCCATGGTGAGTCCGGGACCAAAAGCCATACCCAAAACTTTCATAGGTACTTGCGGACTATGTTCAATGATTTGTTTTAAAACAAATAGAACTGTGGGCGAAGACATATTTCCATAATTGTATAAAGTTTCTCTTGAAAATGTAACATCTTCATCAGATAAGTTCAATTGTTTTTGAATCACATCCAGAATTCGTTTTCCGCCCGGATGAATACACCAATGGGTAATGTCTCGTAATTCAAGTCCGTTCTTTTCAACCGCCTTTTGGATTAAAGATTTAATATCTTCTTCAATTAATTTAGGTACATAGCTACTAAGTGTCATTAAAAATCCGGAGCTGCTGAGTTGCCAAGCCATGTCCGACTTCCCTTTTTTGGCAACATGCGAATAAAACCCACGCAATGAAACAGCAGATGCCGAATGTATACAATTGGAAATAAATATAGCGGCTGCTCCATCTGCAAATAATAAACTACTAGCTGCATTATCAACTGAATATTCTTTTTGAAAATGGAGAGTGCACAATTCTGTAGCAACAATCACAACATTTGAATTGGGAGAACTATCACAAATCATATGTGCCATTTTTAAAGCATGAATGGCGGCATAACAACCCATAAAGTTAATAGAAGTTCTGAAAATATCAGGTGACATATCCAATTCTTCCATCAACTGAAGATCTAGACCGGGAGCGCTCATACCGGTGCAACTAACAGTAATCAGGTGAGTAATTTGTTGGGTTAGCACAAAATGCTTTAAACAATCGATGATAGCTGTTTTTGAAATTTTCACTGCTTCACGATCATACACTTCCATTCGCTTTTCCAATGAAGGGAAAGGAGCAATTCTATCTTCGGGTATAAAACTCCTTTTGTCTACACTAACGCCATAGTCCTGTACAGCGGAATACCTAGTTTGAATACCCGAATGATCATATAAAAATTTTAATTTGCGCCTATCCCCTTCATTCAATTCATATATATCCTGCATAAAATGAAGGATAGCTGATTGTTGATGACAATATTCAGGTACTGCAGTTGCTATAGAAATGATATCAGTCAAAATGATGCAAAATTAAAAGTGTGATAAAACCCAAATTAATACAACTTGAAGCCACCCAATTCATTTGCATGGTATGTTTAAAATCTGCAAGGGCTTCATTCTTCCAAACTTTAAAGACCCAACTACTAAAAAAAATAAGGACCGGAAGAAAAAACAACTGTAATACAATAAAGGACAATAATTGTTCTTGGGCATTATAATATACATATAATAAAAGAAAAGCAATCATATACATTATAATACAAAAAATAAAAGTTCCTTTCTTTCCCAACAAAATAGAAATGGTTATAACACCATCTTTTGCATCAGAAGCATGTTGATATACTTGCGTAATTGGGTAAAAACCTCCTATTAAAAAACAGGCTGCACTCATACCTAACCAGGGAATATTCCCCAAAGGCATTGCGGATGCCCCTTGGTATACCATAAAATAAAGCAAGCCACCTTGATTAAGAATAACCGTTAAGTACCCAATGATGGGATATTTTTTTAAACGAACTCCTCTATAACTATATAATCTAGAACATATTATATAACAAATAAGCGAATAAGCAAATATAGCAGAGACAAAAAATGCTAAAAAAATAGAAAGGATATCCATCAAAATTGTCATGTAATATAACTCCTTCTCGGGTTTCATTGGATTTTTAATTCCACCAATACTATCTGTATCTTGATCCATATAGCTATTATAGCCGTTACTTGCCGGATATACCAATAAGTGAATGATACAAAAAATGACGGTTGCTTTGAGAAAATTAACCTGTGGTAAACAACTAAGGGAAAACCAATAAACCGGCATTAAGAAAAATGAAAAAGGGAAACGCAGTAATTGTATGGTTGAAGGTTTAACCAACATAATATGGTTTGATAAATTCAATCAAAAGTTAATTGATTTTTGGATAAGATCACTGTTTTGAATTGTAAAGCACTCATATGATAGCCTCATTTATTAAATAATACCCATTTTTTTCATTAAATAAGTGGCATTCTTAGTTTGCGCTACCCCTTTTCGCATGGTAAAATCAAAAATCAAACCGTCATCAGACAATTCACTTTCAAAACAATAGTTTTCAATAATTCCGGAATGTTTCTGTGCTAGGACTCCTAATTCAATATCATGTGTGGCAATTAAGGAAATACAAGGAAAATGAATTATTTTTTGAATGAGTAAAGCTGTTCCATCATGTTTATCGGTAGAATTGGTACCACGCATAACTTCATCCAATAATACAAGTGATGGAATGGATTGTTGCAATGATTCAATAATACCCTGTAAACATTTTAATTCCGCATAAAAATAAGAAGTGCTTTCTTCAAGAGAATCGATATGATGAAAAGAAGTTAAAATTCTGGAAGGAGAAAAAACAAAAGATTTTGCAAAAACCGGGGCACCCAACTGTGCAAGAATCAAATTTAATCCTACCGTTCTTAAGAAAGTGCTTTTACCAGACATGTTAGAACCGGTGATAATATGCAGTCTGTCAGATTTTCCAATTGTAAAGTCATTAACAATGGAATTGGCTTCATTCATTAAGGGATGGCCCATGCTTTTGGCATGAATGGAAAACTCATCTTCTGTACAGGTAGGGAAAATAAAATTTGAATGGTTACATTGAAAAGTAGCAAGCGAATTTAGGAGCTCCATTTCTCCCATTGTATCAAACCATTTTTTCACCTCATCTTGGTTAGCTGCATTCCAACGCAAGTATGCTCTGCCGCAAAGTAGATCAAAAAGAAAAAGCCCATTTATGATAAAACCCAGTAGACTTAATCTAAGATCAAAGAGACCTGTTAGCTTAGATAAGTGATGGAAGGATTTACCGGCATATGCAATTTCTTTCTGTTTCTGTAAAAGATATGGGTGCGAGAATTTTTCATTCAAAATTAATTGAAAGCAAATGGCATATTGATTATACAAAAAACTCCGCTTAGAAATATGCGTGTACAATAGATTGATTTTTTTAATACCGAAAGCGAGAATCATTAATCCAAAAATTCCAAATAATAATAACCACCTGTAATTATCTTTCCAAATAGACAAAAAAAGAATGGTCATCCCGGTGATAGGCCAAATAAAAGCAAGGATTGTCCAAAATCTATTATTCAATAGAGAAAAATAGTCAGCAGGTATTGTAGCTTGAAGTCCGGTGATTGTTTCGCCCTCATCTAATAATAAAGTATGTGCCAATAAGATTTGTCGGAATGAAAGCTTACCAGATAATTCTTGAATGCATGCTTGATAATTTTTGATATCTTCTTTCTGCATAAATGGATTCTGCAGCCTAGCACTAAGTTGGTTCACACCCGAAGCAGATCCCACTCGGTTTAATAAATGAAACAATGAGTGTGCACCAAAAACATGTAAGTCAACTGCAAAACCTTTTTCTGGCAGAAAAGAAGACCCATTCTGTAGCATATTGGGCCGACCATTTAGAATATGAATTTCATTTTCATTAATGACAATAAGTTGTTGAAGAAGCCTGTTTTTTTTATTCAATGCTGCTGACCAATACAAGCAAAGCAGAAAACAGATCAAAGGCAGAATAGCGTAAATGATAAAATAACCGGTAAATTGTACAGTAAATGATTTGTATAGAAACAAGACAAACAAAAGAAATAAAATCAGTCTTACAAAACTAATAAAGGTCAATTTTCTTTTTCGCTTACGAAGTTCTGCAGAATATGCATTGATATTTTCGGTGTAGACTTTTGACAACTGGCGATTCATTTTTGGTTAAGGATATAATAGGAAAATACAAAAATAGGATGGATATGATTGAATTAAATCAAAGAAGTACCTTCATCAATACTAACCAGATAGGTTTGTAGCTCTCGACCTACCTGATTAACATAATTTTTAGTAACTGAATGAATCAAAGATTCAGTTTGTTCTTTTTTAACGATATTAATGGTACATCCGCCAAATCCACCCCCCATCATTCTGGCACCAACTACGGCCGAATTGTTTCTTACCAATGCAACCAATAGATCAGCCTCCAAACAGCTCACTTCATATAAATGACTTAACCCGTCATGCGTTTCAAACATTTTTTTTCCAAAAGAAGTGAAATCATGATTTAACAAATCTATACAAGCATTTTGCAAACGTTCAATTTCTTCAACAATATAGGTACAACGCATAACAATTTTTTTACTTGCAGAAACAAGGCAATCATTCATCATCAGTTTTGAAACATCACGTAAACTCGAAACATGACGATATTTAGATTGAATGATAGAAACCCCTTGTTCACATTCTTGTCTTCGTAAATTATATTCTGTAGAATCAAGTGAATGTTTTACACCCGTATCGAATAAAACTATTTGATATTCATTTGCTTGAAAAGGAATATACGCATACTCCAATGAACGACAATCCAAGCGGATTAGCTGGTCTTTTTTTCCAAACATACTGGCAAACTGATCCATGATTCCACATTGAACACCCACAAATTCATTTTCTGCTTTCTGAGAAAGTTTTACCATTTCCAATTTTGATAGCCCCAATGTAAACAACTCATTCAATGCAAATGTGGTAGCGCATTCAACCGCTGCGGATGAAGACAAGCCGGCTCCCAAGGGTATATCTCCGGCAATCACCGCATTAAATCCATTTAATGTATACCCCATCTTTTGCATTTGTTCAACCACGCCTAATATATAATTGGGCCATTGCATGTCAGTGAAATGCAAGGAATCGAGCCGGGTTGTAAACAATGATGAAAGGTCACCTGCAATCAAATGTATTTCATCATCCATTCTTTTGCTTATAGCAATATAAATTGCTTTATCAATAGATGCCGGTAATACATATCCCAAATTATAATCGGTATGCTCACCAATTAGGTTTATTCTACCTGGAGAACGAACAATCAATAAAGGACTTCCAAAATGATTTTGGAATAATTCTATTGTCCGAGATAACAGTGTATTGAAAATGCTCATTAATTACTAATAAAGTCTCAGAAGATAAAATGTAAGAAATTGATTTTTGAAATCTATAATTGCGTTTGAGAATGTCTTTCAGGGATTACCACATTTGAAAACCCTTTGTGTAGTAATCTTTTTGCAAAATCTTCTTGCACATCATATTCTCCATGCACCAAAAATACAGTATCAACTAGCGCGGGTGTCTGACATGCGAGGAATTGACAAAGATCATCATAATCGCCATGCGCACTCATGCTTTTAATCATACCCACATCAGCAACAACTTTATACATTTCGCCGTAAATTTTCACTTCCTTGGCACCATTCATCAATCTGCCCCCTAAAGAGCGGGGTTCGCAATAGCCAACCATTAATATGGTATTTTTTTTGTCATGAATATTATTCATAATATGGTGCTTTACCCTACCGGCATCAGCCATTCCACTTGCAGAAATAATAATACAAGGTTGAGGGAGATCATTCAGTCGTTTGCTTTCTTCAACCGTTTTAATAAAAGTTAGCCCTTCAAAATCAAAAGGATCTTTATCAGCCTCCATTATTTTTCTGATTCGTTTATTAAAATACTGTGGATATGATTTCAACAACTCTGTTGCTTCTTTGCTTAACGGACTATCCACATATACTGGTACTTTTGGAAGTCGTTTTTCAAGATCCAGTTGATTTAGAAAATACAATATTTCTTGGGTTCTACCTACACTAAATGCAGGTATAATTAATTTTCCTTTTTTCACCACACATGTTTTCTCAATCCAATGCAACAAAGCATCCGGTGTTCCAAATACTTCCTCATGCAGACGATTACCGTATGTGCTTTCCAATAGAATATAATCTGCCTGGGGAAAAGTTTCAGGTGATCGTAGAATAGCATCATTGTATCTTCCTACATCTCCACTAAAACTAATTTTTGTGGTTTTTCCGTTTTCCTTAATTCGAAGGTGAATGGCAGCACTGCCAATAATATGTCCGGTATCTGTAAAAAGTAATTCTATATCCTCGTCAATGTTTGTCCAAGTATTATAATTGACTAATTGGAATAATTCCATGGCCCTAGCTGCATCTTTCAAATCATAAAGGGGCTCATATGGTGGAAGCCCTAGTCTTGCTCTTCTTTTATTTATAAAGCGCGTGTCGTCTCTTTGTATTTCTGCAGAATCTTCTAATAAAATACCACCTAACTCTTTAGTGGCAGGGGTTGCAAAAATAATACCCGAAAACCCATCTTTTACTAGTTTAGGAATGAGACCACAATGATCAATGTGCGCATGTGATAGTATCAAATAGCTGACCTTGGACGCCTCAAATCCAAAATGACCGTTCAATTCATCTGTTTCCTTACCCATGCCTTGAAAGAGGCCACAGTCAAGTAGCATTTGTTTTCCATTTTGTAAGGTAATCAAGTGTTTAGACCCGGTTACGGTTCTTGCTGCTCCGTGAAATGCAATTTTCATACCACCTCCGCCCCCAGAAGGGGGAACTGAGTGCTCCCTTCTTCGAAGGTCATTTAAAATACATTAAAAAATATTTTCACCATCTTCATCCCAGTTCCCCCATTTAAGGGGTTTGGGGTGTGGAGTTTGCCTTTGCCTTAAAACTCCATGTGATTAAAAATTCAGAAACCACTTCTCCGGCTTGGTTTGTTCCGACCGATTTAGCAACAATCGATTCTCCGGTACCTGTGATAATGGATCTTTCAATAGCATCATTAATGAGCTGTCCATCATGGCAAGTAAATGAAATGGTGCCAACCGCTTTCTTTTTAAAATTGGCTTCCAATCCAACCACCAACATACTTACTGCCGGATTTCGCTTATACACTTGTGCTGATGCCATCAAACCACTACTCATCTCAGCAGCCATTGATTGTACTGCAAAATACATAGAATGAAAGGGATTTTGATTTAGCCATTGATAAGTAACATTGATTACGGTATGCTGATCATCAAAAGATTTAATAGATAAGCCTGCCAAAAAAGCTGCCGGCAGTTTTTGCAACAAAAAAAATTTGAACTTTAAAGGATGCAGGATCTGTTTCTGAAATTGATCAAAAGAAGGATTCATTTGGTATTAATTTTTCTTTGCCAATTCATAATTTTTTTCATCAAAAGCAGCCGGTTTCCATTGATCCAGCATTTCCAATACTTTCGATTTGCTATAACTTTTCCCTTCTTCAAGGTACGCTGAATTCTGGGTATGAATCATTTTCCCGTAACCATCTAAAATAATAAATACCGGAAAGCCAAATCGAAAAGCAAAATCATATTTTTTAAAAACTTCGTAATTTTTATTTTGAGGGCTGTAATTTAAATGATAGACTATGTAATCGGCATTAATAGCCGAGTCCATCTGTTTGTCTTTTGTGGTAAATCGGTTAAACTCAATACACCAACTACACCAGTTACCACCTGCTTGAATCAAAACATGTTTTTTTGCCAATTTCGCCTTCTTCACAGCATTGGCTATTTCAACTGTGGCATTTTCTAAGGGATGATATAAACTGTCTCCGGCATTGACAGCTAAAGACATTAACAAAAAACAAAGTAACCATACCGATTTATTCATCATTCGCGTTATTAATAGTGCAAATAGCGTTAATTCTTACCTTAAATGTAAGCACAACTATGCGGATGGGAAATTTTATTACGTATTTACAATAACAAAGCGGCAAGTGCAAAATCGGCAACTAAAATGAGTATACAACTCACCACTACAGCACTGGTGCTTGCTCTACCAATTTCTAACGCCCCCCCTTTCACATGATAACCAAAATAAGCTGGAATGCTGCTCAAAATAAAAGCAAAAGTGTAGGACTTATACAGCGCAAAATTAATATTATAAATATTTAAATCTTGGCGGAGACCAATATCAAAAATATCTGTAGATAAAATTCCTGATAAAGCACCTGCTGTTCTACCCCCCCATATACCCAAAACAGCTGAAATAACAATCAAACAGGGTATCATTACCAATGCGCCTAATATTTTAGGCATAATGAGATAGCTCTTTGTATTTATGCCCATAATTTCTAATGCATCTATTTGTTCGCTGATCCGCATATTGCCCAATTCACTGGCAATTTTACTACCCACCACACCGGCCAAAACAATACTTACTACTGTAGGAGATAACTCTAAAATCATACTATCCCTTACAATTTGCGCAATCGTAGCTTGCGAAACCAATGGGCTTACTAATTGATATGCAGTTTGAACGGTTGTTACCGCGCCCAAAAACAATGAAATAATAACCACAATAGGCAAGGCCCCAATGCCAATTTCTACACATTGATGGATGAATTCTTTCCAATACATTCGCCAGTTTTCCGGCTTGGTAAACATGCCTTTTAGCATTAAAAGGTAAGTGCCGAAATGTGTGAAAAAAGACATTTTAATAATTTATGTTTATAAATTTGTTATTGGTCAGGAGACCAACAACGGCATCGAAAAGTAATTACTAATTATTAATTACCAATTGTCTTTACGTTATTTCTTCTTTTTCTTCAACCGCTTCCACCACACACTTTTCTGTACCACTTCATCTGTATTCATCCTACATTTTAATTGAGCATCTACCACTGCAATCAATGCCATATTTACAATACTACGAACGGTGCTGCCCAATTGTAATACATGCACCGGCTTCTTCAGTCCTAATAGAATAGGGCCAATTGCATCTGCACCACCTACTTCTTTTAATAAATTGTAAGTTACGTTACCCGAAGTTAAGTTGGGAAACATTAATACATTCACTTCTTCATCTACAAGTTCACTAAAAGGATAATTGTCTCGTAACACTTCTTTGTTAAATGCCATACTACCCTGCATTTCTCCATCTACAATTAAGGAAGGATTTTTTTGTTTTAATATTTTTGTGGCTTGTGCTACCAGCTTGGCTTCCGGAGAATCACTACTTCCAAAATTGCTATAACTCAACATGGCAATTCGTGGAGTAAGATTAAAATTGCGAACTTCTTTGGCAACCATCATTGTAATGTCAGCCAGTTCTTCCGCTGTAGGATTGAAATTAACTGTGGTATCAGCCAAGAACAAAGGTCCTTTTTTACTCAGTAATAAATACATGCCGGCAATTTTCTTCACGCCTTCTTCAGTTCCAATAATTTGCAAGGCCGGACGGATGGCTTCCGCATAATTTTTTGTAAGCCCAGATAACATGGCATCCGCATCGCCGGTTTCTACCATCATACATCCAAAATGGTTTCTATCTTTCATGATCTTCAAACTCTCATGATGGTTAAAGCCTTTACGGTGTCTTTTTTGAAAAAACAATTCACCATAAAAATCTCTTTTGGCTTCCATTTCATCACTTCGGGGATCAATGATGGGTATATCCGTTAAATCAATATTGTTTTCTTCAGCAATGCGATTGATTTTAATGGGATCACCTAACAAAATAGGATATGCAATACCTTCGTCATAAATAATACTGGCTGCTTTTAAAATTTTCTGATTATCCGCTTCAGCAAATACCAATCGTTTTGGGTCTTTCCGGGCTTTATTACCAATTACCCGCATGAGTTGATTATCAAGTCCTAAACGTTTATTTAATTCAACCGTATATGCATCCCAGTTTGCAATTGTTTTATTGGCTACACCACTTTCTACAGCGGCTTTTGCAACAGCCGGCGCTACAGCTGCTAACAAACGAGGATCCAACGGTTTGGGAATAATATATTCAGGACCAAAACTCATACTGCTTTGGTTGTATGCCATGTTAACAATATCAGGAACCGGTGTTTTGGCTAAATTGGCCAAAGCCCTTACAGCAGCCAGTTTCATGGCTTCATTAATTTGGGTAGCCCTAACATCTAATGCCCCACGAAAAATATATGGAAATCCCAATACATTATTGACCTGGTTGGGAAAATCCGTTCTGCCGGTAGCCATAATAATGTCTTTTCGGACTGCCGTTGCTGCATCATAAGTAATCTCCGGATCGGGATTGGCCATGGCAAAGACGATAGGATTTTTACCCATAATCTTCACCATTTCGGGTGTTACTACATTACCCACACTTAATCCTAAAAAAACATCTGCATCTTTCATGGCTTTATCTAAAGTCCAATCTGTTTTCTTAACGGCAAATCGGGTTCTGATTTCGCCAAGATCGGTTCTGCCGGTATGTAAAACCCCGTCTTTATCAAACACAATAAAGTTTTCATATTTAGCACCCAATGCCACATATAATTGAATACAAGCCATAGCTGCAGCGCCTGCTCCGTTGATAACGAATTTTACTTTTTCAATTTTCTTTTTTTGAATTTCCAATGCATTTAATAATGCAGCGCTGCTAATGATGGCAGTTCCATGTTGGTCATCATGCATCACCGGAATATTCATTTGCTTTCTCAACTCATTCTCTATATAAAAGCATTCCGGTGCTTTGATGTCTTCCAGATTAATGCCACCGAAAGTAGGTTCTAAGGATTTTACTATTTGAACAAATTTTTCAGGATCTTTCTCATTAATCTCAATGTCAAATACATCAATATCTGCAAATATTTTAAACAAAACAGCCTTCCCTTCCATCACCGGTTTACTAGCCTCAGCGCCAATATCGCCCAATCCCAAAACAGCGGTACCATTGGTAATTACGCCTATCAGGTTCCCTTTTGCGGTGTATTTGTAAACATCTTCCGGATTATGAAAAATTTCCATGCAGGGAACTGCTACACCCGGACTATAAGCCAAAGAAAGATCTCTTTGTGTTTTGGCTTCTTTTGTAGGAACCACTTCTATTTTGCCCGGTCTACCGCTAGAATGATATTCCAGTGCCTGTTCTTTAAGTAACTCGTAGTGTTTAGACATAATTCATTTTTAGGTTACCGACAACTGAACCAAGATATGCTTTGGTTGTGCCTGTCCCGCCAAAGGTGGGAACATACCCTGTAGGTCCAGATTCTTGTGGAACCTTTACCAATATGTAAGGGGTTGCAAAAATACAATATATTCAAATGATAGCAGAATGGGAATTTTCAGGTTTTTGGAAACAGAAAATAGAAGATAAAAGCCTTAAATAGGTCACTAATTCCATTTGGGGTTTATTTTGCATTCCTATTAAATATGAACAATTCTAAAAAAAAATGGCTTAATATTATTTTTTGTTGAGTATAAAGGAAGCGATATAACAAAGGTTGACCCTACTCCCTCTTTCGTCTCCACCCTCAATTCCCCACCATGCGCTTTTACAATATCATAACTCAAACTTAAACCCAAACCCGTTCCTTGACCGGCGGGCTTGGTGCTGAAGAACAGTTGAAAGATTTTATCGAGAATTTTTTGAGGAATGCCGTTTCCGTTGTCTTTTACAGAAATGATGATTGAATTGATGTTATGTTCATAAATGAACTATCCAATCGAATGTTTATACAAAACCAACCTTCCACACTTCCATCTTTGTCAGCATTTATTCTAGAAAGCTCTTGAGGTTTCATCCTTTTCCAACCGGCATGATCTTGATTTTTTTGAGCGAAGTGTAGATAATTCGATGCTGTATATAACCAACCCTTTAGCCCAGTTAAAGCAATTTATTTATCCTCCGTAAATTGTTTTGCATGTAATACAATTGTTGTGTCCTGTGCCTGACAAAGATGAATACTTACAATTGTCAATAATAACAATTACTGTAAAATCTTCATACCCTTTTTCACATAGTAGACAATTATTGTCTAGAAATCTCAATGAATGACGATTGTATAATTTACTTTTCAATTAATGCAGAAACACCTAACCAAGCCATCATTCCCATACCAATTTCAATAGCTCTCTCATCTATATTAAATTTTGCAGTATGTACATTGTGAACGATTCCTTTCTCTTCATTTCTTACTCCCAATCTGTAAAAGCAGCCGGGTATCACTTGTGTATAAAAACCAAAATCTTCGGCCCCCATTCTTAATTCGGTTTCCGATACATTTTCTTTACCCATATATTCATTGGCTAATTGCCAGGCAGTTTCTGTTAAAATGGGGTCATTATCAACCATAGGGTATCCAATATCAATATGCAAGTCAATTTCTGCACCCATGGATTCTACTAAACCAATTGCCTGTTTGGTAATGAGTGCATGCGCTTTTTTACGCCACACTTCATCCATGGCTCTAAATGTACCCATTAGTTTCACTTCACCGGGAATTACATTGGTGGTATGTCCACCTTGTATAGAACAAATGGACAATACCGAAGGAGATAATGGATTATTGTTTCTGGATATGATTTGTTGCAAACTCACAATTAAATGTGAGGCTACTAAAACAGTATCAACGGTTACATGCGGAGCTGCGGCATGACCACCCTTGCCTTTGATGGTTATATAGATTTCATCGGCGCTAGCCATCACTCTCCCTTTTATAAAACTTAGTTTGCCGAAGTCAAGTCCCGGATGCACATGTAATCCGAAAATGCCCTGTGGTCTTGGGTTTTCGAGTACACCTTCTTTGATCATATAACTGGCACCTCCCGGATTTCTTTCTTCACCCGGCTGAAAAATTAATTTTAGGGTTCCTTCCCACTCCTCTTTTAACTCATTCAGAATTTTTGCAGCGCCTAATAAAATAGCTGTATGGACATCATGGCCACAAGCATGCATGATACCGGAATTTTTAGATGCATATTCAACCTCATTCTCTTCTTGTATGGGCAAGGCATCCATATCTGCCCTCAATGCAAATACTCGGCTTTCCGGATGTTTCCCCTCGATAATAGCCAAAACGCCTGTAGTGGCTTTTACTTCAAAAGAAATACCAAAGGAGGTTAAAGTTGATTGAACAAACTTACTGGTCTCAAATTCCTGATAGCTCAATTCAGGATGTGCATGCAAATGATGCCGAATTTGAATAAATTCATCCGCATATTTTTTTGCTAAATTTTTTATCTTTTGATCTAACATATTTTTTTATTAGGGTAAAAACTGTTCATCTTCGGGAGGTGAATATTCTATAGCATCTGCCACCACATAAATTCCTTGTGTAAAAAGAGATACAATTTGTTTTTTAAAATTTTCTGCATCTTCAGATTTCAAAAAATTACCCAACCTAACTTTAAAATTGGGCGATTGAAATAACACATACGATTTTTGATCCGGAAAATTTGCTAACAATATACTTTTTGTATTAAATGCATCATCTCTTTTATTGGTACTCAAAACTTGAATACGAAACCCCTTATAACGACCGTTTGGGGTCATCATGGCAGTTCGTTTATTACTTTGAAACTGCTTTAAAGTTAATATATCCAATCTTGGGTCTTTGTGTACTTTAATGGAATCATTAGCACCAGCAAGAAAGGAGATTCCAACCAACAAGAACGCCAAATATATTTTGATTTGATATTTCACGACTTTGAATTCTACGGGAAGATAACAAAACCAATACAAAGCAGAAAGAGAATTATGAATATTGAACAAGGGATATCGAAAATTGAAGAATAAAATAAGTCAACCTTCAACACTCCTTGTTCAATATTCATTATTCAATACGCCTCTCCTGCAGGGCTGCCCTGAACAATAGCCACACCGGCACTACAACCTATACGGGTAGCCCCTGCATCAATTAATGATTTGGCAAAAGCATAATCACGAATACCGCCGGAGGCTTTAATTTGAATGTGGTTGGGTAAATGAAGACGAAATAAAGTTACCGCTTCTACAGAAGCTCCTTTTTCAGCATAACCGGTGGAAGTTTTTAAATAATCGATTTCAGCCAATCCATAAATTTCACAGCACTTGATAATCTCCTCATCAGTTAAAATGCCGCTTTCAATAATGATTTTGATAATTTTATGATTACCGCGAACAATGGGCATGATATGATTGATTTCATTTGCCAAATACTCCCAATCATTGTTTTTAATAGCGGAAATATTAATCACAACATCCAGTTCATCTGCTCCATCCACAATTGCCAATAAAATTTCAGCAATCTTTGCTTCTACAGCCGAGTAACCAAAAGGAAATCCAATAACAGTAGCCACTTTCACCGGTGAGTCTATTAAAAAAGATTTTGCTTTTTTGACAAAGTTTGGTGGAACACAAACTGCTGCAAATTGGTATTGTTTTGCTTCGGAGCAGAGTTTTTCAATGTCACTAATTAGGGTGGTGGGTTTGAGGATGGTGTGGTCGATATATTGATTGAGCTTCATTAATTAAAAAATTAGTAATTAGAAATTAGTAGTTAGTAATTATTTTTAAGTTTACGTTGATTTAAGAGTGTTTATGATGGCTGTTAATAATCTGATAAGCTCTTCGCAATCATAAATTAATGAAGTTGCCAAATCTTTTTCTAATAAATCGCTATCTTTAAATAATTTAATCCACTACCTTGTTTCGCGAGCTTCTTTGTAAGCGATATCCAGTTTTGCTTTAAAATCTTTTCTTGACGATCCGCCTATAGCCTCTTCAATATTGGCGCCGATAGATGTACCCGATCTTACTATTTGAGATGAAAGATGAAATTCTTTTCTTTCATTCTTTAAGTAAACATACAATTTTACAATCCTTAAGGCAAACAAATAACTCTTTTCAAGAACAATATTATTTTGAGACATAAAAAAGGACATAAACCAGCAAATCTAGTAAATGCCCATTCTGCTTTTTCAGGTATTAACCACAAGCATATACACCTAATAATTACTAATTACTCACTCCTAATTACTAATTAAAGCCTAAGCTTCTTTCCCATGACAAGCCTTAAACTTCTTCCCACTCCCACATGGACATGGATCATTTCTGCCTATCTTGGGACCTACATGAATAGGTTGTTGTTTTACCGGGGTTGGATCGATATAATCATTTTCAGTAGGTGGCGCATCCACATCCATCTTATTGGCGCTCATCTTACTCATGTCAGTTTTTTGTTTGCGGCCTTCTTTTAATTCATCTCCATCATTTAATGGAATACCGGCATGAGATAAAAATTGAACAATATCTTTATTTACTTCACCATCCATTTTTTTGAAGAGTTCAAAAGCTTCCATTTTATAAATCACCAATGGATCTTTCTGTTCGTAAGTTGCTGTTTGAACACTTTGTTTTAAGTCGTCCATTGAACGTAAATGCTCTTTCCAAGCATCATCAATAAAACCAAGCGTAACGGTTCTTTCGAGTGAATTTACCAATTCAGCCCCTTTGGTTTCCAAGGTTTTGTTCATATTGGCCAATGCCTGCATTCCCCTACGACCATCCGTAAAAGGAACAATCACATTCTCTATATGTGAACCTTGTTGTTGACGGATATTTTTAAAAACTGGAATGGCTTGTGCCATTAACTCTTGCTTTTTATGTTCGTAATTTGCGGCGGCTTCTCCATATAATTTTTCTGAAAGGTCTACTTCCGAAAACTTACTTAATTCTTCTGCAGAAACTGTAGAATCAATTCCGAAATTCACGATGGCAGCGAGACGTAATCCTTCCAAATCATTTTGTTCTTTAAATGAACTGGCCAAACCTTCTGCAACAGAGTACAAAGCATTGTCTAAATCCAACGCTAAGCGCTCACCAAACAAAGCATGGTTTCTTTTACTATAAATAACTGTGCGTTGTTTATTCATTACATCATCATATTCCAACAGTCGTTTACGGATACCAAAGTTGTTTTCTTCCACTTTTTTCTGTGCACGTTCGATAGATTTGGTAATCATACTATGTTGAATCACTTCCCCTTCTTTGTAACCGGCAAAGTCCATGACTTTGGCAATACGCTCACTTCCAAACATTCTCATCAGATCATCTTCAAGTGATACAAAGAATAAAGATGATCCCGGATCACCTTGGCGACCGGCACGCCCCCTTAACTGCCTGTCTACACGACGAGACTCATGTCTTTCTGTACCCAGGATGGCTAAACCACCGGCGTCTTTCACACCCGGCCCAAGTTTGATATCAGTACCCCGTCCGGCCATATTCGTGGCTATGGTAACCGCACCGGCTAAACCTGCCTCAGCTACAATTTGTGCTTCTCTTGCATGCTGTTTAGCATTCAGTACATTATGTGGAATTTGTTTTTGGCGAAGCATACGGCTAAGTAATTCACTTACTTCAACCGAAGTTGTTCCTACCAATACAGGGCGACCGGCTTCTACCAACTTAACAATTTCATCAATTACGGCTCCAAATTTTTCACGCTTGGTTTTAAATACTAAATCCTGGTCATCTTTTCGAATGGCCAATACATTGGTAGGAATTGTTACAACATCTAATTTATAAATATCCCAAAGCTCGGATGCTTCAGTTTCAGCAGTACCCGTCATACCCGCTAATTTGTGGTACATACGAAAATAATTCTGCAAGGTTACGGTTGCATAGGTTTGCGTGGCTGCTTCAATTTTTACGTTTTCTTTTGCTTCAATCGCTTGGTGTAAACCGTCTGAGTATCTTCGTCCATCCAGGATACGACCGGTTTGTTCATCTACAATTTTAACGCCACCATCCATTACTACATATTCAATATCCTTATCAAATAGCGTATAGGCTTTTAATAATTGTTGTACGGTATGAATACGATCTGCTTTTACTGAATATTCATTTATAATCGCTTCTTTCTTATGTAACTTATCGTCGGAAGACAATGTTTCATCAATATCGGTTGCGGCTAGTGTTAAACTGATATCAGGTAAAACAAAGAAGTTAGGATCTTCACCTGAACCTGTAATTAATTGAATGCCTTTATCCGTTAATTCAACTGAATTACTTTTTTCGTCAATATAAAAATACAACTCCGCATCTGCTTTAGGCATTTCTCGTGATTGGTCTGCCAGATAATAGTTTTCGGATTTCTGTAATTTTACCCGCATACCCGGTTCACTCAAATACTTGATGAGGGCAGTGTTTTTAGGTAATCCCCGATGTGCCCTAAATAAAGCAAGTCCTCCTTCTTTGGGATCATCATTCCCTTCGGCAATTTTTTTCTTGGCTTCATTTAAAAATTGATTGGTGGCTCTTTTTTGAGCATCTACCAGTTTTTCAATTCTCGGTTTTAAGTCAAAAAATTGTTGTTCACCCGTTACATGGCCAATAGGACCGGAAATAATTAATGGGGTTCTAGCATCATCAATCAACACAGAATCCACCTCATCAACCATGGCAAAATGATGTTTACGTTGCACCATTTCTTCCGGTGTATGAACCATATTATCACGCAAATAATCAAATCCAAATTCATTATTGGTGCCATAAGTAATATCTGCCAAATAGGCGTTACGACGAGCTTCGCTATTAGGCTCATGTTTATCAATACAATCAACCTGTAGGCCCAACCATTCAAAAATAGTCCCGTTCCATTCACTATCTCTTCTGGCCAAGTAATCATTGACGGTTACAATGTGAACGCCTTCACCGGCTAAAGCATTTAGATAAGCCGGTAAGGTAGATACCAAAGTTTTACCTTCACCTGTAGCCATTTCAGAAATCTTGCCTTGGTGCAATACACTCCCTCCAATTAGCTGAACATCATAATGAACCATATTCCAGGTAACCAATCCACCCCCTGCTGTCCAAGAATTTTTGAAAATTGATTTATCGCCAGAAATAGACACGTACTCTCTCTTCACACTCAACTCTTTATCCAAGGCAGTTGCAGAAGCGATGATTTCTGTATTTTCTTTAAATCTTCGGGCTGTCTCTTTAACAACCGCAAACGCTTCGGATTGAATATCAGACAAAGCTTCTTCGATTTTTTTATCCCGGTCTTTTTTTAATTTATCAACTTCTTGATATATGATATCACGTCCATGAATATCGCTGGCGGTTAAACTCTCAGCTGACAGGCTCCTATTTTCAATTTCGTTATCAATGGAAATCAGATGATCTTTTATTCGTTTACGGAATTCGTCAGTCTTCCCGCGCAATTCATCATTGGTTAATTGCTGGTATTGCAAAAAAAACTGGTTGGCTTTTAGTACGATGGGCATTATTTGCTGAACATCCTTTTCACTTTTATTGCCCCCGAATAACTTAGAAATAAACTTCAACATATGGCTTAGTCTGGTGTATAATAATTATTTATAATAATGTTTAATAGTCAAAAAGGGTGCAATAAAAGGAAATAAGCCAATATGACACCCCAAATGAGCCGGCAAAGGTAAAGAATTTGACTCACCCCGGCCCTCTCTGCTTGGCAAAGAGGGAGTCTGATTCTGAATAGCAGATAATTACTAATTTTTCAGGTATCAAAACATCTTCCTTAGATAGGTTGAGATTACCCTATACTATTGAGCAATGATGATATAGAATGCGTTGTTAAAGCCCATAAATGTTTGAAATATAGGATTTAATGCTTTCATTGATTATTGAAAAACATAATTTATCCACGGTTTGGGGATTTTTGGCCGAAATGGATGGAATTTCAGGCTGATTCTGCTACTTTTGCAGCCTTAAAAGTCAACAAAATCAGTTACGGCCTATACTAAACTTATAAATGCCGGTAACCATTATAACCATTAAACTGAAACTTGAAATAAAATGGCGGGACAGTTAAAAGAAGTACGAGGCAGGATAAAAAGTGTACAGAGTACGCAACAAATTACCAAAGCAATGAAAATGGTGAGTGCTGCCAAATTGCGAAGAGCGCAGGATTCCATTACACAAATGAGGCCATATGCAAGAAAATTGCAAGATCTGTTAAGCAATATTGTGAGTAGTATAGAAGGTGGAATGACTTTACAATTGGCAGAGGTACGGAAAGTTGAGAAAGTCTTAATAATTGTGATAACCAGCGACAGGGGTTTATGTGGAGGTTATAATGCCAATATCATCAAATTAACCAAAAGCACTATTGAAGAAAAATATTCAACTCAATTAAAAAAAGGAAAAGTTACTATTTGGAATATTGGTAAAAAAGGCTGGGAAGCATTAACCAAATCGGGTTATGCAACAGATGCCACTTATAAAGATATTTTTCTAAATCTGAATTTTGAAAATGTGCAAACTGCTGCACAAGCGGCAATGAAAGCATATGAAAATAAAGAATTCGATGCAGTAGAAATTATTTACAGCGAATTTAAAAATGCAGCTACTCAAAACTTTACTGCTGAGCAATTCCTACCCATTCCAAAAAAAGTTAAAAAAGCAGGTGACAAAAAATTTGATTTTATTTTCGACCCTGTTAAAGAAGAACTGATCGCCGAATTAATGCCCAAGATCTTGAATACCCAATTATTCAAAGCCGTTTTAGATGGCAATGCCAGTGAACATGGAGCAAGAATGACAGCAATGGACAAAGCCAGTGAAAATGCTAACGAATTATTAAAGTCATTGAAACTTAGCTATAACAGGGCCAGACAGTCTGCCATTACTACAGAATTAACAGAAATTGTAAGTGGTGCTGCGGCATTACAGGGATAAGATTTAATTAATAATTAATAATTAGTAATTAGTAATTAGTTTGTCAACACTAATTATTAAATGCAATTAATAATTATTAATTTTTAATTACTAATTATTAATTACTAAATGGAAATAAGTCAAATCATCCCCCACATAGAGGTATTAATATTTGCCAGTGAAAAACCATTGACTTCAATGGATATTGTTGAGCTTATAAATAATACATTTGGATTTTTGGAAGAAAGAGTAATGCCCGATCAAATAGAAAGTGCACTGGAAGGAATTCGAGAGAAATATGATTCTGAATTTTATCCCTTTGAAGTTAAACAAAGTGGCGGGGGCTGGCAGTTTCTAACAAAACCTGCCTATCATTCCACGATTGCACAATTGAATGGTGATAAGTTTTTAAAACGCCTTTCAAATGCCGCCCTCGAAACCTTGGCCATTATTGCCTACAAACAACCCATTACGAAAGGAGAAATTGAAGCCATACGAGGTGTAAATAGTGATTATAGTATTCAAAAGCTTTTAGAAAAAGAATTGGTACTAATTAGTGGTAGAAATGAACATATGCCCGGCAAACCTTTGGTATATTCCACGTCCCGCAATTTCATGGATTATTTTGGGATTAATTCACCGGCCGATCTTCCAAAAATTAGGGAAGTTTTAGCCGAACAAATTGTTGAGGGAACCATTATGAATCCGGAAGATTTTACCGACTTACCGGTAGCAGCGATTATTTCTGAAGAAGAAGTAGAATTTGAAGCACCCTCTGCCGATGTTTCTGAAATAACTGTTAATGAAGATGGAGAATTGATCATCAAACCGGAAGATGAGGGTTCAGAAGAACCCAACAAAGAAGACAATCCTCAATAACATAAATGTTGGTCTATTGGTAAATGCTGCAATCAATTATCTTCGCAACATGTCGCAAATGTTATCCAACGAACAATTAATCAGTATTGCCAACGAATATAGCACCCCTGTGTATGTTTATCACGCCGAGAAAATTACAGAGCAGTATCAAAAACTTTTACATGCCTTTCAAAACACAAATACAAGATTCTTCTATGCTAGCAAGGCATTAACCAATATCAATATACTAAAACACATTCAATCCTTAGGTTGTCATATTGACTGTAGTTCAGTTAATGAAGTAAGACTGGCTCTGAAAGCGGGTTTCTTATCCGAAAATATTTTATACACAAGCAATGGCATTGCATTCAGCGAGATTGAAGAAGTAGTTTCGTTAGGTGTGAATGTAAATATTGATAGTCTTTCTAATCTTGAAAAATTTGGAAAGAAATATGGACATTCATATCCGGTAGGAATTCGATTACGACCCAATATTATGGCTGGTGGCAATTTGAAAATTTCAACAGGACATGGAAAAAGTAAATTTGGCATTCCTATTGAACAATTGGATAATATATTGCAAATAGTAAAGCAATATAACCTTTTCATTTGCGGATTACATGTACACACAGGAAGTGAAATAAAAGATGTCTCCGTATTTATGCAGGTTGCCAATATCTTTTTTGATTTGATTCCACATTTTAATGAGCTTATGTATTTAGATCTGGGAGGTGGGTTTAAAGTTCCCTACAAAGAAGGGGAAATAGGAACCGACATTTCATTATTGAGCAAAAGCGTTTCCGAAACATTAGAAAAGCTTTCAAAAACTTATCACAAAGAATTTCAGATTTGGTTTGAACCGGGCAAATTTATGGTGAGCGAATGTGGCTATTTTATTACACAAGTGAATGTATTGAAACAAAATGGTGATCACACTTTTGCGGGAGTCAATAGTGGTTTCAATCATTTAATCAGGCCTATGTTTTATGAAGCCTATCATAGGATTCAAAATATTAGCAACCCAACCGGTCAAAAAAAGCATTATACCATTACCGGCAATATTTGTGAAACAGACACATTTGCCTGGGATAGAGAACTGAATGAGATTGCTGAAAATGATTACTTGGTTTTTTATAATGCAGGTGCATATGGTTTTGAAATGGCCAGTAATTATAATGCCAGGTATAAACCGGCACAGGTTTTGGTTATCAATGGAAAAGCTCATTTGATTGGTAAACGAGATGTTTTCGAAGATTTATTTAGAAATCAGATTGAAATTGAGTTTCCGTTGAAAGACAAATAAGGGATTCTTAACACGAGGAGAATGTAAAAAGCAGAAAGTAGTTTATATTACAGTTGAATGATAGAAATACAAAACATATCAAAACAGTTTGGTGACAGAACCATTCTTGAAAATATTAGTGCAGTTATGGAGGATGGTAAATGCAACCTAATTATTGGAACGAGTGGAAGTGGTAAAACTGTTTTAACAAAATGTATGGTAGGGCTATTTGAACCTGACCAAGGAGCCATTTTGTATGATGGTGCCAATATGATGACATTGGGAAATGATGACCGTAAATTGCTTCGTCAAAAAATTGGTATGCTTTTTCAAGGAACGGCTTTATTTGATTCTATGACTGTGCAACAGAATGTATTATTTCCGCTTGATATGTTTACTAACTGGACACAAGCAGAAAAGAATAAAAGAGCAGATGAAGTATTGGATAGGGTAAATTTAAAAGATGCTCACAAACGTTTCCCCGCAGAGATTAGCGGAGGAATGAAAAAAAGAGTGGGTATTGCCAGATCAATCGTATTAAATCCAAAATATTTGTTTTGTGATGAACCCAATTCGGGTCTTGACCCCCAAACATCCATGATCATTGATAAATTGATCAAAGAAATTACTGTTGAGTTTAATATGACCACCATTGTAGTTACACATGACATGAATAGCGTAATGGAAATCGGTGATCATATAGTGTATTTACACAAAGGTAAAAAACAATGGGAAGGCACAAAGGAGGAAATAATTTATAGCAAAGATGAGTTATTGAATAATTTTATTTTTGCCTCAGAGTTTTTACAAGATGCAAAAGAAATGCGGATGATGGAAGATAATAATAAAAAATCGTCAATTTAATTTTATTACAAAATGGTCGCAATTAAAAAAATATTTTTGTTTGTGTTTTGTATTCTTTTTATGTACATACTATCAGCTCAATCAACAGTGATTGATACTGTACCCCCATATAAAAAAACGCTAACAATACCCAATTTTACCATACAGTTAACGGACAGTACCTGGTTTACAAAAGAACAATTGCCGGCATCAGCATTTACCGCTATTGTTAATTTTGATCCTGAATGTGGTCATTGTCAAATTACAGTGAAAGAACTGAGTGCAGCCATGGAGAATCTAAAAAATGTTTTTTTTGTATTTGTTGCCTATAAACCCATTCCTCAAATTGCCGAGTTTTACAATTACTATGGATTAGCAAAATTTTCGAATATCAGAATGGGGCGTGACCCAAAATATTATGTGCCTTCTTTTTTTCGGGTAACCGCAAATCCATTCGTAGCTATTTATGATAAAAATGGAAAATTGGTCCGGGTATTTGATCCTGCAGAAAATACTACGATTGAGGTGCCGGAACTGGTAGCTATGGTAAATAAAAAATAAGGTCATTGTCAAAGTGACAAGTCCATACCAATAACTAATGAAGGTTATTTTCCGGTTTTCTCTTTACGCAAGCATTTGAATTTATCTATATTATTCGTGCTTGCAAAGCCTCCATTCCTTACCTTTGTATGATAACAAATTCCTCATTTAAAATAGTCATTTTATGAAAGTAACCGTTGTAGGTGCCGGTGCCGTGGGAGCAACTTGTGCCGATAATATTGCCCGTGCACAACTGGCTGATGAATTGGTATTATTAGATATCAGAGAAGGTTTTGCTGAAGGGAAAGCACAAGATATCATGCAAACTGCTGCGTTATTAGGCTTTGATACCCGTGTTTCCGGAAGTACAAATGATTATACAAAAACTGCCAAATCAGATGTGGTTGTTATTACCTCAGGGCTGCCACGTAAACCCGGAATGACCCGTGAAGAATTGATTGGCACCAATGCTGGCATTGTGAAAGGAGTTACAGAAAATATTTTAAAGTTTTCTCCGGATGCAATCATCATTGTTATTAGCAATCCAATGGATACAATGACATACCTAGCACTTCAATCAACCGGATTACCCAAAAACCGCATAATAGGAATGGGCGGCACATTGGATAGTGCCCGTTTTAAATACCAATTAAGTCAACACTTGGGTTGTAGCCCGGCCGATTTAAACGCTGTTGTAGTAGGCGGTCATGGCGATACCACCATGATTCCTTTAATACGTTTGGCAACCTGGAACAGTGCGCCAGTTTCTGATTTCTTGACAGCAGACCAACAAAAACAAATCGTTGCAGATACAATGGTTGGCGGGGCAACTTTAACCAAACTTTTAGGCACATCAGCCTGGTATGCTCCCGGTGCTGCAGGTGCTGCATTGGTAGAGAGTATTGTTCGTGATGAGAAAAAATTATTTACTTGTTGTGTTAGTTTAGATGGCGAATACGGACAAAAAGACATTTGTTTAGGTGTTCCCGTAACCATCGGCAAAAACGGTTGGGAAAAAATTCTCGACTTTAAACTGAATGCAGATGAGCAGGCAATGTTTAATAAGAGTGCCGATGCGGTGAGGAGTATGAATGATGTGTTGAAAACATTGTAGAATAAATATTTTCTTTTACATCCCTCTGAATTTTAAATTTCAGGGGGATTTTTATTGAGGTAATGGAAATATTTCAGCCGGAGGCTGGGGATAGTAGTCACTCGGCAGAGCCGAGCGACTACTATCTATCATCTTGTATAAAACCTATTTTTCTTCTGGGAGGATTGGGTGGATTTAATAGCTATTTTACATACCGGAAGATAAGTTGAATATCTTTTGTGTGGTTGGTTACATTGTTTTCAAGTATTTCAAGTTTTAACAGGATATCCTTATGGGTTAACATCATTTCTCGCATTTTAATAAAAATCCGGATAATTCGAACATTTACTTTAACTGCAATACGGCTGTTCAAAACACCTGAAAGCATCAATATCCCAAGTTCCGTAAAAGCATAAGGGAGTTTTCTTTTACCACCCCAACTTGAAGTCGCATTTTGCGACTTCAAAATTGTGAATTCTTTGGCGCTTAATTGAAACATGAAATCTTTTGGAAACCTGTCGGCATTTCTTTTCACCTGTTCATTTAACCTTTTTGTTTCTACTCTGTACAGATCTGATAGGTCATCATCCAGCATCACTTTCTGTCCTCTGATAAAATGGATTTTATGTAAGATGATTTCATCTGTAATTTGCATTCTCTACATACCTTTTTAAGAAATAATTTGTAAAGGTGACAGCTATTTTTAAATCGGGTTATCGTATTTATACCTGTTTTATTTACCAAATCAAGAAAAATAACTGCTATTTTAGGTATTAGAGAAAATCAGCCGGATGATGGGGGATAGTAGTCACTCGGCGAAACCGAGGGACTACTTACTATTTTTAATTCTTCCAAATAGCGCCTATTCCGGCTTGCCATACTAATTGATTAAAGGCTGGTATATCTTTTGTTAAAAATTCAGTTCCTTTATTATTTAGGGGTAACCATTCCTTATTTAATTCTTTCATTTTATCAATAGAGGGCTGGTTTACCCTTGGGATATCACTTTCAGTTTGATTGATAAGAAACAAATAATTGGCTGTAAATTTATTAGGAAAATTTTCGACATCATCATAAGTTTTTGATTTACGTTGTATCATGTCTTCGTCCCATGCTTTCATTTTTTTAGCTAATGCTGTCCCTTCGTCTTTTATGTTTTTAAATTTTTCATTCGTAGGTAATGATGCTAACATCATTTCTATTTGCTCTCTTTTAGCATGTAAAGAGTTAACCATTTGGTGCATTTTGGTAACTTCCTTTTCCATAGAAGACATTAGTTTATCATACTCCTTATATTCAGCTTCAGATATAGTATACAAAGGATTCGCTAATATGGAAGCTTCCACATTTTGTATTTGCGAACCTAATTTCAAAGTAACTGTGTATTTCCCCGGAATTGCTTTGTGTCCTCGATAACTACATTCAATATCTGCATACGGAATGCCGGTAATGGTTTGATGACGTAAATTCCAAACAAATCGATTTAGCCCTTTTGTCTTTGATAAAACAGGATCTAGTGGTGGTGCGCCTTCATACTTAATATAGGTACTATCTTTTCTCGAACTAAAAGTTTGAATAATATTACCGGCAGCATCTTTCACCTCAAGGGTAATAAGATCTGTTTCTTTTACGAAAGGCAAATCATAATATAATACCAATCCAGTTGAGGGATTCACCCCATTGTATTTTCGGGTACCATTGAATTCATCAGAAGTTTCATCAAAATCACTCGAGCCATTCACCAAAAAAGTTGAAGAGGGTGTATATAAAGAAAAAGCAGCTGCCTCTTTTTTATATTGACGAATCAAACTTAGATCATCTAAAACCCAGAAAGAACGGCCGGAAGTAGCTGCAATCAAATTTCCTTGGTGTATACGTAAATCGGTTATGGGTGTTATTGGCAAATTCAATTGAAAAGGAACCCATTCTTTTCCGCCATTCCATGATAGATAAATACCCGTTTCTGTGCCGGCAAATAATAAATCTTTGCGTTGCTCATCTTCCCTAATTACCCTGGTAAAAGCACTTTTTGGAATGCCATTATTAATATTAATCCATGTTTTACCATAGTCTGTTGTTTTATATAAACCGGGTGTATGATCATTAAATTTATATCGAGTCGTAGCTACATAGGCCGTTGCTTTATCAAAGGGAGAAAATTCAATGGCATTAATTAAACATTCTTTTAATCCCACCGGTGTCACATTCTGCCAATTTGCTCCATTGTCTTTGGTTAGGTAAACTAGACCATCATCACTACCGGTATATATAACACCTTTCTCAATAGGAGATTCTGCAACATAACTAAGGGTTCCATAATTTTCGGCCCCAACTGCTTCATTGGAAAAAGGAACACCTGCTTTTCCTTGTTTTTCTTTTTCATTTCTAGTAAGATCGGGAGAGGCTTCTGTCCAAGTTTTACCCATATCCGTTGTACGCAATAAGTATTGTGAACCATGATAAAATGTATTCGGCTCATGTTTACTCCAGATAATGGGTGCATTCCAATTATATCGGTATTTCATATCTTTTGCATCCCGACCAAGGTATTGTATAGGTGCAGGCATAATATTGGTACTTGCCTTAGCTTTTGTATCCAATACTTCAATGGTACCTTGGTAACTTCCCCCTAATACAAATCTTGGATCATCAGGATTAAAAGCCAGAAATGCACTCTCTCCTCCCGCAGAAGCAGTCCAGCTGGCATTACCAATACTGCCGCTTCCCAATTCCCTACTAGCGATAGATACCGAAGAATTATCTTGTTGTCCACCATAAATTTTATAAGGAAATTGATTGTCTACATTAATTCTATAAAACTGTGCCGTTGGCATATTATTCTGTGAACTCCAGGTTTTACCTTGATTAAATGTAATAGCTGCACCACCATCATCCGAAATAACCATATTATTTGAATTAGAAGGATTGATCCATAAATTATGATAATCACCATGGGTATTTGAAATATTTTCCCAAGTTTTTCCTCCATCGATAGAACGCAAAGAAGTGGCACTCATTACATACAATGTATTTTCGTTTAAAGGATCTATAAACAATTTAATATAATACCAAGCGCGTTGTATCAAACGATGATCATTGGTTACATGACTCCAGCTTTTTCCGGCATCGGTAGAAAGATATAAACCGCCCGCTTCTTTTTCATAATCGCTTTCAATTAATGCAAATACTTTTTCTGAATTGGAACGACAAACAGCTATAGACATTTTACCCATTTCTTTTGGTAAGCCTTCTTCCATTTTTTCCCAGCTTTCACCACCATCGGTAGACTTATATAAGCCGGAACCGGTACCACCACTGGTTACTTTCCAAGGTTGCCGTCCATGTTCCCACATGGATGCATAAAGAATATATGGGTTGTTCATATCCATTGATAAATCAGTACAACCTGTTTTATCATCTACAAATAAGACATTTTTCCATGTAACACCACCATCCATAGATTTGTAAATACCCCTTTCCTTGGATTTGCTATACAATGCCCCTTGTGCTGCAATAAAAACAATATTGGGATTTTTTGGATGAATCACTACGCGTGCAATGTGTTGTGTAAGATCAAGTCCCATTTTTTTCCAGGTCTTCCCGGCATCATTTGATTTATAAACTCCATCTCCATGATGGGTCATTACTCCTCTTACCGCATGCTCTCCCATGCCCACGAATACGATGTTTGGATCAGATTCCGCAACAGAAACGGCTCCTACAGATCCTGTTTTGAAATAACCATCAGAAATATTGCCCCAGGTTATTCCCATGTCATCGGTCTTCCATAGTCCGCCACCGGTTGTACCCATATAGTAAGTAGAGATATTACCTACAACTCCTGTTGCAGTGTTAGACCTTCCACCTCTAAAAGGCCCGATACTTCTCCATTTAACGGGTTTAAAAATGGAATCAAGACTTGTAATACTTGAATCTTTTTTTTGTTGCGCCAATGAGCTAATAAAAAAAGAAATACCAAGAATAGCAAAAAGGATATTTTTTAACATGAGGGTTCTTTTCATACTGAAATATATAGCATATTTTATAGAATTCCATATTCAGTTTCTTCAATTTGATGAAGCACAATTTGATTGATTGGTTTTGAAATGGAACGCAAAGTATTTTTCCATCTTTTGCAGTTTGTTTTATTAAAAAAATAGATAGGACTTGTTTAGAAGATTTGTGGGGTTTAAAGTTTCAGCCGGAGGCTTTTGGATAGTTGTCACTCGGCAGAGCCGAGCGACTAGGCTTTAATGGCCCAACGAAGTTTAGCGGAACGGGCTCGTGGATTGTGGTTAATTTCTTGTGTAGAGGGTCTTATCGGTTCAGCAGCTATTTCCTGATAAATGCCCTCACGAAAAAAATTTTGAAACGATTTTTTTACCCGCCTGTCCTCTCCCGAATGAAAGGAAAGTATGGCCACCCTTCCACCTGCTGAAAGTGCCATTGGAATTTTCTCAAGAAATTTTTCCAATACACCAAATTCGTTATTCACTTCTATTCGTAAAGCTTGAAAGCATCTTTGACAAGATTTTCTTATTGCATCTTTTCGAATATTTTGGGGAAGATACGCCATGACTTCTTGAATTATTTCTTTTAAGTGTGCTGTTGTAGAAATAATCATTCCCTTATTTCTTTTGGTAATAATAGCATTCGCAATTTTTTCCGCTAAAGGTTCATCTGCATTTTCAATTAGCAATTGAAGCAATTCTTGTTGAGAAATTTTCGATAATAATGAGGCAGCAGATTTTCCGGCTTTGGGATTCAAACGCAAATCAAGCGGCCCATCCATTTTTAATGAAAATCCTCTTTCCGGATTGTCTATTTGCATAGAAGAAACACCTAAATCTGCCAAAATAAAGTTGAGTGGTCCGGCTTCAAAAGCGATTTGATCAATTTCAGAAAAATTCATTTTCTTGATAACTAATACATCTTGTCCAAAACCCAAAGATTCTAAGCGGGCTTTTGTACGGGGCAATTCAAATGGGTCAACATCCATTGCAAATAACTTTCCGCCGGGCGTTAAATATTTAAGCATTTCTAAACTATGACCACCATACCCAAGTGTTGCATCAAGGCCTGTTTGTCCGGGCGAAATTTGCAAACATTCCAATATTTCTTTCACACAAATGGAAACATGCATTCCGGCCGGTGTTCTGCCTTGTTGAATCACTTTTTCTATTGCATCTGCATATTTCTCGGGCTGTAGTTCTTTGTATTTTTCAGTAAAGGCTTTGGGATGGGTTCCTTTATATCTGATGCGACGAGGTGGTTTTGAATCAGGGTTATCCATGTTGTAAAACTAATTAACCGGATTAATTGAATATTTTCTTTTTCAAAGCTTTTGAATACTTGTTTACTCAAAAAATGTAAAGTACAAATAAAAAAATGGGCAACCAAAGACAGCCTGAATCTGGTGTTAGAATTCTCTCTGCGGAACCGAGCGAATTCGCAGTTGCAATTTTACCGGCTTAACATACGATGAACTTGTTGAACAATATTATTAATGTCCTGCCATTCCATACATTTAAAATGGCCTTTTGGACATTTGTCGTGTCCAATTTTACTACAAGGTCTACAGGAAAGGTCTTTTACTTCTGACGAAAAATGTAAAACCTCATGATTGCCATAATAAGGCGTCATCCCAAAACCCGGAATGGTATTCCCCCAAACACTAATCACCGGAACTTGAAAAGCGGCTGCAATATGCATAAGTCCGGTATCATTCGATACAATAGCTCTTGATCGATGCACTAGATCGGCACTTTCATTCAAGCTATATTTACCACATGAATTATAAATTTTGATAGGATTTGTTGAAGCAATTTCTGCTCCTGCTATTTTATCTTCAATACCGCCCAATAAAACTATGGGGAAATCAATTCCGGCACATAATTGAATCAATTTATGAATGGGTAGTTTTTTGGTGTGTAGTGCGGCTCCAATTACAATGCCTACATAACCTAACATATGTGACATGGGTAAATCCTTTGCATTTATTTTTTCCTTTTCGGGAATAAAATAATTGAGGCCTTTCCCATCATTCACGATGTTGAATGTTGAAAGTGTTGCTAAATATCGATCTACAATATGTATTTCCGGAAGTCGATTAATCTTGAGTGCTGTCAATAACCATTTTGGGATATTCAATTTATTAAAAGAAAAATGGGGAACTCCATTCAATGCTCTTTTAATACGAAGAGTCCTTACATTGTGATGAAGGTCAATAATATAATCGTATCCTTCTTGTTGTAATTGATGAATCATTAAATCCCAACTAGTATCTAAGACCTGTACTTTGTCTACGTACGGATTGCTATTGACAAGACCTCTAAAATTGGCTTTGGTTAAAAAATGGATTTCTGCATCCGGCAATTGTAATTTCAGGCAACGAATGACAGTAGTCGTAAGTACGATATCGCCAATAGAAGAAAAGCGGATGATTAAAAACTTACCCCCGGACGACTCACCTCCCGGCCCCATAAAAGGGGAGTTAATATGTGATTCGTATATGGCCATCAATATAGTAAGACACTAATTTT
>JANOVY010000080.1:0-1995 GCA_031417635.1 Bacteroidota bacterium | reverse complement strand
GGTTTTAACACGGTTAATCTATATCAGGATCTAGTTAAAATGTCATGGGCAAAATTTCTTCTTCTAGTTACCTCCACACTTTGCATGATTAATATCGCATTTGCATTTATCTATCATGCAATCGGTATTGAGAATTTTAGTGGAATGATACCAGGCCTGTTTGTTGATAATATATTACAATGCTTCTTTTTTAGTTTCCAAACTTTCACCACGGTTGGCTACGGTCATATCGCCCCACGCGGAAACTTTCTCAGTTTGATTGCCTCTTTGGAAGCAATGACTGGTTTAATGGTTTTCGCTATTATAACAGGCCTTTTATATGGTCGTTTTGCCAAGCCATCAGCGAAAATTCTTTTCAGCGAAAACATATTGATTTCTCCATTCGGAGAGGGATTAAGTCTTCAGTTCCGCATTGTGAACAAACGTAAAAGTACAATCATGGATATCTCCGCAAGAGTCATTTATTCCTACCAAGAAAAAGGCAAAAGTAGAGTATACCTTCCATTAGAATTAGAACGGAGTCAAGTGACACTATTTCCACTTAACTGGACAATTGTTCATCCCATCATTGACAAGAGTCCGATGTTTGGAAAGACCTATGAAGACATTTCAAAAGTTGATTCAGAATTTATTATTGTCATAAAGGGTTACGATGATACCTTTAGTCAGGATATCAATTCAATTCACTCATATCATTATGAAGAAATTATTTGGGGTGCAAAATTTGATCCCATGTATGATCTCAATGATAACAATTTTGTCGAATTGGATTTCAGTAAACTCAGTTCCTACAAAACCGTCTAAAATTTAGCTTCCATAGCTATTTTGCATTTGGTTATTTGTAACCATCAGCCCCACTGAAAAAAAATTTGACAAATCCCGAAAACACTTCAAATAAAGTATTGAATTTCAATGGCTTGATGAGAATTTAAGATTGCTTTCCATAAGAAAAAATAATTATTGCACGTCCGTGTATGGAGCAAAATACCAATCTTCAAAAATGAAACTTCCGATTTTAGATCACAATTTAAACGTGTGCATTTTGGGTATGACTAATAATAATTGAGGAAAAGAGCTATCTTAGGCTGCATATTTCGATAAGAGGATCTATTAAATTATATTAAACAAGAATTAACAGGGCATCCCACCCTAAAAGATTGAAGGATGAAAAAATTAATGCATCTATTTTTGTTTTTTGGTGTGATGTCTAAAGTTGTGGCTCAACAAGACCCACTCTATTCTCAATATATTAATAACCCCATGGTCATTAACCCTGCCTATGCCGGTTTAAATGATCAGCTAAACGGATCTATCTCATATCGAAATCAATGGGGTGGCTTTGATGGCAACCCAACCACAGTTAACGTTAATGGCCATGTTTCACTTCTTGATAATAAAATTGGTGCTGGTGTTTTGCTTATACAAGACAATATTGGAACAGCAAAGAATACAGAGTTTCAAGCTGCCTTTTCATACAAGTTAAAGCTGAAAGACAAAGTTTTTAGTTTTGGAATGCAAACTGGTTTTATCAATTTCAGAAATAATTATAGTATTCTCAATCTTGCTGACCAAAGCGACCCTGCATTTACACAAAATGAAAATGTCACCAAACCTAATTTAGGTGCGGGCATTATTCTTAAAAGTGATAAATACTTTGTGGGGCTATCCGTACCTCGCCTTTTAAGTACTACGATCAGTAATGGAGGTCAAGAATTTGAATTATACGATCAACATTATTACCTGTTTGCAGCCTACGCTATTTATCTGAATGAGCGTCTTCGATTAAAACCCTCAACATTACTTAAAGGAGTAAGTGGCTCTCCCCTTTCGGTTGACTTGAATTTTAACATCAATATTGATGAGAAATATACGGCTGGGATTTTCACCCGTAACTTCAATGCCTATGGAATTTTATTGCAAGCTAAGTTTCTTGACAAATATCGTTTTGGCTACACCTTTGAGGTCCCCACCAGCGCGTCAGTAGGCCCCAACTTT
>JANOVY010000079.1:0-43630 GCA_031417635.1 Bacteroidota bacterium | reverse complement strand
CCCGCAGATCCGGTGATGCTTCCTGTTATCGGATTGGTGACTGATAAACTTGTTATGGTAGCTGTAGTGGCTGTTAAATTGGTTAGTGTGCCCACACTCGTTAGTGATGAGTTCACCACATTCGCAGCCAAGGTAGTGCCTGTTACTGCTCCGGCTCCTGCTACCACTGTAATATTTGCTGTACCATCAAAGGATGTTCCATTGATTGTTCTAGCTGTTTGCAATGCTGTGGCTGTAGCTGCATTTCCTGATACACTGCCCGCAGAGCCTGTGATACTTCCTGTTATCGGATTGGTCACTGATAAACTTGTTATGGTAGCTGTAGTGGCTGTTAAATTAGTTAGTGTACCCACACTCGTTAGTGATGAGTTTACCACATTCGCAGCTAGCGTCGTGCCCGTTACTGCTCCGGCTCCCGCTACCACTGTAATATTTGCTGTACCATCAAAGGATGTTCCATTGATTGTTCTGGCTGTTTGCAATGCTGTGGCTGTTGCTGCATTACCCGATACACTGCCCGCAGATCCGGTGATGCTTCCTGTTATCGGATTGGTGACTGATAAACTTGTTATGGTAGCTGTAGTGGCTGTTAAATTGGTTAGTGTGCCCACACTCGTTAGTGATGAGTTCACCACATTCGCAGCCAAGGTAGTGCCCGTTACTGCTCCGGCTCCTGCTACCACTGTAATATTTGCTGTACCATCAAAGGATGTTCCATTGATTGTTCTAGCTGTTTGCAATGCTGTGGCTGTGGCTGCATTACCTGATACACTACCCGCAGATCCTGTGATACTTCCTGTTATTGGATTGGTGACTGACAAACTTGTTATCGTAGCTGTGGTGGCTGTTAAATTAGTTAGCGTACCCACACTCGTTAGTGATGAGTTTACCACATTCGCAGCCAAAGTTGTACCGGTTAGTAATCCCGCACCGGCAGATCCAGAACTAATCAAAATATCGGTTGTACCATTAAATGGCACCCCATTAATTGTTCTAGAGAATTGTAATGCTGTTGCGGTTGCTGAATTTCCCAGCACACTTCCATTAATCGGAGCCGTAACAGTTAGGCCGGTTAAAGTACCCACCAAGGTTATGGCCGGTTGTGATGCTCCAGTTACTGTTGCTGCACTTCCGGTTACATTTCCATTGATTGGAGCAGTAACAGTTAATCCAGTTAATGTACCAACTGAAGTTATGGCCGTTTGCGACGCTCCAGTTACAGTTGCTGCACTTCCGGATACACTTCCATTGATGGGTGCAGTAACAGTTAACCCTGTTAAAGTGCCTACGGATGTAATAGCGGGCTGAGCCGCCCCGGTTACAGTAGTTGCAGTTGTTGCAGAAGATATATTACCAGACCTTGCGTACCCACTCAACATATTCGCTGTATCACTTATTTTAAGTCGGCTACTTAGCATATTTGCCGTATCCGATTTTCGTAAGTAATTGCTAAACATACCGGCGGTATCCGTAACATAAATGATATTTGACTTTGCAATTTTTCTAAGAACTCCGTTAAGTGTGGTTACTAAAGAATCGGTGGTGGCACCGGTGGCAATGGTTAAATTACTTAACGTGCTTATCGTTGTAGGTTCCCATTGAGTGGTTGAATTATTCCATTGCAAAACCTGACCTGAGGTAGGAAGTGTTCCAGACACTGCCCTACTCATTAATTTATTGGCATTCCAAATAGCAGAACTTGTTTTTGCAGTAATTACCCAATCTTTCGTTCCCGGGGTATTGGTAACTGTTACTGAAGCTCCATCATCTTTAATAATAATATCCCCTATTTGACCATTAAGTGTGGTAACCCCATTGCCGGATGATCCGAATGTAATCCACGATCCATTTTGACGTGCATAAAATTTGTTGTCAAAATTGCTGTAAATTAACATCCCATTTACCGGAAAAAGAATGGCACTCGTGTCTAGTACGCGTGAAATAAGAAGTGCCTTAGATGAACTCTCTATCTGCAATGCAACACTTATGTCATTAACAAAAACAGAATTTCCAATAATCAACCCTTTTGCATCAATAATATAATTATTCTGCATTTTTAGGGTACTATCGGCTTTATGGCTTCCTAAATCATCCCCAAAGGTTTGTGCATTGGCTGTATTAACAAACAACAATACAACACCGAAAAATATCAATGCATATTTGAAATAATTTTTTATCGATTTCTTGGGGGTCACTATTATTTTTTCGTTTCTTTCAAATCGGATTTTATGGTAAAATTTTACTTTCTGTTAAGTTGGTACACTTAACATTATTACTTTATAAGTACTATTTTATACAAATTCCCTGCTACAGGAATTGATTTTTTTTGAAAATTTGCAAAACGGACTGTTACTTCCCCTGGTGCACTCACAAATGCGTTATAAATATTAAAATTTGTATAATCTCCTTGTGCTGCAATTAATACAGGATCCCCTATTTCAGCACCCGGAACAGGTACTTTAATAGTGGTGGTTGTATTGGCACCAATAACTAAATCTCTACCAATAACACCAGTAGGAGGCTTCAATTCTATAATATTATTAGAAACTTGAGTAATATTTACATTGGCCGATTGAGGTGTTGTCCAAGCTACATTGCCCAAACTATCTGTTGTTAAAAATGTATTGATAGGTCCCGGCGTAATGCTTTGCGTAACATTTGTTACACTCGCATTTCCGGCAAACAAAGCATAAGGCACACTCATCATTTGAGTAGTTCCCATATCCAAATAATTATCTGCAGCAACCCACCAAGCAGCCGGTATTGAGGGTGCCACAGCCATCTTAACATTTATAAAAAAAGGTCCATTTGCCCAATCAATCTGACTTAAATCTTTAATGGGGATAGCAGTTGCCTTAGTTCCTCTTCCAATTGTTATTGTATAAACACCATCCTCATTGGTTTGCGTTTCATGTGCCTCTTCCCATACCTTATTGCCATTGGGAGTGTTTTGAATGATGATGTCTTTTACAAAAACTTTTCTGCTTTTTGCAGGATTACCCAAAGGGTCTTTTGCAACAGCTTGAAATGGAATACCTGCAGGAGGCTGAGCCATAAGTTTACCAACTAAAAAGAATAGTGGCAAGATAAATATGGATTTTACTATAAAGGATTTCATAAAATTTGAATTAAAAAAAAATGATAAATGTTATACAGTCAATAATATGAAATAGTTTTCATCGGATATTTTTTTAAGTGAATTATGTAAAGAAAAAAAATAAAAAGATAGTTTTTCATAGGATATATAAACTATTTTAATATTTTTCTTTTTTACTTTTTTTTATCTACAAAAGGTACCAAAAAAAGAGCTCTCTGCCAAATGAAATTCATAATTCTGCTTTGAAAAACACGAATAAAAAATTACAATTTTATTAACTTACTACTCAAACGCTGATTCTTTAAATCTATATTAATCAAATACGTACCTGAAGCAAATGAACCTGTTTGAATTGGAAGCCCAGCTTGTAGTTCTTTCATTACAATCATTTGTGAACTCACTTGTCTACCATCCATGCTCATTATTTTCAAATTTGCTATTTCCTTACTTTCAAACTGACCTTCACATTTTACCATTACCGGTCCAATGGTTGGATTTGGAAATACTTTCAAAGTAACCAATTCATTAAGTAAACTCGCTCTTTGAAAATCCTCTACGCATGCCTTTCCAAAATCCCCATTACTATTAAAAACCACTGTTAAAACAGACATCCCATTACCTACAACCAGACATTTATTTTTCCCAAAAAAAGTAAAAGGTGAACCGCCTGTTGCAGTAACACCCGAAGTAGAATAAGCTATTGGCGAATAATTAATGGTCATTTGTGCGTTTGCCACCCCACATAAAAAAAGTAGGATGAAACAAAAAATGAACCCGCCTTTAAAAAGCATTATATACTTCTCTTATGGTAATAAAATTTGCCGTATATTCAATGTCAAGAACTGCATCACTTAATTCGTTAATTAGATAACTAATTTGTACAGGTCCTGCTTGGTTATTGCTAATGACTTCAATCAAATTTTTTGGACCATTCAAAGACCATTTCCCTTTAATTCCATCAGAGTTCACAAAAGTGCCCGATTGCGCTTGACTAGGGGTTATGGTATAAGTTTTGGTATATTTCATTTGATCCACCGTTAAAACATTTTGTACAGAATTCGTAAAAACCTTTTTTAATTTCCAAACTTTATTACCAACGCCGGTTAAAGAAACAATTGCCTGCTGTTCACTGGTTAATGGAACATCTTCCGCTGATTTGGTACATGCGCCAAAAATCAAAGCGGTGACTGCAAACAAAAAAAAACGGAGTGTAATCTTCATTTTTACTTATTATCTGTTATTCGCAAAAATTTGTAAATTTGTTTCACTCAAAATGAGTCAGATTCTTTTTACCAAGATAACGCTGCCCAAGAATCCAAAAAATAACGAGTGAGCCAGTCCAAGAAATCCCACAAATCGAAAATAAAAACACCACTTCCCTTGTAGGGGTTTTGAATTATTAAAACGTATTCTAATAAAATATGTTGTGTTTATGTATCATTTACATAATAAAATGCAAACAATGGGATATCGTGACCGCTTTCAAAACCATTTAAATCTGTCTTTCAAAAAAATCCTTAAAGGCAGACATAAAAGTAGTTTATCTACTACAAATGTAGATGATAAATACGACAAACTAAAATATTTTATCAGAATTTTCTCTAAAAAATCAGTCGACTATCTTAAAATTACTAAGGCCCTGAAAATCAGGGCCTTAGTAAATATTAATATATTGTTATATTATACTTTAAAATGTGAGAACGCTTTATTAGCATCTGCCATGCGGTGTGTATCTTCTTTCTTTTTAAAAGCTGCACCTTCCCCTTTTGCTGCTGCAATAATTTCATTGGCCAACTTATCAGCCATGGTTCTACCATTGCGCTCACGGCTATAACGAATTAACCACTTCATACTCAATGAAATCTTACGATCGGCACGAACTTCTGCCGGAATTTGAAAAGTGGCTCCACCAATTCTACGGCTTCTCACTTCAACAGAAGGTGTAACATTGGCAATTGCTCTTTTCCAAGTTTCATAGCCATCTTCACCGGTGGTTTTAGTAACCTTGTCTACTGCATCATAAAAAATATTGATGGCAGTACTTTTTTTACCTTCCCACATCAAATTATTGATGAAACGGGTAACCAGTTTATCATTGAATCGTCCATCAGGAGCGAGGGGTAATTTTTTGGCTTGTGCTTTACGCATGTGATTATAAATTAATGAATTAGCTGATTATTTTTTAACCTTTTCTTTCTTAGTACCATATTTAGAACGACTCTTCTTACGGTCTTTAACGCCGGCTGTATCGAGACTTCCTCTTACTATATGATAACGTACCCCCGGCAAATCCTTCACACGACCTCCACGAATTAACACAATAGAGTGCTCCTGTAAGTTGTGTCCTTCACCTGGTATATAGGCAATCACCTCAATCTTATTGGTCAAACGCACTTTGGCAACTTTACGCAAAGCGGAGTTTGGCTTTTTTGGGGTGGTAGTGTACACTCTGGTACATACACCACGACGCTGTGGACAAGAATCCAAAGCCCTAGACTTACTCTTAGCCCTGATAATTTCGCGACCTTTTCTAACTAATTGTTGTATTGTAGGCATTCTAAACCGTTTAAAATTTCGGACGGCAAAGGTAAGAGCTGAAACTGAAAATTCAAAATGTTTTCTTCAATTTTCAAGGGTATTTGATTGAATCATACCTAACATCCACAAAAACAAGCTCAATTTTCTACTTTTTTGTGGGTAAATACGTAAAAATACTCGGTTAAATACCCGTTTTATAGCCCAATCTACTATAAAGCCATTGCTTTCCAAGGTGAACTTTTTAATTTGAAACCGTAATCTTCTCATCAGCCATTTTTACCAATCCATCTAAAAAAGATGCTATGAGATATTACATTTATGGAATTATATGTCTTTCAACATTTAATAAAAGCGCTTGTTCGCAAGACCTTGTGACCCCATTTTCCTACCCATCTGCCGGTTTTCAATACATCCAACCATTTGACAGTCTGCCCAATGCCGGCAATTATCTACTCGCCAATAAAGGTCCATTTGCCTTCTCTTCCCCCCCTTTCCATATTAATCAACTGATGGGTTGGCAATTTTGGATGTCCGGTGGGAGTAATTCTTCTGCCAATTTTGGGATAAGTACCGGATCATCAACAGGAAATGGCATCTACAGTTTTGGCAATACCGGAAATACGGATAGGGCTTTGGGTTCTCTTTCATCCAGCACAGGCAGCTATTCATTTGGATTCATCTTAACCAACAATACCGGGACTATATTGAATAAGTTTTCTTTGAATTTCATTGCGGAACAATGGAGAAAAGGTGGATCCACCAATAAAAATTTTTGGATATTTTCTTATACTACCGGTATTATCAGTAGCATTCAGCAAACCGGATTGATAGCAGAACCATTGGGTAATTTCCAATCAATCATCAATACTTCTACCGGAGGAAGTTTGGATGGAAACTTACCCAACAATCAACAAATTATTTCTTTTTCCGTTTCTAATATTACCTGGAAAAATGGAGAACAGTTACTTTTGAGATGGGACGATGCTGATGAAACCGGAAGTGATGATGGCATGGGTATAGATAATTTTTCCTTTTCAGCGCAAATTGAAAGTTCAAAACCAATAGTCGAAAATATTTTTTCATCGAATATTTCATCCGACACTGCCTTATTGATTGGAAACATTCGCGAAAATTATGCAAACACAACAGTCATATTCGAATATGATACAACGAATACTTTTTTAAATCCCCAATCAACAATTGCCATTCCCGGAATCATTTATCCAGGATCCGGTTTAACAAATGTGTCCAGTACCGTTTCGGGATTATTAGCTGGTACCGACTATTATTTTAGAATCAAAGCCACCAATATTAATGGCACAACCATTAGCAATACTGCAAGCTTCACCACCACTTTTCAAACCCTAGATCTCACCACACTGGTCGCAGAAAAAATTACTAAGAACTCGGCACTTTTAGGTGGGAAAATATCGCAAACAAACCACTCTATTATCTTAGAAAATGGGATAGTCTGGTCATTACATGCAAATCCAACAATTGTTGACAATAAAATTTCAATGAGTATCGTATCTGGAAATTTTAGTCAAACTGTTTCCGGCTTTTCACCAGGTACAAATATTTATATTAAATCGTTTATAAAGACAACGAACGAAGTTTTATATGGCAATACGCAAACTTTTACAACCAAAACGCAACTCGTTTCTATACATACTAAATCAAATACAAAAACAAATGATTCATTGGTACAATTTGAAATAAAATATTTGCAGAACATTACCGGAATTTCCACTTCAAATTTTGAATTAAATAACACCGGCATCATTGGGGCATATATAAAAAGTATTTCCGGTTCCGGAGATCTGTTTACGATAATAGTAAATACAGGAATGGGGGATGGTTCTATTTGCCTTTCACAAATAAATAGTACCGGTATTGTTCCGGAAATTGAAAACTTGCCAAATATTTCTAGTACATGTTATACAATAGACAAATCAGTCCCGTTTATAAGATCAATTGAAATACCCAATAACACAATGATCATTGATGATACGATACCTGTATTTGTTTTAGTGACCCCAGACAAAGACATGTACAACATGAAAAAAGGAAATATTAATGATTTTCCACTTTTTACTTTCACAAAAATAACCGATAGTACTTACATTGCTTATTTTACAATTGACAATAGTAGCAGTGATGTGAAAGCATCAGACAATCTTGCCGTTACTGTAATATTAATAGATACTGTTGGAAATACTAATTTGCCATTATTGTATTCCATCATTCAATCCAATGATTTAATTGATGCAAATAGACCATCTATTAAAAACATATCAATTCCTCCAAATGGACAGTATAAAATAGGCGATTCATTACAATTCATATTCCATTTTTCAGAAAAAATAAACATAACGCTTTTGGGAAGTCCTGCTACGCTTTCAATAACCATTGGCACCAAAACCAAGACAGCCATTTTAATAAAAACTGATACTTCCAACATTTTGTTATTTAAGTATATTATTCAACCCGGGGATGCCGACAAGGATGGCATTAAAATAGGTAGTTCGATTATATTAAAACAAACAATTATAAAAGATCTTGCCGGCAACACTGCTATTTTGGGGTATAATAATGTCCCATCTACAAAAAATATTTTCATTGATGCAATAGCTCCAACAGTCAGTAGTGTGATTACACCGCCACCCGGAATTTATAAGACGGGCTATAAATTGGATTTTACAATAAACTTTACAAAGAAAGTAATGGTAAAAAATACAATTTTGCCTCCCACGCTTTCAATGATTATTGGAACAAAACAAAAGAATGCAATCTATAAAAGTGGCAGCGGCAGTTCGTCATTGCTTTTCACATATGTGATTGAAAAAGACGATTTTGATAAAGATGGAATTAAACTAACTGCTGCAATTTTGTTAAATGACGCAACTATTATAGATGAAATAGGGAATGAAGCTTCATTAAATTTAAACAACATAGGGGCACTAAGTAAAATCAATATTAACCCGGTTACAGCTGCTGTGCAAAGTGTAAACTTTCCTTTAAATGGCATTTATAAAAAATTTGACACGCTTTCCTTTGTAGTTAATTTTTCAGAAAATGTTTTTATAAATGCATCCAACGGTAACCCTTCTCTAAAAATCAACATAAGAACGCAATCAAATCACGCATACTTAAAATCAGGTTCCGGCACAAGTAGTCTATTGTTTATTTACATCATCCAACCCGGTGAAGAAGACACCAATGGAATAAAAATCAATACAAGTATCTCACTAAACAGTGGAATATTGAAAGATTCATTGGGGAATCATGTTCCCATATCGCTCACCAAAATTCCGAGTGGTTTGGGCATTATCATAGACGGTATTTCTCCAATAATAAAAAATGTATTGGTGCCGACTAAAGATATATATATAGAAAATGATACGTTGAATTTTTATGTTGTCTTTTCAGAAAACGCAATACGAAACCCACAATCAGATATCCCCTATATTACAATACAAATTGGAATCCAATTCCAAAGATTAAAATATGAAAGTGGATCTGAAACTGCTATTTGGCTTTTCAGATATATAGTACAAAAAGGGAATCTTGATAAAAATGGAATTAGGATAGATTCATTCATTGTTGCGGGTAATAGTAACATAACCGATAAAGCAGGTAATCTCGCAATTCTTACGATAAAAAATATTGGCGCACAGTCGTTTGTAAAAATTGATGCAATGGCACCCATATTTTATACAGACAAATCAACTTCACTTGCTACTTGCGAAAACAATTTAGTATTGCCTATTTCTGATCCTTTGTCTATTGCTGATGATGAAGTGGGAGAGCAAATTATCTGGCAAATAGTAAACAAACCCAAACATGGTGTAATTTCAAACAGTGTTTTTCAGACATATTCGACCGGAAAAATGATGACTCCCAATGGAATATCCTATTTCCCGGATAAAAATTTTCAGGGACTAGATTCTTTTATTGTTGAGATTTCAGACAATGTGAATAAATCACAGAAAAAAATACTCATACAAATACTACCCTTAATTACCAATAACACCATTGGCCCTTCGCAATTGATTTGTATGAATACCATACCGGATACAATTAGTGGTTCTAAACCAATAGGTGGAGACCAGATTTTTAAAAGTTACTGGCAGGCCTCAATTGTTGCTGATACTACAAATTTTAATACCGCTGATAGTACAAACAAAATACACTTTTTTTCCTCTCCACCACTATCGCAAACAACTTGGTTTAGGCGAAAACTAATATCAGGGGAATGCGTTGATTTTTCAAATGCTTTACAAATAAAAGTGATCAAAAAGGGAATCTGGACAGGCAGCGTAAATAATGAGTGGCAAAATAAAAACAACTGGTGTAATGGAGAAATACCCGATATTTCGACCAGTGTTTTTATTAATGGAAATACACCTAATATTCCCATTATTTATGAAACTGCCATATGCCATCATTTAACAATATTGAAAAATGCAACACTGATCGTTAAAGGAGTTTTGCAAATTGGAGGAATGATTGATACTTATGCGAACCAAATTGATGCGATTCATGGCACAGTTATCTTTTCCGGAAAAGCCACTCAATCGATACCGAAAAATTCATTCAAAAACGAAACCATTGGCAAGCTGATAATTAATAATACAGATTCGGTTTATTTATATGGAAAAATTGTGATTACAAAAATGCTACAATTGCAAAGTGGAGCATTCATTACAAATAATTATTTGCAAATAGATAATTCAGCAGAAATAGGCCCATGTGCTGCCGGCACTTCCATTACTGACACCGTTTCTATTCGAAAATTAATTGCCGGCGGAAAAAGGGGGTTTCTTTTGATAGGGAATCCATTCTCGCATGATCTATCATTAGAAAGCATAAAGGATAGCATAGACATTACAGGTATTGGGGGAAAAGTGAATGGATTTACCAATTCTGCTGATAATGAGCCCTCGGCATTTAAACATGATCCCATTATTGGAAATGATTCTTTGGGAATAAATGCGGGTTGGATTGCTTTTACAAATACAAATGGTCTATCCCTTAATGTGTGGAAAAAGCAAACAGGTATCAGGCTATTGTATAGAGGCTCACGAGGGCAAGGTCTCGACAATTTAAATGTTTCAAATGGAATCTATTATCCTAACGCTTCCATTCTTAACCTAAAAGGCCATATTACCACAGGGGATAAAGAAATCGAATTGATCAATGGAGTTCATGCCGGTTATCATGTTGTCTCAAATCCTTATCCGGCCAAAGTAAATCTTTCCCTGATTAGTAAAGGAAGAAATATTGGGGCACATTATTGGATTTGGAATCCATACCAAGGGAAAATGGGTGGTTATAGCCCTATTCCTTTTGCCAATCATTATATCCTAGAATCCTTTGGGACTTTTATTGTAAAATCAAACGCAAACAATCATAACCAAATTTTATTTACAGAAAATTGCAAAGTATCAGAAAATGCTGCAGATAGTTTGCCAAATATAATAGAAGACAATACACATCATCTTGAAATGAGATTGGAAAGCGATAGTGTTTTCTGGGACAGAATCATTCTTTTTGGAATTGATAGTGCAAAAAGCAATTTTGACAAACAGGATGCAGAAAAATTCAATAACCCTGATCTTAATTTTTATTCCATCAGTAGGGATCAAAAAATGTTATCAATAGATGCCAGACCGGTAAACAATGAATCTTTGATACCATTAGGGATACAATCAAATGAAAAGGGTTTATTCAGCTTACGCATTTCTAAAGTAGCACTTCCAAACAATAATCATTTACAACTACACGACAAATTTTTGAACAACTGGATGAAGCTTGAAGAAAATAATCGTTACCCATTTCTAATCACTACAGATACCAATAGCATGGGAAACAATCGTTTTGAAATAACCGCTCAAAAGAAACCTGTTTCAATCAGGAACAATCAGTCTAAACTCATTTTACTTACAACACCCATTCCGGCCAATGACAAATTATTGGTAAAGTTTGTATCTCCGGAAAGAGCCAATACCCAAATTCGCATCATTAATTTGAATGGAATCCCTATTAAAAAAATATCGTTGGGGTTACAAAAAGAAGGTCAAATAATGTTGTCAGTTGCGGATATGACTAAGGGTATCTATATACTGGAACTTGTCTGTGGCGATCAAGTTAATTCCCAAAAAATTATCAAACAATGAATTGAAGATATACATTGAAATATATTTTGAGGAAACAAAATACAAAGGTGCCACCCATCAAAGTGAAATAAAACCTTCATTTGAGGAATAAAAAAACTGCCCACGTAGTGGGCAGTTATACATTTTGGAAAGCAAACTAAATTTTGTACATCCATCCATGTGTGTCGGCTGTCTTACCTTCGCGAATATTATTTAGTCTTCTTTTCAGTTCAGGTGCTATTTGCCATAAATCGGTATCAAAATGCATTGCGTATTCTTTGTATTTCAACTCTTTTATCAATGAAATGGTTGCGGCAGTGCCGGTTCCAAAAACTTCTTTTAATTCTCCTGCGGAATATGCAGCAATTAACTCATCTATGCTTATTTTGGCTTCAACAACCTCAAGTCCCATTTCTTTTAAAACAACAATCGAGCTATCACGTGTAATCCCGGCTAAAATGGTTCCTTCTTCTAAAGACGGAGTGATCGCTTTATTGCCAATTACAAAAAAAACATTCATCATACCCACTTCTTGCAAGTACTTATGCTCAAAAGCATCTGTCCATAATACTTGATCATATCCTGCTTTTTTAGCATTGGAAGTTGGGAGCATGCCGGCCCCATAATTACCTGCATTTTTAGAAAACCCAACACCACCTGGGGCTGCTCTGGTATATGTTTCCTCTACAAAAATCTTCATAGGTGCTGTATAATAAGGACCTGTAGGGCTTAAAATAATAATAAATTTATATGTTTCTGAAGGTTTCACGCCAATGATCGCGTCTGTTGAAAACATAAATGGTCTGATATATAAAGAATGATCGGGCAAAGAAGGAATCCAATTCTTATCCAATTCTATTAACATCCGCATTCCTTCTATAAAAATCTCTTCAGGAACTGTTGGCATATTCATTCGCTCAGCAGAGATATTAAATCGCTTTAAATTATCAAAGGGACGAAAAATAGCAGCATTTCCCTGAGAATCTTTATAGGCTTTAATTCCTTCAAAAATTGCTTGGCCATAATGCAAAGCAGCTGTAGACGGGTCTAATAACAAAGGTTGATAGGGCTTTATCTCAATATTCGTCCATTCCCCATTTTCATAATCGGCTTCTAACATATGATCTGTAAAATACTTGCCAAATGGAATGTTTTCAAGGCTCAATTCAGATAACTTACTCGTCTCAACTTTTGTAATGTTTATGTCCATTGATGCTACCATAGTTTTATATTTGATGCAAATAAACAAAAAAAATCAAAACTAACAGTCGTTAATATTTACACATGGTATGAATTTAGAATATATTCAAATACCCAATTTTTTGATTGCAGACCTCTTTAAGAGCAACCTTGTTATTGTAAATGATGAACCAAAGACTGAAAAAACACCAACAAACCCGGAAAAAAAACAAGTTAGGGAATGGTATTTAGGTAGCAATTTACGAAAAATTACAATAATGGTACGCGAAAAAGAGGCGGTCTATCTGCAGGATGAGGCTTTACAGTTTTTGAGTGCTATTCTTAGTGCCTGCAAACTAAATCTTGGAGATGTAGCCATTGTAAATTATGAGAATGACGCTGTTTCGTATGCTTATTTAAAAGAAAAGCTAACACCCCATTTTGTTATATTGTTTAATGTTACGGCCAAAGAAATAAACATTCCATTTACTGTACCTTTTTATCAGGTACAATCACACGATAATTGTCAATTTTTATTAGCACCGGAATTACATTCAATGCTTGGTAGCAGCCAAGAATCAAAATTAGAAAAAAGCAAATTGTGGTTAAGCTTGAAAAAAATGTTTTCAATTCGATGAGACAAAAAATTGAAAGATGAAAGTGTATAGAAAATCTATCCTTTTTACGAATCCCTTTACACTTCTCCGCTTTTCACCTTTTACAAAACAAATTTCAGAAAATGAAACCCACACTCATATTCGCTACGAATAATCAACATAAAGTAGCAGAAATAAAGCACGCCATTGGTGACGAATTTGAAATTATCACATTAAAAGAAGCGGGAATAGATATTGACATTCCGGAGCCACATGATACCCTGGAAGCAAATGCTACCGAAAAATCAAAAACCATTCATCAAATCACTCATCAAAACTGTTTTAGTGAAGACACCGGCTTGGAAGTGGATTCCTTATTTGGAGAACCGGGTGTAAAAAGTGCTCGCTATGCAGGTGATGGAAGAAATTTTCAAGATAATATTGATAAGCTTTTACAAAATTTGCAAGGTAATACCCATAGAAAAGCGCGCTTCAGAACCGTTATCTCGCTCATATTAAATGAAGAGGAATATTTTTTTGAAGGGATCTGTGAAGGTCAAATTTTAGAAACCCAAATAGGAACAAAAGGATTTGGTTATGATCCTGTATTTGTTCCCACGGGGTCGAATAGTAGTTTTGCAGAAATGGAAATGGAAGAAAAAAACAAATTCAGTCATCGGAAAAAAGCTGTTTCAAAACTTATTCAGTTTCTAAACCATCGCAATAGATGAATCGGATTAAAATTAGTTTACCGAATACATTTGAATTTTTTACAACGTTAACCATCCGGGTAACAGACCTTAATTATGGTGGACATGTTGGGAATGATCGTTTTTTATCCCTGATACAGGAAGCTCGCCAACAATTTTTACTTTCTTTTGGCTATGAAGAACTGTCGATTGCAGGTGTGGGATTAATTATGACAGATGTTGCCATTGAATTTAAAAATGAATTGAATTATGGTGATCTGGTCAAAATATGGGTAACCGCAGATGGGTTTGATAAATTAGGATTCGATCTTTTTTATAAAATGGAAATAGTTAACGGAGATGAACCAAAGTTGGCCGGAAAAGCTAAAACCGGAATGCTCTGTTATGATTATGTAAATAAAAAGAAAGCTTCTGTACCCGATGAAGTAATAAAAAAATTATTAGCACAATAATGAGTTTAGACCATTATTAGCCTTCACAAAATTGTGAATGGTTTTTCAAGTATTCCAAATCCGCCAACTCTCCTCTGCCTGCAACACCAGCATTTCCTCCCCGTTTTGGATAGTGGCCCCCTGTGCTTTTCCTTTTGTTAAAAATTTTGTTGCCGCCGGGTTATAAATCAAATCGTATAAATGATGCCGGGAATTGATAAATTGATAAGGTATATTGGGAGATTCATCCACATTTGGATACATACCTACCGGGGAAGTATTGATAATAAGCGTATGAGAAAAAAGAATGGATTCATCTAACATTTGATAAGAAATTGAATCACTAGTGGCTTCTCTCGAAACAAATTGTATCGTCAATCCTAATTTTTCCAACACATACGTTACAGCTGCAGAAGCGCCTCCTGTGCCCAACACCAATGCCTTTGTATGATGGGGTTGTAAAAAGGGTAATAAAGATTGCTCAAATCCAAACACATCGGTATTAAAGCCGGTTAATTCCCCGTTTTTTATTTGAACGCAATTACAAGCACCAATAGCAGTTACAACTTCTGAGGCTTCTGATAAAAAAGACAATGCTTGTTTTTTGTAAGGTATGGTGATATTGAAGCCGCTTAAACCTTGGTTTTGCAAAATGATCTTTAGCTCTCCAATCTCTTTCAAAGAATAATTTTCATACACACAATCGGTTAGCCCTAATTGTGCAAATTTCTCTGTAAAATATTTTTGCGAGAACGAATGAGTCAGCGGGAAACCTATCAGACCAAAACGACGCATGTTTATTTTTTATCAAGGTACAATTCAAAGGTATCCCCTCTTAAACCAATACGCATGGTCTCTAAAGGAATCACTTCATTTGGAGCAATATTGCCTAAATTCACATTGCAGCCGATCAATTCCAAAAAATACAATTGTTGTGCTTTTTGAGGGGCTTCCCATAAAATTTTTTCTTCCGGTATCTGTGTTAATATTTCCTGAACCAAGCCTTCTCTTACTTCACCTGAACCCCTATAGATTCCTACATTTCCGGCTTCGCGAGCTTCTGCAATTACATAGGATGACCCTGCTTCAAGTTCGGCACGCATTAATTCTATCCATTTATAAGGCGGTATAATATGCGCTGCATCTTTGCTGCCTACTTCACTCAAAACAGTTGCATGTTTTGTCAATTTTTCAATATAGCCACATTTTTCGGCATGGGGAATACTAATGGATCCGTCACTCACTTCCACATAACTAATTCCATAATCTTTACATACGGCTATATAATCATCAAACTGGTTCCGGATCAAAAATGCTTCAAACAATGTTCCACCAAAATAAATGGGTACATGATAGGAATGATAAAGCTCAATTTTTTCTCTCAGATTAGGTGTAACATAGGATGTACCAAATCCCAATTTCACTATATCTACATGTGGTCCGCATCCGTCCATGAAATTCTTTACTTCATTAATGCTAAGCCCCTTATCCATTACCATGGTAATGCCGGAAGTTCTTGGCTGTTGTGTTCTGTTGGGTATCTGCGTAAGATTAAAATTCATAGACATTCATTTACGGCGGCAAAAGTAAGATAATCAAGGGACTTGTGAATAACAGACCTACAATAGCAAGTGTACACTTATATTTTTCTTCCTTTTTTATATCGTGCAACAATATCAACCACTTGATTATTTTGCAAAATAGAAGGATTGAGTTCTATGAATTTTTTTAAGAGTTTAGGGGCTTTTTCCATCGCCATTTCCAGTTTCAATAACGCATCCTTTGATTTGCCTAATGCAAATAAAATAGTACTATAATAAAAAAGAAAAATAGGCTTTCCTTCCGTTGCTTTCATAGCCGCAATACATTGTTCGGTGGCTTCCTCTAAAAACTCCGCTTTTAATAAGCAGCGGATAAGTGCCTCCCATCCTGCAACATTTCGAGGTTTATTTCGAACAACTGTTCCAAAATATTGAATGGCATCTTTATATTGCTTCAGGTTCATTTTACATTCACCCATTGCCAAATTATATTCCGGCAAGTTTCTTTGAATCCGCATGGCACTTTCCAATTGCTTTACAGCACTTTGCCATTGTTCTTCCAACATATAAGTAACCGCTATTTTATAATGTAGCTTACTGTCATCGGGATTTAAATGAACAGCTTTTTTATAATGAAACCTAGCCTGTGCGTTGTTTCCCATTCTATGATAACAGTGGCCAATGGCTTCGTAAATAACATCTTCAGGCCTTGTTAGCTCCAATACTTTTTCAAGTACTTCAATGGCTTCTTTGTATTTTCGTAAACGGAGATAAGCATCTCCCATGTTGCGATAAGCATAATCAAACTTTTCATCAATGGCTACTGCATATTGGTATGCATCGATTGACTTCTCATATAGCTTAAGACCCTGATAGGCTGCTGCCAAATTAAACCAAGCCAGTTCGCTAAAAGGAAAATCTTCAATAATTAATTGGTGTAAGCGAATACTCTCTTCATTCCTTCCGGTAAAATCTGTCCAGAAACAAATTTTGTATAATGCTTCCTCATTGGCTGGATCTTCTTCTAAAATTAATTTCAAGCAATCAAATACTTTATCAAATTCTTCATAATCATCATAAACATCCGCCAATTCAAACAAAAGATCAAGCCGTTCTTCCCCTTCAAAAAGTTGCAAGGCGGCTTCCAATAATTCTACTGCTTTGGGTTGTTGATCAAGTGCCAGATATGCATCTGTTTTTAAGATGTACAGGTTTAAATCGCTACTGTCATACAGTTCAGCTATTTCCAACACTTCCAATGCTTCCTTGTATTTACGGGTTGCCAGCAATAAGTCGGCTTTTTTAATCATTAATTGAGAAGAATAAGGGAAAAGGGATAAGCCAATCTCGGTAGCTTCTAAAGCCTCCGAAACATTGTCCTTTTCATCAAAATGGTCGATAATACGCTCAAAATCGTCTTCTTCCAGAAAAGCGTGCTGACGCCCATTCTTTAGATTTTGATACTGTTTTAGGAGTTCTTTTAGCTCTTCGCGGTCTTCGCGGTACGGATTTTCTCGCATCTGGGGCTATTAGGTTTATACAATTTAGGACAAAAAAGCAACTTTTATCAACTTTATGGTAACTTTTTTGTTTTGTTAACGTATAGTTAATACACAGAAATTGTTTTTTTATTATAGATTTCCTTAATTTTACCAAAATGAAGCTTACACAGTATATTAAAAAAATCTCTTTTGTTGCCCTTCTTCTGATGGGCATGCAGGTGGTTTATGCTGCTTTCTCATTTACCGGCATTGCTGATGAAAAGTCGAAAAGCAGTAAATATTCACTAAAAAGCCTAAGTTCATTATCTCACAAAGGCTTGTCCTTTACTTCTATCAGATCTAGTTTACAATACAAGGGCACCCAAAATATTTCTTATTCAAATGAGAACATATCAGGTCAACAGGTAAATTCTATGTTACGGTTTGATAATGGGAATACCTCTTATATCTATCCTTATAAGTTCAAAATAAAGGTGTCGAAGTTTAAAACACCTTCTCCGCAACATTAATTTAATAATCGGTATCCGCTGGTAGGTATTTCAAAACGCGAGGTTTGTACCGGACTCAAATTAATTTTACTTGCTACGAATTTAATTTTTACACCATCTTTATTTTTTGATTCAAATTCAAATACAAGTCCGGGTATATCTTTAAACTGGTATTCATATTCTTTTACAGAAGGAACAATGGTTGTAGAATAATATAGCGAGAAACTACTTCCATCTGCTAATTTCATGATTGCCTTTTTACACACATATCCAAGTATCGTTTTTGCACTGTCTACATAGGAAATTTGCAATCCTTCATACTTTTTATTTTCTGCTACCCATTGTGCATTACTCAGCTTGGTCATAAACTTATTATTGCCAAATTCCCGCAAAATCACAGCTGTTTCGGTAGACTTATTATACAACAATACCTGCGTGAAAGATGGGCTTACCAATTCATTTCTACAATCATTGCCTTTAAAATAAACAGTTTGGGTAGACTCATTTAAGGTAGCAGCTACCCCTTTATCCGGCATGTTTTCATCAGAGATAATTTGGTAGGTGATGGTGCATTCAGCAACTACTCTTTGCTGGGCAATAACAGACATCCAAATATTAAAAAAAACAAGAAATAAACATATTTTTTTCATACTGCTTTATAGATGATTATGCATGATACACATTTAAACAAATACTCAATAAAAAAATAAATTCCCAGTTATGCTTACCCTTCTAAAACACAGATCCAAACAAAAAGCAAAGGGCGAACCCATTACTTTTTGTTGGTTGTTTTATTTTTCAGGTCCTGTACTTTTTTTTGGCTTTCCATCATTTGATCATAACGAATCTGCCATTTACTTTTCGTTTTAGGTGTTTTTCGCTTTACTTCAATTTTAGCAAGAATTTTATCATGATCAATAATATAATTCTGAATAACAAATTGCAGACCCAATGTTATTACATTCGATACAGTATAATACCAAGTGAGGGCCGAGGGCAATTTATTAAAAATGAATAATAACATGAAAGGAAAAATATACGGCATGTACTTTAAAGCAGGGTTATCCTGCGTGGGTGTCATACTCATATTATAAATTGAAATCAGAAAACTGGTAATTACAGCCGTGATGGTAAATAGGCTGATATGATCACCAAAAGCTGGAATCGTAAATGGTAAATGGGCTATGCTATCATAAGAAGAAAGATCTTTACTCCATAAAAATTCTTGCCCACGTAGTGCAATATTTGAATTAAAAAAGCTGTATAAGGCAAAGAAAATTGGGATCTGCAATAGTGCGGGAATGCAACCACCCAATGGGTTTACACCGGCTTCTCTAAACAGTTTCATCTGCTCCATTCCAAAACCTTGTTGATCTGATCCAAATTTCTTTTTTAATAAATCAATTTCAGGTCTTAATACTTTCATTTTTGCGCCACTCAGGTAACTACTATAGGTTAATGGTGCGGTTACTAACCGAATAAACAAAGTAAGAAGCAATACAACCCAGCCATAATTTTTAACAAACCCGGCAAAGAAATCAAATACCGTTAAAATGATGTATTTATTAATGGGTCGAACAAAAGAATACATGTCCCTTCCCAGGTTGACTATTTTATCCATTTCCGGCGCCTGTTTCATTAACACGGCATATTCACTTGGACCAAAATAAAGTTGAAAAGGAATGTTTACAGAACTCGTTAGGGGCAATTTCATTTGTAAAGAGGCATCAGCTGTTGCCAGTGCATTGCTAGAATCCGTTTTACGTAACCAAGTAACTTGGCCACCGGAAAAACTATTTTTGGCAATCAGTGTACTGTTAAAAAATTGCTGAACCACACTTACCCATTGTATCGGTTTTTCAAATTTGTGTTCATTTTTTGCAGAAATATAATCAAAGTCATTGCCCTCAGAGAAACAGATATTTGACATCTGTCTTTCGTATTCAGCTGTCTTTTCTAGTTGAAAAGTAGTGGCATGCCATTGTACATTTAACATACCTTGTGTGAGCAATTTATCTGCCCCGGTAATCAATACATTCCAATCGATCATGTATTCATTGGGCTTGACGATAAATTGATGAACTACATTTTCACCATTGGCTGCAGTAAGGGAAAAACGAATGGTTGTACTGCTATCAGCATTCAAAATAGGTTTGGATGAAGCAAAAAACAAATTGGCTGTTTGTGCCGATTGATTTGCACCTGTATTAATATTATAACCCAATTGGTCATTCACCAGTTTCACCTTCTTGCCATCAACTGAAGTATAGTTTTTCAATAGCACACTTTTTACTTGTGCCCCTTTATTCGAAAAAGTAACCGTCATTACTTGATTACTTACTTCCACCAATTCTTCTGAATTAATAGCTGCTGTTTTAAAATCACCTGCAGCAGATACTCTGGAAGTAGAATCCATCCTGATGGAATCTAATTTTGCTTGTTCCAGATCTTGTGGTTTCAAATTGGCTGCTTTCACAATCCTCAATGAGTCTTCTTGCCTTTGCTTTGTCACCAACAACTCAGATTGTTGTTTATTACTGTACCAGAAGTATACAAAAAATAAAATACCCAGTAAAACAAAACCAATGACCGTATTCTTATCCGTCTTCATACAAAATTTTATTGAGCGGCAAAGGTAGTATTTGGAATGAAGAATAGGATATGGAAGTTCTAAAGTCGTTAAAATAGGCATAAAACTAGCTTGAGCGGCAGAAATTCCATTTTTTCATCGTTTCTTTATGTTTTCCCCACTTCAACCAAGGGCGATTACCAACTTCTACCACTAATCAACCTAAAATTTTGTTATGCCCGAAAATGTAACGCCTATTTCCCAAAGGGAAACCTATGTTCCATCCCCATTCACTCGTTTTTTATGGTGGTTATCAACAGCCGAAAAAGATCTGCTGGCAGATTGTGTGATAGACAGGAACCGGTATGCAATTGTGGGAATGACTGTTTTGGGAACCTGGGCATTTGCCACACTAGCCTGGACCTATTTCTTTAGTACCGTAATGAATAATTTGTATTTCTCCATTTTATTGGGCCTATTTATGGGGGGCATTATTCTCACCATTGACCGATCGCTCATCAAAGGGATCAATCAACTTAACAAAAGGAAATATGCCCCACTGCTATTAAGAGGATTATTAGCCGTTACAATTGGCGTATTTATGGCTCAACCTGCCTTATTGTTTTTATTTGATAAAGAAATTCATGTGCAGGTCTCGCTAGATAATGAGACTCGAAAAAAAGAAAAACGCAATAAACAAGATTCTTTGTTTTATGCTGAAAGGTCGATGCTGCTTCAAAAGAAAAATGATTTAGCACTTCAATTAACAAATCGTTATAATGAAGTGTCAACTGCCCGTGAAGCATTTATTAAAGAAACAGATGGTACCGGAGGAAGTAAGAAGATTGGATTAAAAGACATTGCACAAGCTAAGCAAGCTGAATATAAAAAATTGGATGCAAATTATCAACAAACAGAATTGTCGATACTACCACAAATCAAAAGTATCGATAGTTCTTTACAAGTGATGGACGCTTCTATTCAAAAAGAACAAATAGCATTTAATGGCTTACTGAATGATGGTTTTATCACAAGGATTGAAGCATTGAATCATCTGGTGAATGACAATATGGCTGTGGCTTTTCGATATTATTTATTAGTGGCTATACTATTATTAATAGAATTGATGCCGGTAATAGCCAAAACCTTACTACCTGAAGGCACCTATGAAGAAAAAGTGAAATTGCGAGAACAGATTGAAAAAGAATTGACACAAAAAAACCACCAACGAGAACTTGCTATAAAAGAATTGTATAACCAGACAGCTTTTGAGCAGGATACTGTTTTCATAAAAGATTTTTTTATAGAATCAAAGCAAGATCGAAAAATAAAAATGGAGTCACAAATCAAAGCTTGGAAAGAAGACCAAGATAAAAGTTTTGATTCTACATGGAATGATATGAAAAGAGATATGTTAACAAAACAGGAAAACTGAGGAATATTGAATATTGAACAAGGAATTTTAATGATGAAGTAGACTGTCTGTACTTCATCTTTCAAAATTCCTTCTACAGCATTCGATATTCTATCGGGCTCCCGGTGGGCAATACATCCTTAAATAATCAGTATACAATTGGTTTAAATGCGAGGTGGTCCCTTTACCTTCCGAAATACCGTGGGTTCGATTAGGGTAGCTCATCAACTGAAACTGTTTCCCATTGGCAATTAATTCATTGATCAATTGTTCGGCATTGTTATAATGCACATTGTCATCTCCGGTACCATGAATATATAATAAATGACCTTTTAAATTTTTAGCATAAGTGATTGGCGAGCCTTTTACAAAATCCTCTCTATTTTCTTGAGGCAGACCCATAAAACGTTCTTGATAAATATTATCATAAGTCAGTTGATTGGCTACAGCCGCAATAGAGATACCTGTTTTATAAATTTCAGGATATTGAAATAGTAAACCTAATGTAGCTGATCCACCACCGCTCCAACCCCAGACCGCTACTCGCGATGTATCAATATAGGGACGTTTAAATATTTCCTTTGCGGCCATGGCTTGGTCTCGAATATTGATCTGTCCAATTTTTCGATAGATGGATTTACGCCATGCACTTCCTTTCGGTGCGGGGGTTCCACGGTTATCAACCGTAATGTATATATATCCGTCATCTGCCATGCTTCCTTTGTACATCCGATTGTTACCTGCGCCATAACGGTCAATGGCATTTGCACCGGCAGGTTCAGTATACACAAAAAATACGACCGGATATTTTTTGGAAGCATCAAAATTGGTAGGTTTAACCATCCAGGCATCCATTTCAACCCCATCAACTGTGTTCACTTTAAAAAACTCAACATTCGATTTCGATTGATCACTTTTGGCAACAGCTTTGTTTATATTGTCGCCATTGAATGAAGTATGTGAGGGAAGTGATACCCATTCTCTTGCTGTTTGTGTATAGTAATTTGAGAATGAGTGTTGTGCAAATTTTCCCGAAGGGGAAACTGTATAACTATGCGTTCCATTTTGGTTTGCGGGAGATAATCTTTCGGCATTTATCGAACCATCTAACTTAGTCCTGTAAAGATATTTTTGGGTGGCATTATCGGGAGATGCATAAAAGTATACATAGCCTCCATTTTCATCAATGCTGCAAATGCCCATTACATCATAATTTCCTTTGGTAATTAGTGTTTCATTCTTTCCATCTTTGCTCAAACGATACAAATGACGCCAACCATCTTTTTCACTCGTCCATACAATTTCCGTTCCCTTATTTATCCAAAAGTTTGATTCCCAGGAAGGAAGAATATCAATCCATGCTGTACTTGTTTCTTTATAAATAGAAGTTGATTTTCCTGAAATGACATCGCAAAGCAATAAATTACTTTCATTCTGCTTTCTATTTAAGTGTTGAATTATCAACTGGCTATTATTGGCCGCCCATTCCATTCTGGGTACATAAGATTGTAAAACAGGATCTGTGGGAATACTCATCCAGTTTGTTTTATTTGTACTAATATCTACTACCCCAATCTTATAAGGAGAGGGGGCTTCTCCGGCACTAGGGTATTCAACCGGAACAGCAAATGGATAAATAGAATCTGTTGTATTCAACATCAAATAACTTTTAACATTATTGGCATTGATTTTCCAGAAAGCTATTTTCTTACTATCCGGACTCCAACGAAATCCGTCTTGACATCCAAATTCTTCTTCATATGCCCAATCAAATGTTCCATTAATAAGTTTACGTGTGCCATCTTTTGTAAGTGCTGCAATGGTTCCACTGACAACATCTTCAACATAAAGATTATTTTCACTTACGTAAGCCACTTTGTTTCCATCAGGGGAAAACTTGGCAAACATTAAGGAAGAGACAGGGTGAGTTTTACCAATTTGTCGGAGGCTTTTATCAGACAGATTCAATATCCAATAATCACCTCGGGTTTCGTCGCGCCATACTTTTTTGGAATTGGTATAAATAAGTACTTTTTTATCATCTGTTGAAAAAGAAAAGTTACGGATATTGAGTGATCCTGTATCATTCTTTGGTTTTAATAAGGCTTTGGAAACAATCACCGTTTTGGCGAAAGAAGGCAATTCATTTTTAATGATTTCATTCCTTTCTGTTGTAAAATAACCGGCACCATCACGTGTCCATTTTAAACCCTGTTGAGACCGGGCTTCCGGCATTTCAAATAACAAAAAAATAATCGCAAAAGATGACAGGAATTTTTTCATTTCAATATATTTTATAGGGTTGAAAATACTCAATTAACCTCAGAAAATTGTATAAACGCAAAAAACCCTGACTTTTCAGTCAGGGTCAAATATTTAATAGAAGTACTCCTGAAGTTAAATCAGTGCATCGTGCATGGAAGCCGTTTTCATCGTGCTTTTTTTATCATTGTATTTTTTTGCTGCATCAATAAAACCCACAAACAATGGAGCCGGATGTTCTACTGAGCTTTTTAATTCAGGGTGATATTGTACTCCAATAAAAAAAGGATGATTGGGTAATTCCATTATTTCAACTAAGCCGGTTGCCGGATTTTTTCCTGTTGCCAGCATACCCGCAGATTCAAACTGCTCCAGGTATTCATCATTAAATTCAAATCGATGACGGTGCCTTTCACTGATCATGGTTTCTCCATAAATACGGTGTGCCAAACTACCTTCTTTTATTTCACAGGGGTATGAACCTAAACGCATGGTCCCCCCCAACATTTTAATTTTCTTTTGCTCTTCCATCATGTCAATCACCGGATGGGGTGTAGTGGTATCCATTTCTGAAGAGTGTGCATGTTGCAAACCCAATACATTTCTGGCAAATTCAATCACTGCCATCTGCATTCCCAAACAGATACCGAAGAATGGCAGTCCTTTTTCACGGGCATATTTAACTGCCACAATTTTCCCTTCTATACCCCGATGTCCAAAACCCGGTGCCACTAACAATCCATCTAGACCGTCTAATTTTTCGGCAACATTTTCATTCGTAATAAATTCACTATGTACATTTACAACTTCTACTTTCACCTCATTCATGGCACCTGCATGAACAAAACTTTCGAGTATAGATTTATAGGCATCTTGTAATTCTATGTATTTTCCTATGAGGCCAATGGTAACTTTACTGCGAGGATACTTAAGTTTGTCTAAGAAAATTTTCCATTTACCCAAATCGGGTTCTCCATAATTGGTAATATTCATTTTACGAAGACAAATCAAATCCAATTTCTCACGTAGCATGAGCAGGGGAACTTCATAAATAGTGGCAGCATCCATTGCTTCAATAACGGCCTCCTGTTTTACATTACAAAAAAGCGCAATTTTTCTTTTGATATCATTATTCAATGGCTCTTCGGTTCTGCAAACAAGAATATCCGGATGAACACCGGTTTCACTTAACATTTTTACACTATGCTGGGTGGGCTTTGTCTTAAGTTCCTTTGCGGCTTTCAAATAGGGAATTAGGGTTAGATGAACCACCATCACATCTTCATCAGGAAGCTCCCATTGTAACTGACGAACGGCTTCAATAAATGGTAAGCTTTCAATATCACCAACAGTTCCCCCAATTTCAGTAAGGATTATATCAAATTTATTATCAGCACCCAATAACAACATCCTTCTTTTTATCTCATCAGTGATATGTGGAACGACTTGAACGGTTTTTCCTAAAAAATCGCCTGCTCTTTCTTTATTAATAACTGTTTGATAAATTCTGCCGGTTGTAACATTATTTGCCTGTGAAGTATAAATGCTTAAAAATCTTTCATAATGACCTAGGTCGAGATCCGTTTCAGCCCCATCTTCTGTTACATAACACTCTCCATGCTCGTATGGGTTTAAAGTGCCGGGATCAATATTGATATATGGATCAAATTTTTGAATAGTAACCCGCAATCCTCTAGCCTGTAATAATTTAGCAAGAGATGCGGCAATGATCCCCTTCCCTAAACTACTGGTTACACCACCTGTAACAAAAATAAATTTGGACATAATATATAAATTAATAATCTATTAAATATTCACTTTGTATCAGATAAAATTTGCATACTTCTTTATCAAAAAAACAATGAGCTGACATTCACATTCCACCCAACATTAAAATAATCAGACTACAAAGAACAAACTTTGCCTTTGGGGCTGTGCGTTACCTAAAACCGACCTTGAAAATGAATGATGTAAGAAATTCTTTAGAGGTCATACAAACCTACAGGAAAAAGCTTTATAAAAAAAAATAGACCTTTAAATCAAACTATATAACTGTGAAAAGTGTTAATTTGAAGTGTACATCTTTATTGTCAAAAAATATAATATGAAAAAAATCCTTCTTTTGGTCATTGCCGCATTTACTACCGCCGCATTTTTTAGCTATAGAGCAAAATCGCCAGACCCGGTATTATTAAGCCCTTCCTGCTATATCAGCTGTTATAATGCTGATATACGAGCGCAATTTCAACAAGAAGCTGTTACACCGGCATTTGCTTTGTTACATGAGACACCATTGGCCTATACGCTTCAAAATCAAATGGGGAAAGCTGTAAATTTTAAAGCAGCCGATGGTTCTTTGGCAATGGGATATGAGATAAAAAGTGAACAAACATCCAAAAAATGGGTATTTGTTATTCAAGAATGGTGGGGTTTGAATGATTACATCAAAAGAGAATCTGATAACCTTTTTGCTGAATTGGGGGATGTGAATGTGATAGCCCTGGATTTATACGACGGTAAAGTTGCAGCTACACCGGATAGTGCGATGAAATTGGTGCAGGCAGCTAAGACAGACAGACTAGAAAACATCATAAAAGGCGCCATTGCGTATGCCGGTGCAGATACTAGGATTTATACGATTGGCTGGTGTTTTGGTGGAATGTGGAGTTTACAAGCAGCTATATTGGCAGGCAAACAGGCTTCCGGATGTGTGATGTATTATGGAAGACCTGAAACAAATCTGGAAAAACTAAAAAACTTGAATTGTGATGTGATAGGATTTTTTGGAAATAAAGACAGAAGTCCCTCTCCAGAAATGGTATCCAAATTTGAAGCGGATATGCAATCCACCGGTAAAAAATTAAATGCTTTCAAATATGATGCCGGTCATGGTTTTGCCAACCCCAGCAATCCAAGTTTTAATAAAGAAGCTACTGAAGATGCGCATTTGAAAGCCATTGCTTTTTTGAAGGAAAGAATGAAATAAAATAATGAATTTAATAAGTTTTGCAATTTCCATTTCGAACCATTTATTATGATGAAAATATGCTATACTTTTATTTGCTTCTTCATTTATAGTACCTGCTTTTCCCAAGTTCGGCCAACGACAAATCCGGTTCCCAAACCTATTACAGCCCCAAATCTAATCCCTACTGGAAGTAAACCCATTAACCCACCAACGGAAAAAGAAAGAAGTCAAAGTAATTATCTGATGAATAAATTTGAGGAAGAAGAAAAAAGACAACAACAAATATGGAATCAATTCAAAACGAATAATCAAGCATCGATTTCTTCTTTAAATAGCCTTTATCCCATTTTAGAACTTAACCCGGTAAATAAATCCACAGACACTATTTCACTGAGTTCGATAGGTGAAATAAAATTGATGGATATGCGGGCTGATAAGCTTAAAATAGGTTTTTTGCCGGTGCAATATGAACTTGCCAAAAAAGGGTATACAACATTGGGTGTACAGTTTGATAAAAACTTACAAAAATGGTTAAAGGAAAATTTTATTGATCAAAATATATCCACTGATACAAATAGAATAAGACAGTTAATCATCGTTACACAAAAATTCTGGTTTAGCAATACTGCGAAAGAGCGATTTACTCCGCGCAACCCAAAATTAGAAACGACACTTTTTTATGATTTTGACATTTTTACACATACAGAAAATGGTTACTACCCACAAAAAAAAATAAAGGGCAATATCACCGAGTTGTACTATAATGGAAATGCATTTACTTCACTCACTGATTCTTTATTGAATTTATTGAAAAAAACACTTTCATCAACTAATTTTTTAAACAAAGAAATTGAGTCCAATTGGCTTTCACCTAATAATTTTATTGAGTATTATAACACAAAAATTATTAGAACTACACAATTAAATAAAACACCAAAAGGCGTTTATGAAACGTATGAAGACTTTCTAGCGAAAAAGAGGCAAGGTGATAGTGTTGACATGGTAGTGAAATACACCAATTATGATCATACAGCGCCTATATATGCATGTAATATCATTGCTTACCAAGAAGGCAAATACGTTCCAACCAATAAATCATGGGGCTTTTTTGATGGAAAGACTATTTTTCTTAATACAGGTGAGGGCTTTTTTATCAAATTAACACCATCAAAAGAAGGTTATGTTTTTTTACATTTCAAAAATATAGGAGAAGATAAAATTAAAAAATACATCTTAGATGGTATTCAAATTGGTGATAATCAATATCAAATACTAAAAAACTATACAGCTGCTTTTGCCTTCACATTTCAGTTAGACCTTGATAATGGAAAATTGTATTGATTACATATCATTCACAATCTTCTTGTAACTGGTAATAATCCCTTTAATTAAAGAAGAACTAAATCCCTGGTGTTCCATTTCATTCAAACCCGCAATGGTACAACCTTTGGGTGTGGTTACTTTATCAATTTCCTGTTCGGGGTGGGTATTCCTTTGCAATAATAATTCTGCCGCGCCTTTTACTGTTTGTGCGGCAATTAATGAAGCAGTGGCTGCACTAAAACCAATTTCTATCCCTCCCTGAATATTGGCACGTATATATCGCATGGCATAAGCCGTTCCACAAGCACCTAACACTGTTGCCGCATCCATCAGTTTTTCTTCAATAAAAACCGATTTTCCCAATTGATCAAACAATGCAGAAACAAAGTTAATTTGCGAATCAATGGCCTGATGTGCACAAATGCAAGTCATACTTTCCTGAATGGCAATTGCCGTATTTGGCATCGCTCGAAAAATGGCAAACTGATCTCCCACCACTTCTTGTATCTCTTTTACCCATACACCTGTAACAACACTGATTAAAACATGTTTTTTTGGATCGAGATGAGCTTGAATGCCGGACAATACTTCTTTCATTTGAAAAGGCTTGACTGCTAAAACTATCCAATTTGCCCATTGAACTGCAGTTGCATTATCATTACTCAATAGAACACCTTTATCTTCCAATGATTTTAGAGAGCTGATATTTCTTTTTGTGATCATCAAATCTGCAGGTAGAACAAAGCCGCTGCTTACCAATCCTTCAGCCATGGCTGAACCAAGATTTCCCCCACCGATGATGGCAATTTTATTTCCCATAATATCAATCTTATCAAATAATGAAAATGTACGTAACGATCTTGCGACAATAGATTTGGTAGAATGTTCTAAATTAATAGTAATTCAACCCTTTTAAATAATTTTTTACATAATCAATAACCCCTTCTTCTAGGGTATAAAATGATTTTGCATAACCCGCATCTTTCAACTTCTTCATATTTGCCTCAGTAAAATATTGGTATTTATCCCGGATATCTTCCGGCATATCGATAAATACAATATTGGGTTTCATATCCAACCCGGCAAATGTAGCTTTCACCAAATCATTAAATGTGCGTGCAATGCCGGTTCCTAAATTATACAACCCATTTTTGTGTATAGTCCATGGACCATGGACCATGGACTCAATTAACCATCCTATCACACTCACCACATCTTTTACATACACAAAATCGCGCAATTGCTCTCCATCATTGAACCCTTCTTTGTGACTTTTGAATAATTTTACAACGCCGTCTTTTTTAATCTGGTTAAATGCATGCCAAATTACACTTGCCATTCTTTCTTTATGGTATTCATTGGGACCATACACGTTAAAGAATTTTAAACCTGCCCAAAATGGCGGACAGGGGTTATTTGCATTTATTTCATGAATGGCCCATTTGTCGAATTCATTTTTGCTAATGCCATATGGATTTAAGGGTTGCAATTGCTTAATCACATCATGATTGTCATCGTAACCAAACTCCCCTGAACCATATGTGGCAGCTGAAGAAGCATAAATAAGTGGAATTGAATTTGCAGTACAATATTTCCAAACATCTTTTGAATATTGCAAATTCAACTCTTCATGAATCGCATAATTAAATTCTGTTGTATCTGTTCTGGCACCTAAATGAATTACAATGTCAATAGTTGGCTTGTGCGTTTCGAGCCAATCAAATAAATGATAACGCTCCACAATATTTGTAAAAGTTTTTGACTCCCAATTCCTTCTTTTTTCTTCCACACCAAAATCGTCCACTAATATTAAATTCTGATATCCCATTTCATTCAGATACTGAACCATACAAGAGCCAATAAAACCGGCAGCTCCCGTAACAATAATGGCTCCCGGCACTTGCCTAGTAGAAGAGCTTTGCAAAGTATGTAAATTTTGATCTGTCATTTTTTAATCTTTCGCTCTCGTCATTTAATAAGAATTGGAATTCTACTTGAACATACTTTTGTTCCTTGTTCTTCTGTTCCTTGTTCATCTGTTCCTTGTTCTTCTGTTCCTTGTTCATCTGTTCCTTGTTCTTCTGTTCCTTGTTCATCTGTTCCTTGTTCATCTGTTCCTTGTTCTTCTGTTCCTTGTTCATCTGTTCCTTGTTCTTCTGTTCCTTGTTCTTCTGTTCCTTGTTCTTCTGTTCAATATTTCTTATTCTCCTTCAGCATTCACTAAAATTTCAATTGCCGTATCATATTTTTCTTTCCAATCAACAATGTTTCCCCAAACCTCTTCATTCACGTTTATGTTTCCATCAGTTACCAATCCCAGTTCAATTATGTCAACCCCTGATTTCTTAGCATTCAGCGTTAAGCGTTCAGCATTCAGCTTCGAACACGATACAACTACCCTACCTTGGGCTTCTCCAAACCAATAGGCATCTGATCTCAAGGAAGTTGAAGCAGAAATTGAAAAACCAAGCTCATTGTGGAAACCACTTTCCAATAGAGCAATCGCAAGTCCCCCTTCGCTGATATCATGCGCGCTTTCAATTATTTTTTCTTTGATAGCATTTGCAATCAAATGATGCATTGCCAATTCTTCGTCAATGTCAAAATAAGGTGCAGGAGAATACATTACTTTTTTAAGCTTGTGGATGTATTCGGAAGAACCGATATCATTCATTTGTTTTCCAATTAAAAAAATAAGGTGACCTGATTTTTTAAAATTTAGTGTCATCCGGTTATGAAAGTCATCCAATATTCCTACCATCCCAATTGTGGGTGTGGGGAATACGGGGCCATCCGGGTTTTGATTATAGAAACTAACATTACCACCGGTAACCGGTGTATTAAACTTACGGCAGGCATCGCCCATTCCGGTTACAGACTTTACAAATTGATAATATACTTCAGGGTCATATGGATTGCCAAAATTGAGGCAATTGGTAACACCAATGGGTTCAGCACCGCTGCAAACAATGTTTCTTGCTGCTTCAGCCACTGCAATCATACCTCCTTTATATGGATCGGCAAATACATACTTACTGTTACAATCTACTGTTAATGCCAAAGCTTTTCCTGTTCCTTTTGCCAATACAATGGTGGCATCACTTGGTGCATTGGTAGATGTATTCGCTGCACCCACCATACTATCGTACTGTGTGTATATCCATCGCTTGGAAGCAATATTTGGAATTTGAATCAATTGTTCAGCAACAGATTTAATATCTGTAATATCATCAATCGTGTTTACATCAAATGCCTTGATTTTAGCAAAATATTTGGGCTCAGCATATTCTCTTGTGTATTGTGGTGCACCTCCACCGAGAACCAGTTCATAAGCAGGAATCTCCGCTTCCAACTCACCGTGCATATAAAATTTCAATAACCCGTCATCCGTAACCTGTCCTATTTCACTACAACTCAAATCCCATTTTTCAAATATTTTTAAAACGGCATCTTCTTTTCCTCTTTCCACTACTACTAACATCCGTTCCTGGCTTTCACTTAATAATAACTCCCAGGCTTTCATGTTTTTTTGTCGAGTAGGAACTTTATCCAAATCAATGTGCATACCTACCCCACCTTTCGCGCTCATTTCTGCTGTAGAACAAATGATTCCTGCGGCACCCATATCTTGCATACCAACTACCGCTTTTGTTTCAATGACTTCCAAGCAAGCTTCTAATAATTTTTTTTCTTGAAAAGGATCACCCACTTGAACAGCCGGAAGTTCTTCTGTACTTTCTGCTGTAATATTGGCAGAAGCAAATGAAGCCCCTCCAATTCCGTCTTTACCGGTAGCACTCCCCACAAAAAATACAGGGTTTCCCAAACCTGCTGCTGTAGCACTCACCATTTTATTGGATTGCATGATTCCAACACTCATGGCATTTACTAGTGGATTGGTATGATAACAATCTTCAAAATAGACTTCCCCCCCAACAGTTGGAACGCCAAAGCAATTTCCATAATGGCCAATACCATGTACCACACCACTCAATAATCGCTGGGTTTTTTTATCTTTTAAATTTCCAAAACGCAAACTATTTAGTGAAGCGATAGGACGGGCACCCATGGTAAAAATATCGCGTTGAATTCCCCCAACCCCAGTAGCGGCTCCTTGAAAGGGTTCAATTGCACTTGGGTGATTATGGCTTTCTATCTTAAAAACAACCCCAAAACCATTACCCATATCCATTAGGCCTGCATTTTCTTCGCCTGCAGCTACTAACATACGCCCCCCCTCTCTTGGAAGCGTTTTTAACCATTTAATTGAATTTTTATAACTGCAATGCTCACTCCACATTGCACTAAATACACATAACTCGGTAAAGTTGGGAGTTCTACCTAATTTTTGTTTGATGAGTTCAAATTCATCAGGTGTTAAACGAAGTTCTTCAGCTGTTTTTACGGTTATTTCCATGATGCCGCAAAGGTAAGAAAGTAGAATTAAGAGGCAAGGAAGTTTTGAAAGAAGTAGTGGATGGTCCATGGTTCATGGACCATCAAATGGATTTACAGTAAGCCGGCTACTACCAAACAATGGATGATTGTTATTCTTTTACCAATCGCCCACTGCCCGAGATATGTTTTTTTACATCACTGGCCGCACCTTTATTTGTTACGTTTCCACTACCGCTAATATTGGCATCCACTGATTTATTGGCATTTAATTTGATGTTTCCACTGCCACTTATTTGGGCTTTCGCATCATCACATATTAGGTTACTTAAATCTGTATTTCCACTTCCACTAATTCTTGCATCCACATGATTGGCCGATCCCTCTAAACGAATATTACCACTTCCTGAAATTGCCGATTCGACCGATGATAATTTATCAAATTTGAGTTGAATGGTTCCCGATCCGGATACCCTAAATTCAGTTTTGTCATTATTTGTAAACTTACCTTCTCCAATAATATCGCCACTACCCGATAATGAAATGCCGGTAACTCGTTGTAAAGAAACATATACTACTATTTTATTTTTTGTGCGGAGGTTCACATTCTTTTTTGGCTTGATGGATAATTTGCCATTCTCAACAGTGGTCTCTATATAAGTAATCAGGTTTTCATCCCCTTCAACTATGATGGAATTGCTTTCGCCATAGGCCACCATTACATCCCAAGATCCTGAGGAAGCGAGTGAAGTAAAGGATCCTACTTCTCTGGTTTCTTTTTTAAGGGTGCCATTTCCTTCGATTTTACTCCAAGACCATTGTCCAAATGATTGAAAACCAGCAAATAATGTTACAAAAAGCAATATTTTTTTCATGTTGTAGTAATTAAACGGTTCGTTTTTATTTGAAACGATTGAAATAAAAAATTGTTACACCCTTATTAAAATATTCAATTCTCAAAATTTTATTGAGGATGGCAAGCATACCTAAACACATTAAATAAAATTCTATGTTTGTATTTTTGCACATTTTGTCCATTTTTTGACATTTAAAAAAAATGTTTCTTGATTTTTTAATAAATTATGGCTTATTTTCGAATTTCTTAAAAAATAAACCTATGTCTTTACGATTTAATGCAATTGGAAACATCACCAACGAATCAACAGGTGTACCCATTCCTTCAAGTACAAAAATTACCGGCATTTTTAATGAAAATGTTTTTACCGTAAAAACAGCCCGTGAATTTTTAAGCGACGAAGCATATAAAAGTTTGGTAACGAGTATCCGGGGAGGTAAGAAAATCGACCGTATTGTAGCCAATCAAATTGCCAATGGACTTCGTGCTTGGGCAGAAAGCAAAGGTGTTACTCATTATACACACTGGTTTCAACCATTAACCGGTACAACTGCTGAAAAGCATGACTCCTTCTTTACTTTAAAAAGCGATGGTACTGCCATTGAAGAATTTGATGGTGCAGCATTAATTCAACAAGAACCTGATGCATCTTCTTTTCCCAGTGGAGGCCTACGAGCAACTTTTGAAGCAAGGGGCTATACGGCTTGGGATCCTTCTTCTCCTCCATTTATTATTGAAATTGGTAAAGGTAGAACCTTATGTGTTCCCACCATCTTTGTTTCTTATACTGGTGAATCACTAGACTATAAAGCTCCCTTACTAAAAGCATTAGAGTCATTGAACAAATCTGCCGTTGATGTATGCAATTATTTTGATAAGAACGTGACAAAAGTAACCGCTACTTTAGGCTGGGAGCAGGAATATTTTGTAATAGATGAAAACTTGGTAAATGCGCGTCCGGACTTAGTTCAATGCGGCCGTACCGTATTTGGTGCAGCCCCTGCCAAAGGCCAACAATTAGAAGACCATTATTTTGGTTCTATTCCGGAAAGATTGTATGCATTCATGAGAGATTATGAACAAGAAGCGTATAAACTTGGTATTCCTTTACGCACTCGTCATAATGAAGTTGCTCCATCACAATTTGAGTGTGCACCCATTTTTGAAGAAGTAAATATTGCAGTCGATCACAATACACTATTAATGGATGTGATGAGCCGGGTGGCCAAGCGTCATAAATTAATTGTATTACTTCACGAAAAACCGTTTGCAGGTATCAATGGTAGCGGAAAGCATAACAACTGGAGTATGGCTACTGATACCGGGGTAAACTTATTGGCACCGGGTAAAACGCCAAAGACCAATTTAATGTTCCTTACTTTTTTTGTAAACATCATTAAAGCAGTGCATGATCATGCAGACATCATGAGAGCAGCTATCGCATCAGAACCCAACGATCATCGTTTGGGTGCTAATGAAGCGCCACCTGCCATCATTTCAGTATTTGTAGGACAATACCTTTCTAAAGTTTTATCAGATGTAGAATCTAGGGTAAACACCAAGTTTGATGAGCAAGATGAAGCCATTCTTAAATTAGATCTACACAGAAGTATTCCGGAATTGATGCTGGATAATACTGACAGAAACAGAACCTCTCCATTTGCATTTACAGGCAACAAATTTGAATTCCGTGCAGTGGGTTCTTCTGCTAACTGTGCTATTTCAATGACAGTATTGAATACCATCATGGCCGATACTTTAAAGAAATTTAAAGTGGATGTGGATGCCCTGATAGAAAAAGGGGATAAGAAAGAAATTGCCATCATGCATATTATTCAGAAATATATTGTAGAAAGTAAAAATGTGTTATTTGAAGGTGATGGCTATAGCGATGAATGGCACAAAGAAGCACACCGTCGTGGCTTACCCAATTTGAAAACGACACCGATTGCTTTGGATGCCATGATTACTGATAAAGCCAAGAAACTATTCGAATCAAATGGCGTGTATTCTCATACTGAGTTAGAAGCAAGGCATGAAATTGAATTGGAGAAATATATTAAGAAAGTACAAATAGAAGCTCGCATAATGGGCGATTTGGCCATTAACCATATTTTACCCGCTGCTATTAAATACCAAAATTCTCTTTTAGTCAATGTTAACGGACTCAAAGCTGCGGGTTTACCTGAAACTGCTTTTGCAAGTCAATTAGCAATTCTAAAATCAGTAAGCGATCACATACAAGTGATTCATGTTAAAGTGCATGAAATGGTGGAAGCCAGAAAAATTGTGAATAATATTGAAAACACCAGAACCAAGGCAATTGCATATGAAAGCCAGGTAAAAGCAGCCTTTTTTGATGATATTCGCTACCATGTTGATAAACTAGAACATTTGGTAGATGATGATAACTGGACTTTACCCAAATATCGTGAGATGTTGTTTTTAAGATAAATGGATTTTAATGGTTACCAAACAAAAGCCCTGTTCCCTCGAAAAGAACGGGGCTTTTTGTTGAGGTTTTAGAAAATTAACAGTAAAATGCCGACTGTAAATCTAATTCTACCGAATAAATGAATTTATCATTTAAGGAATTCCTTAATTTACTATTCCTAAATTAAAAAATATGAAAAAAATTATTGCATTGGTTACCGTCGTTCTTTTTTGTTCAATGACAACTATTATGGCACAACCCCCCGGTGGTGGCCAACAGATGACCCCAGAACAACGTGCAGCCATGATGAAAGAAAGATTGGCCCCGGCTAAGCTTACAGATGTACAAGTTGATTCAGTATTGGCCATTTGGAACGACAGAAATTTGATGACTTCAGTGTATGGAACAGCTGATTTACAAGGCATGTCTCGTGAAGACAGACAAGCCAAAGCACCCGCTTTGAGCGAAGCAAGGCAAAAAAGGCTTGAAAAAGCTATTGGAGCTGAAGCTACCAAAAGTGTAATGGAAATAATGTCACAACGCCCCGGTGGTGGAAGAGGTAGTGGTAGTAAGTAAAAAAAAAGTCGATTTTAGTATAAAAATGGCACTTCCTATGAAGTGCCATTTTTATTGAATGTATATCTAACTTATTGTAATTTCAATTTACAAAACATAAGTATATGCATAAAAAGTCCGCAACAAAACATACAAGTCGAGTACAGGAAATGAAAAAAAAGATCAATCTTACGCTGATGAAAAAGCTATTTCTATGTCTACTGGTAATCCTTAGTTATACAAGTGGAAAAGTTTTAGGGCAAGAAACACAGGTAATGAGAACACCCGAAGAACTAAAAGAGTTATTTGGTTATTGTGATAAACCTATACTTATTAAAAAATTAAATATTTCATCAGAAATTGCCGATAAAATTGGAGAAATTGATTATTGGGCAAGATTAGAACAAAAAACCATTTCAGATAATACAAATCTTGTGTATGCCACTCCCGGTGAACTACAACAGGAAGTAATGAAAAAATACAAAGCTATCAGACTTTCGGATGATCAAATAAAATCAATACTTGCGTTTAAGACAGAGAAAATGAGTAGTGCAGCTCCTTGTCCGGTAATTACTTTAACGCCCAATCATACATTCGACACACTTACCCTACAACGAGGTCTTCAGCTCTACAAAACAAAATATAGAAAAGCTTTGCTGGAAAAAGCAGGTATCAATGGAAGAACCGGCGATCTTTTATTGGAAATTGAAGTGTGGAAACAAAAAGAAACCCTTGTCATAGACAATATCTCGATAACAGATTTTAACAGAATTCGAAAGACCGTAGCCATGCATGCAGAATGGGATAAAAGGAGCCGAACCATTGGATTATCTGATGATCAAATGGAAATTGCAAAACTGTTTTTTGAACAAAATAAATTGTAGCGGTATCAATAATGCTCAAAAAAAATCCCCAAATATATTTGGGGATTTTTTTTATTTCATTTTGAAAGACTCCAGGAATTTAGTAGTAAAATCTCCTTTCCGAAATTGCACATTCTGCATCAACTGCAAATGAAAAGGAATGGTTGTTTTAATACCTTCAATCACATATTCACTTAATGCACGGTACATCGTATCGATGGCTTCTTCTCTTGTTTGTGCAACGGTGATTAATTTTCCAATCATCGAATCATAATAGGGAGGAATCACATAGCCTGCATATACATGACTATCGATGCGGACTCCATGTCCGCCGGGTGTATACAATGCTGTAATTTTACCGGGTGATGGTCGAAAATCATTATACGGATCTTCGGCATTAATTCTACATTCAATTGCATGCATTTGTGGTTCATAATTTCTTCCTGAAATTTTTTCCCCCATTGCAATCTTAATTTGCTCTTTGATTAAATCAAAATTCACCACTTCTTCTGTTACACAATGTTCTACCTGTATCCGGGTATTCATTTCCATGAAATAGAAATTACGATGTTTATCTACTAAAAACTCAATGGTCCCCACACTCTCATAGTTGATAGCAGATGCCGCTTTAATAGCAGCCTCGCCCATTTTCTTACGCAATTCCTTTGTCATAAAAGGGGAAGGCGATTCTTCCACCAATTTTTGGTGACGACGTTGGATAGAACAATCACGCTCGCTTAAATGACATACATTTCCATATTGATCACCGGCAATTTGTATTTCTATATGGCGTGGTTCTTCTACAAACTTTTCCATGTAGATACCGTCATTCTTAAAGGATGCGGCAGCTTCTACTTTAGCATCTGTAAATGCTTTTTCGATCTCAGATTCTTTCCAAACCACCCGCATCCCTTTACCTCCGCCACCGGCAGTTGCTTTTAGAATAACCGGATAGCCAACTATTTTTGCAGAGCTAATGGCATGTTCCACACTTTCCAGTAATCCTTCTACACCCGGAACAACAGGAACGCCAGCTTTAGTCATGGTTTCTTTCGCGGTTATTTTATCTCCCATTTTATTAATCATATCGGGAGTTGGTCCAATAAACTTAATACCGTGATCAGCACAGATTTGGGAAAATTTGGCATTTTCTGCCAGAAACCCATATCCCGGATGGATTGCATCGGCGTTTGTAATTTCAGCCGCAGCCATGATATGGGGAATATTCAAATAGGAATCAATACTGGCAGGTTTTCCAATACAAACCGCTTCATCAGCAAATTTCACATGTAGGCTGTCTTTATCGGCAGTAGAATAAACAGCTACCGTTTTAATACCCATTTCACGACAGGTTCTGATAACACGAAGGGCTATCTCTCCTCTGTTAGCAATTAATATTTTTTTAAACATCCGATTAATTTGAAAATTTGAAAATTTGAAAATTTGAAAATGGAACACTATTTGATAAAGTATCTGACAATGAAAAGGGTTCCTTCATTATCAAATTTTCAAATTGCCCACTTTTCAAATTTTTTATGCCGGTTCAACCAAAAATAATGGCTGATCGTATTCAACGGGGCTCGCATCTTCTACTAATATTTTTACAATAGTGCCACTGATTTCGCTTTCAATTTCATTAAAAAGCTTCATGGCCTCTATTATACAAACTACTTTGCCGGAAGTAATTTCCGTACCCACTTCTGCAAACAAAGGTTTATCCGGAGATTGGCGACGGTAAAAAGTACCAATCATTGGGCTTTTAATTGTTATTAGGTTATCTGCTTGCGTTGCAGGTGTTGAAGAAACAGGCGCTGCTGCTGGTGCAGATTGCATAGCCGACGGTAGCATTTGTGGTGAGGTAGTATATACCTGTGGCTGAGGGGCTGCTACATTAACCACTGCCTCTTCTTTCTGCTTAATGGTAACTTTACCATCTTTGTCTTCTATACTGATTTCACCAATATTACTTTTATTGATGATTTTGATCAATTCGTGAATTTGCTTTAAGTCCATAAATGGCAAGTTTTAGGGGGTAAAACAGTATTTTTAGGTCAAATAGTGGGGCAAAATAGCCTTTTTTTGATTAAAACGGAGATTTTGTTTGATAATCTAGTTTTTGTTTTTGTTCTTCTTTTTTAAGCAAAAATGTTGAAATTGAACTAAATCATTCGCATAAAAAAAGCAGCAAAAAGCTGCTTTCCCAATAGATTTCTTCCTTTTTGCTGTTTTTCTATGCAAATTAAACGTGATATTGATAAGATTAACAGTGAGACAAATTTCTAAAATATGTTTATTTTGACTCTTTTACTCTTTCAACATAAGAGCCATCCTTGGTATTCACACGGATTAACTCCCCATCTTCTACAAATAGTGGCACCATAACCGTAGCCCCCGTTTCAACTGTTGCGGCTTTTAAGGCACGAGTAGCCGTATCTCCTCTTAATCCCGGCTCACAATAAGTAATTTTTACAACTATTTTTTCAGGGAGTTCAGCACCTATCGGTTGTTCTGTTTCTGTATTAATGAAAACAAAGACTTCGGCACCCTCCATTAAGAATTCTGGTGCATCAATCATCTCTTCAGCCAAAGCAATTTGCTCAAAAGATTCATTATTCATCAAGTTATAGCCGGTATCATCCTTGTATAAAAACTGAAAGGCTTTTTTCTCAACCCTTACAGGGAATATGTTTTCTCCACTGTTCCAGGTTTTTTCAATAGAGCGTTTGTTATCAACGCCTTTTAATTTGGCCCAAACTTTGGCCGCAGCTCGGGCTGTTTTGTTTTCACCAAATTCCACAACGGAATAAAGACTGCCATCTAATTTTAAAATCATACCACGGCTGATGTCGGATGTAGTTGCCATTTTCTTAATTTTTTATTAATGCTTTATAAGACAGGCGCAAAAGTAGGGATTGGAGTTCACATACACGAAAGCATATTACAAATAGGCAAAATTGATCAATTATCAATGGTTCAAGGGTTGATTTTGGTGGCGGCTTTCTTCCCCAAGTAAAAATTTGTTAAAAAACCACCTGTTGCAGGCTGCACACAGAAATGTGAGGGTATCTATTGAACAAGAAAACCATTTAACATGAAAAAAGTTATACGCTCTGCCATTTTTATCTTTTGCTTCATTATTCCATTCGGTTTGTTTGCCAATACTATTATAGTAAAAGGATACATAAAAGATAGCAACAATAAAGTAGTAGCCAATAAAACTGTAAAAATCTATAGCGATAGTAGTAACCTGTCTTGTCTAATATCACATTCTGTTATTACCAATTTAAATGGCTATTATATAGATACATTGAGTTGTAATGGCGATATTAGAAAACTGAAAATAGTGGTAGAAAATTGTAACGGCACATTACTGATTAACGAGCCACAAGTATCTACAACCAATACAGTTGAGAGCAACTTTACCCTTTGTATTTCATCTGAAATACCGGTTACAAATTGCCATGCTGCATTTTCATATATATCTGCAGTAACAAGTGCTTCTTTTTCAGGTATTAAATTTAATTCTGCTGGTTCTGAAGCTCCTGTTGGAGATAGTATTATAAGTCGTACTTGGATTTTTGGAGATAGTTCAGTAATCGTTACCGGTAATTTGGTAGATCCAAATCATGCATATGCAAAGGCGGGTATCTATACCGTTTGCTTAACCATCAAAACAAAAAAAGGATGTGAAAGTAAATTTTGCAGTACGGTTGTATTTACACCAACTTCAAATAACTGTGAAGTGAAAATTCAATTAACGACTGAAAAAATCAGCTCCAAAAAAATTCGTTTCATCAGTAATCTAAGCAGTACCTTATTGGGTGATAGCCTAGTTCAAAGAACTTGGATATTTGGTGATGGAAGTTCACTTAGTGGAAATGAAATGAACCCCTTAAAAGAATATAAAGACACTGGTAGTTATACTGTATGTGTTTCAGTAAGAACAGCCAAAGGATGCGAAAAAAAGTATTGTATCAATGTAGTGCTTAAAGATAGTACCGTCGGTACACAACCAAATTTTCCGGCATGTAAGGCAAAGTTTACTTTTACTAAAAAAGACTCAACAGTTAGTTACAATAGTGAATCATCAAAAGTTATTTCCGCTGATGACAGCATAATTAGCAGGACCTGGTATTACGGAGACAATTCGTATGCGGTTTCTTTGAGTGGCAATGTAATTAACCCAATATATAAATATTCAAAGCCCGGTTCCTACAAAGTGTATTTAGTAATTAAAACAAAGAAAGGCTGTGAAAGCTCATTTACTGAAACAGTATTAATAGAACACAAGCCGATTGTAACCAATTGTAAAGCTGTGTTTGCTATATTGAATCAGGGATTGAACGTGAAGTTTAATAGTAAGGAATCTGTTACCCCCTCCGCAGACAGCATCATTAATCGCATATGGTCGTTTGGAGATAGTTCATTAAAATTAACAGATAATCGCATTGATCCATCACATCAATATACAAAAGCAGGAAACTATACTGCCTGTTTAACAATTAAAACAAAAAGTGGTTGTGAGAACAAATACTGTTTAACATTTACCTTGCGAGATAGTGTACCGGGTATATCGCCCGGAAATTGTAAAGCTTTATTCCAATATTCAATAAAGGATTCTATCATCACTTTTAACAGCGGGGGCTCCCAGGCGGGTTCAAATGATAGTATTATTAGTCGGACCTGGTATTATGCAGATAATGCAACGACTGTTACTTTAACAGGCAATATCATAACTCCTACATATACTTACTCCAAACCTGGCATATACAAAGTGTACCTGACTATTAAGACCAAGAATGGATGTGAAAGCAAATATGAAGGAACTATCAATATTTCTCCTATTCCTGTACCCACCAATTGTAAAGCACAATTTACTTTTACAATTGAAAATGGTAACGTAAAATTTAAAAGTACTTCGTCTACTGCGGGTTCAATAGCAGATAGTATCATTGGTCGCACGTGGATATTCGGAGACAGTTCTTCAAAAGTGTCAGGCAATATTGTTGACCCCACTCATACATATTTTAAAGGGGGAACTTATGATGTTTACTTGCTGATAAAAACGAAAAAGGGTTGTGAAAGCAAATATTCAGCCAAAGTAGTGATTGCCCCAATTAACTGTACCTTATTAACCGCTTTTACTTCTGTTAGAGTAAGTGCAAAGAAAATACAATTCAATAGCATTCAAAGTAGTGCTAAAGGAGATAGTATCATTCAACGAAATTGGAAATTTGGTGATAACACAATTTTGAGTGGTAATGAAGTTAGTCCTATAAAAGAATTTCCATTACAAGGATCTTATAAAACATGTTTACGCTTGAAAACAATGAATGGTTGCGAAGCAGAATTATGCAAACAAGTAGTTGTACAAGATAGCACCAATCTTACTGAAACAGCCGTTAACTATGTAAAGATCATCAGTATTAATCCAAACCCGGTAGTGACTAGAATGATAGTAACCATCTGGAGCAGAAATAACAATGTAGAAGCTGAAGTATCTGTCTTTGATATTTATGGATTAGGGAAAATAAATAATAAAAAAATATTAATGCAGGGCAACAATATTATAGAAGTTCCAACAGAATCTTTATATCATGGCCCTTACTTTTTAAAAGTTAGTACGAAAAATGGAAGAGACTCTAAAGCTTTCTATAAATTATAATTCAGCAATATTCCATTAAACTTTTTTAATAGTGTAAAACAAAAGCATGACCTTTTGTTTTACACTATTTTTTTTCACCCAACTTA
>JANOVY010000078.1:0-103509 GCA_031417635.1 Bacteroidota bacterium | reverse complement strand
CGCCGGGTACATCTGAAACAGTTACCCAGTCTTCTGTATCTAATACAGCCGCTGCCCTGCTTCTATTTTTTTGTTGTTGCATTTCAATATCAAATCCTTTTTCATCAACTTCTAATCCTTTTTCGCTAGCAATTAGTTTTGTTAAATCTAAAGGAAAACCAAAAGTGTCATAAAGTTCAAAAACTACTTCCCCTGGCATTTTGAATGAGTCTAATTTTTCAACTTCTAGTGCAACAAACATTTCAACACGTAATAAACCTTTGGCAAGTGTTCTCAAAAAGGCATCTTCTTCCTCTTTTACAACTTTACTCACAAAGTCCAATTGCTTTATCAATTCCGGAAAAACATGTTCAAATTGTTTGGCTAATAAGGGCAATAATTGATATAAAAGGGGTTGTTTATAATCCAAATAGGTATAATAATAACGGACGGCTCTTCTTAAAATTCTTCTGATTACATAACCCGCTCCATTGTTGGCAGGTAATTGTCCATCTGAAATGGTGAATGCAATTGCTCTGATATGGTCTGATATAACACGGAAAGCAACCGCTTCTTTGGTATCGCTATAATCATATTTTTTACCGGCAATGCGTTCTGTCTCTTTTATGGAACCCGAAAAAATATCAGTATCATAATTACTTTTTTTACCCTGTATTACACGAACCAATCTTTCAAAACCCATCCCGGTATCTACATGATGGGTGGGTAAAGGTTGAAGACTTCCATCTTTTAATCGATTATATTGGATAAACACATTATTCCAAATCTCAATTACTTCCGGATGATCATTGTTAACCAAAGTTCTGCCGGGTATTTGTTTACGTTCTTCATCGGTTCTGCAATCCACATGAATTTCAGAGCATGGTCCACAGGGTCCGGTATCTCCCATTTCCCAAAAATTATCTTTTTTGTTACCAAATACGATTCGGTCTTCCGGGATTAATTTTTTCCATTCTGCCAAAGCAATGGAAGATGGGGGAATTCCTTCTTTTTCATCCCCTTCAAAAACGGTTACATAAAGTCGGTCTTTATCTAATTTGTATACTTCAGTTAAAAGCTGCCAACTCCAAATAATGGCTTCATGCTTAAAATAGTCGCCAAAGCTCCAGTTGCCCAGCATTTCAAACATTGTATGGTGATAAGTGTCAACCCCAACTTCTTCTAAATCATTGTGTTTTCCACTAACTCGTAAACATTTTTGTGTATCGGCTATTCGAGAATAAGGTGCTTTTTTATTGCCAAGAAAATAGTCTTTGAACTGATTCATTCCGGCATTGGTAAAAAGGAGTGTAGGGTCGTTTTTAACCACAATTGGGGCAGAAGGCACAATATGATGTCCTTTTGATGCAAAAAAGTCTAAAAATTTTTGACGTATTTCAGCACTGTTCATTGTAGGGAGCAAAATTTTAAACAAATAATTAGATAGTTAGAAACTATATTTGAGCGCATTTTAAAGGCGCAAAAGTAAGCAATTGGGAGATTAAACGTGAATCGTGAGGCATGAATCGTGAGTGGGGGTGCTGTTTGACAAAGATTACTGTCGATTCAAGCCTCAACAATCACGAACGCCGGTTCCAATTAATAGCAAAAAAATCCATGAAAAAGGTAAAATACTATTATAACACCCATACACTGCGCTATGAAAAGCTGGAAACCCCATTGCGGGTTAAACTGCTCCAAGTGATTGGTTTTATTGCTGCATCTATTGTAACCGGACTACTCATATTCATGATTGCTTTTCAATACATTGATTCTCCAAAAGAGAAATATTTGCGCCAACAAAATGACGATCTGAAGGAAAATTACAGTGTTTTTATGGAAAGGGTTAAGCAATTGGAATTACAAATGGACGAGATAGCAAATAGAGACAATACTGTTTACCGGGCTATATTTCAATCCAGTCCCATTCCGGATAGTGCGAGAATAAAAGACATGGAACAAAAGAAAGAAGTAAAATTGGTGCAGAGAATGGGTGAATCGGAACTGGTAATTAGCATTCAAAGCCAATTAAACAACCTCTCATTGCGATCCGCATATCAGGTAAAATCTTTTGATGAGATTACAAATTTAATTAAGAATAAGGAAAAATTATTGGCCTCTACCCCTTCTATTCAGCCCATTAGCAATAAAAATTTAACGAGAGTTGCTTCGGGTTTTGGCTATCGGATTGACCCCATTTATAAAGATCGTAGGCTTCATCCGGGTCTTGATTTTACCGCCACATTGGGTACACCCATTTATGCAACGGCTGATGGAAGAATAAAAGATGCCGGATATAATACCGGTGGTTATGGAAACCATGTAGTGATTAATCATGGATTTGGCTATGAAACACTTTATGGTCATATGCTACGAATCAAAGCAAGGGTAGGTGAGATGGTAAAACGAGGTGAAGTGATTGGTTATGTAGGTAATTCCGGAAAAAGTACAGGCCCACACTGCCATTATGAAGTGCATCGGGGGGGAATTAAAGTTGACCCCATTTATTATTTTTATAGCGACTTAACACCCGTACAATTCGACAGGATTTTGAAACTGGCTGCAGCCAGTAACCAGAGTTTTGATTAATATACTTGCATTTCGATCGAACAATTGTTTTTTGTTTTTGTAATAATTTTCTCAACCAACTTACAATTCATTGGAACCAGGTATCAAAGAATATCTTACCCGAATTATTAATACCCTCGCTGTAGGGTTATTGTGGATGGCCATTAATACCACTTTTGGTATTATGTATGATTATGCATTTATTCATGAACATATTGGACTTGGAAATATTCTCTTTTATATATGGTTTTCGATTAGCTTGGTTACTTTTCTTTGGTGGGTTATCCGATTATGGAGTAAACCGATTGATTTTGAGGAGTAATGCAGTTACCCCATATTCAAACTATCAAATCTAGATCAACAGCCGTTAATTTTTACCATCTTTTGTATCCAGAATCACCGGTGTTTTGCCGCTACCCATAATGATTACTTTCGCATTAGGCGATGTAATCAATCCCCGCATAATTTGAATTTGTTCATACTGAAGCTGTTTATCACCTAAACCGGTACTAATAATTTTTTGGTAATCGGCAATGCCCTGGGCTTCGACTCTTTTTCGTTCTGCTTCTTGTTTTTCTTTTTGAAGTACAAACTCCATTTTTTGGGCATCCTGTTCAGCTTTTATTTTTTCTTCAATAGAGCCCTTTACAGTATTGGGTAATGTAATATTTCTAACTAGAAGTTGTTCCAAAACCAATCCTCGTTTTTTAAAATCTTCATCAATGGTTTTAAATATTCGGCCTTGAAAAAGATCTCTTTTGGTTGAATACAAATCTATTGCGGTAAAATAAACCGCATTATCTCTAATCTTTGTTCTGGTTAATGGCCGAACAATCTTATCTCTATAATCTAACCCGGTTTCTTTTACAATTCGAGGGGCTTCGGTACTGACAACACGGTATAAAACAGTCAAATCAATCACTACTTCCAGTCCATCTGCAGTTAAAACACGTATGGCATCATCACCAGCCTTATCGCCTTCATCATGAATTCCACTCATTGTATAATTCTGAGTTTTGATATCTATCTTACTTACTTCCACCAATGGGTTTATCACATTCAAACCACTAGTGAGAATATCGTCGTTTACTTTTCCAAATAGAGAGGTTACGCCTATCTGACCTGCATCAATCTGTTTAACGGATGCTGATAAAAAACCGATGATAATAAAGCCCAAAGCAGCTATGCGGAGTCCATTGGCTAGTTTGTGTAATTCTTCTCTTTCTTTATTGAGTGTAACGCCGGCAATTAATAATATAATTCCGAGTATGATTAGAATCATGATAAGGGAGTTTACTTGTGTTTTTTAATAAGTCGTTTATTTAGTTGAAATATTACATTAGCTGCTGTGATCAGCTATAATTACCCATTGTTGGTCTATTTTTTTAAACAAAAGCGTAAAATGACCATTCAGGTTACCAATGCTTCTTTGTAGCATAAATTTACCCAATACAAAATAGTAATCAGGGGCAAGCGATTGTACTTTCAAAATATCAAATGTTAGTTTGCCCATTGCAACCGTATCCGGGTATCCTTTCTTATAATTGGCTAATGCATTTTTGTATCCATAAGTTGCTCCATTTTTACCTACAAATAAAAGGCTGTCTGTATTCCAGTAACCAACCATAAAAGCTTCTAAATTACCATTGTTCCATTGAATTGTTTGGTTATTTAATATTTTTCGGATAGTTAGTTCGTCTTTATTTTGTGCGCTAAGTGATAAAAGAGTGGAAAGAGATAAAAGGGTTAGTAAGGCCTTCATTTGGAAATTGTTTTGGTTAAGCTACGAAGATTATTTGGATTGTAAATAGTTGGTTTGGCAGATTATCGGATTTTCTGATGTTGACCATTTATCACGCTTGTAGAATATTTTCTATTTGATGGATGGTCAAATTAATTAACTTACTTATATGGAATACATTGTTCATTTGCAGAAGGATAAGCGATTGGCCAAAACCATTGGTGAAGAAGTGCATGAATTAAAATTACATCCCAATATCCCGGTTAGGATGATGGCAAGTATCATTAGTCAGCAGTTAAGTACTAAGGTTGCGCAAGTAATCTTTACAAGATTTTTAGCTATTTATAAAGGTAAAGAACCTAAGCCACAACAGGTATTGAATACACCTGCAACCACTTTACGAGCTATTGGATTAAGTAATGCCAAAGTGGGCTATGTTCACAATGTGGCTGCTTTTTGTATAGAACATTCAATCACCCATAAAAAATTATTGGCAATGAGCAATGATGAAGTGATTGACTTGTTGGTACAAATCAAAGGGATTGGTAAATGGTCCGTTGAGATGTTATTGATGTTTACGCTTGGCCGAGAAGATGTATTTGCCGTGGATGACTTGGGTATACAACAGGCAATGACAAAACTGTATAAGCTGGATTCAAATAATAAAAAAGCGATGAAACAAAAAATGCTAACACTTTCTGCCAAATGGAGTCCGTATAGAACCTATGCGTGTTTGCATTTGTGGAAGTGGAAAGACGGGGGGTAAGCTGAATGTAAAACGTGAAACGCTGAAGGCTGAATGCGAAACGCTTAACGCTTAACGCTTAATGCGAAATGCTTAACGCAGGATGCATGCAATATTCTTTGTATATATAGTTAAGAAAATTAGGGTATACAAATTTAACACTTTCTGCATTAGGCGTTCTGCGTTCCGCGATTTGCGATTTGCGTTTCGCGTTAAGCAGAATTCCTAGCCGCATTAATAATGCCAAACATACTTCGCGTAACTAATTTTTCATATACTACTTTCATTTCGGGCGATATGGTTTCTTTGTGTAGTTGGTGCAGGGCATATTGCTGTATAGTTAGCAGTGGCAAAACAATTTTATCACGCATTTGAATAGAGGCCCGCCCGGTTTTATCGTCTTGCATTAATTCAGAAGAATCAGAAAGTTCTAAAACCAACTGATACGTTAGGTCAAATTCTTTTTTAATTAACTCCCAAATTTCTCCATAGGTTGGGTCATCTTTAATGTATTGGGTTAATGCGAACGAAGACTTCAACATACTCATCATGCTATTATCAATCAGTGTTCTGAAAAAGAGCACATTTCTGAACATTGCTTTCACATCTTCCCATAACCCCTTTTCTTTCATTTGCTGTAATGCAGTGCCCACCCCAAAATAACCGGGAACATTTTGTTTTAACTGACTCCAGCTGCCTACAAATGGAACAGCACGAAGGTCTTCGAAACGCAATCCTCCACTACCTCCTCGTTTTGATGGGCGACTGGCAATATTGCTTTTACTATAATAATTTAATGGACTGAACTGTTGTAAATACGTTAGAAAAAGTGGATGTGTTTTGAAAGATTGATAGGCATGATAACTTATGTTACCAAGTTCTTCCAATAAGTTCCTATCGTGTTGCGATAACTGCATTCTGGTATCGGCAAATAATTCATTGCTAATACCGGCGCTCAATAATTGTTCAAGATTATATTGGGAAGATTGAATAGTACCGAAATTAGATGTGATGGTTTGACCTTGTACTGTCAATTGAATTTCTTCATTTTCAATATTATTTCCAAGTGAAGCATAAAACTTATTTGTTTTGCCACCTCCGCGAGAAGGCGGACCACCGCGACCATCAAAAAACTTCGCTTTGATATTGTGTTTTCTTGAAATAGCTGTTAGGTTTTCCTTTGCAGTATAGATACCCCAATTAGCCTGTAGGTAACCGCCATCTTTGGTGCCGTCACTAAAACCCAGCATGATGGTTTGATTTTGCTGGCGTTGTAAAAGATGTTGTTTATAGGTAGGCAATGCGTATAGTAATTCCATGATGGTTTCCGCTTCCCGCAAATCATCAATCGTTTCAAATAGAGGAATAATGTCTACAGATAATTTGTCGGGGGTCCAGCCACACAAACAAAATAGTGCATGCACCTCCATTACATTTACAGCATTCTGACAATTGCTAATGATATATCGCTGGCAACCGGCTTCTCCATTAGCTGTTTGTACGCTTTTCATTGCATACAAACTTTGTAAAGTATCTTTTGTAATGGAATCTGAAAATTCTTCCGGATTCAAGGTCGCTTGAAGTGATACAAGTGTCTTTATTTTTTCTTCAATCGATAGTTCTTCATAGTTAACGGGAAGCATGGATTTTTTTCCATTTGCAATTAATTCAGTATTTATTTGCAAAAGTACTTTTGAATGTATCCTACTATCCTGCCTTATGTCTAATGCCGCAAAATGGGTTCCAAAGATTTTTACTTTATGAATTAAGCTATCTAATCTTTGAATGTAGAGAGAATGATGTTGGGTAATTACCAAGGAACGAATGTTGGCCAATTGTTGTAACAGTTCTTCTTTGGTTATGCGGGTATTATCTTTTGGACGGAATACATTTTCATATAATTGCGCTTCCAGTTCATTTAGCATGGTATCTACTCCGGTAAATGTGAGTCTTCGCTTTAGTTTTCTAACATCTCGGTAATAGCAAACGATGATGGCGCTCCTTAAAGCTTCCCCAACTTTAATGGTGGTACCGGCATCAACAAAGGGGTTCCCGTCTCTATCGCCTCCGGGCCAGAAACCTAATTCGATGAATGGATTGTCGCCGTCAAATTGATTATCAAAAACCTCTCGCTCAATGAAATTGTAGATATTTCCAATTGAATGATAGAGGATGTTTTCCAGATACCACATTAGGTTTACTGCCTCATCATATGGAGTTGGTTGTTTTTTATTAAAGAAAGGAGTTATGCCCAGTTGTTGAATATATAGATTGATCGTATAAAAATCATTTTTAATAATTGCTTCATTCATGTCATGAATGATTCCTAGCACACTACCCGGATAAAACTGAGTTGGGTGAGCAGTCAAAACCACTCGAACTTTAAACTTGCGTAATTTATTTTTTAGACCTGTTGTTTTTCCTGCAAAAGCAGCTTCATTAATAAGTGCTTTTAAGCTGCCCGGACCATCAATATTATTTACGGTAGTAAATGCGGCATCTTCTATAGAATCAAATAATACCACTTGCCGTTCTATATATTGCGCAAATTTAAAGAGTCGTTCAACTTTTTCTGTCTCGGATTTTACATTGGTATGTTGTTGGAAAAAGCGATCAATAATTCGCATAGGGTCTTTACCATCTGCATAACCATCAATGCAGGCTTGTAGCAAAATGGGTAATAAAGCACCCACATTGGCGATTCCGGAAAAAGGTAAAGCAGCGAACAGACTATTATATATCGTATACTTATCCGTTACATTTCGTTTGAAATTGTTGATATATTGAGATGAGGGCATAATTGCTTTCTTACGGCTACAAGTTAATTCTTTTGAACAAAAAAAAACTAACAGAAATCAAAGTTTCATTTTTAAATAACGTCCGCTCTGCTAATGAATGTTAGTTTGAGAATTTATTTTACAATAGAATTAAACCTTTTGTGTTGTTAGTTATCCAAATGTCATCATTATATTTATTGAAAATACCCGGCATGCACCCTGATGATAAGGAATTATTGATACAATTTCGTGAAACAGCAACAAAAGAACGGGCTTTTACTGCGATTATTAAGAAGTATCAGGAAAAATTATATTGGCATATACGAAGATTGGTTGTTGATCATGATGATGCAAATGATGTTATGCAAAACCTGTTCATCAAAGTTTGGAAAGGGTTAGAAAATTTTAGAGAAGATAGCCAATTATATACTTGGTTATATAGAATAGCTACCAATGAGGGGCTGAGCTTTTTAGACCAGCAGAAAAGAAAAAGGACATTTAGTTTGAATGATGTTGAGAGTGGATTAAGTAATCTTGTAAAAGCGGATTCACATTTTGATGCGAATAAACTTGAATGGAAATTACAAGTTGCCATACAACAACTTCCCGAAAAACAGAGAGTTGTGTTTAATCTCAGGTATTATGATGAGCTTCCATATCATGAAATGAGTAAGATACTTGAAACAAGTGAAGGGGCGCTGAAAGCCAGTTACCACCATGCTGCTAAAAAAATAGAAGAATTCATTAAAAATTATTAAACTTTTTGGGTGTTGCAAAGTCTAAACATGCGATAAAATGGGGAATAGGCAGAAAATATTAACAGAATTAAGCAGTATCAGCCCTTTTTTAGCAGAAATAGAGCCAACAAACCTATTTTCTCTTCCTGAAAGGTATTTTGACAATTTGCCTGAGGTTATTTTAGAAAAGATATGGATTGCAGATAAAAAGCTTTCTAGCCTAAGCAATTCAAATACATTTCAAGTTCCCAAAGATTATTTTGAAAATCTTTCAGAACAAATACTTTCTTCAATAAAGCAAAGTAAGATTGACGAAAATGAAATAAAGGAAGAATTAAACGCAATAGCCCCCTTACTAAATACCATCAGAAAAGAGGCCATTTATCAAGTACCTGATGGTTATTTTAAACAGTCTGATTTTATTGCTAGTATTAAAAATGAAAAAAGACCTGCTAAAATAGTGCCCATTCATTTAGCCAAAAAATGGATTCAATATGCATCAGCAGCAGTAGTTGCAGGTATTTTAGTCACCGCTGCTTTTTTGTTCACAGATACCAAAAATTATCAGGAATTTGAAAAGTATAATCAAGTAGATTTTTCATCAGCGCTTACAAGCGTAAAGGATGAAGACTTGGTAAAATATTTAAATAGTCCGGAACAGATACAAAATTCGATTCCTGAGGCCATACTTTCTGAAGGGCAAGATGTTGTTGATGTCGAGAATACTTCTATTCAGCACTTAACTGATGAAGAATTAGCGCATTATCTTTCCGAAAATACTGAATCAGGAAAATTGACAACCTTGCCTAAAAATAAATAATCATGAAAAAACTAAGCTTACTAAGTATTATTTTATCTTGTTTTTCACTATTTGGTATTGCACAAAAAGAGAATGAAATGCGGGGCGGTAGAAATGTAGAGTCATTAAAAATTGCTTATATAACAAGAGAGTTAACGCTATCACCTGAAGAAGCTCAAAAATTCTGGCCTATTTATAATAATTATGTGGAAGAGTTAAAATCCATTCGTAAAGAACGGAAAGATGACAATGATATATTGGCGATCGAAGAGAATGTGCTTAATATCCGAAAAAAGTATAAGCCTGATTTTAAAAAAGTTTTATTGGGAGATGATCGCGTAAATAAAATATTAACGATTGATCGAGAGTTCAATAATATACTGCGTAAAGAATTGCAGCAAAGAATGCAAATGCGTAATAAACAAAAGGGGATTCCTGATAAAGTATAAACTAACATCGAATGTCAATTAATCAGGCCATATAGGAGATTTGATGTCATGGTAAAATAAAAAAGTCCAGTTTTCTTTTTGGCCTTTTTCCCACCATTCTTTTCGCAGTTCCATACATTTTTTCCCGTCAAAATCATATTTGGCCACAAACCTACTTTTCATTTGTTGAAGCTGTGGAGCTACATCCCCTCCGAAAAAAATCTTCCTATTATTTTCTTCTATCCAAAATACTTGATGAAATTTGCTATGTGCACCTGTAATCTGGTAATGAATATAATTGTCAATCCAGCCTTCCTCTTCTGTTAGCCAAACAACTTTACTGAATTCTTCTAATAATGCAAAGTCATCTATAACATAAGATTTAGATTCCATCGACATTGCATATTCGAATTCTTTCTTCTGAATATACCAAGTGGCATAAGGAAAACTTATCAATCTTTCTTGTGTTTGATGATCGATATAGCTAATGCCCCCTGCATGATCTTTATGCAAATGGCTTAGCAATACTTTTGTAACCTTCGAAGGGTTGATGCCAGCTTTCAAAAGATTATTGTGTAGTTGCGGAATATGATTTGAATCTGCATACCCCAACCCGGTATCTAGTAAAATCACATCTTTTTCAGTAATGATTACAAAAGGTTGAATTTCTACTAATAAACTCCCCAAAGGTCGAGAATGCAGTGAGTCTGTACTGACATCAAACGGAACAAAAACCTTTGTCTTATCAATCGTAAAACTACCTTCTGAAAGTGGTACGATACCCACCAACCCCGTGAAGGGATAGTTAGCTATTGGTTTATTATTATTTTCAGTGTTACTCATCTTCTGTGTTTTAATTCCCCCTTCAGGGGGTTAGGGGGTGAAGGATAGTTGGGGTTGGTCTTTTTTATCTCAACACCATTTGCCTATCTGCATCCAGTCTTAATAATATAAAAATTAAAATAGTAAATGACAATAAAGAGGAGCCACCATAACTGATTAAAGGAAGCGTTACTCCCGGCGAAGGAAATAATCCAATGGTCATGCAAATATTAAAGGCGATATGAAAGAAAAAAATACTGACAACACTATATGCATACACTCTACTAAATGTACTTCTTTGTCTTTCTGCAATGACAATGATTCTGAATAGCAGAAATAAGTATATCATTAAAAATGAGAAACTACCTATAAAACCAAATGCTTCGCCAAGTGATGCAAAAATAAAATCAGTATGTTGTGCAGGTACATATTTGCCTCTTGTTTGTGTTCCTTTTAAAAAGCCTCGTCCCCAAAGTCCTCCGGAACCGATGGCTATTTTGCTTTGTCTAACGTTATAATCATCAGGTTTTTTTGCCGGCTTATCGGTTTTTTTAGCAGTTGAACGTTTATTTAAATTGCAATCATAATCTCTTCCAAAAGCACTGTAAACTCTTGCACTTTGATAACATTCCAGAACATTATTAAAAATAAAAGGAACTGCAAATCGCTGAATGCTTACACAACTGAACCAAATGGCAATAATTAAGTAAAGCATTGACTTGCTTTTTTTAATGGTCTTTCTAAACAGATAACCAAATAAAAGCGCTATGGCAGTTAATAATAAAGCCAATAAATTAGGCTCCAAAAGTAAAGTGGATATAATGAGTGCTACAAATGAGAATCCAATAATTAGTACAATTGGAGAAAGTCCTTCTCTGAACATAACAAGGAAAAAGCTAAAATATACCAAAGCCATGCCCGCTTCATGTTGTAAAACAGATATGACGGCAGGTAGCAAACAAATGATTCCTGCCAGTATTTGAGATTTAAGCGTAGAAAAATCGGTTTCCTGCCTTGACAAAAATTTTGCTAAAGCCAATGCCGTAAATATTTTACATATTTCAACAGGCTGTAAATTAAATCCAGCTGCTATAGGGATCCAGCTTTTAGAACCATTGATATTTTTCCCTAAGAAAAAAGTTGAAAACATCAATAGAATACCAAAGGCATAAAATAGGTTAGCAAAGGCAGTAAACAATTTACTGTCTGTTAATAAAATAAATGTTGCAATGATTACACAAAAGCCTGCAAAAATTAATTGTTTGCTGTAATTCGTTTTCCCACTCAAAAAGGATTGTAACCAATTACTGTCCGTTCTGAACTCAATCATAAAAATGCAAAGGATACCTATGCCAATTAAAATAGCATACAGCCAAATAACTGTCCAATCAATACCTTGTGAAATATTGTTTCGGTTATTCATGATAGGTGTATTCTTTTATTTTTTCTTTCATTTATTCTTAAAGCAGCAGTATTGATATCAGCTTTTCTTTTTGGCACGGGAACTTTTTTAACCGGAGGGGCAATTATTTTAGAATCGGCTTCCGGATGTAATAATTCATCTTCAATACTATCCTGCGTTTCTTTTTTATTTAGTTTTTGTTCTAATAAAAATTGACTTTCTTTTATTCTTTTTAATGAATCTCTTTTCGAAATTTCCCTACGCATAATGGGTGGTATATAAACCTTATTTGTGTATTCCTCAATCATATATTTTCTTTCCTTGCCACGAACAGAGTCTTTCAAATATTTTTCTACCATTAAACTGGCAATTGGGGCAGCAACACGAGCACCTTGGTCTGAGTTTTCACATATTACCGCAATGGCAATTCTTGGGTTACCTCGCGGAGCAAAAGCACCAAAGAAAGAGTGATCGGGTTGTTTGATTCCTCTGTAATAGTTTTCAACAGTTCCCGTTTTTCCGGCCATTTCAATATCCGGTATTTTTGATCTTACGGCAGTACCATATTCTACTACTCCCACCATGGCATCTTGTACTGCTGTAAATATAGAATCGGGGATTCTTTGATCTGTGTAGTGCTTAATTCTATATGCTTCTAATACCCCATTTTCATCGCCTCCCTCAATAGAGTCAACCAAATGAGGTGTATAATACCAGCCTTTGTTGGCAACGATGGCCATTATATTGGCAAGCTGAACGAGTGTGGTATTTACTTCTCCTTGTCCAATTGCATTTGAAATAATATTGCATGAATACCACTTGGGCCCGAATATCTTTCTATAATCAGCAGAAACAGGAAGATTACCTCTACGTTCTGATGGGAGGTCTACCCCTAGTCTTTGTCCCAGCCCAAATGTTGATGCATAGCTATTAAAAACAGTTAATGCGCTATCTGAACCATGGTATCTTGGTTGATCAAGCGTTCTTTTAAAGACGGTTGAAAAATAGCTATTATCACTATGGGCAATGGCATCTTTAAATTGAAAACTGCCTTTATCAAGACATTTGGGCCTACCGGTTCCACAACCGGTAAAAAAACCAGGACAAAAAACCGTTGTTCTGCTATTGATTACCCCTTCGGTTAATCCAATGATGCCTACAACGGTTTTGAAAGTAGAACCCGGTGAATAATAGGTGCCAAGCCCACGGTTATTAAGCGGTAAACGTGGATCGAGCAATAAATCGGAAAAATGTTTTTTTTGCTGACTACCGGTTAAGTAATTTGGGTCGTAAGTAGGGGCACTTACCATGCATAAAATTCCACCTGTTCTTGGATCAATGGCAACAATACTTCCAACTTTATTACTCATCAATTTTTCACCTAACTTTTGTAACTCGATATCTAGACTAAGGTGTATGTTTTTTCCGGCAATTGCCGAAGTATCATAGGCGCCATTTTCATATGCACCCTGAATGCGACTTTTATTATCTCGAATAAAATTTTTGACGCCTCTTTGACCCATCAATATTTTTTCATAAGAATTTTCAAGGCCGGTTCTTCCTGCATAATCACCCATTTGGTAGCCTTCATCTTTGTGATTTTTTAAATAAGTGGTATCCACTTCACGGATATAACCCAACACATGTGCTGCTACATTAAAGGGGTAGGTTCTTACAGATCTTTCTGTTAAAGAAAATCCGGGATATTTATAAATATTTTCATTTAAGCGAGCATATAATTCAGGGGTCAGTATGGGTTCAAAAATACTGGTCTTTACATAACCGTTTTTAAAAATGAGCTCTCGGATACGTTTTTTATATTCAGCTGTATCAATATTTAGCAAATTGCAAAAAGACAAGGTATCGATTCCTCTAGCTTCTGATGGAACAACGACTAAGTCATAACTAATGGAATTTTCAAGTATGGCTTTTCTTTTTCTGTCGAAAATGATTCCTCGATCAGGATAAATTATTTTCCGTAAAATGGCATTGTTCTCTGCTGCTAATTTATATTTAACAGAAAACAATTGCAGGTTGATAAGTTGGCCAATGATTACCAAAAAAACCGTTACGATGATGATTTGAATGATTCGACCCCTACTTTGATTAAATACCGGCATATTTGAATGGGTAAAAAGCGTAAAAGAAACTAATATACGAAGTTGCCAATAAGAATCAGTTAATGTATCATTGGTTCAAAAAAAAGTTTTTCATACATGTGAATGAGTAGGGTCTATTATGGACCAGGTTACTTAAACAATCGTGAATAGTGAAAAATCAGATTTGATTTTTCATTGTTTTTTCATTTTTCAGGTTTTATTAGCTCGATACTTTCCAATACGGGTAAACAACATTTCGGCAAGAAAGATCATGAATAAACTGATTGCAGTTGTGCCCAACACTTTACCAATGAAGTAACCAAAATTGCCAAATTGGAGCCATTCAATTAGTACTAGAAAAAAATGATGTATAAAAGTAAATATGCCAATATATAAACCATAAGGTGCCCAACCCATGCTTTTGGGCCCGGGTTCAAGATATGTTTGCTCAATTGTTTCCTGCGGTATCAATAAATTTAGAAGAAAAGGTCGAAGATAAGCAATGATTACACAGGGGGCAGCATGCAAACCGGGCGTGCCGGTAAAGTAATCGAGTGATAGTCCAAAAGCGAAACTGATTAATAGTAAAGCCAAACGATTGATAGAAAAAGGCAACCAGAGTATAAATAAAAAATATAAATAAGGAACGATAAATTGGTGTAAAGGCGGAACCTCATTCAGTATAAAAACCTGAAAAAGTATAAAGATGAAAAAACGGATAATATTTTTTAAAAGATTACTCATGGTGATTTTACAGGTTGGGTTTCTAATTGTACCTGTTCGGCAAATCTTGCATTTTCAATCAAGTAAACATATTGAACACTGAAAAAATTTGTAGCTGTTTTAATTTTTAGGGTATAAAAATTACTGGAAGATTCTGCAGAAATAGTTGCCACAGTTCCAATCATCATCTGTGAAGGAAAGTTGGCTGAATAGTTGCTCGTAATAATGGTATCCCCCTTGCTAACTTTTGCACCTTTGGTAACATTTCTTAAAGTAAGATAATTAGGATCACTGCCATCCCATTCAAGGCTACCTGTGTTATTGTCTTTTTTGAGCATGGCACTCACCTTACTATTTCTGTGCAACAAACTCATGACTTTACTATAATTAGCAGTGGTTTCAACAACTACTCCTACAATACCCTGAGGTCCGGTTACAGCCATTCCTTTCTTTACTCCTTGTGCTTCACCTCTTTCCAACATTAGAAAATTGGTTTGTAAAGTGTAGGTATTTCCAACAACTTTGGCAGGTAAAAAAGTATACTTTCTAAAATATCCAAGGCTATCTTTAATCAAAGAGTCGATTTCGTACTTCTTTCCATTGTTAATTTCTGCGAAATTGGATGCTAACAGGTTTTTTAACCTTGTATTTTCCAAAGCCAACATTCGATTGGTTTCCTGTAAGCTAAAATAACTACGTAAATTATTGTAACGTTTGTCAACCCTTCCTGTAATCTCATTAGCGGCAGAAGCAAAAAAAGTTTGATGTGATTTACTTGCATTACTCAATAGTACAATACAAAATACCTCAAGCAACAAAAAGCTGAGTAGGTAAAAATAGCGACGTATGAATAGGAAGATGTTTTTCAATGCAAAAGGTTTCTGGATACTTGATACTGGATGTTGAATTCTTTAAAAGGCACTAAAAAAATCAAGAAGCCCACATAATTCCAAAAACTAGAAACCAGTATCAAGCATCTAGCATCCAACATCCAACATCCTGTTTATCTCATAATGAATGGAAAACGTTGATAATTTTTCAAAGCCAATCCGGTACCCCTAACCACACTTTTCAGTGGGTCGTCTGCAACATGAACGGGTAATTTTATTTTGGCACTCAATCTTTTATCCAATCCACGAAGCAATGCACCACCGCCTGTTAGGTACAGTCCTCTGCGGTAAATATCTGCTGCCAATTCCGGAGGAGTGGTTTCCAATGCTTTTAAAATGGCTTCTTCAATTTTGAAAATACTTTTGTCCAATGCTTCAGCAATTTCCTGATAGCTAACCATTATTTGTTTAGGGATACCTGTTACCAGATCTCGACCATTTACAGGAAGATCATCTGGCGGATTGTCTAAATCTTTCATAGCAGCGCCAACATTGATCTTTATTTGTTCTGCTGTACGCTCACCTATTAATAAACTGTGATAACGACGTAAGGCTTCCATAATATCAGCCGTAAATTCATCACCCGCAATACGGATACTTTGATCACATACAATACCTGCAAGGGCAATTACTGTAATGCCGGTTGTACCTCCTCCAATATCAATAATCATGTTTCCCACCGGCTCTTCTACATCTATCCCAATTCCCAATGCAGCAGCCATCGGCTCATGAATCATGTAAACTTCTTTGGCGCCTGCTTGTTCTGCGCTATCCCTTACCGCCCTTTTTTCAACCTCTGTAATAGAAGATGGGATACAAATAACCATACGCCAACTGGGTGGGAAAAGTGGTTTTTTGGGGTAGATCATTTTAATTAACTCCCTGATCATCAACTCTGCAGCGTTGAAATCGGCAATTACACCATCTTTTAAAGGCCGCACAGTACGGATACTTTCGTGCGTCTTTTCGTGCATCATAAGGGCTTTTTTGCCCACTGCCAGTACCTCTTTCATATTGTTCCTGTTAAGGGCAATAATGGAGGGCTCATTTACCACTACTTCATCATTATGAATAATAAGGGTATTGGCAGTACCCAGATCCATGGCAATCTCCTGTGTAAAAAAGTTAAACAATCCCATTGTATATAAAAAGTTCGAATGTGTTAATGAATGTCTGCAAAGGTGGATGAAATTACCCGAATAAACAAAGCCAAAATGCTGAATTTTTGGAGGGTTTTTGAGGAATCGTGAAGAGTGAGGCGTGAATCGTCAGTGATTAAGTCGCAATTCGAGAATTTTTTGTGTAAAAAAGGGTACAATTGATTCTCACGATTCACGTCTCACGACTCACGATTTGCTTGCAAATTCATAGCCTATATCCTTCCTAAAATACATTCCTTCAAAAGAAATTTTTGCTAATACTTTTTTCGATTTTTCTACAGATTCTGCAATGGAATTTCCGAAAGAAGTTACCGCCAATACTCTTCCGCCATTGGTAAATACGGCATCATGGATTAGCTTAGTACCTGCATGAAATACCATTGAATCATTGTTATTTTCAATCCGCCAATCTGTTAATCCGCTAATCCGTAAATTTTTTTGATACGCCCCCGGATAGCCGCCACTGACGGCCATAATGGTTGCGCAACTTCTTTCGTCAAATGAAATATTGGTATCGCCTAAAGTCCCATTATCCATTGCGGCAAACAAAGCAACTAAATCTGTTTGTAATCTTGGCATTACCACTTCAGTTTCAGGATCGCCCATTCTACAATTGTATTCAATTACTATAGGATTGCCATTTACATTCATCAATCCAAAAAATATAAAACCGTGATAATGTAAGTTCTCTTTTGCTAAGCCATTGACTGTCGGCTTAATAATTTTATCTTCTACAGACTGCATAAAAATATCATCCATAAAGGGTACCGGACTTACACAGCCCATTCCACCGGTATTTAAACCAGTATCGCCTTCACCAATTCTTTTGTAGTCTTTTGCGTGGCCGATTATTTGATATGAAATACCATCTGTTAACGCAAACACACTGACTTCAATTCCTTGTAAAAATTCTTCAATCACAACTTTATTACTTGCCTCACCAAATTGTTTGTGAATGATCATTTCTTCAAATACTTGTAGAGCTTCATCATGTGTGTTTACAATCACCACTCCTTTTCCTGCAGCCAATCCATCTGCTTTTAATACAATGGGTAAACTATGTTGTGTAATATGTTTTTTCCCTTCCTCAAAATTTTCTAATGTAAATTCAGCATATCCTGCAGTGGGAATATGATGGCGTTGCATGAATTTTTTGCTGTAAGCTTTACTGCCTTCTAATTGTGCGGCTTCTGCAGATGGACCAATTACATTAATGTGTTGTAATGCGATATCTTTTTGAAAAAAATCATAAATGCCTTTTACTAAAGGCTCTTCCGGACCAACTACCAACATCGTAATTTTATGTGCTAGGCAGATTTTTTTTATTGCTAAAAAGTCGGCGATATCTATATCCAGATTGGTTCCGAATTCGGCAGTGCCTGCATTTCCCGGTGCAATAAATAATTGGTCACAATGATGGCTTTGCACCATTTTCCAAGATAAAGCGTGTTCACGCCCGCCGGAGCCAAGAAGTAAAATGTTCATAATGCGAAGGTATGAATGGGTTAGTGAAAAGTTAATAGTGAAAAGTCAATAGTTTGTACTGAAGATCTTCACTATTCACTATTCACTTTTCACTATTAATTTTTAATTTTCCTCCACACCAACATAACTTTTCTCAGGAAGTCTCTTTGCAACAAATAAGTATAAAACAAAAAATACACTAATGATTCCGATGAATAACCAATAATACTTTGCCCCGGTATATTGGGCAAAAAAGCCATTATTGGAAATACTCTTATTTACTAAACTCACAAAATAATTACCAACAGAGATGCCAAGAAGATACAATGCACTCATCGTACTCTTCATAGATATGGGTGAATGTGTATAGGCGTATTCAAGACATGTAATGGAAACCAAAATTTCTGCTACAGCTAAAATAAGATAAGCCAGAATCTGCCACCAAACGCTAGGGTGCCCTCCCTTGTCGATACTTTCTTGGAGAAGTGCAATGATAACAAATGTGATGGCAGTAAGAAATAAGCCGGCGCCGATCTTTTTTAGTGGTGTAACTTTTATACCCATTTTTTCTAATAATGGAAATATGCCGTATGTCATTACGGGAATCATACTAACTAAAAAAATTGGGTTAAAGGTTTGAATTTGCTCGGCAAATAATTGATAACCAAAAAGGGTAAGGTCTAATTTCTTGGCTTGTAAAACCCACTCTGCCAAGTTTTGATCCCATAGCGCCCAGAAGATGGGTGTAAAAGCAAAAATCATCAATATTCGATAAACAGCTTGCACTCCATCAATGGATTTGGCTGAGAAATTTCTTTCTGCTCCTAAACGAGGCCAAAATTTTTGCTCGTTCTTTTTTTTGAAGAGTTGAATGATAGCATAAAAACTAATTACCATAAAATTTTCTCTTTTCGTTCCGGAAGGAGGTACCCGAACATATTTTTTTCTTCCCATCCAGAATATAATAGTGGCTACGCACATTAAAACACCCGGAATACCAAAAGCAAGCTCGGGGCCATATTTGTTATAAATGATAGGAATTAAAAGAGTTGAAACAATAGAGCCGGTATTAATGGTAAAATAGAACCAGCCATACATTTTAGACAACAAATGTTCATTTGATTTATCAAATTGGTCACCCACATTCGCCGATACACAGGATTTGATTCCACCGGCAGCAGCTGCAATCACAATTAATCCAATAGAAAAGAACGTCATATTATTAGTGGAAAGAGCCAGTATCAGATTTCCAATAGCATACACGATAGATACATACAAAATCACTTTATATTTTCCAAAAAACCAGTCGGCCATGATTCCGCCTACCAATGGCATAAAATAGGCAAGGGTAACAAACAAATGAACCATTTCATTCGACTTTGCTTCAGCTACGCCTTGTAGCATTGGATTCATAGTAGGGTTAAAGAACTGAGCTACCAAAAATGTGCTCATAATGGAACGGATACCATAGAAACTAAACCGTTCAGCCGCTTCGTTGCCTATGATATAGGGAACGGCTTTCGGCATACCTGTTTTTTGAACTTCGCTTTGTATTTCGCTCATATGTTGTATTTTGGATTTTTAAAGATAATAGGAATGGAGGAATTGTTTTGATAGTATTTGTAGCAAAGAAGGGTTATATGGGGTTAAAATAGTTAAAAGGGTTAAATTGGGTTAAAGAAGTAAATTAGATTTCTCTAACCTCAACTACATCTATCATTATTAACTCCATCTAACTACTTTAACCTCTTTAACCAATTTAACCTCTTTAACCCAATTTAACCTCTTTAACCCCAAACTACCCCCAATGAGTGAAACCAAAAAAACGTTCAAACCCTTTGTTTCTCCAGAAACGAATATGAAAGAGCTGACGGTAAAATCTATCCTGGTAGGAAGTTTATTCGGAGTCATATTTGGAGCAGCCACCGTTTATCTGGCTTTGAAAGCAGGCTTAACAGTATCAGCTTCCATCCCTATTGCCGTAATTGCCATTACACTGGGCAGAAAGTTTTTAAAAACAACGATCCTCGAGAATAACATTATTCAAACCACAGGTTCTGCCGGAGAGAGTATTGCTGCAGGTGTGGCATTTACTTTGCCCGGCTTTTTGTTTTTATCATCACCGAGTAGTGCCGAATATTTTAATTATGTAACCATTTTAATATTGGCCATTGTGGGTGGATTATTAGGTACCCTATTGATGATCCCACTTAGAAAAGCCTTAATTGTAAATGAACATGAAAACCTTCCTTACCCGGAAGGTACAGCCTGCGGAGATGTTTTGAAAGCAGGAGAGAAGGGGGGTGATTTTGCTAAGACTGCCTTCTGGGGCCTTGGTGTTGCTTTTACTTATGCTTTATTACAAAAGGTTTTGCATGTTATTGCCGAAACCCCTTTTTATGCAACAAAACAAATAAATAAATTTTTTCCTTCCGCAAAAATAAGTGGAGAAATAACACCGGAATACATGGGGGTTGGCTATATTATCGGACCTAAAATTGCCGGTGTACTAGTTGCCGGTAGTGTATTGAGTTGGTTGGTTTTTATTCCTTTACTTTCAACTTTAGTTCCCGCTGATATCATTGCTTTGCAGTTAGTTAAATTGGGTTACTTAGTGGATGTTACCAAAGCCGGAGGAAAAGGCGGATGGGATCCAGCCACACATACTTTTGGCGATTATTCTGCAGCTATTTATTATGCATATATCCGTCAAATTGGTGCGGGTGCTGTTACGGCAGGTGGTATTATTACATTATTGAAAACCATTCCAACGATTGTTAAATCCATCAAAGGAAGTTTTGCTTCTTTAAAAACCAGCAATGAACCGGGTGCGGCAGCCATATTACGCACAGAAAAAGACCTTAGTCTCAAAGTGGTGGGTTTTGGTAGTTTGGCATTAATTGTATTAATTGCCGTTTTGCCTCAAGTACCCGGTGATAGTATTGTTCAAAAACTTTTAATTGGCGTATTGGTTATTTTATTCGGGGCATTGTTTGTAACAGTATCTTCTAGAATAGTTGGATTAATCGGATCGTCTAATAACCCCATAAGTGGAATGACCATTGCTACGGTAATGGGTACAAGTCTCATATTTTTAAGTGTAGGTTGGACAGGCCAAGCTTTTGAACCTTTGGTATTGGTGGTTGGTGGAATGATTTGTATTGCGGCTGCCAATGCAGGGGCTACATCACAAGATTTGAAAAGTGGTTATATCGTTGGGGCAACTCCCAGAAATCAACAAATAGCTTTATTTGTTGGGGCCATTGTTTCATCAATCGTGATAGGTATTACAGTAAAATTCTTGGATAGACCTACTACTGAAATGGTTCAACAGGGTATTCAACATGCTATTGGTTCTGATAAATATCCGGCTCCACAAGCTACATTAATGGCTACATTAATAAAAGGTATCTTATCTCAAAACCTCGATTGGCAATATGTGGTAGTGGGTATATTCCTAGCCGTTACAATGGAGTTGTGTGGCATTAAATCTTTAAGTTTTGCCATTGGCGTTTATCTGCCTTTAGCTACTACTTTACCAATTTTTATTGGTGGCGCCATCCGAGGTATTGTAGAAGCGAAACAAAAGAAAGAAAAAGTTCAAGTAAATGCCGAAGAGGAAGAATTGGGTAAAGGAAACCTGTTTGCCACCGGTTTGGTTGCAGGAGGTGCGGTAGCCGGAGTGGTGATTGCTTTTTTAGCTGGATCGGATTGGGGCGAGAAATTTTTAAATGCAATAAGTCTGGAAGCTGGTATAGTGGGTGGTCTTTCACATGAAGGATATTTTATTTTGGGAACGGTATTCTTTGCCTTAATGGGTGGAATATTATATAAAGTAGCAATTAAGAAAACTACTTAGACACAAATGTTTTTTCTAAAAACCTGCAATAATTTTATTGCAGGTTTTTTTTGTACTGTAGTTTTTGTTTATAGACTTTGATCTGTAAAACTAGTTTTCAATCTTAACGTTTATTTATATTAAACCTTTGTTCCCCAAAACCATCCAACCTAAAAATAATACCATGTATCTGAGGCGCCCATATAAATACATTATTGTTGGTGCTGTTATAACCCTACTAACAGCTTTTGTAGAAGGCAATTATAATCCACCCCCCTCTAAAGTAAACATGCCTTATCAAAAAATGGGGCTAACACAAAGAGAAGCTGCTGCACATTTACTGGGCCGTTTCTCTTTTGGTGCCAGGCCCGGCGAAATTGATGCCGTTGTGCAAATGGGTCTCGAAAAATGGTTACTGCAACAATTTGACGGTAAAATATCTGATAATGACGTATCCCTCAGATTAACCGGCTATGATGCTTTGGCGATGAATAATGAAACCATTAATAATACTTATCTAAATACCGGACAGATTGTAAGATTGGCCGCAAAGCATAGTTTAATTGATAAAGATTCCATCAGAAACGGCGATAAAAAAGATTATCGGGCTGAAATTAAAAAATTAATGGAAGAGAATGGTTACAAAGCGCCACAAGAATTGCAAAGACAATTCATCAATCAAAAAATTATTAAAGCGGCCTATGGTCAAAATCAATTGCAAGAGGTATTAACCGATTTTTGGTTTAATCATTTTAATGTATCCCTTACTAAACCACAATGCCAGCAATTTGTACTAACCTATGAACGAGATGCTATTCGTCCGAATGTGTTAGGCAATTTTGAAACACTACTAGAAGCCACAGCCAAACACCCGGCCATGCTGGAATATCTTGACAATGCTTCCAGTGTAAGCAATGAAAATGCAATGGCCAAAAGTCCCGCAAATAAATTAATAGCCAAAAGGCTTGAAAAAAGAATGGAAGAAATGGATGGCGATAAGAGTCAATCATCCAAATTACTTACCCAAACCTTGAAAGCCAAAAAATCACAAGGGTTGAATGAAAATTATGCCCGTGAAATAATGGAATTACATACACTGGGCGTAGATGGTGGCTATACCCAAAAAGATGTTACTGAAGTTGCCAGAGCATTAACAGGATGGGGATTAATGCCTTTAAACAAAGACGGCCCTGCCAAAAAATTAATAGACAATGCCAGCCCGGCCATGTTAACGAAACGCGGGTTTACCATTGAAGGGGATTTTCTTTTCCGCGCAGATAAACATGATGAAGGTGCGAAAATAATTCTCGGAAAAAAATTTTCTGCTGATGGGGGTTACGCTGAGGGAATGCAAGTCTTACAATTATTAAGTACCCATCCCGCAACCGCAAAATTTATCTGCAAAAAATTAGCTACTCGATTTGTTAGTGACAATCCATCAGAAGAATTGGTAAAACGGATGGCTGAAATTTTTTTAGAGAGTAATGGGAATATAAAAACAGTTTTAATAGCCATGGTTAACAGTACTGAGTTCTGGGATAAAAATGCATTGCGTAAAAAAGTTAAATCACCTTTTGAATTTGCCATTAGTGCCATACGTGCAACGAATGCAGATGTACAGCAGCCTTTTCAAATTTATAATTGGTGTACAAAAATGGGACAACGATTTTATTTTTACCAGGCCCCAACCGGATTCCCTGATAAAGCAACTTATTGGATTAATACAGGTTCGTTATTAAACAGAATGAATTTTGGTTTAGCATTTGCTTCAGAAAAAATACCCGGGGTAAAATTAAATTTGATTGCACTCAATAATAACCATGAGCCCGAAAGTGCAGATGATGCATTGGTTGTGTATAGTAAATTATTGTTGCCCGAAAGAAATCAAGACGAAAATATTAAAAGACTAACAGCATTGGTGCATGATAATAACCTGGAACAAAAAATAAATGAAGCCGCAACAAAATTGCCACTATCAGATGCGGATCTTATTGGCGATGAGGATATGATGAACCCGAACAAGAATAATAAACAGAATGAAAAAGCAGCACTTAATAAAAAGTCTGCACCCAATAGCATGGTGTATGCAAAAGGAAATAATTCAACGGTATCGCAGGTAACGGGTATTATTATTGGTTCACCGGAATTTCAAAGAAAATAACGTGTGGCGGCGCTACGCGTGGGGTGCTAAAGTAACCTGAAGCGTAGTTTTCTAACAATAAAAAATAGTTTATGGTAAATCGAAGAGCATTTATGAAATCGGGCGCTTTGGCACTATTCGCAGCCGGGGTAGGTGGTGTACCTACGTTTATTGCTCGTGCAGCGGATGGAGGAAAAATCCTTGCCCCCTATAAAAAAAATAAAACACTGGTATGTATTTTTCAAAGAGGCGCAATGGATGGATTGATGGTAGTAAGTCCATTTGCAGATCCAAATTTAAAAAGGCTCCGCCCTACATTATACATGAGTCCCGCACTGACTGAGGGTAAGATGACTGACCTCGATGGCCGTTTTGGTTTACATCCCTCTTTGCAATCTTTATCTCCATTTTTTACTGTAGGTAGAATGGCTATTGTGCATGGTGTGGGTAGTCCGAACACTACCCGCAGCCATTTTGATGCGCAGGATTATATGGAAAGTGGCACTCCATTCAACAAAGGTACTGCCAGTGGTTGGTTAAACAGGGCAGTTGGATTACTTGGACATGAAGGAACACCCTTTCGGGCTGTGAGCTTAACAAGTGCTTTGCCAAGAAGTTTGTATGGCGATAATGAATCCTTGGCTATAAATAATTTACAGGAATTTGCTATTCAAATGCGTGGTAATCCCATGGCTACAAACCTGGCATCCAAATCTTTTGAGCAATTGTACGATCAAACATCGAGTGAACTGTTGAATAAAACCGGTAAAGAAAGTTTTGATGCAATGAAGATGTTGAATGTAAATAATATTAAAAATTACCAACCGGCAAATGGCATTGTATACCCCAATTCTGCGTTGGGTAATTCATTAAGACAAATTGCTACTTTAATAAAAATGGAAGTAGGTATGGAAGTAGCATTTGCAGAAAGTGGGGGATGGGATACGCATTTTAACCAAGGAACCATCAATGGCACACTGGGCAGGAACCTGAAAGATTTCGGCGATAGTATTGCTGCCTTCTGGAAAGACTTGGCCGCTTACCAAGATGAAGTTACAGTCATGACCATGACTGAATTTGGCCGTACTGCCCACCAAAATGGCACAGGTGGCACCGATCATGGAAGAGCAAGTTGTTTGTTTGTATTGGGCAATGATGTGCAAGGAGGGAAAGTATATCATAACATAAAAACGCTTGCCAAAGAAGATTTGGAAGATGGCCGAGATCTACCGGTAAGTACCGATTTTCGAGCAGTTTTCAGTTCGGTAGCAGGCAAGCATTTGAAGATACATGACAATAGTAAATTGTTTCCGTCTTGGGAGGGAATGGGTTTGGGATTAATGAAAGGATAAAATAACTCTTTATCAATAGGATTTTTTATTCTATTCTATTTATTGTGAAATGCTTTTTATTCAGATTCGCTCATTTATTAATGAAGTAATGATAGGTAATATTAGTTTCCATAAAATGTTGGTTACTTTACCTTAGCTTTAAATAAATTTTTTACATGCGCTGGCGGTTTTTTAAATACTTGTCGCCTTTTATTGTATTCTTCCTAGCATTGATAGCATTCACAAACAAAGGTTGGGTAAGTTTTTTGCCGGTTCTTTGGTCATTTGCATTTATCCCTTTTCTTGAATTATTCCTAAGTCCTACACCTCAAAATTTAAGTATTGCTGAAGAAGAATTGGTGAAAGCCGATCCTATTTACAATTATCTTTTGTATGCTACCATTGTTTTTCAGTATGGCTTATTACTGGCATTTCTATCCTCATTTCAAGAATCCAATTTAAGTAGGGTTACCCTTCTTGGTAGAATAAGCAGTATGGGGCTGCTCTGTGGTATTATGGGGATTAATGTAGGGCATGAATTGGGACATAGATCAAATAAAGCCGAGCAATTTATGGCAAAACTACTTTTATTAAGTTCTCAATACTTGCATTTTTTTATTGAGCATAACAAAGGGCATCATAAACATGTAGCTACACCAAATGACCCGGCTTCAGCTCGTTTTGGGGAGAATCTTTTTATGTTTTATCCCAGAACAATTCTGGGTTCTTATGTAAGTGCTTGGTCAATAGCAAATAAAGAAGTAAGAAACAAGGGTTATGGAGTATTTAGTATTAAAAATGAAATGCTTTTATTTACTTTGATACAAATATCTTTTTGTTTGATGATTGTATATTTCTGGGGTGTAACCATTCTTCTTTATTATTTAGCTTCCGCTTTCATTGGCATAGGTTTACTCGAAGCTGTTAATTATATAGAACATTATGGTTTACAGCGAGTAGAAACCGAGCAAGGAAAATTTGAAAGAACGCTTCCCAAACATAGCTGGAATAGTAACCACGTTTTAGGTCGTATGATGTTATTTGAGTTAAGCAGACATAGTGATCATCATTATTTAGCCAGTAGAAAATACCAAATACTGCGTCATTTTGATGATTCTCCACAAATGCCAACCGGCTATCCGGGTATGATGATTTTGGCGCATATCCCCCCGCTCTTTTTCTATGTGATGAATAAAAGGGTTAGGTTGTTGAACGAAAAAAGTTAAGCAAAAAAAATATTTATCATAGTGAGGTACTCTTCGGGAAAGTTCTAAACTTTCTTGTAGTTAACCAGATCCAAAGGAAGGAAAGCAAATTGGAGGGTGATATTAGAATGATTCATAAAAATTATTTCACTCCATCTACAAAATACATATCTATTTCACCTTTATTTTTTGCGGCCACTTTCCCACGATAAGTGCAATGGAAAATATCTTTTACCAAATCATAAGTGGTGCCGCTTATGTTTACTTTTCCCGCTTCGCCGGAACTCTCCATTCTGGAAGCCGTGTTTACTGTATCGCCCCAAATATCGTAGGCGAATTTTTTACTTCCTACAATACCAGCCACTACATCACCTGTATGAATACCTATCCGAATTTCAAAGGGTTGTAAACCTTTTTGAATCCTCTCAGTATTGTATTCTCGCATAAATACTTCTATATCAAGTGCTGCATAAATAGCTTTGGCCATACTTAACTTGTCTGCAACCGGTAAGCCGGATACGGCCATATAACTATCACCAATGGTCTTAATTTTTTCTATATCATATTTATCTGCTATACTGTCAAATGCCGTGAAACAGGTATGGAGTTCTGCAACCAATTCAGCAGGTTTCATAAATTCTGAAATGGTGCTAAAGTCTTTAAAATCAGTAAAAATAACGGTAACATTGTCAAATAACTTTGCTTCTGCTGAGCCCGTTTCTTTCAGTTCTTGGGCAGTTTCATAAGGAAGAATATTTAGTAATAAACTATCACTACGTTCTTTCTCAAAGGTAATCAGTTCATTTTTTTGCTTCAGTTCAATTTGAGAAACTTCTAAAGCAGACAAAGTAAGTTGCAACTCACTAGTTCTCATTTCAACCTTTTCTTCAAGCACTTTATTTTGTTCAGTTATTAACTCCTCATTCGCTCTGAGAGAATGTACCAATTCTTCTTGCGCTTTTGCCTTTTCTTTTTTATATGTGTTTACTTTATCCGAAATAGTAAATGCAAACATTATCAGTTGAAGTGTTGAGCCTATTTCAATAGCATTATTGGTAAAAAAATTATAAGGAAGAATATTAAATGCTTTTAAAACAAAAATAATAATACCTAAAAAGTATATCCAGCAAGCAGCAATATAAAATCGTGCATAAATAAATCCTTGTTTATAAACTTTTATAGCAGTTATATAGCAAACTAACATACCAACTATTCCTAAAATTTGATTAAGTAAAGAGGCAATTAAATTATTATTGAAAAGGCTAAATAAAATGATAATAAAAAACGAGGGCTTAAATAAATAATTCATTATCTTATTCAAGAATGGGGTATATCTCTTTGTTTCTAATACATTTTGTATAAAAAGAAATCCTACAACTGAAATGGCTGCAATAATTGCGGGTGAATACGACCATAAAAAGTGAAAACTATCACCCCACAATTCAGCAATAAATCCTTTTAACAAGGCTATTAATAATGCATTTGCAATAACATAACAGATATAATATAAGTAACTTTTGTCCCTAACAGAAAGAAATAGTAAGAAATTATATACGATAATCAAGAATATAAAACCAAAATAAAATCCCTCTAAAATATCTTTTGTATGATATGTTGCAATAAATTTTTCCTTACTAGCTATAATCATTGGGTATTGCATAAAAAAGGAGGATACACGTAAATAAAAAACAGCTGTGTCTCCCTTCGGTACATCTATATCAAAAGTATATATACTGGTTTTATACTGTCTTTTACTAAAAGGGATGGATCGGCCAGAACGGATTTTTTGATATTTTTTATTTGTATCAGGATAATAAAAATGCAGGGAATCTAGGCTATAGCTATCTACTAATAAAACCCATTCTTTGGAGGAATTATTAACTATGCTGAACTTATTCCAAGTGGTTAATTCTACATTTCCAAAATTGGGTGATTCTTGGTCAAATTGAATGAAATCTTTATCATGGTTTCCCAGTAGAATTTTTTGAAAATCAAGTGGCTTCTTGGTTTCTTTAATATAATACACTGATTTTCCAATTCTCAATTCATTACTAGAATCTGTAAGGGTAACAAATGATTGGGCTGATACAACTTGTCCAAATAATGGAAATAAGAAACTAGCCAATACTAATTTTAGTAAAGAAGGATATGTTTTTATTTGTATTGGGATTTGAAATTTAATTATCACTTTTGTCAATGGCTGCAAGGTTTTTATGACGTATTTCAATTTCAGCGGCTACTACATTAGCAAATCCTGACCATGGCTCCTTTTGCATGTTAATGATACTGTTAACTCTATTAAAGAATGGACAACTTTTTTCATTCGCATCTTTAATTTCATTCACAGTTACCTCTTTTTTTCCTTCTTTATAAAATTGTAATGATACAACATCCATGTGTTCATCTAACAAAATAACGGATCCCCCATGCAATGGTTGTTGCTGTAAAGTATCTACCACCCATCCGCCACTGTTGTACACTTTAACAGGGTTCGTATATCCTTCATATGAAATAATTCGTTCAAATGGTTTATGTGTATGGCCAAAAATAAATGAAATATCCGGAGGAATAAATCCTGCCAGCTCTTCTTTAAATTGATTCATAACAAATTTTTCCATAAACGTTTTTAGCCCCATTGTTGCATCCGGTGTTAATTCAACATCGGGTTCATTTCTTTCACTACTTGCCATTCTTCCCAAAGTAAGGTTTAACAACCCTTTCAGCACTTCTTTTTCAATCCACCGCAAGACCCTGTTTTTTTTCTGATTTGTTAAACTGTTAGCCACATTATTGATCATGATGGATACTTGATCAGAATCCTGCATTTTATCATAGATCAAATTAATATCTTTTCCAACTGATCCAGATCTCCCCAGTGTTGACCAAAAAAAATCTACCCAGGCAAAATTCTCCATTTCAAGTTCATGAAAAGTTTCCGGAGGTTTTCGGTCGGGAAAAATATTAGAGCGAAGATTTGTCATTAACGAATACATCGACTCAACGTAATGTCCATGGCAAAAAATAACGCATTTCTGTTTATCCTTACTCAGAACTGCATGTGCCGGATACACTGCTGACACATTTACGTGCTTTAGATGTGGAGATCTATGTATGAGTACATTTAATAAATTTTCCGGAATAATTTCAGGATTGAACATGGTAGTTGAATGTATCTCATCTCTGATGGGTTCTCCCGATTGAACTGTTTTCAAGTATTCTATATAATGATAATTTCTTGATCGCTCCCATAAATTGTGATCATGATTACCGGACAGAAAATACATTTGATTGTCGAAAAGTAATTCGCCATTTGCCGGCATTGTTAATTCGATAAATCGTTCGAATGCCATCGAAGCATTATTAGTGGTTGTTAGAGCCAGTTCCATTAAATCTCCATTCAATATTAGTATGGGCTTTTGAGTGCCTTCATTTTGTGAAATGATATCTTTTAGGCATTCTACCATTTTAATCATTACGGGACTAGCTTTTGTAGTATCAATATCGTAAGTATTGTCTACAAGATTAGTAAGGATACTGTTCTCTGCACCCAAGTGCATATCAGAAATTACAACATAACGGATATCAGGCATACATAACTTTTTAATGCATTAAAAAATGGATTATGACTTTTCAGTCAATTGGATTTTTGTTGTATGATGTTTTGAATATACTAGTGAAAAACCTTTGTGTCATCTGCTTGACCATATGATTTTGGCTTTTCAAAGTTTGTTGATTCCAAAAACAAATGTGCATTTATGATACGTATGCAGATTACTGATAAAATTTTTCAAATTGCTGCAGAATGTGCGGGAATACATCAGTTGCTGTATTCTTTCCATACATGCAGTCATTGTGACCATAGCCCGGAATAATGATATGTTGATATAGCTCACTTCCATTTGTTTCACAGAGTTTTTGATACGTAGTTAGTGTACTTTCCGGTTTAAAGAGTTGATTTTTTTCGCCATGAATAAATGTAATGGGTATGGCCAGATTTTTAAGATTCGGCATATATATATCCGCACCTTCTGCATTCACCAAATGATTTTCTCTGATCATTAATGTAAGGTGTTCATAAGTTCGAACATTGGCAACGGTAAACATTTCTACCATTGCTGTATGCGTTGCATCATTTAATTGGCTGTGTTCGTATAAAGGCCCAAACATAAAAGTCATGCGATGGCAGGAAGGGCTAGTACAATATCCCGCAATGGGTACTGCATACATTTCTAAAAATTTATCATACAGTTTATTGTACCAGGATTCGTTTGTATCCGCATAAGCTGTGAGTGTTTTAACACCAATGGCTTCCAATACTTGTGGAAGATGTAAGCCTGCTTTCCATTTAACCTGTGTTGCCGGATAGAAATCAGCAGCAATTTGTGCACTTACTATAGAGCGTACACCTTGCATCCCATTCATCATGGCCATAAAAAGAGAAATAGAACCTACGCAATGCGCCATAATATCTATCTGGGTAACGCCGGTTATGGCTATTATTTTATTGATAGCGGCCGGGTAATCATATTTGGCTATTTGATCTAAAGTAAACTGTTCTTTGGCCGAAGGAAGGTAATTACTTAATCTGAAATCGAATAACCAAACATCATATCCATGGGCAAAAAAGTATTCTGCCATATTGGTATCAACTGTATCAATAGAAAACGTAAGTCGATTACCGCTAAAGCCATGAACCATTAATAAAGGCCCCTTTTTCCCGCCATTGTAACGGGTGAGTAACAATTCAATACCATCTTCCGTTTTGATTGGAAAATATTCGGGATCCGATAATCGAAGTTCTCTTTTTTTACGTGGGGGCGCATCGGGGTTATAAAAATTATTTGGAGCAAAAATACCTCCGTATACTTCAAACAATGATTTAGAAAAATAGGCACCAAAAGCAGCAAGTGCTTTTAAACCTTCTTCAACAGAAGGGGCATTCAACGCTTTCATTGTTTTCATTTGTTTAGCAAAATCGGCCAATAAAATATGTAATATACCTTGCCCAATTATTTTTCCGGTTTCATCTATGCCTTCAAAAATAGTTATGTATAATGTAGAGGTGTCAGGCCATTCATCCAATCCGCGATCATGATGTACAAACTTAAAACCTTTGAAATAATATTGATTCCCTTCTTCACTATTCAATCTCATAGCGTATTTCATCAGTTTTGTATTCACCGTATCGGGGTCATCAACAAATAAATTAAATATGCCTTCGGAAGCATTTAAGGGAAAGGAAGATAAACCCGGTGCTGTAACGGTTCCGCTTATCGTGGCTGGATGACCAGGGTTTTTGATCATATCATATACGTCATTACCCCTAATGGTTAAGGTAAACTGAAAATCTTCATTGGCCAATTTGCCTTTATCAAAGCCCGCTTGGTAATCGTTATTGCCAATGCCTTTTGTATAAAAACCACGCATGGTTTCTGTAAATTCAACACCAACCGTTTTGTTGATTGTTTCTGTTAGCTGTAGTTTTTTGGTCGATGAATAATCAATTACCCAGTTTCTGTCTGCGGCAATGATTGCACAGCATCTTTCAGAAATAGCAGAAATGGTTAATAAAGGGTTTACCCCCAAAGATCTCGGAACAACAGAACCATCTGTAATATAAAAATTTTCATATACGCCAGATGCACTGTCTTTTGTAAAAACCTGCCCTTTGTGATTAACAACGGCGGAATCAATATCATCGCCCATATAACAACCACCTAAAGGATGTACTGTAATTAATTCGTTGTTCATTTCCTTTACCCAAACCGGATTCTTTACATATACACCGGAAAGAGCATCGGTTTCCTTTCTTAGTTGTGTGTCTGCTTTTTCAAAAATTTCTTCTTTTCCTACATTAGACCAATCAATATCCAAACGATTATTGTTCAACAAAAATCTTCCGTGTTCACCATCATGTGTCATTAATAAATAAGCCTGGGTATTTCTTATTGCTCCATAATATGCACCTCTGATATCGCTGAGTAGTGTTTGGTATTCGTGTTTCAATCTGTTGAAAAAACCTAAGTCGCTCTTCTTTCTTTCTACAACGCCCACTATTTTATTTTCAACATCAATCAGCAAAGGCATAATTGGGGCTAGGGGGCCTGGTATTGCAGCATCTTCTACAATCATTCCATCATCGAGGTTTTCTTTATAGCGAAGGTCTATTATACCGGTAATGCAAGGTCCTGCTTTTTTCTCCTGATCAATTTTATGAACCCCTTCCCCCATACCGTCAATGATATGTTCTGTATTATACGCAAAACCGAGTACATCTCCATTTCCCGAAAAAGAAAAACCGGTTTTATCGGACACGGGTAATCCTTTTTCTTTTGAACGAAGTAATATTTCTGTAGAACCCAATGTGCCTGCAGATAAAATTACCATATCAGCTTCTACAAATAAATCCGGGGCATTAAATTTATCACTGCCGGAATTGACTAGTCCATAAAATACAAGCCATTTGTCGCCTTTCTTTTCAATATGACTAACCGAAGTCTCTGTAAAAATTTCGGCACCATGTGCTTTGGCATCTGGCAAATAATTCATTAGGATGGTATTCTTGGCATAGTGGTTACATCCCGAACAGCAATCTCCACAAAGATTACAGGGTTTTTGAGGAACACCAACATGGTTCAGCCCATCTACTTCAAAATTTACGTTAATATCGGTTCTGTAAAATTTTTCTCCATTTGCTTTGGCAGAAGCCTCTAAGGCTTTTAATTTATTCAACTGAATATTTGCAGGAAGTGGAACTGCTTTCAACATGTCTTTCGCCAATCCATAGCCCTTGGTAAGCAAACTATTTGCGTCATCAAATTCATCCCTTAATTCTTTGGGCCAACGAGGGTCATCAAAAACCCTTTCTTCCGGTTTAATGGAAACATTTGCATTAATGAGTGAAGTCCCCCCAAGTCCACAAGCCACTAATACACTGATGCCTTTGTGCACGTGTAAATCAATCATTCCCGTTGGTGAACCATGATGTCCTGTGGCAGTATGCACTTGCATTTGTTCCGTGGCCTCTATTAATGTATCGGGGTATTCGCCAGGTTGTATCTCTTTACCTCGTTCTAAAACACAAACTTTTTTTCCGCAACGGGACAATCTAGATGCTGAAATGCCACCACCATACCCTGAGCCAATTACAACAATATCATAAAAGGGTTTCATACTTTCGCCGGGCAACGATAGATTTCTCATAAATGGGGATATTAGGAGTTATTTAGATTTCTAATATATGCGTTTATTTACAAATCTCAAAATTTATTCATATAAATCTATCTGCAATTAAATGTATGCTTGTGTTATAGAAATCTATCAATTTTTTTCTTTTCAATTCAGTAATGAAAAAGTTATTGGAATTTTTTTATGAAACAATCAAAGCCTTTGCCCATTAAAAAGTATCTTAAGTTATAAGGATGTTAAGATTATTTTACAAAATACATTTTCATTATATTTTAATTAATAGCGTAATCCTTTTTCAATATATCCAAAGCTTCTTTTGCGTCTTCTAAGAGATTCTTGTATTCGTCTCTTACTCTTTGGTTTTCAATTTTTAATTCGGTTATGTAATTGTGGTATATCCAACTAGCTTCTTTGTTCCAATTGCGAAGCATGGGTTTTGCATCTAGTTTATTATTTAAAATAATAGATTGAAAAAGTTCGGTATGAAAAACCTGTTGTTGAAAAGGGAAAATTTTGTTAGTGATAATTTCCCTTTCATGCTCTAGGGATAATAGTGTTGTTTTATAACTGATATCAAACTTTGTTAATGCAAAAGCTACTTCTTTTGTAAAATTATCTAGATAACTGGTATTCGTAAAAAGTGCAAATGTTTGACCATTTCTTTTAAACTTAAGCCTTTCATTAATATGTGCAGAGTAAAAATAAATTAATGAATCATTATAAAAGGTTTTATTGTCATCTATTAAGAGAAACAATCTATCCATTCTTTGTATTCTTAAAGTACAGTAATCCAACATGTTATGCAAAGACAGGGTATCTTCTTGAATCTCCGTTATAAGTTCTGATGCCAATGATTTAGCAAGCTTTCTATCAGTATATTCATCCCGGTAATTGTCTACAAAAAAGCCTAAGGAAATGGCAATAAAAAGCATTAAAAAATCAAAAATATGTTCTTTCAAAGATTTTTTTAAACTTGAATATCTTTCAGTCATATGTATACATTAATAAAGATAACAAGTTAACAAAACTACTAATCACATTGTATAAAATCTTTCAGCAGATTTCATCCGGTTTAATTATTTTTCTTTTTTCCACTGTTGAAAATCTGCAAAATAAGAACTATTCCAAGCTACATATTTGGGTAAAATAAATTGTTCCAATCTTCTTAAAAAATCAGGGTAGTCTTTTTTCTCGCTCCATAAATTTTCACTCAATGCCGTCATTCTTGGGAAAACCATATAGTCTACTTTTGTGGGATAGCCCATGTATTCTGTCCATACATTTGCTTGCGCGCCAATAATTTTATTTGCTAGTCCTGCCGATTTCACTGCATCCGGAATAATTTGATAGGTATAAACGGCTGCTAAAGGATTATATCCATGAATGGCTAAACTATCTTTTGGATCTTTGGATTGGTAATGATCAAAATAAAAAGGCTTACCCGGGGTTTGTATAATATTAAATCCTTTTTTGGCAACGGCCAATGCCTGTTTGTCATCACTCCAATTCATGATTAATGTAGAAGTATCTAAATCGCCTTCTGCTATTTCATGCCAGCCTACCGATTTTTTATTAAGTGTTTTCAAATAATTCGCCACATATTCAATAAAATAAGTTTCCAATGCTTTTTCTGACCCCAACTTTTTATTCGCAATAAAAGCCTGGGTTTTCGGGTCTTGTTTCCACCATAGCATACTACATTCATCGCCCCCATTGTGAATATAAATTGAAGGAAATAATTCTGATAATTCTTTGAAAATAGTTTTTAAAAAGGTAAAAGAAGCTTCATTTGGTGCCAATACATTGTTCTGCCGATTATACATTCCCCAGGTGGTGGCCACGTTCCATGCTGTATCGGGTTTTGTGCTGAATGCCGGATAGGCAGCAATCGTTGCCCGACTGTGACCCGGAATGTCCAATTCCGGAATAATGACAATGCCCCGAATTGTGGCATAAGCAATCACTTCTTTAATCTCAGCTCTTGTATAATATCCGCCATACCTTTTTCCATCATATTTGGCCGGGCTATCTTTGAAATGTCCTATTAAGGTTGAGTCGCGCCAAGAACCTACTGAATTTAATTTAGGATAACTTTTTACTTCAAAGCGCCAACCTTGATCGTCTGTTAAGTGCCAATGAAAGGTATTGAACTTATGAAAGGCTAGATAATCAATGTACTTTTTGATATAGTTCAAAGGGAAAAAATGCCGAACTACATCTAAATGCATTCCTCTATAACTAAATTTTGGATAGTCAATGATGGCTACTGCCATTACTGCTACAGAATTCGATTTTTTATTGGGTAGTAATTGTAAAAATGTTTGTGTTGCATTTACAAAACCCCTTACATCATTTGCCGAAATATATATTTTACCTTCGAAGGCTTTCAAATGGTACATTTCAGGGCGAGTATTGGAAATAGAATCTATGATAAAGATTACCCCGGTTTTGGGTATTTCGATTGCTTGCTTAGTTTCAATTAATAAAAATGAGAAGCCGATTTGTTTTTTCACTTGCTCATTCAAATATTTTGCTTGCGCCTCATATTTTTTTGGATAATATAAAGTGCTAGTGGCATTTAATGGAACGGGCAATGCCTTTGTATTTTCAAATGATATCGGCGCCGGAACAATCGGATTCAATGATTGCGATGATATACTAATACAAGCAATACAAAAAAGAAAAAAAAATAACAGATGTTTATGCATAATAATAAAGCAAGTTTAGAGTTTGCCATTTTTAATTTCTTCAACTATGGCCGGGTCTAATAAAGTAGAAGTGTCACCAAGATTTTGGGTTTCGCCTTCTGCAATCTTGCGTAATATTCTACGCATTATTTTACCGCTTCTTGTTTTGGGAAGACCACTGACAAACTGAATTTTATCGGGTTTGGCAATGGCGCCAATAATGCGCGATACGGTTTGTAAAATATCTTTTCGTATCATCTCTGCCGTACCATGTGTATCTTGTGCATGCGATCCCTGATAGATAACATATGCATAAATGCCTTGGCCTTTTATGTCATGTGGATAACCTACAACCGCACTTTCAACAATACCGGCATGCATATTAATGGCATTCTCTACTTCCGCAGTACCAATCCGGTGACCACTTACATTTAATACATCATCTACTCTGCCGGTGATTCGATAAAATCCATTTTTATCGCGCATTGCCCCATCACCGGTAAAATACATATTGGGATAAGTAGCAAAATAATTCGTTCTACATCGTTCATGATCACCATAAGTAGTTCGAAGAATGCCGGGCCATGGGGCTTTTATACAAAGATTGCCGGAAACTGTTTCATCTCCTATAGAAATGATTTCTTTGCCGTTTTCATCCACCAATACCATTTGCATACCGGGCAATGGTAAGGTGGCCCAACTGGGAACTGCCGGTGTAATACCTGCCAGGTTACTTATTAAACTACCGCCGGTTTCCGTTTGCCACCATGTATCTACAATTGGACATTTTTTCTTACCCACATGTTCATCATACCAATGCCAGGCTTCCTCATTTATGGGTTCTCCTACAGTTCCTAAAATTGCCAATGAAGAAAGATTTTTTCCATGTATGGGTCCGGTACCAAAGCCCATTAAACTTCTAATGGCTGTAGGGGCGGTATAAAAAATATTTACTTTGAATTTGTCAATGATATCCCAAAATCTTCCGGCATCAGGGAAGGTTGGCACACCTTCAAACAACAGAGAAATGGCACCTGCACTAAGTGGTCCATATAAAATGTATGTATGTCCGGTAATCCAGCCAATATCGGCGGTACAAAAGTGAACTTGTTCAGTTTTGTATTGAAACACATTAACAAAAGTGTAGTTAGCCCAAATCATATATCCCCCGCAGGTATGAACAACTCCTTTCGGTTTTCCGGTAGAGCCGGAAGTGTATAAAATAAACAAGGGATCTTCGGCATCCATTTCTTCGGCCTCAATAAAATTGAGACCATTTTCTTCAACATGTTTCATTTCTTCTTCCCACCAAACATCTCTTCCTTTTATCATAGATACCGGTGTACGGGTTCTGGTACAAACAATTACACGTTTAACCGTTCTATTACCAATCAGTGCGTCATCAATCACACTTTTTAGGGGAATATCTTTGGCACCTCTAAATGCACCATCACATGTAACTATGTATTCCGCTTGGGCGTCGTATAATCTGTCGGCAATACTTTGTGCAGAAAATCCGCCAAAGACCACACTGTGTATGGCGCCTATTCTTGCACAAGCTAACACTGCAATGGCCAGTTCGGGAATCATACCCATGTATAAACAAACTCGATCGCCTTTTTTTACACCGTTGTTTTTTAATACATGTGAAAACTGACAAACTTTTTCCAATAATTTTTTATAGGTAAGAATTCGGTGTTGCTCATCTGGCGCATTTGGCTCCCATATAAGCGCCGGTTGATTGCCTTTGGTTTCGATGTGCCGGTCTAAACAGTTTTCAGTGATATTTAATTTGCCTCCTTTAAACCATTCTATTTTGGGTTCTGTAAAATTCCATTCTAGTACGGTATCCCATTGTTTACGCCAGGTAAAATTTTCGGCAACAGCAGCCCAGAAGGCAGAAGGATTATCTATACTTTTTTGGTATTGTATTTTGTAGTCGTCGTAAGATTTTATTTGATAGGGATAAGACATAGGAGCAAAATATTTAGCTACGATAAATATACGGCAACCCTTTTTTTAATAGCTGAAAAATATTGGGTGAAAGAGTATTTGTAAACACATAGGTTGATAGGGAAGACAAAGCGTATATAAGCTTACAGTTCTATGCCCCTATCTGCCTATGTGTTTAAAAAAAACCTTCCCCCCTTGCTTGGCTATTTGAACTGTTTAATGTAAGTTGGAAGAGATTATGAACAATACAAACGAAACCAAAGGGATTTGGAAAGTAATTGGGGCTTCTTCACTGGGAACATTGATTGAATGGTACGATTTCTACATATTTGGTAGTCTGGCTACTGTTTTAGCCAGTCAGTTTTTTCCAAAAACCAATCCTACTGCTGCTTTGCTATCAACCTTAGCCACTTTTGCTGCCGGTTTTATTGTAAGGCCTTTTGGAGCTTTGGTTTTTGGAAGATTGGGCGATTTAATAGGTCGTAAACATACTTTCCTATTAACCCTTGTGATTATGGGGGGCTCAACCTTTGCAATTGGCTTAGTACCTAGCTATGAAGCGATTGGTTTTTTTGCACCTATTTTGGTGTTAGTTCTTCGCTTATTACAAGGTCTAGCTTTGGGAGGCGAATACGGTGGAGCAGCAACATATGTGGCAGAACATTCTCCGGCCAATAGGCGAGGTTATTTTACATCGTGGATTCAAACCACAGCCACATTGGGCTTATTTGTATCATTAGGGGTTATTTTGCTAACCCGGCATAGTTTAGATATTGACCCTGCAAAATCCATTGCCAAATTTAATGATTGGGGATGGCGTATTCCTTTTTTAGTTAGTATTTTATTGGTGGTAGTATCTATCTATATCCGATTAAAAATGAAGGAGTCACCGCTGTTCGAAGAGTTAAAAGCAGCGGGCACCCGATCAGTAAATCCATTAAAAGAAAGTTTCGGACACAAGTCGAATTTAAAAATGGTATTGCTGGCTTTATTTGGGGCAACCATGGGGCAAGGTGTAGTATGGTACACAGGACAATTTTATGCACAATCATTTATTGAAAACGTTTGTAAAGTAGATTTTGATCAGAGTAGAACCATTATTATTTGGGCTATTTTATTGGCCACCCCTTTCTTTGTGGTATTTGGCAGTTGGAGCGATAAAATTGGCCGTAAATGGATTATGTTATCGGGAATGTTATTAGCCATTGTTACTTATCAGTTTCTTTTTCAAAAATTGTTAGATTTTACCAATGTTAAAACAAAAACAGAATGGGTTGCAAAGAAAGAAACGAAAACCCATGTAGTGGCCATTCCCAATTCTAACGATTCAGTGAGAACCGTAATGAACAAAACGTTTTATGAAGATGGTATGACAATGTTGGAAACTAAGAATGATACACTCTATGCAGCTGCAACAAACAAAACCATCAAGCCTTTGGTAACAATAGCAAAAAAAGTGGGCAATACCGATTATTGGAAAATGGTATTCTTGGTATTTATCATGATCTTTTATGTAACCATGGTATATGGACCGATTGCTGCCTTTTTAGTGGAAATGTTTCCCACCAAAATACGGTACACGTCTATGTCGTTACCCTATCATGTGGGAAATGGGGTATTTGGAGGATTAACACCATTTATAGCTACATTGCTCACAACCATTTATACAAATGATGCATTGGTAGGGTTAAAGTACCCCATTATTGTAGCAGCCGTTTGTTTAATAATAGGAACCATTTATATTTCAAATAAAATAGATCCGGATGTGAATGATTAATTAACCCGTCATTTCGACCACAGCGTAGCGAAGGGAGAAATCTGTAAATCGATTAATAGATGTCACTTAAAAGAAAGGAATGGAGAAATCTGCTTAATGATTATGAGGTTACTCCTCCTTCCTCATCGAATTGACGTAATAAAAGCAATTATGAATAATATTAAAAGATATTTCGGCGTACTTTGGATGTTGCTAGGCCCGGTAGCCATTTATTATTTAATACAAACCGCTTTAGCAGAAATTGCCAGAAAGCCTTTGTTGGATACCAAAATACAGTGGGGTGTATTTGTCGTGGTATTTATTCCGATAGCTTTTGGGATGGTTATTTTTGGTTATTATGCACTAAAAGGAGAATACGATCACTTGCCGGAAAGGTCGGAGGAGTTGATTGATTGAAGAAATCTTTGCGTATTGTATTTGGGATTATTTATTTCGGTAAATACCTTATCAGCAGGGCTTTTAAACCTATTTTTACAATCACGTGAGGTCTTGTCGTAATGAGAAAAAGATACAGGACTTGGCAGTTACAAGTCATGACCCAATTGGGGCAATATATTATTGGCCGCCGTTTTATACATCGTTCCCTTCTTAAAAAAGATTGTCTAATGATTTTGTATTCAATATCTTTTTCTCATTAGTCATATTTTTGTATTCTACCATAGAATCATTAATTGAGGAAAATTGTTTTTGTATTTCTTCTTCATTATAACCAACAAAAGTCATTTCATATAAGCAGTGACTTATGATTTCTAATTCGTTGAATTCAACCAAAGTTTCTTTTTTTATTTTCATACCAAGCCATTCTTTCCAAGGAAAAAATTCAATGGCGTAACTTTCCGATAATGCGACTTGATTTTGACTTTCTTTAAACCCTGAAACGTCAACATAACTCTTTTCGTTTGTTTCCTCGTCAAAATATTGAGTCAGTACAATTTGTATATTTTTATTTAATGCATTGCTTTGCTGCAATTGAGAGTAGATACTTTTATAACTGATTAAATTATCCTCTTGGTCAGGGTACAAACTTAGTAGCGTAAATTGAACGCTTAGCCACTTATTAGTATTAATAAGTTCAAGAAGGTTCATAAAATATTTTTAAGAAGACATACCTGCATTTGAAATTTGCTAGCTATATTTTTGATAGTATTACTACTTTGTAATGTCAATGACTTCATTTGCCTTATATAGGTATGGTAAATTTCCTGACTTTATTCGAAACTGACTACGTTTTTTATTTTAGGTGCTTTCGAAGCATTTTCCATTTTGATACCTGGGTCATAGTATATGTTTCCAATTGCCATTTGCTTTAGGAAGAGTTGAAAATCTGTGCCTGTTCCTAAAATTATATTGTTGCCGTATTTATATCTCCTGTCTTGAGTTATGTCTGAAAGTGAAGGAACATAACAGGCTTGATTGTGTTTTCTATTCCAATGCAAAAGTAATGAAGAAAAACTCCAAGATGCTGCTTCGTGCTGTTCTGTGTCAACCAAAGCGATTCTGCCATTTGTATTTCTAATTTTTCCACTTTCTGTGTCAAAGCCAATTAATTGCATTTCAAGGTTAGTTAATGGATGTCTTTTGCCTATTTTATGAACACCTCCAAAATTTATTCTATCAATTTTACCCTTTTTATCAGGATAGCCATATCGATTCAAGAATGATTCTACACCTTGCTCTTTATATTGTCCACCAGTTGGCTCAGGTGTAAATAGAGTAATAATTTTTGCATTGAGTTTATTGAAGTTTGTTACTCCAAAATTTTTCACTTCCCAACCTAAAAAATCAGGTTCAGAAATTCCATTTCTAATAATACCCAATTCTGCTTCTAAAGTATAACCACCGCATTGAGATGAATCACATGCAACCAACCCATTTTTTGTTAGGCTTTTAGAATTTATCCAGTTGAGTAAATGAATTCTATATAATTCGTCAAGCAGTTTTTGTTTGTTGTTTATGGCTTTTGGCAAATCAATTACTTTAAAGACTCCGTGTTCGGATATTGATTTTGTCTTTTCAAACACAGTAGCGACTTCTGAATTTGGAGAAGCTACATAGCCTAACACAACTCCATTTTTCGCGACAGCAAAAAATAAAAACCTGTCTGCTAGTCTTTGTGTCATTAAGTCTGATGGCGGATTTTCGCATTTTGTAAGAAAACCTGAAAACCTTACTTCGGGGTACTTTGGATAAAGAATGAGTTGTGAGTTTGGTGCAGGATAAATATTGCCATCATCGCTAATCCAACTAAAATTTATTGATGCTTTAAATCGTTCTTTATTCCAGTCTCCAGCTTCTTCAGTTTTAATTTCTGAAATTGGCAAAATATTTAATATCTCAAAGCTACCGCCAAAGTAAACTTGATTTTTTGAATTGTCATTTGGTGAAAGTCTCTTTATGTAAATTTGATTGCACCCATGATCAGCAAAAAGCGACTTGAGTTTTTTTAGGTTCATTGGTTGCTAATAATTCTTTGATGATATTTTTACCAACTGCTTGTATTAAAGGCGTTACAACTGAATTGCCAAACTGCTTGTATGCTTGGTTGTCTGAAACAGGAATTAAAAAACTATCAGGAAAGCCTTGAAGTCTAGCACATTCTCTTGGTGTTAATCTTCTCGGACTTTTTCCTGCCTGTGGGATTAATATTTCTGCACCATCTTTATAATATCTTGCACTCATTGTTCTTGAAATACCATTTAAATCAGTCAAACCAAAACCAAAGCCATTTCCTTTAGCCTTATGCTTCTTTGCATACTCTTGTAAATAATTCCAAAGATGTTCGGAAAGTGTATATTTTTTATCTACTTCTTTTTCTAATATATCTTTGATAGCAAATTTATCTCCGCTCATTTTAGGAAACTGAAAATTCTCTTTTCCTTTAAAAATAGAGTTCTTAAAACCAACAATTATTATTCTTTCTCGATGTTGAGGTACAAAATGTTTTCCGTCTAAAACTTTAGAATGTATTGAGTAACCTAATTCTTTTAGAGTCTCAGTAATTACTTTGAAAGTTTTCCCTTTGTCATGTGATACAAGATTTTTCACATTCTCTAACATAAAAGCTTTTGGTTTTTTATGTTTTATAATTCTTGCAACATCAAAAAATAATGTTCCTTGTGTCTCATCTAAAAATCCGTGGGCTCTGCCTAGGGCATTTTTCTTTGAAACACCAGCGATTGAAAAGGGTTGACAAGGAAAGCCGCCAAGTAAAATGTCATGGTCGGGAATTTCAGTTTCTTTTATTTTTGTAATATCTCCAAAAGGAACTTCTCCAAAATTCACTTCATATGTCTTCTTCGAGTATGTATCCCATTCGGAAGTAAATACACATTGTCCACCAAGGTTTTGAAATGCGAGTCTAATTCCACCTATCCCTGCAAATAAATCAATAAATTTGAATTTTGGATTTGTCTTTGGAGGGAAAGGTATATCCCATTTGATGGGTAAGTAATATTGGAAATCGGGTTCTTGTAGTATGTTTAATTCTTCGTGTAATTTAGTCAAATAGCTTGTCGCTTTTGGTTTGAAGTATTTTGATACTCCATTTTTATGGTTTTGAAAGTAATGTGTCAAATTTGCTAATTCATTGCCAGTCAATTTGTTAACTTCAATTTGTAGTTTGCTTTTTATTTCTGTATACTTTGCCATTGTCACGAAAATCAGTTAGTAAAGATAGCAAGATACTAAATTTCCTGGCATTTTTAATATTTTACCCCAAAACATTTATTCATAATTCTTCTATAAATATGTACTAAAAAGAGATTGCCTTAGACTAATTGAAGAGTGCCTCGATTCAAAAATGAAGCACAATCTTCACATTCATTCCTATAATTTTACCAAAAGAATCAAGATGTCCATTCTGGTCTCTAATCTACTAAAACAATACGGCGAACAAAAAGCAGTTAATGATGTCTCTTTCAAAATAGGCAATGGAGAAATTGTTGGTTTCCTGGGCCCCAATGGTGCAGGAAAAAGCACAACTATGAAAATCATTTCCGGCTACCTTCAAGCAGATAGCGGTGAAGCTTTTGTATGTGGGTTAGATGTCAGCAAAAGTCCAATAGATGTGAAAAAAAAGATCGGCTACTTACCCGAAGCCAATCCCCTCTACCCTGACATGTATGTGCGCGAATACCTCGATTTTGTTGCGGGCGTTCATAAAATACACAACCGAAAACATGCTATCGAAAAAGTAATTGCATTAACAGGCTTAACGATTGAATCGAAAAAGAAGATCGCCCAATTATCAAAAGGGTATAAACAAAGAGTGGGGCTGGCTGCTTCATTAATACACGATCCGGAAGTTTTAATTCTGGATGAACCTACCAGCGGCCTCGATCCAAACCAAATCATCGAAATCCGCAATGTAATTAGAGAGCAGGGAAAAAATAAAACAGTTCTTTTCTCTTCCCATATTTTGCAAGAAGTTGAAGCCATCTGCGATCGGGTAATCATTATTAACAAAGGACAAATTGTTGCCGATGATTCGTTGGCTAATTTGCAAAATAAAAAAAATAACAAACAGATTGTTAGTGTTATATTTAAAGAGAATGTTGACAGAAATTTGATAAAAAAACTCACTGAAGTAGACCAACTCTTTCAACCACAAACCACAAATTACAAACTACAAACCGGCAACCCCGAATCGGTTCGTAAACAACTCTTAACCTTGGCTGTAGAAAATAATTTAAATATTGTTTCCCTACAAACAGAAGGCAACAGTTTAGAAGAAGTGTTCCGTTCTTTGACTACTAAATAATTTCTTTGCGTTCCTAGCGATCCTTTGCGAACCTTGCGATACAGAAAGAACTTAAAAGAGGGATCGCAAGGCTCACAAAGAGTCGCAAAGAACGCAAGGTGTTCAATAGGATAATACATTTACATTCGTATTACTCAATTTTTATGACGTTACTTCCAACCTTATCAATTCGGGTTTCTATCCAAAAAACCAACGAACCAAAAGACCTCCAATGGTGCGCCCATCTCATGGCATCCAATGAACCTTGGATTACGCTAAAAAGAAATTATGAAGATGGGTGTAAACTCCTTCAAGATCCTGTCAGTGAAGTTTATCTATTAAAAAATGACCAAGGCCCCATCGGTTTTATCATGATAAAAATGAAAGGCAGTTTTACGGGTTATATTCAGGTCATCGCTTTAGCCGAAGAATTTAGAAATAAAGGAATTGGTGAAGCTGCCATCAAATATATAGAGGAACTTATTTTTCAAAGTTTTCCTAATGTTTTTATATGCGCATCTTCATTTAATCCGGGCGCTCAAAAACTGTATCAGAAACTAGGCTATGAAACGGTTGGTATATTAAAAGATTATATCATAAAGGGCTATGATGAGGTATTTATGCGAAAAACAAGGGGTCCATTAGATGATTTCAAAAAATAAAAGCCTACAAATGCTTAAATTGCGGACTCTTTACAAAAACACAATATTTAATAGATTAATCATAAACAAACAAGCAATCGAAAATGAGTTACATTATTGAAGTACATGCCAGACAAATATTAGATAGTCGCGGTAACCCAACCGTTGAAGTTGACGTAGTTACGGATGATGGTGCTTTAGGCCGTGCAGCCGTTCCCAGTGGTGCCAGTACCGGCATTCATGAAGCCGCAGAACTACGCGATAACGATAAAAAGAAATACGCCGGGAAAGGGGTATTAAAGGCTGTGAAAAACGTAAACGACCTTATTTCCGAAGCCATTGTTGGCTATGATGTGGCACAACAGGCTGCTATTGATGATGAAATGATTGCTTTAGATGGCACACCCAACAAAACCAAATTAGGCGCTAATGCAATTCTTGCAGTGAGTATGGCGGTAGCCAAAGCTGCTGCTGAAGAAGCCGCATTACCCTTATTTAGGTATATAGGTGGTACCAATGCAAAAACTTTGCCCATCCCCATGATGAATATTTTGAATGGCGGGGCTCATGCTGATAACAAGATTGATTTTCAAGAATTCATGATCATGCCCATTGGAGCAACTTCTTTTAGTGAAGGATTGCGTTGGGGTGTTGAAATATTTCATGTATTGAAAAGTGTATTAAAGAAAAAAGGATTTAGCACCAATGTGGGTGATGAAGGTGGTTTTGCCCCAAATATTCAAAGTAATGAAGAAGCCATCGAAACTGTTTTGGAAGCCATTTCGGCTGCGGGTTATAAAACAGGATCACAAATAGTGATTGCCATGGATGCTGCTAACAGTGAATTATGGGATGCAAAAAAGAAAAAATATGTTTTCCATAAAAGCAGTGGTAAAGTAATGGGTAGTGATGAATTGGTAAAATTTTGGGAAAAATGGGTGAAACAATACCCCATTGCCTCTATTGAAGATGGTATGGCAGAAGACGACTGGAACGGCTGGAAAGCGCTTACACAAGCCATTGGCAGCAAATGCCAGATCGTTGGAGATGACCTATTTGTAACGAATGTAGATAGACTTAAAATGGGAATCGACAAAGGTATTGCCAACGGTTTATTGGTAAAAGTTAACCAAATAGGTACTCTAACCGAAACCATTAATGCCGTTACGATGGCACAACACAATGGATACAACACCATTATGAGTCATCGCAGCGGCGAAACAGAAGATACCACAATTGCAGATTTAGCAGTAGCATTAAACTGCGGACAAATTAAAACCGGCTCTGCATCTCGCACCGATCGTATTGCAAAATACAATCAATTGATCCGCATTGAAGAAATGCTGGGTAGTACAGGGGTGTATCCAAAGGGGAAGATTAAGTTTGGTAAATAAGGTGCATGGATCTGGATGCTAGATACTGGATAATGGGTTCTGGATATGGTTTGTAGGTAGTTAATATTGCAAAGAAGAATTTATGCTTTTTTTGAATAGCCAACAACTTTTTAACAGCTGTTAATTAGTTTATTACTGACAAGAATTACAATATCTCTATTTTTATTGAATAATAATATTCACTAACCAGTAGCCAATACCTAGCATTCTGTATCCATGAAAAAATTTGCCAACATCATCACTAACAAATACCTGGTAGTTTCTGCCTTTTTTGTGGTGTGGATGTTATTTTTTGATCAACGAGATTATTTTCAGCAGCGAGACCGAGGCGAGGAACTAAAAAAGCTGGAAACGAAAAAGCGTTATTATGTGCGGGAAATAGAAAAAACCCAACAAGAACTCACCGATCTACAGAATAACCCCGCTGCACTCGAAAAATTTGCCAGAGAGCATTATTTGATGAAAAAAGAGGGTGAGGAAATCTATATTATTGAAGATTCTGCCGTTATAAAGAAATAAATCTCACTCAAAATCGTTGGATTTTCTTTTAGCGAATAATGACAATATTAATGAGCAAACACCGTTTACATAAAACGTTGTAGCCCGTTAATTAAGTGGTTATTCTGATATGAAAAAATTTAAAGAAGAGGATCTGATCCTATACCTATACAATGATTGTTCTCCTAAAATAGCCCAAGCCATTGAAGCGGCTTTGGAAGAAGAAGATTTGGAACTGAAAGATCGGTTACAGATTTTACGTCGTACCATACAGCAATTAGACAAACTAACATTACAATCTCCTTCTAAAGCATCTATTAAAGCCATTTTGAAATACGCAAATCGCCACTAGCCCAGACTAGAAGTTTATGCTTGGTTTGGACGTTCATGCGACCTGACCAATCAAGCGATAATGTTTTACATTTACGCCCTTAAACCTACTGCCATGAAAATAGCTATTAGTAAAATTACTTGCCTACTTTTCTTCATTGTTTTTACCTTTTTCGCTACAGCTCAATCCAATGGAAAAGTAATGGAGACTAAAATGATCAAAAGTTCCATTTTAGGAAGGGATGTTAGATATTCTATTTATTTACCCGCCGATTATGGGACAGCTGAACGTTCTTATCCGGTTGTTTATCTTTTGCATGGCTATACAGATGATAATACAGGTTGGTTACAATTTGGAGAAATCAATAGATATGCCGATAAAGCCATTGCAGAGGGGATCATTCCTCCAATGATTATTGTGATGCCCAATGGAGATTCTAGTTGGTACATAAATTCCTATGATGGCAAAGAAAATTACGAAGATTTTTTTATTAAAGAGTTTATGCCTTCGATAGAAAAAACGTATCGAATTAAAACTGAAAAAAAGTATAGAGGTGTGGCCGGTTTATCGATGGGTGGCTATGGCACTTTAATATATTCTTTAAAGCATCCCGAACTTTTTGCTGCCGCTGCCCCTTTAAGTGCGGCAGTATTTAATGATGAAGCAGTTATCAACTCTCCAGAAAACAGTTGGAAAAATACGTTTGGACAACTCTATGGTCGCGACTTGAAAGGCAATGACAGATTAAATAAAAGTTGGTACGATAATTCAATATTGAAAATAGTAGATACAAAATCTGCCGATGAGCTAAAAAAAGTTCGTTACTGGATAGATTGTGGAGATGATGACTTTTTAACAGAGGGCAATTGTTTATTACATATCGCATTAACTAAAAAAAGGGTGCCTCATGAATATCGGGTTCGAGATGGAGCGCATACTTGGACATACTGGCGCACAGGAATTACCGATGCATTAAAATTTATTGGAGATAGTTTTCATCAGTTTTAGATAATTTTAATTGCCACAGATTCACAGATTAGCACAGATTCAATAGTGGTAATCTGTGAATCTGTGCTAATTTATTTCAGCCCATAATGACTAAGAAACAACGATACGAAAATATTCTCAATTATTTTCAGCATAACAATCCCGATGCAGAAACGGAACTTTTGTATGATGATCCATTTCAATTATTAGTAGCTGTTATCCTTTCTGCTCAATGTACCGATAAGCGGGTAAACCTTACCACCCCTGCCATCTTTGCTAAATATCCCACTCCTCAAAAAATGGCAAAAGCAAGTTTTGAATCATTATTTCCACTGATCAAGAGTATCTCTTACCCTAACAATAAAACAAAACACCTGATTGGCATGGCCAACATGTTGCTCGAAAAATTTGACGGCGAAGTACCTATGACGGTAGATGAATTGATTCAATTACCAGGCGTTGGTCGTAAAACAGCAAATGTAATTACCAGTGTTGTAGACCAACAACCCAATATGGCTGTGGATACGCATGTCTTCAGAGTAAGTAAAAGATTAGGACTGGTTTCGCAAAAGGCATCCACTCCCTTAGCAGTAGAAAAAGAGCTAATCAAATATATTCCATCCGAACTCGTTCATAAAGCCCATCACTGGCTTATCCTGCATGGCAGATATGTTTGCCTTGCACGTAGTCCGAAATGTAAAGAGTGTGTGTTGAAGGATTGGTGTAGGCATGTAAATCGTGAGGTGTGAGGCGTCAGTCGTGAATAAAGAATCTATAAAATCTCACGACTGACGCCTCACACCTCACGATTTCCTCCTAACCAATTCGTATGAGTTATCAATAAACTCGTGCAGTTGTTTATTTGTTAAACTCCCGTCAATAATAATTGTGTTCCAATGTTTTTTATTCATGTGATAGCCGGGCAGAATGCAATGCGGGTAATGCTCTCTAAGCTCATCTGCTTTTTCAGGGTTGCATTTAACATTAAATTGGAGGGGGTGACTATCTAGTCCGGCCAATAAAAAAACTTTACCATTTACTTTATACACCAAAGTATCCGGCCCAAATGGAAGGGTTTCTTCTGAATCGGGTTTCTGTAAACAAAACTCCCGCAGTTGTTCAATATTCAAGGGTGATAGCTTTAGAGATGAAGAAAGTAAGCTACTAGCTAGTCGAAATGGTCACTCCCATATTTAAAAATACTGGGAGCTAATGTCTAAAAGCTAACAGCTTCTACTATATCATCTTCCTAATCACATCAATTAATTCACCTTTTGTAATTGGAATCCCCATTACTTTATTATAAGGTTTTGCATCTACAAGGTATTGATCGCGAATAATTTTTACTAATTGTCCATTATTGATTTCAGGAATGATTACCTGATCAAAATTCTTAATAATTTCCCCTAAATTTCTTGGGAATGGACGCAGATAACGGATATGTGCATGGCTAACGGCATGACCTTCAGCTTGTAATTGTAATACAGCACTTTTAATAGCACCATAAGTTGAGCCCCAGCCAATGACCAATACTTTACCTTTTTCAGGACCACTATCAATCGTTTGTAAAGGAATATGGTCGGCTATTTTATCAACCTTAGATTGCCTTACATTCACCATGTGTTGGTGATTCTCAGGTTCATAGTTAATATTTCCGGTAACATCTTGTTTTTCCAATCCACCTATGCGGTGTTCCAATCCCGGTGTTCCTGGAATAGCCCAAGGACGGGCAAGTTTTTCGTCTCGGCGATAGGGTTGAAATTTAGGTTCATCATCAGCCAGACCTGCTTTAAAATTTACAGTAATCGGCGCTAAATCTGCAGAAACAGGAAACTTCCAAGGCTCTGCTCCGTTTGCTATATAACCGTCACTCAATAAAATAACCGGTGTCATATGTTGTACAGAAATCCGCACAGCCTCATAGGCAACATCGAAGCAATCACTTGGCGTAGAAGAAGCTATGATTGGCATTGGACATTCTCCATTCCTACCATGATATGCTTGCATTAGATCACTTTGCTCTGTCTTAGTTGGCAAACCGGTTGATGGACCACCACGTTGAATATTAATAATTACAAGGGGTATTTCTAGCATAACAGCCAGACCCATTGCTTCTGTTTTCAGTGCCATTCCGGGTCCCGATGTAGCCGTGATTCCCAATGATCCGCCATAACTAGCACCAATTGCTGCAGCAATTGCGGCAATCTCGTCTTCAGCTTGAAAGGTTTTGATTCCAAAACTTTTGTACTTACTTAATTCGTGTAATATATCAGAAGCAGGAGTAATAGGGTAAGCACCTAAGAAAATAGGTAAATTACTTTTTTCTGAGGCAGCAATTAAACCCATAGAAAGTGCCTGATTACCCATAATACTACGGTACAGACCCGGATTCATTTTTGCTCTTTCTACTTTATATCGGGTGGTAAATGTTTCTGTAGTATCGCCATAATTGTAACCGGATTGTAATACTTTGATATTACTATTCAGAATCAATTCTTTTTTGCCAAATTTTTCTTTTAGAAAATCGATGGTATTTTCTAAACTTCTATTGTACATCCAATAAATATAACCCAATACAAACATGTTCTTTGCTCTATCACGCTCTTTGTTACCCAATTCAGTAAAGTCTTTTAATGACTCACGAGTAAGTTTGGTTACATCTATTTTGATTACCTCATAACTGTCAAGACTACCATCTTCTAATGGATTTACACCTTCCGGATAATTAGCCAATCGTAAATTTCTAGCATCAAAACCTTCAATATTTACGATTATTTTGCCGCCGGGTTTAATGGCTGTAAGGTTTACTTTCAAGGCAGCCGCATTCATGGCCACCAAAACATCTGCAATGTCTCCGGGGGTAAATACCTTATTTGAAGAGAAATGCAATTGAAAACCACTCACACCCGGCAGGGTACCTATTGGAGCCCTGATTTCTGCCGGAAAGTCGGGGAAAGTTGCCAGGTCAATTCCCAGCATAGCTGTATTATTGGTGAACTGTTGTCCGGTAAGCTGCATTCCATCGCCGCTATCTCCTGCAAACTTGATTACTACGTCCTGTAAAACTTCATCTTTTGTACTCATCGACTTAAAAAATTATTGTGCGAAGGTAATTAATCAGACGTAACAGAAATACTGTTTTTTGGAGATGTTTGATCTGATTTAAAATTTAATTATTTAATGACGATTGTTCACCATTTTTTCTATTCGTACCTTTGCAAAAAATGTAGGGGACAGATGAAAAGTGATAGTAAGAAGCTGTTTGTAAGCCTTTTTGGGATACTCTTAATGGGATTTTGTGTTTCTTGTACCGATTCCCATGGTTTAGAACACACAAAGCCGAATAGCTACAAGCATTTGAGAAGGATAATTGATAAATTTGCCAGACAGCCATTTTTCTATGATAGCTCCAAAAAATACATATACCTGAGTTTTGATGATGGTCCGCAAAATGGCACCATGGACTGTTACAATCTTTGCAAACAAGCAGGGATAAAAGCCAGCTTTTTTATGGTTGGTTTGCATACAGCCAAAAAAAGCGATGGTAAGAAAATAGTAAACCTTATTCGCGAAAGCTATCCACAGTTATTATTGGCCAATCATAGTTTTACCCACGCCAATAGCCATTATCATTTTTTTTATGAACATCCGGCAATGGCCGAACTTGATTTTGAAAAAGCACAAACATATTTAGAGGTGCCTTATAAAATTGGACGTTTACCGGGAAATAGAGCTTGGTTAAGAGACAATGATATCAAAGCAAACAGTTTGGTGTTACCCTTAACCCATTTATTGGATAGCGCCTGTTATAATTTAATTGGGTGGGATGTAGAATGGAATTTCAAAAAGAAATCGGCACGTCCGGTTCAAAGTCCCCAACAATTAGCCAATCAAATTGATAGTGCTTTTGCCAAGAATGAAACCCATCTGCAGAATCATTTGGTGATTCTCACACATGACAGAATGTTTAAAAGACCTGCTGATGCTGACTCTCTAGCAAAATTTATTCGAATATTGAAGTCAAATCCTAATTACATTCTAGAAACAGTAGATCATTACCCGGGTTTGAAGAAATTGGATAGGCAATAATTGAAAAGGATTATAGTGAGTAGTGAGACGTCAGTCGTGAGTACTCTAAAAAAATACTCACTACTGACGTCTCACCACTCAGGATTCATTTCTCCCGATACACCTCTTTAAATTTTAAGAATTCCTTAAACATCCATTCCTCCAAACCTCTATTAGTTTCTATATATTTGTACTTACTAAATTTTAAAATATGGCAATGTTTAAATCGGGTAATCCAACATTAACACAAAAAATGTTTGATAAGGGTCTCAGTATTGAATCAGATATGCAAGGAACCATGAGTGTTCGAGGCACCATCAATAAGTTTGGTTTTTTATTGATCATGGTTATAGCCGGCGCAGCATACAACTGGCATATGTTTGAAGAAGGTAAGCAAGCTACTGTGTCTACCCTAATGATGGTAGGTATTTTTGGTGGATTGATCACTGCCATTGCCATAAGTTTTAAGCCTAATTTGGCTTCTTATTTGGCGCCATTGTATGGTTTATTAGAAGGTTTGTTTATTGGTGGTATTTCTGCTATTTTAAATGCAGCTTTCGCTGAAAAATATCCCGGTCTTATTATGCAAGCTGTGGGGTTAACTTTTGGCGTAGCTATTGCGATGTTTCTTTTATACAATTTCAGGGTTATAAAAGCAACTGAGCGTTTTAAATCTGTCATTTTCACCTCCACTTTAGGCATTGGTATTTTTTATTTATTGACCATGGTCTTGAATTTATTTGGAGTGAATGTGAGTTTCATGAACGATAGTAGTTTATTAAGTATCGGAATAAGCTTATTTATTGTAGCAATAGCAGCACTGAACCTTATATTGGATTTTGATATGATTGAACAAGGTGCAGAAAGAGGCGCTCCTAAATTTATGGAGTGGTATGGAGCGTTTGGATTGCTGATTACTTTGGTTTGGTTATATCTTGAGATATTGCGTTTATTAACTAAGTTGGGCGGAAAAGATTAGAAATTATTATTGCACAAAAAGCCATCTGCCTTAGGTAGGTGGCTTTTTTATGTAATCAAGTTAAATACAAGTAACTTAGATAAACGTCAAGCGTGGGATCTGAGTTGTGAGTTGTGAGAAAATGGACTATGTTCAGAATTGAAGCCCGGCATCTCATGATCAACTTTCACCACTCATTCTGGAGCGCATACATTAGCCGGTAATAAAATTTTTTAGGAAAATGCATTACAATCGTCAAAATTTTACAAGCGAAGAACTCATATTTCTATATAGGCAGCTTCTTTTGCCGCGAATGATTGAAGAAAAAATGTTGGTATTGCTTAGGCAAGGTAAAATAAGTAAATGGTTTAGTGGAATTGGTCAGGAAGCCATTTCTGTGGGAAGTACATTGGCTTTACAACAAGATGAATGGATAATGCCATTGCATAGAAACTTAGGTGTATTTACTTCGCGACAAATGCCATTGCATAAATTATTTATGCAATGGCAGGGTAATAAAGAAGGGTATAGTAAAGGCAGAGAGAGAAGTTTTCACTTTGGAAGCAAAGACCATCATATCTGTGGAATGATTTCGCATCTAGGACCGCAATTGGCCATTGCAGATGGGGTAGCATTGGCATATAAACTTAGAAAAGAAAACAAAGTATCGCTTGCATATAGTGGTGATGGCGGAACCAGTGAAGGCGATTTTCATGAGGCCCTGAATGTTGCTGCCGTTTGGGATTTGCCGGTAATATTTGTAATAGAAAATAATGGCTATGGGTTAAGTACGCCGGTAAATGAACAATACCGATGTGATCATTTAATAGATAAAGCAAAAGGATATGGAATGGAAGGCATTCGCATTGATGGTAATAATATATTGGAAGTATATGATACCATTAAAGGCGTACGTGCGTATTGCATTCAACAACAAAAGCCATATTTGATAGAGTGCATCACCTTTCGGATGCGTGGCCATGAAGAAGCCAGTGGTACCAAATATGTACCTAAGGAAATGTTTGAAGAATGGGGCAGAAAAGATCCTATTAAAAATTATGAGCAATTTCTAATTTCTGAGAATATTATCTCTGAAATGCAGGTGGCTGATATTAGAAATGAGTTCAAAAAACATATTGAAGATGAAATAAAACTAGCCGAACAAGAAGAAAAAATTATTCCCAATACGGACGAAGAATTGGAGGATGTATATGCAGAAAAGTTAGGAGTTAGGAGTCTGGAGTCTGGAGTAGAAATAATTGATACACCAAATTCACTAATCATAACTCCAAACTCCAGACTCCAAACTCCAGACTTACGCTTAGTAGATGCCATCAAATCTGCCCTTCACCAAAGCATGCAACAGCATCCCAATTTGATTTTAATGGGCCAAGATATTGCAGAATATGGCGGAGCTTTTAAAATTACAGAAGGGTTTGTAGAAACATTTGGAAAAGAAAGGGTTCGAAATACACCCTTGTGTGAAAGTGCTATTGTGGGTACTGCATTGGGACTAAGTTTGGAAGGCTATAAGAGTGTAATGGAAATGCAGTTTGGCGATTTTGTGACTGTTGGATTTAATCAAATTGTAAACAATTTAGCCAAGATGCATTATCGGTGGGGGCAAAATGCAGATGTGGTTATTCGAATGCCCACAGGTGGTGGAGTAGGCGCAGGCCCGTTTCATTCACAATGTAATGAAGCCTGGTTTACACATGTGCCCGGACTCAAAGTAGTATATCCATCAACACCCCACGATGCAAAGGGATTATTGATAGCTGCCATTAATGATCCCAATCCTGTTTTATTTTTTGAGCATAAGGCTTTGTATAGAAGTGTATCCGAGTTGGTGCCTGAAACCTATTATGAAGTTGAAATAGGTAAAGCAAGACTAGTAAAAAAAGGAGATGATATTTCAGTGATTACTTATGGCGCTGGTGTACATTGGGCTACAGAATACCAAGAACTATATCCGGAAATATCATTGCATATTCTAGATTTGAGAACTTTATTACCGTTGGATTATCCCGCTATTAAGGAAGCGGTTTCACAAACCGGGAAAGTATTGCTATTACATGAAGATACTTTAATGGGTGGGCTTGGCGGCGAAATTAGCGCTTGGATAAGTGAACATTGTTTCGAATTGTTAGATGCACCAGTATTGCGATGTGGTTCTTTAGATACACCCATTCCCTTTAATATTGAATTGGAAAAAAATTTCATGGCTAAGTCCCGATTAGGGGATTATATAAAAAAACTAATTGACTATTAAATTCTGCTCTGCGGGTAGCTTTGCGTTCTCATGTTCTCTGCGGTTGAAATAAAATTTACCGCAGAGGACAAGAGATCGGGAGGTTACACAGCGGTTTAATTGTACAAATCATTCATCAATATTTACATTATTAGAATGGAAAATTTTAAAAAGCTTATCAGTCTAAGTTTACTCTTTTTATCTTTTACCGGTTTCGGACAAAAAATTTCTGAGTCATCAAATCCCATTGCTGCTTACCAGGCTCCAGCATTTAGCGATGGTACAAGATTGCAAAAATTGGAAACTCTTTTTCCATTGGTAGAAAAGATGTATAAAGAATATGCACAACAAAATCATTTTCCCGGCTACTCTTTTGGGGTAATGCTTGATGGAAAATTAGTGTATACGGGCAGCGGAGGATATCTTGATATTGGTAAAAAAATTCCGGCAACTACACAATCCATGTTTCGAATTGCTTCAATGAGTAAAAGCCTTACAACAATGGCCATTCTGCAACTTAGGGATGCCGGAAAATTAAGGTTAGATGATCCTGTGTATCAATACATTCCCGAAATCAAAAATCAACAATTGAGTTCCGATGCTCCAATCCTGACAGTTAGAAATTTAATGACGCATGCTGCCGGATTTCCGGAAGACAATCCTTGGGGTGACAGACAATTGGCCGATACGGATGAAGAACTCATTTCTATGATTAAGAAAGGAATTTCATTTTCTAATGTCCCGGGATTAGTCTATGAATATAGTAATATGGGGTTCGCTATGTTAGGGTACATCATAAAAAAGGTTACCGGTATTCCTTATAGCGAGTATATCAAAAAGAATATTTGGCAGCCCCTCAACATGAACCAGGCAGAATGGGAATTTAATAAGGTTTCTCCAAATGAGTTAGCACATGGTTATCGTTGGATTGAGGATCAATGGCGTGAAGAACCTTTGTTGCACGATGGAATCTATGGGGCCATGGGTGGTATGATTACCTCTATAGAATCTTTTAGCAAGTATGTGGCATTGCATCAATTGGCTTGGCCTGTAAGGAATGGAACAGAAACTGGTCCTATTAAAAGAAGTTCTATTCGTGAAATGCACCAGCCCTGGCGGTTTTCTGCTTTAAATACAACAAATACATATCCAGGCGGCAGAGCATGTGTAACTGCATCTGCATATGGATATGGATTACGTTGGACAAAGGATTGTGAGGGTCGCGAATACGTTGGCCATACAGGCGGACTTCCCGGTTTTGGAAGTAACTGGAATATTTTACCTGAGTATGGATTGGGTGTAATGTTTTTTGCCAATAGAACTTATGCACCTACAAGTATAGCCAATACAATGGTCTTGGATACTTTGATTCGTATAGCTAAGCTTCAACCCAGACAATTGCCTCCCTCTGCTATATTAACGAAACGTAGAAATGAAATTGTTTCCTTGCTTCCTGATTTTCCAAATGCGAAATCGGCGGGCATATTTGCAGAAAATTTCTTCTCGGATTATTTTACAGAGACTTTGAGAAAAGAAGCGAATGAAATTTATCTGAAAGCAGGAAAGATCGGAAAAGTAAGAGATGTGATTCCTGAGAATCAATTGAGAGGATATTTTATCATCGAAGGAGAAAAGGCAAATGTTTGGATTAGTTTTACACTAACACCGGAGAATCCCGCACTTATTCAAGAATACCATATTAAGTTAGTCAGTAAATAAGATCAAAAAAGCAAGCACTAGATTCACTGATCACTTTAAATGAAATGCTGTTGGGTATTAATTTTTTAAAGGTTGGCCAACCGCAATTGCACAATCATGTCCCGATTGTCCATGGGCAGGGTTTAATTTTGCATTACTCTTTGTATTGTTTTGAAGCGGTTGTATTGGAGAAGTTATCTGCGCAGGGGTAGTTGTTACAGCCGGTGCAGTAGTAGCTTTTTTAGTGGGCGCTGAAGTAAGAAGTGCACCTACAGCTATATCACACCGATGGTTAGGCTGACCATGTGGAGGGTTCATGCCCGGAGCAACTGTTGTTGTTGTTGTGGCAGGAGCTGGCTTAACACTACTCACAGTTGGTTTTGTTTCAATGGGGGTTGTTTTGGTAGGTGTGGAATTAAGTGGTGCACCAACGGCAATATCACAACGATGGTTAGGTTGACCATGTGCAGGATTTATGCCGGCTGCAACACTTGTTGTATTCGGTTTAACAGTACCGGCCGGATTTGAAATAACGGGAGCATTTACTTGAACAGGTGCATTTCCTTGAATAGGTGAAATAGAAACAGGCGACTGTGAATTTAACCCACTTGTACTTGTTGGGGCAGAATTTAATGGGGCACCAACAGCTATATCGCAACGATGGTTAGGTTCGCCATGTGCTGGATTAATGCCGGTTGCAGTAGATGCTGATCCGGTAGAAGCAGAAACCGATGTTGCATTATTATTGAGCCCTGAAGAAGATGTCATTGATGAAATAGAACGAGTATTTGGAATGGCAGTAGTAGTTGTATTGTCTACTTTGGTTGCCGTATCGTCATTGTTGCAAGAAACCAAAAAAGTCAGCATTAATATGCAAAACGAAGGTAAATTAGCTGTTTTCATGGTTAAATATACTTAGTTTTTTTAAAACATTTAGAAAGTTGAAAACTCCCCAAATGTTATTCACCGATAAAACTATAAAATTTGGTTAGAAAACTAGTCAATATTATCAAGTTAATTCCGCTTCTTTAAAATGTAATAACAGCAAGGTAAGTACCAAAAAGTCAAGAATTCTACCGGCACTCCCTAACCCATTCCAAGTAGTACTTTGCCACATCCCAAACCATTCACCACCTATTACTTCAAATCCCAAAAACCAGATTACTATGCCGATAGCAATACCGGTAACCGCCCATTTTTTTGAAGCATTAAATTTTTGAGCCGGTTTTTTAATATTTTTTATCATCAAAAATCCACCTAAACAGCAAAAAATTGTCATAATGGTTTCAAGAATAATTAAAAAAATATATCCCGCATGAAAAAGTATGGGGTTGTTGATAGATCGATAATGGATTTGACTATTTGGGAAGATGGTATCCATTTTCATTACATGCGCTACAAAAAAATAATTGGTATAGTAATCGGTCGTATTTCCAATGACGATTAAAAGGAGCATGATGGCAATGGAACAAACAGCAATACATTTGGTAACCCGAAAAGAAAATTGTGTGGAATGCATAGTGATAAAATTGATATGCTTATTTTTTGCTCTTTAAACCGAATGAATGTGTTATTCGAAAAACGAATTTCTTTTTCAATATTGTCCTGTACCTAACATAACCAATGTACATGCCTCAATGGGCTTAATGCCATTAGCTTTGGCCAATTCAAATAATTCTTCATTTTCAGTACCCGGATTAAATATGAGCCTTTTTGGGTGCAACGAAAGAATATAATCGTAATAATCTTTTTGTAAACTTGGGTTTAAATATAAAGTAACAGTATCTACCTCATTCTCTGCAGGATGCGTTGTGATAATGCGATTTGCACCGATCATTCCTTCTTTTTTACCAATAGCCACTATTGTGTGTCCATATCGATTCAGTTTTTCAACGGCTAAATAACTGTAACGTGCCGGATTATCGGATGCACCTAAAACAACGGTTTTCTTCATACCTTAAAATTAGCATAATAAAGATTAACGAATTAACGCAAAATCAGATTCTTTGGTTCACATCTTAGCCAATTCGAAAATCAACCATATATCTTTCGTGAATCTCCTTAACTTTCCATATTCATAAATAGCATGTTTCAAAAAACAATCATTCAATGAGAACCATACATCTTGTTTTGATTTTTATATCCATAGCAATGGTTAGCCGTTCACAACAGAGAATTTTTATATATCCATCTCCTGAACCCGTCATGAACAAAGGGTTTGATACCATTGCTCCATTTATAGATTATTATCCGTCCAAAAATCCATCAAAAGAGAAAACGGCTGTTTTAATTTGTCCGGGAGGTGGTTATGCGCATCTTGCTTGGGAAAAAGAAGGGGTATTGCCTGCCCGTTTTTTTAATGACAATGGCATGGATGCTTTTGTTTTACGATACAGATTAAACAATGCAAAACAAGAGGGGCACCGATATCCCGACCAATACAATGATGTGACTACTGCTCTTCGTATCATCCGCTCCAGAGCAGATGAATGGCAAATTAATCCCAAAAAAATAGGCGTGATGGGTTTTTCTGCAGGCGGCCATTTGGCATCAACTGCAGCCACAATGATTCAACAAGGTGACCCGAATGCCCAAAATCCATTGGAACAAATCTCAACCAGACCCGCATTTGCTATTTTAATGTACCCGGTTATTACGATGGACACTATGTTTGCTCATAGGGGTAGTAGAGATATGTTATTGGGCAAAACACCAAATACTGAGCTAATCAATGCATTATCGATTGATAAAAGAGTCAGTTCAGAAACGCCGCCCGTATTATTAATACTTGCTGATGATGACAAAGTAGTGGTTCCGCAAAACAGTATTTTATTTTATGAAGCCCTCAAACGAAATAAAGTTCCGTCATCCTTATTCATTTACGATCATGGCGGGCATGGTTTTGGAATGGCTTCTTCGGATGCAGTGCTAAGCCAATGGCCAAAACAATGTTTGGTTTGGTTGCAAAGGCTAGGGTTTCAATAGTACAGATAGGGTGATAATTAAATAAACTTTATCAATGAATAAAAAGTGATATTTACAAAAATATTTTTTTAACTTTCCAATCTCATCTTTAAACATATACAAACCAATACCATCATGGAAAAATCTAAAAAAAAGGTTGCTAAAAAAGTAGCGCCCAAAAAAACAGCAAAGAAAGCAGCAGCTAAAAAACCTGTAGCTAAAAAAGCAGCTAAAAAAACTGCTCCAAAGAAAAAAGTAGCTACTAAGAAAGTGGCAAAGAAAAAAACAGCAGCCCCTAAGAAAAAAGTAGCAGTTAAAAAAGCAGTTGCTAAAAAAGCGGCTCCCAAGAAAAAGGTAGCTGCTAAAAAAGTAGTTAAAAAAGCAGTTGCTAAAAAGGCAGCTCCCAAGAAAAAAGTAGCTGCTAAAAAAGCTGTTGCTAAAAAAGCTGTTGTTAAAAAAGCTGTAAAGTCGGCACCTAAAAAACCGGCACCCAAGAGAAAAGTAGCTGCTAAACAACCGGCCCTTGTTCCTGTAGCGGCCCCCGTTGTAGCTCCTGCGCCTGTGATACCGGCCCCTGTTGAAATACCCACACTTTTTACTCCTGAAGAGCCATTTGTTGGCAATGGCGGTAAAAAGTCGTAAGAAATAAAAGCAACATATTTTAACTCCGGTTATCAGGTATTAAATGATAACCGGAGTTTTATATTCATATAATGGAAGAAAAATGGGCTATTTCGTTTTTTGCAAAACACTTTTTTTTGAAGTCCAATCTTGTTTTAAAATATCTTTATAGGTATTGCACTTAACTCATTTTTTTTGTTCTACACCAAAACGATCTATTATGCGATTTTTCATTATTGCCTTTTTTTGTTTTTTCAGTTCAATCGTATCTGCTCAAACCCCTTCGAAAATTGCAGATAAAACCAAAAACATGAAACGTTATGATGGCTATTTCACTTTTTGGTGGGATGGCATAAATGGAAAAGTGTGGATGCAGATAGACAAATTCGATAAAGAGTTTCTTTATGTACATTCCTTGCCCGCTGGTTTGGGATCTAATGACATTGGCCTAGATAGAGGTTTAATTGGTGGCTCCCGCATCGTTTCTTTTAATAAAGTTGGGAAAAAACTGTTGTTGGTTCAGCCCAATTATAGCTATCGAGCACTATCTGCCGATAAAAATGAACAACGAGCAGTAAAAGAATCTTTTGCCCAATCTACCATTGGCAGTTTTGTAATTGATGAAGATGTAGGAGATAAAGTTTTGGTTGATGCAACTTCTTTTTTCGTGCGTGATGCCCAAAATGTGGCGGATAGAATTAAAACAGCCCGTCAAGGAACTTATACCTTCAGTGAACCACGTTCTGCCATTTATTTGCCCAATACAAAGAATTTTCCTCTCAACAGTGAATTTGAAGCCACGATTACTTTTACAGGGGGAGGCGATGCAGGAAGGTTTGTAAGTACCGTAACTCCCTCTACTGAAGCTATTACAGTTCGAATGCATCATTCATTTGTACAATTACCTGATAATAATTACAAACCTCGTAAATATGATATTCGATCAGGCTATTTTGGCATTTCCTATTTTGATTATAGCAGTCCTTTCTCAGCGCAAATTCAACAGATGTATATTGCTCGCCATCGATTATCCAAAAAAGATCCTTCAGCAATAGTAAGTGAGCCCGTAAAACCCATTGTATATTATTTAGATAATGGTACACCGGAGCCCATTCGTTCTGCTTTATTAGACGGAGCCCGCTGGTGGAATCAAGCGTATGAAGCTGCGGGGTATAAAAATGCTTTTATAGTAAAAGTATTACCAGATTCTGCTGATCCGATGGATACGCGATACAATATGATTAACTGGGTACATCGTTCTACTCGAGGTTGGAGTTATGGTGCAACAATTACTGATCCACGTACAGGTGAAATCATAAAAGGGCAAGTAACTTTAGGTTCCTTACGTGTTCGGCAGGACTATCTTATTTTTACCGGGTTACTCTCTCCATACGAAACCGGAAAACCTGTTCCGGAAACTATGCAAAAGGCTGCTCTTCAACGTTTGCGACAATTGGCTGCACACGAAGTAGGGCATACACTTGGTTTACAACACAACTATGCATCCAGTTTTAATAGTCGTGCATCAGTAATGGATTACCCACATCCTAATGTCTTTGTTAATGGCAAAGGGCAAATAGATTTTTCTGAAGTATATACCAATGAAATTGGAGAATGGGATAAACGAGCCATCACATATGGGTATGCTGATCTATCGCTGGAAACCAATGAGAATCTTGCTTTAAATAACTTGTTGGAAGAAAATACAAAAAAAGGGTTACTATATATTGCGGATGCTGACGCCCGTGCTGCAAGTGGAATGCATCCCAAAGCACATTTATGGGATAATGGAAATGATGCAGTTGAAGAATTAAAGAATGTTGTTAAAGTTCGCCAAAAAGCAATAGACCAGTTTTCTGAACAAGCCATTCCCTTCAATACGCCAATGGCAAAACTTGAAGATGTATTGGTCCCGGTGTATAATTACCATCGATATCAATTAGAAGCGGCATGTAAACTCATAGGCGGAATGGATTATAGTTATGCAGTGAGGGGCGATAAGCAACAAACACCTCAGATATTATCGAAAGCGATGCAGGAAAAAGCCTTGTCTGTAGTATTGGATTGTCTTTCTCCTGACATGCTTACCATACCGGATAAAATTATGCAAATGATTCCTCCACGCCCTCCACAATATTATAATGTTGGTGAATTATTTGCAAAAAGAACTGGAATGAGCTTCGATCCACTTGCTGCTGCAGAAGCTTTAACTGATTTTGAATTGGCTTTTTTGTTTAATCCGGAAAGAGCCAATAGACTGTCGCAATTCAAAGCTCAAGCTAACACACCCGGATGGGATGATGTATTGGATGCCATCATCACTAAAACCTGGAAAGCATCTATCCAAAAGGGTTTGAAAGGGGAGGTGCAATTGCAAACACAACAAATGGTCCTAACTTGGATGTTAGGATTGAGTCAAAGCGAAGCTTCCAATTACATAGTAAAATCCATTTGCTTCGACCGGTTACAATCTATCAAACAATATGCATTGCAAATGAAGAATAGCAATCCTTCCTTAAAGGCACATTTCAGTTATGCAATTGAAAGAATTAGCAAACCAAAAGAAATTGCACTACCTGCACACAAGGAAATACCACCCGGTGCGCCGATTGGTTGTGATTTTGATGAGGAGGGAGGGTTTTAATTAATAATTAGTAATTAGAAATTAGTAGTTAGCAATTATTGCGAAATAAAAGATACATTAAAGGGGTAAATTGTAATCAATATTGATTTCAACTTACCCCTTTATTATTACTAATTATTTACTACTAATTACTAATTGTCTCTCTATGCCAACATCCGCAAAGGCTCTTCCAATAAACTTTTCAGTGTTTGTAAAAATGCAGCACCGGTTGCTCCATCAACAGCACGATGATCGCAACTTAGGGTTACTTTCATTACATTACCGGGAACGACTTGACCATTTTTAACTACGGGCACCTGTGAAATACCACCAATGGCTAAAATACAGGCATCCGGCGGGTTAATGATGGCGGTGAATTCTTCAATACCAAACATGCCTAGATTAGAAATGGTAAATGTGCTTCCTTCCCAATCTGCAGGCTGCAATTTTTTATCTTTTGCTTTTTGTGCAAATACTTTTACTTCAGCACCAATTTGACTCAAAGATTTGCCATCTGCAAATCGAACCACCGGTACCAATAATCCATCTTCCACTGCTACCGCTACGCCTATATTGATATGATGATTGTAGCGGATGGAATCACCTAACCAACTACTGTTTACTTTTGGGTGTTGTTTTAATGCCAATGCGGTAGCTTTTAATACCATATCATTGAAACTCACTTTAACCGGTGCTACTTCATTAATCTTTCCCCTTGCAGCAACTGCTGCATCCATATCAATACTCATGGTTAAATAGAAATGAGGTGCTGTAAATAAGCTCTCACTTAAACGCTTGGCAATAACTTTTCGCATTTGTGATACCGGCACATCTTCAAAACTAACTTGACCGGCAGGCACTGCTATGTTAGAAGCGGGTACAGCAGCTGCGGCAGTAGCGACACTTACTGTAGCAGGTGTTGCAGGCGTGTAATTATCTATATCTGTTTTTGTAATTCTTCCATTATCACCTGTGCCTTTCACAAAACGAAGATCGATCCCTTTTTCTGATGCTACTTTCTTGGCAAGTGGAGAAGCTAGGATTCTACCGTCGTTTACAACCTCGGGTGAAACAACATTGTCTGTGGTTTGTGGTTTGTTGTCTGTGGTTGGTTGGCTAGCTGCTGTTGTCTCTTGAGGAATAACTGTTGAGGCTTGTCCCGATCCTGATTTAATAGAGGCAACAATCGCATCAATATCCAAACCCTGTTTACCAATAATGCAAAGCAAATCATTTACGAGAATTTTTTCACCGGCTTTGGCACCCTGATATAATAATATACCATCTTTATAACTTTCCAATTCCATGGTGGCTTTATCAGTTTCAATATCTGCCAACACATCCCCTTTTTTAACTGTGTCACCTACATTTTTTTGCCAACCGGCAATTACACCTTCGGTCATGGTATCACTTAATCTTGGCATTAATACCACTTCTTCCATAGCAGATACGTCCATAGTTGATTGATTTTGGTTATTGGTAATAGCAACGGCTGCCTCCTTTTTTACTCCAGACTCCTCACTTTTAACTCCCGACTTGCCTCCGCCGGCATGTTCTGCTATTAACGAACTGATATCTTCTCCTTTTTTTCCAAATATGGCTAACAAATCATTTACTTGAATTTTGCCACCGTCGGGTGTGCCTCTATGTAGTAATATGCCGTCTTGATAACTTTCCAGTTCCATGGTAGCTTTATCGGTTTCAATTTCAGCCAATAAATCCCCCTTTTTTACATTATCACCTACGTTTTTATGCCAGGCAGCAATAACGCCTTCCGTCATAGTATCACTTAATCGAGGCATTAAAATTGCTTCAGCCATGGTTCGATTTCTCTTTAAATGAGCCGTGAAAATACGTTAAAAATCAGAAAGAGTTTCTCTTCCGACAAAATCATCACAATATATAAAAAATTACTGCCCCTGGGCTAGACTATAGGCTTTTTTACCATCCCACATATTCAATAGTTCTGTGGAACAAATCTTATAATCCTGCATCAATCGTTTATATAATTCCAGCACATCTGTTTGAGTGACCGGAATATCACCAATGCTTTCAAAACGTAAGCGGTATTGGTTCACCAAGTTGGTAAATACCGAACCCTTTGGCCACACTTGCGTTCCACGATTGCTGATGGTTACCAATTTAAATATGTCTAATGTGTGTTTAAGCGCTTTTTCTGCTATAACAGTGGGTTGTTCGTTGCTTTCAATGAACATGTCCACTCCTACAATTTCTTCTTGTCCCATTTCAATACTTTCCAACATGGGATTCTTCTCAAGCATAAAATGAGTGGGCGTAACATAATGGTTGGCAATAGCTGGTTTTGGTTGATGTACTGGCTGTTTGCCAAAATTTCCAATAATAGCTGATGCAAACTCTGTGGTACTGAGTGCCTTAACAGATTTGTCGCCAAAATCTCCGGTATGAACACCGCTCTCCAAAGTATATAAAAGCGCGTTCTCTATCATTGCGCTAGTTTCCATCAGACCTAAATGTCGTAACATACCAAACCCACTTAATAATAATGCAGTTGGATTGGCAATATTTTTACCTGTTATATCCGGCGCTGTACCATGTACGGCTTCGAAAATTGAAATATGATCTCCAATATTGGCAGAAGGTGCAAAGCCTAAACCGCCCACCAAGCCTGCACATAGATCGCTCACTATATCACCTTGTAGATTGGTCATCACAACTACATCAAAAAGGTCGGGCCTTGAAACCAATTTCATACAAAGATCATCTACAATTACATCATCTGATTTTAACTCAGGGTATTCTTTGGCTACTTCATAAAATACTTCTAAAAAAAGGCCATCTGTGATCTTCATGATGTTCGACTTGTGACCACAAGTGATGCGGCGTGCCCCCTTTTTCTTGGCCATTTCAAATGCATATTTGATAACCTGCATGCTACCCGGACGAGTAATAAACCTTCTTCCCAAAGCAACATCATGAGTAAGCATATGCTCAATTCCTCCATAAGTATCTTCAATATTTTCACGAACAATGGTGATGTCTATCGGTATGCCCGCTTTACTAAAAACGGTATCAACCCCATGTAATGTTTGAAAAGTTCGCTTATTTGCATAAGTATTCCAGGTTTTACGTGCGGTTACATTCACACTCTTAACCCCTTTACCCTTGGGCGTTTCCATGGGGCCTTTGAATAGAATGCCCAATGACTCAATTGTTTCTTGTGCTTCAGGTGTCATCCCGTTGCTGTAGCCCTTGTCGAACACCCATTTACCCATCTCTACCACTTGATATTCTAAAGGAACTTTTGCGGCATCAAATATACCCAAAACAGCGTCCATTATTTCAGGACCAATTCCATCTCCCTTTGCTACAGCAATTTTTGTCATATAATATCGTTTTCTGAGCTGCAAAATTAAGCACTGTAGCAACACAACCGTGTTAAATCAATGGGTTAATTAGTCCATAGACCATTGACTATGGAACATGGTCTATTTTTCACATAGTTTCTATTTCCCAATTCCCTATTTTTACATAAAGTAACTCATCCGTAACATGGTATCCAAAATTTCAGAAGGGGTTGAGATCAGTGTAGAGACCTTTTACCAGGCCGACTATAGCAATCCTATGAATGGAGAGTACATGTTTGCCTATCGTATCAACATAGAGAACCATAATAATTTTACCATCAAACTTCTTCGCAGACAATGGTTTATTTTCGATAGTAACGGAGAACATAGAGAAGTAGAAGGAGAAGGTGTTGTTGGCATTCAACCCATTTTAAAACCCGGCGAAAATTATCAATATGTGAGTGGCTGTAATCTTCGAACAGAAATGGGTAAAATGCATGGAACCTATCAAATGGAAAATGAAAATAGCAAACAACTGTTTTCCGTAAACATCCCTTCTTTTGATATGATAGTACCCTCAAAAATGAATTAATCCGGCTTTCAACTTCTAACTCCAGACTTCTAACTCCAGACTTCTAACTCCAAACCCCAAACCCCAAACCTTCCCCCCTACCCAGGCTTATACTTTGCTTCATTGAAAATTTCTTTTGCGCTTTTTTTCATCAAGTCATCTAATGAAGTCTTTGGATTTTTATCCATCCATTTTTTTATCATTTGCCATCCAACAAACTGACCAATATTACCGGGAGAAGCTTCGCCTAATGCAGGTGTACTGGGCCCTTCACTCATGTAATCGCGGGTTAAATTGGGGTCGGTATTAAAAAGCATATCATTCTGAACAAAGAATACCCAAATATTTTTCTCACTGGCTATACATCCCTCCAATTGTTTTTGTGTGTACCCGGTTTTAATACTATCCGGTGTTTCAGGCATTAATTTATCCAATACATACATTCTTTTACCCGACTCGATCATTTGTTCAACCAATGGTTTTCCATTTAGATTGTTTGGGTACATATCATCAATTATATTTTTTATTCCATTGACCGGAATATAAGCAGGTTCAAACTTTCTTGACATGTACAATGGATACATTTGTTGGCCTTGTTCACTTAAATAGAGGGGATAGTCTTTGCCCATGTACAACTGTAACCCCACGGCCAATGCATTTGGCGTTATGATACTTCCATAACTATTGATGGGCCCTATGAATGTGATCAATTTTTCTGGTAATCGGTACTTTGGAAAGTAATAGCGTACAAATTGAAAACTTCGTTTTAATTCTTTTTCAATGGGTTCAAGATTAGTGAACTTTTCTTCGGCCGTAGCATTTAAATCACGATAACTCGAAATAAATTGAGGAATATTTTTTAGGGCGCTATCGGTTGTTGTTCCTAGAATATTAAATAAGAAATCTTGTGTAAATCCTGTATGTAAAATGTTTAATTTAGCGAGGGAAGTGTTCAGATGCAAAGTGTCCATTGAAAAAAAATCTTTCTCAAATCTTTCAGTTTTCAATGTAACAGATATGCCGGATACATCCGGAATATCCTTTTTGCTTTTACACCCAAATAATACAAGTAGGCAAAAGATGAATACAACATTCCTCATTTTAGTCATAATTCGATTCCTGCAAAAGTAACGGCAACTTTCAATTTACCATTATCCGATTATTAAGAGTCTGTTAAAGAATGTGTTGGCTGGATTCATTTTTCAACGGAAATTAGCGTTGTTAGGACTGTATATTCATGTTAATAGCAAAATAATTCGGAACTTCACTTCATGAAGATTTTTTTAGCCCAACAAAACTATCACATAGGTAATTTCGAAAGTAATCGAGAAAAGATTATTCTAGCCATCAAACAAGCTAAATCGGAAGGTGCTGATTTAATTATGTTTAGCGAGATGAGTATTTGTGGTTATCCGGCCAGAGATTTTGTTGAATTCAATGATTTTATTAGCAAATGCTATGAGTCGATCAATATCATTAAAGAACATGCAGATACCATCGGCGTATTGTTGGGAAGCCCGGCCAGAAACATTGGTCAAAAAGGAAAAAGTTTATTTAATGCAGCCTTCTTTCTTTATGAAAAAGAAGTGAAAGCAGAAATTCATAAAACCTTATTACCTACCTATGATGTATTTGATGAGTATCGATATTTTGAACCTTCCTTTCATTGGCAGGTAGTACCTTTTAAAGGCAAGCGTTTAGCCATTACCATTTGTGAAGATATTTGGAACCTTGGTGATAATCCATTGTATCGCATTTGCCCGATGGATAAACTGATGGAACAAAAGCCCGATGTAATGCTGAACATTAGTGCTTCGCCTTTTGATTATACGCATGATGAAGACAGAAAATCGGTTATCAAAGCGAATGTGTTAAAATACAAGCTTCCGCTATTTTATTGTAATGCAGTCGGCAGCCAAACAGAAGTTGTTTTTGATGGTGCTTCATTAATATTTGATAAACATGCGAATTTATGTAAATCATTTCCCATGTTCACGGAAGCCATGGAAGGTGTTGAATTGTTAGCCGATGGCACCATCCAGCATCCCATACTTGAACCGGCAAATAGGGTTCCGGATAAAGAACTCAACCCGGCAACCTTGGAGCCTACCTTGAATATTTCACAAGTGTATGATGCTTTACTATTGGGTATCCGTGATTATTTTGGTAAAATGGGTTTTACAAAAGCGATTCTGGGTTCATCCGGAGGAATTGACTCAGCCGTAACCCTTGCCATCGCTTGTGATGCATTGGGAAAAGAAAATGTGCATGCAGTATTAATGCCATCTCCTTATTCTACCGATCATTCAATTAATGATGCAATTCAATTAAGTAAAGCACTTGACAATCCTTATGACATTATTCGGATTGATGAAATTTATCAAACATTTTTACAAACACTTTCTCCTGTTTTTAAAGACTTACCTTTTTCTTTGGCGGAAGAGAATATTCAAAGTAGGAGTAGGGGTAATGTATTAATGGCAATCGCAAACAAATTCGGATACATATTGCTCAATACTTCCAATAAGAGTGAGTTAGCAACCGGTTATGGCACTTTGTATGGTGATATGGCCGGCGGCCTGGGTGTTTTGGGTGATTGTTACAAATTACAAGTATATGCTTTGGCTAACCACATAAATAGAAACAAAGAAATCATTCCTCAAAATATCATTACAAAAGCACCCAGTGCAGAACTAAGGCCCAATCAAAAAGATAGTGATAGTTTGCCCGATTATGCTATTCTAGATCAAATTCTCTATCAATACATTGAGAAACGATTAGGTCCGGAAGAGATCAAATCACAAGGATATGATCATGCGCTGGTTGATCGAACAATAAAATTGGTGAATACCAATGAATACAAACGAAATCAATTTTGTCCCATCATCAGAATCTCTCCAAAAGCCTTTGGCGTAGGAAGAAGAGTGCCGATAGTGGGGAAGTACTTGAGTTAGTTGGGGGTTTGGAGTTTGGTGTTTGGGGTTATAAGTCTGGAGTAGAAGACATAAATCACTCCAAACCCCAAACCCCAAACTCCAAACCCCAAACTCCAAACTCCAAACTCCAAACTCCAAACTCCAAACCCCAAACCCCAAACCCCAAACCCCAAACCCCAAACCCCAAACTCCAAACTCCAAACTCCAAACTCCCTCCCTCACCCATGCACTACCATCAAAGGAACATGGCTATGAAAAGCCAACATTTTTGTATGTGAACTTTTGAAGAAGCTCTCTATGAAACTATGTTTTTTTGGGATGGTAATTATTAGGTCTATCGCATTTTCATGTGCAAATTCATTCACGGCTTCAATATAATTTTTCTTATGAGAAAAATGATATTCAGGGTTCAAGTCTTTCAGTAATGTATGCATAGCGTAACTCTCACCCATCATATTGGAGGGATACATCACTCCATATTCATCCGGCACTTCTTCCAAATTGAAAACGAAAAGCTTTCCATTTGTTTCTTTTAATAATTTTCTTACGGGAACAATGGGAATCGTTTCATCTGCATGATCAAAATCACTCAACAACATCACCTGTGAAACCTTTGTATATTTCGCGTCTGTGGGTACAATGATGACCGGTATTTTTGTATGCTTAGCCACTGAAATGGTATTGCTGCCAATTAGTTTTTCAGTAAGTAAGCCACCACCCGTAATACCCATCACAATTAAATCGGCACCTGCTTTTTCACAAATGGAATCTAAGCCGGCAGTGAGTGCGCCGTACTCGCTGATTGTTTCAATTTCAATTGATTTGTTTAACGCAGAGAGTTTGTGTTTTTCATTTTCCAAACTTTTTTCACTGCCTTCCTTGATAGATTCAATGTCGAGCATTTGTACGCCGGGAACCATCGGATCTATTGTAACCGGTATCTCATAAGAATTGTACAACACAATTTTTGCTGCACCCAATTGTGCGGCTAATTGTAAAGCATACAAGGTTGCATTTTGAGCGGTTGTTGAGAAATCGGTAGGGACTAAAATGTTTTTCATGGTGTATGATTGTCCTGTGAAGTTATTATGGATACTTTGTTTTAACAATGATTTTCGTCATGCATTCTATACATATTTCACAGATTTTCCACTAATGGGCACCCATTTTTTAAAATGATAACAATAAAAAAATACTCCCCATAGCCGGGGAGTATTTTTGTAACAATGGGTAAATATTTTCTATAAATTTTCGATAATACCTGCAATGCCCTGACCACCTCCTACGCATGCAGAAACGAGTGCGTATTTTTTATTCAGTCGTTTCATGTCGTTTAATACTTGAACGGTCAGTTTACAGCCTGTACAGCCTAAGGGATGGCCTAGTGCTATGGCGCCACCATTGATGTTTACAATATCCGGGTTTAACCCCAATTCTCTGGTAACGGCTAATGCTTGAGACGCAAAAGCCTCATTCAATTCAATTAGATCAATATCATTCAAGCTCATATTGGCCTGTTTTAATACCTTGGGGATGGCTGCCACCGGGCCAATGCCCATGATGCGAGGATGCACACCCGCAGAAGCACAATTTACCAAACGGCCAATGGGTTGTAAGCCCAATTCTTTCACCATTCTTTCACTCATTACAAGCGCGAAAGCGGCACCATCACTTGTTTGAGAAGAGTTTCCGGCAGTAACAGAGCCCCCGAGGGCAAAAGCTGGTTTTAATTTTCCCAAGGCTTCTAGGGTAGTATCTGCACGAACGCCTTCATCTGTATCAACCACAAAAGAACGAACTGCTTTTTTACCTTTTACATCTAAATAGGTTTCTTCTACAGTGATGGGTAAAATTCCGGATTTAAAATAACCATTCTGAATAGCATTCATTGCCTTTTTGTGTGAATTAACAGCAAACAAATCCTGGTCTTCACGGCTAACATTGAATTCTTTTGCTACTGCTTCTGCAGTAAGTCCCATGGGTAAATAAAAATCGGGCTCGTCTTTGGCTATTGAATAAGCGGGTACTGTTTTCCAACCCGCCGTAGGAACCAGACTCATACTTTCTGTGCCGCCGGCAATAATACAATCTGCCATGCCCGATCTAATTTTGGCTGTGGCCATGGCAATGCTTTCCAAGCCACTGGCACAATAGCGATTAATGGTAAGTCCGGCCACTTCAATGCCCAATGCCCGGGCAGAAATAATCCTTCCAAATTGTAATCCTTGTTCAGCCTCGGGTACGGCATTTCCTACAATTACATCATCTACTCTTTTCGATTCCAATTGTGGAACACTGGCCATGAGCCCTTTGATAACTTCTACCGCAAGGTCGTCTGAACGAAAAAAGCGAAATCCGCCTTTTTTACTTTTTGTAACGGCGGTACGGTAACCGGCAACGATATATGCTTCCTGCATGGTAAACTTTTTTTAGCAACTCAAATGTAAGAAAAAATCAATAAAAAGGTTGTTTATGCAACCTTTTTATTGAATTGGGTAGATTGGGGGTCATTTATTTGGGATTTTTACCCATTATACAACTTTGTAAATGCCTGTTTTTTTTTCCGCAGCGCGCCACCCTTAAATGACAAAACAACACTATTGTCTTATACCCTCGCACACCGCGTTTTCTGTGGAGGGGTATGGTGTAAATTTTTAAAATATTGGATTGTCGGATAAGGGTGATACCCTGCGGAAACTAAAAGGTGTTTTTTGAATCACATAGGGTCATAGGAAAATAGAAAGGGCATATAGCAGGATTATATGTTTTCTATTCGTAATCTATGTTCCTCCTATGTGTTTAAAAAAACGCAAACAATGGGCTATCCTGATATTTATACCCAATCATTGTAAATTTCTTTTATTAAAGTTACCTTCATTCTATAAATCTAACAACTTCTCCCATGGCTACCATTCTACCCGTTCTTGGAAAACACCCACAATTTGGTGCAAATTGTTTTGTAGCGCCCAATGCCACTATTGTTGGCGATGTAATCATGGGAGATGAATGTAGTATTTGGTTTAATGCCGTAATAAGAGGTGATGTAAACTATATTAAAATGGGTCATAAAGTAAATATTCAGGATGGTGCTATTATACATTGCACTTTTGAAAAAAATCCTACTATTATTGGAAACAATGTATCAATAGGACATAATGCGCTTGTGCATGGTTGTACCATTATGGATGATGTATTGATTGGGATGGGGTCTATCATTATGGATAGGTGCATAGTTCACCCAAATTCCATCATTGCTGCCGGTGCCGTAGTTTTAGAAGGTACGGTAGTAGAAGCAGGAACCATTTATGCAGGGATTCCGGCTAGAAAAGTTAAAGATGTGTCAGAAGACTTAATCCATGGCGAGATTAACAGAATAGCGAATAATTATATTAAATATGCGTCTTGGTTTAGCGATCATAATGATGTGAGAAGTGAGAAGTGAGAAGTGAAAGGTGAAAGTTGAAATTATCATATTCATATGCAACTTTAATAATTCAAATCTTCCATCGTATCCAAAATTGTCATATAACTGGCATACCTATCTATTGAAATAGTACCGGCATTTACCGCATTTTTAACTGCACAATCGGGTTCATTAATATGCATACAATTATTAAACTGACAATCATTGATTAATTTTCTCATTTCGGGAAAATATTGTGAGAGTTCTTGCTTTTTAATATCTACCAGCCCAAACTCCCTTAAACCGGGGGTATCAATGATTTGACCTCCTAATTCAATATCAAACATTTCAGCAAAAGTTGTGGTATGTAATCCCTTTCCACTCCAGCCGCTTACTTCCTGTGTACGCAAATTAAACTTCGGAAATATGGCATTGATAAACGTTGATTTACCCACTCCGCTATGTCCGCTAAGCAAGGTTGTTTTATTATGCAATAACGATTTTACTTCTTCAACACCCTCATTGTTTTGCACACTAACCAACACCACTTTGTACCCAACTGCTTCATAGATCTTTTTCAACAGCGCAAATTTTTCTACTTCTTTTTTACGATAGATATCTGACTTGTTAAAAACGATAATGGCCGGAATATGATAGGACTCACAGGATATTAGAAACCTATCCATAAAACCTTGCGATGTTTTGGGCTCTTTTAAAGTTGCAAACAAAATACTCTGGTCGAGATTGGATGCAATAATGTGATGCTGTCTTCTATTATGCGGAGAGACCCTGGCCACATAATTATGGCGTTCATATATTTCATGTATCATTGCCGATTCTTCTTGTATATCTTCAATGTTCATCTCTACAAAATCCCCTACGGCAATAGGATTGGTAGAGGTAATTTCATCAATTTTAAAAATACCTTTTATTCGGGCATTATACACCACACCATCATCCCCTTTTGCAGCGTACCAGGACCCGGTAGATTTATAAATACGTGCCTTCATTACAGCGAAGATAATACGCCAATACCCTTCAGAAATAGAAAAGAAACCAAAAAATCAATTAAAATTTGCGAAATATTAACCTATGCAAGCCTGTAATAGAGTCAAACACGAAAACGGAACAGCAGAAAATCAATATCTTCGCTGCTTATGGCGAAATATGCACATGATGAAGTAGTGCCTTACCAACATAGCGAATTGGGTAAAAAAGAGCAGGTCGCAGATATGTTTAACAGTATCGCCTACCGTTATGATTTTCTAAATCGTTTTTTAAGTGTAGGTATCGATGTTTTATGGAGAAAAAAAGCCATCCAGCAGTTAACGGTAATATCTCCAAAAAAAGTATTGGACGTGGCTACTGGAACGGGGGATGTAGCCATTATGACTTACCAATTACTGAAACCTGAAAAAATTATCGGAATTGACATTTCTGATGGGATGTTGGAATTTGGCAGGAAGAAAATTGAAAAGCTTCAACTGGGCAATGTTATCGAATTGCAAAATGGAGATAGCGAGGTTATTAATTTTGCAGATAATAATTTTGAGGCAATCACTGTGGCATTTGGTGTTCGAAATTTTCAAAACCTGGAAAAGGGTCTAAAAGAAATGTATCGGGTGTTAGAACCGGGTGGGAAAATGGTTGTTCTAGAATTTTCAAAACCAACACAACCGATATTTAGAAGTGTATACAATTTTTATATGAATTCAATTGCCCCGGGTTTTGGAAAATTGTTTTCAAAAAACAAAGCCGCTTACCAATACCTCAACGATAGTGTTCAAGCCTTCCCGGAAGGTGAAAATTTTTTAACCATTATGCATGAAGCAGGATTTACCCAAACTTATTTAATAAAACTTAGTTTTGGAATATGTACTATTTACTGCGGAAGCAAGTAGTTCTGCTCATCATTTTTTTTTTCCTTTGTGCCACACAAATTGCTGCACAAAAGGAACTCTATCGCCGTAACCATGATGATCTCGTGTATTATTTTGGTCTCACGTTAGGGTACAATTCTTCTTATTTACATATTTCTAAATCTCCCTTATTTCTACAATCAGACACTATCATGTCTGCAGAAGCAGGTTTTAGCGGGGGTATTGCCATGGGCTTGATGGCCACAGCCCGATTAACTGATCATTTTCAGGTTAGAATAAACCCTCAGTTGATTATTGGAGGTGCAAAATACATTGATTTTACCTTGGGCAAACCCAAACCCGGTGAGTCCATCATTCAAAAACAAATATTACCCTCTACCTTGGTTAGCTTACCCTTGCAAATTAAATTCAATTCAGACAGAATTGATAATTTCAGAACCTACTTATTAGCAGGAATAAAGTTTGATACAGATCTAGCTAGTAATTCATCTGCCAGAAATGTGGATGACTTGATTAAGTTGAAACGTTATGATTTTGGTATTGAATTGGGTATGGGATTTAATTTTTACTTGCCATTCGTTACCATTTCCCCGGAAATAAAAATTAGTAATGGACTTACCAATATACACCAGCTCGATCCTACCCTTAAATACTCAAATACGATTGATCAAATACTTTCTCGAATGATCGTGTTTTCAATTCATTTTGAAGATTGATGTTGGTCGGTAGAAGTTACGCGTGAACCGTGAAGGATTATTCAGTGGCATATATACTTTTCAATTTCTTTCAACAAGACTGTATTGATGAATTTAATAAATTGCACAATAAATAGCCAATTAAAAATCGATTGTATATGAAATCATATATCATAAAAGACACCTGTATCATTAATGAGGGCGAAAAGATATTTAGTGATTTGCTGATAAAAAAAGGGCGAATTGAAAAAATAGCTGCACACATTAGTACCAAAGAAAATTGCAATGAAATTAATGGTGAAGGCCTTTGCTTGCTTCCCGGAGTAATTGATGATCAAGTTCATTTTCGTGAACCCGGATTAACGCATAAAGCAACTATCTACACTGAATCAAAGGCTGCAGTAGCCGGTGGGGTGACTAGTTTTATGGAAATGCCCAATACTAAGCCACCGGCATTCACTCAAAGTTTGTTAGAAGAAAAGTATGAAATAGCCAAGAATACTTCATTGGCCAACTACTCTTTTTTTATGGGTACTTCAAATGAAAATGTTGAAGAAGTTCTAAGAACGAATGATAAGAAAAATGATATCTGTGGTATTAAAATATTCATGGGTTCTTCTACCGGAAATCTACTAGTCGATAACCCTTTAACACTGGATAAAGTATTTGCAGGTAGTGAATTATTGATTGCGACCCATTGTGAGGTAGAAAGTATTATTAAAACCAATCTTCAACAACTTAAAAGCAGGAAAGGAAAATTGGAACCCTCCGATCATCCCATCATTCGCAATGAAGAAGCTTGTTTTGAATCTTCTTTTCTTGCCATTCAATTTGCAAAGAAATACAATAGCCGTTTACACATTTTACATATTAGTACTGCAAAAGAATTACAGTTATTCACGAATATGATTCCGTTGGCCGAAAAACGAATTACTGCTGAAGTTTGTGTACATCATTTACATTTTACCAGTGATGATTATTCAAAACTAGGAAACCTAATCAAATGTAACCCGGCTATTAAAGCACCTGAAAACAGAGACGCTTTATGGCGTGGTTTATTAGATGACAGGTTAGATGTGATAGCCACAGACCATGCCCCGCATACCTGGGAAGAAAAGCAAGAAGATTATGAACATGCCCATGCCGGACTACCGCTTGTTCAACATCCTCTACAATTGATGTTGTATTATGTAAAAGAAGGAAAAATAAGTATAGAAAAAGTGGTTGAAAAAATGAGTCATGCAGTGGCTACTTGCTTCCAGATCAAAGAAAGAGGCTATATCAGAGAAGGCTATTTTGCAGATCTTGTATTAACCAACTTGAATCAATCGAATACTGTTAGCAAAGAAAATATCCTCTACAAATGTGGCTGGAGCCCATTGGAAGGCTTTACTTTTCCCGCTTCCATCACCCATACTTTTATAAATGGACATCTCGCTTATGGAAATGGGGTGTTTGATGAATCTCAGATGGGAATGAGAATGGGATTTGAAAGATGAGCTGGTTTGTAGTCTGTGGTTTGTGGTCTGAAGTTGTAAAAAATACATGACCCATTCAACCACAAACCACAAACCACAAACCACAAACTAATTAAATGCAAGTAGACAAGACCACCCTCTCCGATCTTTCCATTTTTCATAGTGAAGAAGAGCAATCGGTCTTTCATCATCTTAATTTCACACAAACAAATGATGGAAGAGAGTACCTAAAGCGAATATTGGGTAATCCGTTGGATTCTGTTAAAGAAATTCTGGATACGCAGCAAACCATCAGACAATTAATGGAGATAGCCGATGTATGGCCAACCACCATATTAAATGGAACCATCATGATGGTTGAGAAGTTTTATGAGTCTCAAATTGATGGTTTTTCTCAACAACCCAACATAATCAATAGCTACTTCTATAAATTAATTCATAAACATGATTTCTCATTGGTTCGATTTTCAGTAGAACATATTTTTGATTTTACAAAAGGTTTACAGCAAATAGTAGATCTATTAAATGAAAAAGGACTTAGCAATAAATTGGCTACGCTAATAAGTCGTGTTTCAATGCTGTTGAATAAACCCACTATTCAGCAACTGATAAAGGAAGAAAAGAAAAATTTGAACTCTGTAGATGTATTAATTTACGGGGGCTTTATTTTAAAACACTATAAAAATGCAACTATCGAGTTAATAGACATTTACAGCAAACTGGATGCCTACATGAGTTTGGCAGTTGCCTGTAAAAAGTTTTCGTATTCCTTCCCAGAAATAAAAAAAACTGTAGAACCCTACGTTTCCGCAACAGGCTTATATCATTTATTACTACAGAAACCTGTTTCATGCGACCTATCGCTTGTAGTAAATAAAAATTTTCTTTTTTTAACCGGAGCTAATATGGCCGGGAAGAGCACATTTATTAAGGCTGTAGGCATATCTGTTTACTTATCACATGTAGGAATGGGTGTACCGGCCAAAGAAATGCAGTTAAGCTTTTTTGATGGATTATTGAGTAATATTCAAGTAGTAGATAATATTGCAAAAGGCGAAAGTTTTTTCTTTAATGAAGTACAACGGATTAAAAACACCATAGAAAAAATAAGTGATGGAAAAAACTGGTTAATATTGATTGATGAATTATTTAAAGGCACCAACCAACAGGATGCCGTAAAGTGCAGCATTACAGTGATTGAGGGTTTGCGAAAAATGAAGAACGCACTATTTGTGTTATCCACCCACCTTTATGAAATTGGGGATGAACTTAAAAAATATGAAAACATTCAATTTCATTATTTCGAAACCGAAGTAAAAGATGACCAACTTTTATTCAGCTATCAATTAAAAAAAGGAATCAGCAATGATAGGCTAGGCTACCTGATATTAAGAAAAGAGGGGGTTGTTTCGCTTTTAGAAAATCTATAGTTCAATTTTATTGTTACTCCTTTCCACTAGATAACTGATGTTGATCTAGCACTACAAGCGTTTTTATAAAAATAAACTTGCTTACAAAAAATTTCCTCTCGCTATCAATTTAGTAGATAAATTAGCATAATAATAATTTTAACACAAAAGTTATAATACCATATTAACATGAGAAAGACAGGGTTCCTAATTGGAGGAATATTATTTTTATTGATACTTGAAATAGCAAAAGTATATTTCATCATGCCATTTCCGGGAAGCCAAAAACTGGATTCCGTTTGGTTTGCCTATTTTTTAAATAATCATATCTGGTGGTTACGGATTTTGGGAATTACTATCACTGTGAGTCCATTTCTACATTTTATTGTGAATGGTAGGGTCTGGCAAAAAATACTACTCGTTTTGATATTCATTGCCTATGCGATCATCATTTACTTCTTTAATTTTCGTTTCCTGGCCGATAAAATGTTTTATCAACCCAAACAAACGAAATATATTTCTGCTGAAAATGATACAACGAATCGAGATAAATTAATCATTGGAATTGCTACCAATAAAGAAGCTAGGGCCTATCCGATTGAAATCATAGGCTACCACCACCAAGTACAAGATACGATTGACAAAGAATCTATCATCATTACTTATTGTACTGTTTGTAGAACCGGTAGAGTATTGAAACCTTATGTTGACGGAGTAAAAGAGGAATTTAGATTAGTGGGCATGGACCATTTTAATGCTATGTTTGAAGATGCAAGCACAAAAAGTTGGTGGCAACAAGCAACAGGAATTGCTATTGCAGGTAAACAAAAAGGAAAACAATTACCAGAATATCCCTCCAAACAAATGCGATTAGGTGATTGGCTTGCCCTTTATCCCAAAACAAAGATTTTACAGCCCGATACTTCCTTTACCAAACAATATGCAGACTTGAAAGGATATGATATGGGTACGATCAAAGGGAAATTGGAACATCGTGACTCATTATCTTGGCAACCAAAATCATGGGTGGTAGGCATCCATATAAGAGGTAAAAGCAAGGCTTATGATTGGAACGACCTCATAAAAGAAAAAATAATTCATGATTCGTTAGATGGTACCCCATTATTAATAACCATTGAGCCCAATGAAAAAACTTTTTATGTATCTAATCGAACTTTTAATGGAGAATCTTTGCAATTTGTAAGGGGTTCAACAAAAGAGGTAATGGAAGATACTAAAACACATTCAATATGGAAATTGAATGGTAATTGTATTGCTGGAATTTATCAAGGCAGCCAATTGTTACATCCGCAGGCTTACCAGGAATTTTGGCATTCATGGCAATATTTTCATCCCAATACAACCACTTATAAAAAATAGAATATGAAATATAATGTAGCCTTTTTATCTTTTGCACTTCTCCTTTCTACCATTTCGTTTGCACAACCCTTGGTATCCAAAGTGTATAGTTGGAACAATAGTAAAGTCGCAATATCTAATACCGGTAGCAGTAGGCTTATATTTTCCGGTTCCGGAAGTATACTTGCTAAACATGAAATAAAAGGGATTATTTTATTAAAAGGAAAAACTGCCAATTATAAGAAAGATGCATTGGAAAGATTCTTTATCGTGAAAAACGGACCACTTAAAATAACCATCAATGATAGTTCAGCTATATTGAATAGGGGTTCTGTGGCCTCAGTTCTTCCCGGGGATCTAGTGATGATTGAAAATATAGGAACTTCTGATGCTAGTTTTTATGAATTCAATTCTCAATCCATTGCGCCTACAAATGATGAAAGAGGTAGAAAAGCGGGTGGCTCTTTTATGATTGATTGGAATACTGTTACTTTCAAACCGCATGATAGAGGTGGGGTTCGACAATTTTTCGATCGCCAAACTACAATGCTCAATCGTTTTGATATTCATGTAACACAATTAAATATGGGTCTTAAAAGTCATGAACCCCATACCCATAAAAATGAAGAGATCATTTTAATGCTAGACGGCAATGGCGAAATGCAATTAGGCTCCGACCATCAAAAATGCAATCCGGGTGATGTGGTTTTCTTAGAATCTATGATACTGCATAACATAACCAATATAGGCAATACACCTTGTTTATATTTTGCTATTCAATGGAATTAAGCGTTTGAACATTCTGAACATTTCAATCACTAAGATTAGGTATTAATACGCTATTCTTTCTTCTTCCATACAAGTACCTTTCTCCTTGTGCAAGTGACAACATTTTATTTCATGTAAATTTTACATGAGTTCTGTCTTCACATGCATTTTTGCGCTCATGCAAACTTGTATTCTATGCTTGTAAAAACTTTCGGTAGCGCCGTTTTTGGTGTGGAAGCCATCAATATTACCATTGAAGTAAATGTTAGTATGGGACAGAAATATACCATTGTGGGATTACCCGATAATGCAGTACGAGAAAGTTTAGAACGAACAGAAAGTGCTATCAAGACGAATAACTATTACATGCCCCGGACAAAAATAGTTGTGAATCTGGCACCGGCAGATATTCGAAAAACGGGTTCTGCATTTGATCTGCCCATTGCTATTGGTATTTTAGGTGCTAGCGAACAATTACAAGAACCTGAACGATTAAAAAATTTTGTAATTATGGGAGAACTTAGTCTGGATGGCAATATACAATCCATCAAAGGGGCATTGCCCATTGCCATTCAGGCACGCAAAGAAGGCTTTAAAGGATTGATTGTTCCACTTGCCAATGCCCGGGAAGCCGGGATGGTTAGTAACCTTGAAGTATATGGGGTATTGCATTTGAATGAAGTAGTTAACTTTTTTTCTGATGCCAATGTGTTAGAACCTGTTGTGGTAAATACGAGAGAAGAGTTTTTTAGTGATCAATATTCTTTTGATATTGATTTCAACGAAGTAAAAGGACAGGAAAACATTAAACGTGCTATGGAAATTGCCGCTGCCGGTGGCCACAATGCTATATTAATAGGCCCACCGGGTGCCGGTAAAACCATGCTGGCAAAGCGTTTGCCAACAATACTGCCACCATTAAGTTTACAGGAAGCGCTGGAAACAACAAAGATTCATAGTGTTGCCGGCAAACTACCCGAACACAGTGCTTTAATTAGTAAACGTCCATTCCGATCTCCGCACCATACGATTTCTGATGTGGCATTGGTAGGTGGTGGCAGTACCCCACAACCCGGCGAAATTTCTTTGGCACACAATGGGGTATTATTTTTAGATGAATTGCCCGAATTCAAAAGAACGGTTTTAGAAGTAATGCGGCAACCCATGGAAGAAAGAAGGGTAACCATTTCTCGAGCAAAAATGGCTTTGGATTTTCCCGCAAATTTTATGTTGATTGCTTCTATGAATCCTTGCGCTTGTGGCTATTATAATCACCCAGATAAAGAATGCACCTGCCCGCCGGGAGCCGTTCAGAAATACTTGAACAAAGTATCCGGCCCCTTATTAGACAGGATCGATCTGCATGTAGAAGTTACCCCTGTTGCTTTTAGTGAATTAAGCAGTCAGCAACAAAGTGAAAATTCAGCAGCTATTCGGGGAAGGGTAATTAAGGCAAGAGAGATACAAGCCAAACGTTACATAGAACATTCCGGCATATATGCCAATGCCCAAATGAGTAGTAAACAATTGCGAGAGATTTGTGTGATAGGTTCAGTAGGTGAAACACTTTTAAAAAAAGCGATGGAAAAATTAAACTTGAGTGCACGTGCTTATGACCGCATTTTGAAGGTAAGCCGCACCATCGCTGATCTTGCGGCGAGTGAAGATATTAAGCCGGAGCATTTGGCTGAAGCGATACATTATCGAAGTTTGGATAGAGAAGGATGGGCGGGGTAGGTAATATTGAACAAGGAATGATGAATGAGTGATGTTGTTCGTTGACGCAGTTGTTGGTCAGTTGACCATAGGTGTTCGGCGACCAACATTCGCCCGTTTTTATTCCCCGGGATGATAATTCCTCTCCACATGTTTCATCACATCCTCTTTATAAAATAAAACCTCTTTAAACTTTCCCTTTGTGTACATCTCTGCCTGGTCTTGAAAATGCTTTGATGTAGGATTCCCACTTTCACCACCTGCCAATAAAGATTTCGCAATCACTTTTTTTCCAAATTCTACCGCACAAATAAAACTATTGCCACTGTTGCCATAACGTAATTTTGTATCTGTAAAAGTTCTGCTTACAAAAGATGGTAAACTACCCCAGGTAGATGCTGCAAAACCGGAGGGAATACTTGGTTTGGCATCATCATACTTTTCTGTTAGTTCACCTGACAATCTTTGAAAACGGTTAATCTCTCCCCAAGGTTTTTTCCAAGTGCCGAATTTATTTGTTAGATCAGTAATCGTACCGGTTAAAGTATTTAATAATAATTCGTGAGCAGCTTTTGCTGCAAATTTTTTTGTTTTTTCTACTTGGTCCGGTGACTCTTCCGGATCTCCCGATCCTTTAAGAATCAGTGGCCATAGTTTTTGTCCCCACTCAATGGCCAATGTTGTAGCTATAGAAAGTTCACCACTATTCTTATCCCAATTAGCTAACTCTTTCATAGGTTCAGTCAATGATAAATAAGCGGGATCATTTTTTTTGCTTTCGAATGCTTTTATCAATGGTGGCAACAATTCATCAAATGCGGCAAGATGTGTATCGTATCCACTGGCTATTATTTTGTCAATGGTATACTGAGAAGTGCTGTTCAATATTTTAGCTGCATTAATACCCCTAAAGTTTTCTCCATTGGGAGCCATATAGACCGGAAAGTTCTCTTTTTTAGGACTATTGATACCGGAGACAGTGAAGGGTGTTGAATTGCAATTTTGTATCCAACCGGTGGAAGGATTTTTAACTTGAATCAATTCTTCTAAACTATGTAATCCCATCCACTCTGTGGACTTTATACTTCCATCTACCGGTTTAGACCAGTTTAGTTTTGAATCTCGCTTAGGCATAAAATTACCATGCCAATAAACAATGTTTCCTTTATCATCTGCATACACAGTATTGTTTGAAGTATTCGCTAATAGTTCCATACTCTTAGTAAATTCAGCTAGGCCATTTGCTTTTGTTCGTTCCCATGATTGAATAATTCCTTTAATAGAGCGATTATTGGCTTTTACACTAATCCATTTCCCTTGCCTTTTGGCCATTACGGGGCCATGATGAGTGTAATAGGTAGTAATGGTTTTACTTTGCATTTTACCATTAACCGTGTAGCTGAGTGTTATCAATTTTTCTGTAACAGGCTTTTCTTTAGCATCATATTCATACACAAATCCGTTATTCTTTTTGTTTACTTTTTCAACATACGAATCTGCTACATCACTATAACTGGATGTATGCATCCAACCACAATGTTCATTGAATCCTTGATAAATAAAGAACTGACCCCAAGTTACCGCACCATATGCATGCAAACCTTCTTCACTTTGCATGGATACTTCAGGACGAAAATAAAATGTTACATGCGGATTGATATACAATATTGCATTGCCAGAAGCAGTTTTAGCAGGTGCAATCGCAAATCCATTCGACCCGCCCGACAATGGACCAAATTCCTTTGAAATAACTTTTGCATTGATGGTAGGTCCGCCGGAATAAAAGTTTTTCAATTCATTCACTGTTACATCTGCAATATCAATGGCACCAATGCTTCCATCAGTCCATAACAAAGGAAACCAAGGTTCAAAACGATTCAACAAGGCAGGTTTGATGGCAGGATGTGTAAAGAGATAATAATTGATGCCATCTGCATAGGCTTGCAACAATTTCTTAAGCCATGCAGGACTTTCTGAATAATCTTTTTTGGCATCCGCTGAATCAATAATCATTCTTATTAATAAATCATTGTAAAGATCTTTTTCGCCATTTATCTCAGAAAGTCGGCCTAGCTTTTCAATATAATTCATCTCTACTCGTTTAAAATCGTCTTCGCATTGGGCATATAATAAACCAAAAACGGCATCAGCATCTGTTTTTCCATACACATGTGGAATACCCCAGTTGTCCCTAATAATGGTTACATTTTTTGCCTGCTGTTGCCATTGATTAATTTCCGTTTTGGTAAAAGGCTGCGCAAGCAATTGCAATGGAAGAAAAAGTAGGAGGAGTAATTTTTTCATGTTAATGATGTATTAGATTTCTGTGATATTAATCGTGAAAAGTAAGAATCAATCATTTAACCTTTTACTTTTCGCTACTTGTAACGCTATTTTTCATTTGCTTTCAATACCCGCAAAATATTGCCGCCCATTATTTTTGTAACCTCTTTACTACTATATCCTTTTTCCAATAATGTTTTTGTAATTGTTAGATAACTCGTTACATCATTTAATTGTTGTGGCGATGTAGTAATGCCATCAAAATCAGAACCCAATCCCACATGGTCTACACCAATTAAATTGACGATATAATCAAGATGTTCCATTAGCTTACTTAATGGTGGCCTGGATGCCTGCACTTCAGAAGCATATTTTTCTGAAATCATGGTTAACGCATAATCCTGCTGTACGCCGGTTTTCTTTAATGAATCCAATTCTCTTGCATGCAGCAAAGTGAATTTCATTTCTTTGTTTTGAAAAGTACTGTCTACAAAACCGGCATAATAGTTTAAATCAATAACCCCACCATTTTTTCCAATAGCTTTTATCTGTTCATCTTTTAAGTTTCTGGGAACAGGGCATAAAGTATAGGCATTACTATGTGAGGCTATCACCGGTTTTGATGTTGTATTGATTACATCCCAAAATGTTTGTTCACCCACATGCGATATATCCACCATCATTCCCAATTCATTCATTCTTTTTACTACTTGTACTCCAAACTCAGTTAATCCTTTGTGTGTTTTTGCAAGACTATCTTTTTTAGTAGTCTCCGCTAAGGCAGAAGTGGCCCAAGAAGTAGAGTTATTCCAAGTAAGGGTCATATAACGTGTACCTCTTTCATAAAATTTGTTGAGATTATCAAGATTGTCTTCAATCATATGGCCCCCTTCTACACCAAACATGGCAGCTAATTTTTTATCTTTTACGGCTCTTTTCAATTCTTTTGCATTCCTAACAATGGTGATTTTTTCCGGATTGCGAGCTATCACTGCATCTAAAGTATCCATCTCCCGGTTAGCCCAGGCATTGGGATTGGGTTGGTTACCATCGCACCATACAGAAAATAGCTGCGCATCAACTCCACCCTCTTTAAAGCGTATTAAATCAGAATGTGTTCGGCCTCTAAGGTCGTTGTCCATGTTTACTTTTTTTTCTATACAGGCCGTAAGTATGTCGTTATGGGAGTCGATAACAATGGCTTTGGCATGTACTTTTTGATACCCTTGTGCATGCAAAGCCAACGGAAAAGTAATTAGTAAAATGATTTTCGTGATCATAATTTTTCAATAAAATGGTGAGACTTATTTTTTGTAAAAAGGATTTAAAAATCTTAGTTAATTAGAAATGGTTGTAATTGTGAAATTAAGTTTTGAAATTGATCCGACGCATTATTACACAGAATAATTAATGTACGCTGATTGCCAAAATAACGCATGATTTGTGTTTTAAACCCAGGATTATCGCCATTATGCCAAACAATTTTACCGTTCGGATTATTCAAAATAAGATCCCAACCAAAACCGTAATTAGATATTGTCTCATCTTTTAAAACCATCGGCGTAAACGCCTCTTCTAAAGTAAGTTTGCTGATTAATTTTTCAGTATACAAGGCCCGATCCCATTTTAATAAATCTTCAGCATTTGAACTAATACGACCCGGGCCTTTTCGATTACCAAGCCAAATTGTATAATCGGATGATGGGAAAGAATCGGCTCTAATGAAATCGTTTTTCTCTTTTACATAAACATGGCCAATTGCAAAATTAGGTACAGCCGCTTTTTCTGTTAACGTTCTAATGGCTGTATGTTTCATTTTTAATTTTTGAAAAATCTCTGTATTGGCAAATTCAATAAAATCTCTGCCACTGGCTTTCTCTGCAATGCTAGCCAAGAGAACATAACCTGTATTACTGTATGTATATTTTGTGCCCGGTTCAAACATCGATGGTGGGGCATATTGATTAAGGTATTCGATAATATCTTTATTGCCTGCCACTTTATGTTTATCCCAATGTTTGTCCATAATATCCTGATAATCCGGTAACCCACTGGTATGGGTTAACAAATTACGAATTCGAATTCCTTTGTAAGGTATCTCCAGGTATTTTTCAACAAGGTCATCATATTGTAATAAACCTTTTTCTTTGAGCATCATAATTACCATGGCAGTGAACTGCTTACTAACCGAAGCGAGCTCAAAAATATCAGTCGTCAAAAGTGGTATTTGTTTTTTGAAGTCACGGTATCCGTATGCTTTTTCATATTTTACTTTCCCTTTTTCAGCAATCAATACCACAGCACTCAATCGATGACTGATCGCTTTTTCATTTATAATAGAATCTATTTTTTGGTAATTTATTTTTTGCGCAAGGCAACTTGATGCTGACAACAACAATAAAATAAAATAACTTTTATTCATGGTCTAATTTTTCAATCGCAATGTGTTACCTGCTTTTGTTCCATTGTGTTTACCATCAGCAAGTGTGATTTTTCCATTTACCAAAACATATTGGAAGCCAATTGTATATTGGTGTGGGTTATCATAAGTAGACAAATCTTGTACTTTCTGCTTATCAAACACTACAATATCAGCCGCGTAACCTTCTTTTATCAAGCCCCGATTAATCAATTGAAATTTTTGAGCTGGCAACGACGTCATTCGTCGAATGGCTTCCTCTATTGAAATCACTTTTTCGTCTCTCACATATTTTGCCAATACCCTGGCATTGGTACCGTAACCGCGTGGATGTGGGTTGCCTGAACCATATACCCTTATGCTGGCATCGCTTGCAAACATATTAAATGGGTATTGCATAATTTTTTTCACATCATTATCACTCATGCCATGAAAGACCATTCCGGCACCTCCTTGTTCCATCATTTCAATAATGGTTTCTGTTTCTTCTATGGCTTTGTTTTTTCTTCCTTTTACAATATTTACTTCTTCGATACTTTTCCCATTGAAAGTACTGTCGGGTTTATAGGAGGCAACTACGGGATAACTGAAGTTTTTTAATTTTCTTTTCTTCAATTTTTTTAGCATGTAATCTTTTACTTCTTTTCGAATGGAAGGTATGGCCAACCTTGCTTTGATTGAATCTTGTCCGTCTGCCAAAACCCAGTCGGGTAATAAGGTACTTAAGGAAGTGCTGCTGGCTGTATACGGGTATTGATCAATGGTTACATCCAAACCTTCCTGACGGGCTTTTATTATCATGGGCACGGTTTCCTCACTTCGACCCCAATTCTGTTGACCGCTTAATTTAAAATGAGAAATTTCAACAGGTATCTTCGCTTCTCTACCAATGTGAATTGCCTCGTCAATGGCTTGGGTAACACTATCTCCTTCATCTCGCATATGACTTGCATATACACCTTGATAAGCGGATGCAATCTTTGCTAACCGAACAATCTCTTCTGTTTTTGAATAAGTTCCCGGAATATAAATGAGTCCGGTTGATAAACCCACGGCTCCGTCTTTCATTGCTTGTTCAACAATCGATTCCATTTTTTCCATTTCCTCTTCGGTCGGGTCGCGCTTGGCAGAACCCATCACTGCTTTCCGAACATCGTTATGTCCGATCAAAGATGCCACATTGATTGAAATTTGTAAACTATCTATCATTGAAAAATAGGCCCCTATATTTACTTGTGATAAGCCGCAATTACCCGTAACGACAGTAGTTACTCCATCATAAATAAAGTTATCTGCGGTAGGTTGTTTTTTTTCATCACCCTCAATATGGGTGTGTACATCGATGAATCCCGGGGAGACGATGAGTCCGATTGCATCAATTGTTTTATTGGCCGACCATTTATTCAATTTGCCGATGGCTAAAATTTTCCCATTTGAAATGGCCACATCTCCATAAAACCAACTGTTACCGGTACCATCGAGAATCTTTCCGTTTATAATAAGAATATCGGCTTGTTGGGCATTCAAAACTGTAGAGACAAGCAAACTAATTAGAAAAAAGGATCGCATAAGATTAATATATAGGTCATGAAAGTAAGTAAAGTCTGAATAGTCTGTGCGCTTCACTTGTAAATCTGTAATTTTGCCCACTTTAAAAATGATTTATGCTGAATAAGCTTGACGCAATAAAAGCCCGGTTTCAACAGGTAGGTATTGCCCTTACCAACCCGGAAATTATTAATAACCAGAAGGAATATGGCGCTTATAGTAAAGAGTACCGTGCCTTAGAAAAAATTGTACAGCCCTACGAAGAATACCGTAAACTGTTGAATGAATACGAATTTGCCAAAGAAGCCCTGAATGGTGCAGATGAGGAAATGCGTGAATTGGCCAAAATGGAGATGCCTGCCTTGGAAGAGCAAAAAGCAATTTTAGAAAGAAGCCTCACCAAACAATTGATTCCCAAAGATCCCCAAGATGATAAAAATGCCATTATCGAAATCAGGGCCGGAACAGGGGGCGATGAAGCTAGTTTGTTTGCCGGTGATTTATTAGGTATGTACATAAGATATTGTTCTCGAAAAGGATGGAAAACTTCCATTGTAAGCGAAAGTGAAGGAACTGTGGGAGGATATAAAGAAGTGCTGGTTGAAGTAACAGGTGAAGATGTATATGGCACATTAAAATTTGAAAGTGGTGTTCATCGAGTACAAAGGGTTCCCAATACTGAAACACAAGGAAGGGTGCATACTTCTGCGGCTACCGTAGCGGTTATGCCTGAGGCTGAAGAAGTGGATTTTGAATTGAAAGAAAGTGATGTGAAAATGGAAACCGCGAGAAGTGGTGGTGCAGGCGGACAAAACGTAAACAAAGTAGAAACAAAAGTTTTTCTTACCCATATTCCCACAGGTGTTGTGGTGGTTTGCCAAACTGAACGTTCTCAGTTGGGAAACAGAGAAAAAGCCATGACCATGCTTCGCTCAAAATTGTATGAAGAACAAGTGCGTAAGCAGGAAGAAGAAATAGCTGGAAGAAGAAAAACATTGGTAAGTACCGGCGACAGAAGTGCCAAGATCAGAACATATAACTGGCCACAAGGCAGGGTTACCGATCACCGGATTGGGTTAACTTCTTATAATTTAGATGCGGTGATTAATGGCGATATTGAAGAATTTATTGAAGCCTTACAAATGGCAGAGAATGCGGCTAAAATGGTGAACCAGTAGGAGGAATTGAAAAGTGAAAAGATAATAGTGAAAGATTAACTATTCACTTTTATCTTTTCACTTTTATCTTTTCACTATTAACTTCTCACTTTTGACTTCTCACTTTTGACTTCTCACCTCCCCTCTAATTATTCTTCGCCACATCCGCTGCTTCTTTCAGCTTCATTTCCCAAGCCCAGGCAGTCTGCATCATGTCTGTAAGATTGTATTGGATTTTCCAGCCTAATTGTTTTACTGCAGCATCATTATTGGCATAAATGGAAATGACATCACCTGCTCTCCTAGGTCCTAATTCATAATTTAGTTTTACTTTACTTACAGCTTCAAAAGAGTGGATCACTTCCAATACTGTATACCCATCGCCGGTTCCCAAATTAAATACTTCGCAATTGGATTTATTTTTCAATTCATCTAAAAATTGAATACCCAAAGTGTGTGCATGTGCTATGTCGCAAACATGAATATAATCGCGAATGCAACTTCCATCTCGCGTAGGATAATCTGTGCCATGCACCATCATTGTAGGAAGTTTCCCTATCGCAGTTTGCGTAATTGCCGGCACTAAATTTTGTGGTTTACCTACCGGTAACTCTCCAATATAGCCCGAAGGATGTGCACCCACAGGATTAAAATATCTTAATAAGATAACAGAAGTAATTCCTTTTTTTGAAAAGTCTCTTAATATTTCTTCCCCCATTTGTTTGGTAGCACCATAAGGAGACTCTGCTTTCTTTGTGGGGGTTTGCTCAGTAACTGGAATGCTATCGGGATTACCATAAACAGTACAAGAAGAAGAAAATACAAAATTAGGAATATCGAAATCTTGAACACATTTCAACAAATTCACCAAGCCGAAAATATTATTTTCATAGTACAGAAGTGGCTCCTCAACCGATTCCCCTACTGCTTTGTAAGCGGCAAAATGTATTACACCATTGATATCGGGGTTCTCTTGAAAAACAGCCAGGGTTTCGTCGAAGTTTTTAAGATCAACTTTATAATTTTTTACTTTTTTACCGGTAATTTGTTCAATACCGTTTATGGAAAAAGCACTTGATCTCGAATTATCATCAATGGAAATTACATCGTAACCATTTTCCAATAAATCCACAATGGTATGAGAACCAATAAAACCGGTACCTCCGGTGACTAAAATCTTAGACATAAAAAAAATTATCTTGCAAGATATACCGATATGGCAGATAAATCAATTTGAGAAAGAAATGTTTACACAAACAATTTGATAATAAAATAAGCAATGGCTGCTAAGGATGCAGAAATTGGGATGGTTATTATCCAAGCCCATAAAAGATTCACGGTAACGCCCCATCTAACAGCACTTAAACGTTTGGTAGCACCCACACCAATAATCGAACCGGTGATGGTATGTGTGGTAGATACCGGTATTTTAAAATGTTCAGTTAGAAATAAAGTAATGGCACCGGCAGTTTCAGCGGCTACCCCTTCTAAAGGAGTAACTTTGGTAATTCTAGTCCCCATGGTTTTTACAATTTTCCAGCCGCCGCTCATGGTACCCAAACCAATGGCTAAAAAACTTGTAAAAGGTACCCAACTATACTCAACTACAAATTGATCAAAGTCCATATGGTTTCCCTTGGTTCCTTCATAATAAATCATAGCTGCACCAATGATACCCATTACTTTTTGTGCATCATTTCCACCATGACCAATACTAAAAGCAGCAGAAGAAACTAATTGAAGCCGCTTAAACCAGTTTTCAGCTTTATAAGGATTGGCACGTTTGAAAAGGTGTACTATTAAAATGGTAATAAAGAAGGCGATGAACATACCAATTAATGGGGCTAAGAAAATAAATAAAAAAGTAGGTACTACTTTCGAATAATTGATTACATCATGCCCTGCATCACTAAAACCGCCGGCATGCACCAATGCTGCTCCTACAAAACCACCCATTAAAGCATGAGAAGAACTGGAAGGGATGCCGAACCACCAGGTAACCAAATTCCAGATAATGGCTGCAATAATACCGGCCAATATTACTTCTAATGTAATAAATTCTGCATGTACCCATTTGGCCACTGTGTTCCCGATTCCAAACTCTTTAAAAATATATTTAGAGATAAAGAATGCTGCAAAATTAAAAAATGCTGCCCATAAAACTGCCTGAAAGGGTGTTAATACTTTTGTAGAAACAATGGTAGCAATAGAATTTGCCGCATCATGAAAACCATTGATGTAATCGAAAATAAATGCTAAAACAATGATTACGATGAGTAGAGTGAGCATGTAGGCTAATTAATAATTAGTAATTAGTAATTAGTAATTATTAATTTGCGTTTTTGGTAACAGAAGAGATAAATCAAAACACCCCTCATTACTAACTACTAATTACTAATTACTAACTATTGCTAAGCGTATTTAATAATGATAGATTCAATCACATTGGCTGCATCCTCACATTTGTCGGTAACAATTTCCATTACCTGATAAATTTCTCTTTTTTTAATTACTTCTTTAAAATCATTTTCCTGCTGGAAAAGCATTTCAATACTCATATCAAACACATCATCGGCCTGGTTTTCGATACTGTTCACTTTTACCATGGCCTCAGTCATCTCACGAAGATTTTTCATATCACGTAAACCCATTACGGCTTTTCTGATTTCTATAGATCCTTGGAGTATCAAATCAGCCATTTTTTGAATACCTGTGTCATTGGGATTCACACTATAAAAGTTAATTTTTTTGGCAGTAGCATAAATATAATCGCATATATCATCTAATGCAGAAGCCAAATAGTGAATATCCTCACGGTCAAATGGTGTAATGAAATTTCTACCTAATTCCGTAAAAATGCGGTGTGTATTGTCATCATTTTTATGCTCCAAATCTTCTATGATGGCTAAAATGGCAGCTCGCTTATCATGATCGGGTTCACTAACCATTTCTTTGAGCTTAATGCCCATTTCGTGTACTTTATCAGCCACACTTTCAAACAACTCATAAAAAACTTTATTTTTTGGCATAAAAAAACGCCCGAAGTTGTTGATTCCCATACAATTAATTTTTGCAAAAGTAGGTTACACCCGACTCTTGTTTGTGTGATTGAAATAATTAATAATTATATAACATTGATAATGCAACCAATTGTAAATGTTTGATAGTTAAATAGTTATTGATATTTTTTAGTTATACCATCCTCATTTTTTGCATGATTGCTGAATTCATCTTACTTATTCTTTTCTTGAATCCAGTGTATATCCAATAGATGTACCTACATCTAATTTACTCCTTACGTGCATTGTCTGACCATGGGCTTCAATAATGTGTTTACAAATCGCCAATCCAAGGCCGGTACCACCTACATCTCTACTTCTTCCTCTATCTGTTCGATAAAATCTTTCAAAAATTCGGGGTAGATGTTCTTCAGAAATACCCATACCGTCATCACTAAATTCAATCAAAACATGTTTGCCATCTGTTTTATAAATGCTGGCTACAATGCTTCCATCTTGCTTTCCATACTTGGTAGCATTTACAAGCAAGTTATTAATTACTTGCCTAATCTTTTCCATATCGGCAAAAACTGTGATGGGCGATTCACATCCTTTTTTGATACTGCATTTGATATTTTTTTTGCTTGTTTTTATAGACAAGGTCTCATAAATTTCTCGAATCAAATCTTGAATAACAAAATTCTGTTTGTTCAAAGGTTGCTCACCGCTTTCCAACCGAGAAATTTCATCTAAGTCTTCTACCAAATTCACCATCCTATCCACATTTTTGGCTGCGTTCTCTAAAAAACGTTTGTTAACGGCCGGGTTTTCAAGGGCTCCATTCAATAAAGTGTCTACATACCCTTGTATTGCAAAAATGGGCGTCTTAAATTCATGAGCCAGATTTTGTAAAAATTCTTTTCTATACAATTCATTCGTTTTCAATAATTCTATTTCAGCACTTCTTTGTTCAGCCCAAGATTCTACATCTTGTCTTACTTCATCTATCCCTTTTTGAGGAAGTATGTATTTATAGTATGTCTCTTCTCTTTTAGTGGCTTTTGTTTGGTAGATGAATTTGTAAATGAGTTTGATCTTCCGATAGATAAACGATTCCAAAACAAATCGAATCAATAAATAACTACCCAAAAAAGTAACGAGCAGAGAAATCAAACCAATGATCCAATTCGCTTGTAATATCCAAATACCTATGGAGATGGGCACAGACAATGCCAACGCAGTAAGGAAAGACAATTGTTGGGGTGATAAGTTTTTGGTAGTAAACATGGGCTTCTGTCCATGGTCCATAGTCCATGGTCCATGGTCTTATGCTGCAAGTTAGTTTTTACTATGGACTATCGACCATGGGACATCAATAATCAATAAAAAATTATGATAATTGATGAGACGATAATTATTTGGGAGTAAACATGGGCTTCTGTCCATGGTCTATTGTCTATGGACTATCGACCAGTTACTATGTACAATCTACAAAAAAAATCAGGCATCAAACTTATAACCAACGCCTTTAACTGTAGTAATACAATCAACACCCAACTTCTGCCTCACTTTTCTAATGTGTACATCAATCGTTCGATCGCCTACAATTACTTCATTACCCCACACTTGTGAAAGTATTTCGTTTCTAAGGAATACTCTGCCGGGACGGGAAGCAAGGAGGTATATTAATTCAAACTCTTTTTTGGCCAACAAAATTTCCGTTTTGTCAACCGTTACCAAATATTTTACCGGGTCTATATTAATATTACCAATCTGAATATCCTTACCCGTTTCTTTGGTGCCTACTCTTCTAAAAAGAGCATTTACCCTACTTACCAATACTTTCGGACTGATGGGCTTATTTACATAATCGTCTGCGCCGGTTTCTAATCCTTTTATTTGTGATGCTTCGTCACTTAATGCCGTTAAAAAAATAATGAGTGTATCCTGAAAACTGGGTTGTGACCGTAGGATTTCGCAAACTTCAACCCCGGTTTTCCTAGGCATCATGATGTCTAGAATAATCAGATCCGGGAGTAGTTGTTTGGCTTTTTCTATGGCTTCATAACCATCTTTGGCGGTATATATTTCATACCCTTCTTTACTAAGGTTATAAGATACAATTTCTAATATATCCGGTTCATCGTCTGCAATCAGTATCTTTTTGGGCTTGGGATCCATTGGTTAACCTAATGTTTACACAAACTTAATTTTAAACAACCGCAATTCAGGGTTTTATCCGTATTATGTTATTGTTAACTACTAAAAACGCTAAATAATACGCTGGGAGTTAAATGACAGTATTTTTGCAGCTAACTATGCGAATGAAGAAAATTTACTCAGGGGTTTTGGGATTACTATTGGCCATCACCGTTTTTTCACAAAATGAACTGGCGGCCCCATCAATCCCTACCATGCGGGTGTTGCTTCATGAGAATATCATACAATCATTGAATACAATCTCCAAACTGAATAACAGGGCAGATAGAGTATTGCCAATTACCCAGAATGATTCTCTTAATATAGCCATTGACAAGTCTATTCGTGCCAAAATTACCAATCTCCGTTATGGAATTGAATTGAATAAAAACATTGAGGAAAATGATAAATTCAAATGGCTCAGGGGCATCAATGAAATGCTTACCGGATTTATTTCAGCCTACCATGCCAGATTGGTAAAAGCCAACCTTTTCCCGGGATTGATTAAAGCATTTGCCGATGCCATGCAATTGGATCTGTCCGACAAAGCCATTACTGAAATAGTTGCCGATAATGAGATGGAAATCGGAAATATACTTATTGAAAATTTTGCCTTAAAAAACAACAAAGGCTTAGCTGCATCCAAAGACATTTTGGTATTAAAAGCCTGTCAACGCAATCCGGAAAGTATTTTAAAAATCCTGACCAAATATCCTGATAACAAATATGCCGACAGCCTGATCATTCTTGCTGCTTATAGAAACCAGGAAGAATTATACAACTATGCTGCAGTACCCAATGGCTTGGGTAATAGAATTCAAAAAAATAAACATCCTTTAGTAAAAATTATTGCACAATTATCGCTTACACAAACGGGTAGAATGTATTTCCCATTTCTGGATAATTTATACCACAATAAAATAACGATTGATGCTATTAGACCTTTTGTTATAGACGAGTCATCAAAGGGCTATTATTCATTACTGGTAAGTACAAGAATTGATTATGCCCAACGAATGCAAAAAAGGGATACACCCATGGCGGTGCAGGTTTTGACAAATAAACTCAAATCAAAAGGAGTTGAATTATACATTAATGAGATCAATGCATTACACGACGAGCCCAATGAAAGTGTGCGTTTTAAAAAGCTGGAAGAGCTTACCCCACAGGAACTCTATTACCTGGTGGTGTTAGGAGAAGAAGAGATATATACATCCAGCTTTGTTAGTGGTGTTTATCCAAGAATATTTCAAAGATTTCGAAATGCCAAATCAGACACGATTTTTACATTGTTGCATTCCGATTATTATAAGAAGTTTATTAAAATGTGTGCAGCATATAATATGCTAGATAATTTTCTCGACAAAATGGACAAAACCACTGCTCAAAAGCTGATGCGTAGTTTTGTAAATGGACTTGAAAATATGAAGACACTTGAAGATGCAGTGGATGTAGCAGACTCCTATGCCAGTATCTATAATAAATCCCTTCAAAAATTGATTTTAGATCAAGTTCAACAAAATCTCAGAATCAATGAAAGGCAAAAGAATAAAAGAGGAGTCGTTATTTATCAATTGTTGAATACCATTTTCCTATCAATGGATTCAACCAAAAAAATAGATGTTGCGTCAAGTTTAGGCATAAACCCTATCTATTACATGCCCAATAAATTACTCAGAGATAGTGCCGGAAGAATTATCATGCAACAATTTTTTTATGGAGACAAAGACGGAAATACTGTATTCAATGCTTTTTTAAACAAATTCAGTAATGCCAATTGGAAAATAAATAAAAAACCCCAATGGGTGGAAGTTAGTTCCAACAAAGGTGTTCCTATTACCATTTTTGCCAATTATCCACTTGATGAAACAAAAGAATTGGATGAAGAATCGCAGGATAGTCTTATCAGCTATCTCGAAGAAAATGAATTAGACCCCACCATTGTCATCCATCGGGGTCATAGTTATTACCTAAAATCTACCATCGCTAATCTTGCTCCCAGTGCCAAAGTTATTTTGTTGGGTAGCTGTGGTGGGTACCAGATGTTGAATGATGTGCTGGATATTTGTCCAGGTGCCCATATAATTTCTTCAAAACAAGTGGGTACCGGAATCATTAACCAAGGATTAATCAATGTGATCAGTGAAACCTTACGTCAAGGCAAAGACCTTAATTGGCCCACGCTTTGGGGAAGTCTTGAAGCTAAGTTTAGCGGAAGTGCCAAAGAAAAATTCGACGATTATGTACCCCCCTATAAAAACCTAGGTGCTATTTTTATAATGGCATACAACAAGGCCATGGAAATTGAATAAATATTATACGTAAATATTTGATAATCATTATTTAACATGGTAATTTCTGTTGTCATTCCTCTTTCAAAAATGGGTTATTGCGTTTTTCATGGCCTATATTGGTTTTGGAACCATGTCCCGGATGTACTTCAACTGTATCAGGTAAAGTAAACAATTGTTCCCGAATGCTTTTCAATAATGTCTGGTGATTGCCCCCGGGAAGGTCTGTTCTGCCAATGCTTTCCCTAAAAAGCACGTCGCCACCAATTAGAAATTGTTGTTTTTCACAATAAAAACAAATGCTAGCGGGAGAATGACCCGGCGTAAAGAGTACTTTCAATTGATCCTCGTTCAAGTTAATCGTATCTCCTTCCTTCAGAAAATGAAGCGGCCCATCATAATTTTCAAATGGGAGCCCCCATTTTTCGCCTGATATTGGGGCAAACTGCAACATTTGCTCCTCCCCCCGGTGTATATACAATTCTAATCCCCAGGTTTCATGTACCCATTGATTGCCAAAAACATGATCTAAGTGGCAATGTGTGTTCAGCAACCTTATGGGTTCTAATCCCGTATCGGTAATAAACATTTTTAACGTTTCGTGTTCAGCAGAAAAGTAACATCCGGGATCAATAATAATAGCTTTGTTATATTCATTATAAAGGACATAGGTATTCTCTTGAATGGGACTAAATGTGAAAACCTTGATATTGATCATAATGTATTTTTACCCGCTTTTAATGGTAAATGACTAATTTTAAAACACTAAAGTTCGGATATGCAATTGAATCGAATCATCTATTGGATAGTTTTTGTTGTTTTTCTTTTTCCAATCCTTTCAACCGCGCAGGTAAATTCGGTGATATTTGGGAAAAACAGGGTACAACATAAAAAATTTATTTGGAAGTTTTATCAATCACCCAATTTCAATACTTATGTAGCGCAAGGGGGTGTAGAATTGGGCAAATATGTGGCACAAGTTGCAGAAGAGGAACTTAGATCGGTTGAAAATTTCATTGAGTATTCATTACAAAGAAGGGCCAATATTGTGGTATATAACACTTTTGATGACTTCAAAAGCAGCAATATCGGTTTGGGAAATGATTGGCAGAATGCAGGCGGCACCACTAAATTGGTGAATAATAAATTAGTCGTTTATTATGATGGCAACCACAATCACCTAAAAGATAAAATTCGAGAAGGCATTGCCAAAGTATTAACGGATAATTTACTATTTGGAGATGACATAGGTGAGTTTGCCAGTAACCAAGCATTACTCGACATCCCTAAATGGTTGGTAGACGGATATGTTTCATATGCAGCAACCCCATGGAATACGGAGAAAGATGATGAACTAAAAAGTGCAATGCTGGGTGGCAGATACAATACTTTTTATCAGTTTGCCTTTGAACAACCGTTATTGGCGGGACACGCTTTTTGGCATTATATTGGTGACAAATACCGCAAAGAAAACATAACCTATCTTTTGTATTTGACACGCTTATACAAAAATTTAAACAATGCCTGTTTAAGAGTTTGCAAAAAGAAATTCAAAGATGTACTTGCCGATTTTATGCAATACGAACAAGAAGTATATGCAAAAGATATTCGTCAGCGACGAAACCAACCGAAAGGTCAATTAGCTGTTTCGCAAGATGTTTCTAAAAATGATTACTTCCGTTTTCAGGCAAACCCAAATCCCAGAAGCAATACATATGGGGTGGTAGAGTTTAAAAAAGGACAGTATAGAGTTAAGCTGATGGAGAATTTTTATGATGCGAAAACTTTGCTAAATATAGGAGTTAGAACAAATCAAGGAGATATCAATCCGCACTATCCTATTCTTGCCTGGGATGGTAAAGGCACGCGTTTATTGGTTATTTATTGGGAAGAGGGTAAAACGAAAATGTTTGTATACGATAATGTTGCCAAGTATAAGCGTTACAAACAAGAAATTACGGGGTTGGATCAAATATTAGATGCCTCTTTTATGCTCGATGCCAATTCACTTCTTTTTAGTGCAGTAAAAAATGGTCATTCTGATATTTATACGTATAAAATAGAAGAGCAAAAATTAGTACAAATTACGAATGATGTGTACGATGACCTTGATCCCACATTTGTTGCATTCCCTAACCGAGCAGGCATTATTTATGCTTCTAATCGCCCCGATCCAAAAGCACCCAATGTAGATACTGTGTTGCCGGGTAGATACCCTTTTAATATTTACATGGTAGATATTTTGAATGACAGCAAGGAAAAACAATTATCCAAATTAACCAATGTAAAAACCGGTAATGCCCGTCTTCCTATGCAATACAATACCAACCATTTTACATTTGTATCTGATGAAAATGGAATTGGTAATCGTTGGGCCGGTTTCTTTTCTACTCAGCGAAACGGACTGGATACGCTTTATTACATTGGTGATGAGTTACTACGCAATCCCGCACCAAAAGAATTTGACTCAACTTTGCGCGCTTGGCAAAAGCAGGAACCCGATAGTGTAAGTTATTTTCAAGTATTTAATGATTCTACCTATACATTCCCAATCACAAATTATCAGAGTACCTTACTAGAAACCAGAATTGCCGGCAACAATGGCATTGTTAGTGAAGTGAGAAGAGAAGGAGATTATAAATTTTTGTATAAATTAAAAGTAGATGAATCAGCTTTAAGCAAAAGAAATGTAAGTGTAAGGCCTACCGAGTTTATGAGAAAGCAAATACAGGAAAATAAAAATGCCCTTGGAAAAGCGATTTTATATAACAATAAGACAGGAGCAGATACCGCTGCTAAACCGAAAGACTTTTTTCAAAATGAATTTGCTGATGATAAACCGGATACCAGCGGATTGACAAAAATAAATCAGCAAAAATTACCTTTCGAAAAATCTTCTGCACTATCTAGATCTAAACTATATGATTATAAATTGAAATTTAGTTCTGATTATATTTTGAGTGGTTTTGCTAATAATATTTTGATAAACCGATATCAACCATATGCCGGCGGCTCAGGCCCTATTCAATTGAACAATGGCAATGATTTGAATTTTACTTTCCGGGTAGGTGTAAATGATCTATTCGAGGACATTAAATTTATTGGGGGCGTTCGATTTGGATTGAACTTATCTGATAAAGATGTTTTTTTTAGTTACCAAAATCTCCGGAAACGTTTAGATTGGGGGGTGACTTATTACCGAAGTAATATTAGTAACTTTTTTAATACCCCTTTCAATAATGTTTTGTATACAAACCTATATCAGACAAATTTTACGTACCCCTTAAATGAAGTAAAAAGTATTCGTGCAACGGTTGGTTATCGCACCGATAGAGGAGTACTTCGTTCTTTCAATAGTCAGTCCGGAATTCCGAACTCGGCTGCATTGAAGTTTGGTGATACCATCACTAAATTCATCGTTTCTCGATTGGAATATGTACATGATAACACAGTGAATCCTACACAGAATATTTGGTTAGGCCTACGATACAAAGTGTACTTTGATATCAATATGCCTTCGTTTACAACCTCACTTCAAAATGGGAAAGCAACCTATAATCTTGGTTTCGATGCAAGGGTTTATCACAAGATTTATCGAAATTTTATTTGGGCAGGACGAGCGGCTGGCGATTTTTCATGGGGTGAACAAAAGCTTGTCTATTACTTAGGTGGCGTAGATGGTTGGATAGGACCGCAGTTTAATAATAATCCACCGGCTCCCGATCAAACCTATGCTTTTCAATCATTGGCTGTGAATATGAGAGGATACAATCAAAATATTGCCAATGGTAATAATACGGTTGTTATTAATAGTGAATTACGTTTTCCTGTATTTTCAACTTTAATTAGTCGGCCAATCAATAATGCGTTCCTTCGTAATTTTCAAGTAGTCCAGTTCATAGACCTGGGTACTGCTTGGAATGGAAAGTTCAATGGTATTCAAAGGCCCGGAGAAGTGGTAAGAGCACCCGGCACGCCTGTGGTGGTAAGAATTGATGCCGGTGGCTTAGGCCCCTTTGCAGGCGGTTACGGATTTGGTATACGAAGCACTGCACTTGGCTATTTTATGAGATTAGATACCGGTTGGCCAATGAAGGGTGTATTTGTGGGATCTCCAATTTGGTATTTTGCATTGGGCTTTGACTTTTAATAAAAATTCGAATTGAATTGATAGAAAGTGCCTTAACCTTATTGAAATTCGTTTCATTAAAAAGGTTAAGGCACTTTTTTTGTATCCATATCTTTCACCATGTCTGGTATTTTTTTTACGGTAAAATAGATGATACCCAATAACACAGAAAACAGTAATGTAAATGCCCACAATTTGGGATATTGTTGTGGCAACAAAACATGACGAGCTGATGAAAATAATAAGATTCGAGGGTCAGTCACTATGTCCCAACTATTAAAGCGCAGGAATCTGCCAATAAATACCCCATACCCGCAAAGCAATAAACTAACAAATTCGAAAACCGTTACCCAATGAGGTTTCCAATAACGGGATAAAAATTTTTCTACATTCATCAACGAAACAATGCCAAGTATCAATCCATTCCAAGCAGATGAAATAACCAAAACCAAATCATACCAATAAGGAACCGGGAGCCTTTCTTCATAATGAAAAAGGTCGGTAATGATATAGGGTGCATTCGGAAAAAATACCAACCAGATTAACAACAAAAGAATGGCCACTACATTCCACTTTTTTAGATGTGTTAATTGTGTACTCGCCAAATAAGGAATGGCCGCTAAAAAAGTATTCCAGCCATAGAAGCTGTAATCATAAGTACCTGCATAGTAAAACCTAACTAGTAATAATGTCATTGAAAAACCAATAGACATCAACA
>JANOVY010000077.1:0-3565 GCA_031417635.1 Bacteroidota bacterium | reverse complement strand
TCCTGTTCCGAGATTATAATTCCCAGATGGTATTTGCTGAGTGATCATCTTCTCAAACGCAACGGCTACATCATCAATATGAATGAAGTCATTGGCATTCTTTGGGGTACGTAGATCCGGAAGAGTATTCAGTGAAATATTTTTTATCAGTGTAGGTATTAAAGACCCACTTCTTTGAGAAGGTCCATAAACATAAAACACTCTTGCCCAGGCAAGGATAATATTTCTCTTTGAACATTCAATATTTAAAAAATCGTGTAAACTATTCTTTGCCCATGTAAAATAGTCTTTGGATGAATAACTGTCGGCCTCATTGCATTCGCCCATATTTTTGTTATACTCCCAACAACTTCCTGCTATGATTATTTTTTTTACTGATGGTATATCAGCCATTTCCTTACAAAAGGAAAGCTGGTCTTTCAGATTATCAAAACAGGTTCCAAAAGAAAAATCAGGTATTTTTTCCCATGCCAGATCCACAATAACCTCCGGTTCGAAAAGCCTGATCTGCTCGAGAGTTTCTCTGCTTAAAACCAGTCCGGATCGGATCCAAGTTATTCCATCAGTACCGGTGCTGGCCCCCAAAGGGTCAGCGGATCGGGAAAAGGCTAGCACAGAATGGCCTTGTGATACAATTCTTTCACAAACTTTTTTACCGATAAAGCCTGTAGCACCTGTAATTAATATCTTCATATCTGTTCCGGTACGAAATCCGGGTATGTCAAATCTTTATCTGAAAGTGCTTGCGGAACTACGGGCCAGGGAATAGCGAAAAAGGGATCATTATAACGGAATCCAAATGATTCGGTTTTATAAAAATCATTCATATAATAATGTATCCTTGTATCATCTTCCATTGTGAGGAATGCATTGGCACAACCTACAGGCACATATAAAGACTCCCTACCTTCGGAGGAAAGAGTAAATTCCTGCCACTGCAGATAAGTTGGCGAGAAAGGGCGAAGGTCGATCATTACATCATATACACTTCCTATGATACATGAAATAATTTTCGATTCAGTACTTGGAGGCTTCTGATAATGAAAACCACGAAGCGTATATTTTTTTACATTCTCAGAAATATTGCCTTGCTTAACGATAAAATCAATGCCATTCTGTTTCAATTCATTTTCACAATAATGCCTACGGAATAAGCCACGTTCGTCAACATTTGGTGTAGCATCAATTAAAAAAACTCCGTCTAGTTTTTGTTTTTTATAAATCATTTAATCCTGATTTCATTAGGCAAAGGAACAATTATAGACCCTTTGTAACCATTAGCTCTTAATTCTTCGGTAATCTCCTTTTCAAAATTCCACGCAAGCAATAATATGGAAGCACATTTATCAAAAAGGGCTTTCCCTTCTTCAAATGATATGATAGGAATATCTGTACCGGGTGTATATCGATTATGTTTCAAGGGGTTCTTATCAATCACATAATCGATCACTTTACTATTTAGTCCTGCGTAATTCAGCATTGTAGAACTTCTTGCAGAAGCACCGTAGCCGATAACACTTCCTTTTTGTTTATATTCTTCAACTATACTTTTAAGGTGTTGGGCATGCACTGCACAATCTGCTGCAAATTTTTTCCAAGTTTCCAGCTCATTCGTTTTATTATTCGCCTCTTCTGCCAACGCTTGAAGCAGCTGTGTGGATTGTTCTTTTTGTTTTTTGGAAAAATAAATAACCAATGAACCACCGCTGATAGGGCTCTTTGTAAGATCAAACGGCTTCAATCCGTATTTATTCAATAAGAAGATCATACTCTTCAAAGAATAAAAGAAAAGGTGCTCATGATATACGGAATCATAATGCAACTCGTCCAAAATAATCTGTGAATAATGAAACTCAATTACCCCTAAACCATCATCTGTTAAAAGCTTTGCAATACCCTCAATGATTGAGTGAACTTCTTTCACATGCGGAATCACATTACGAGCAAAAACAATATCTGCATTGCCATATTCTTTCCGTACAAGATTTGCGGTTTCCAAGTTAAAAAATTCTGCCATCGTTGGCACACCTGCTTTAGTGGCCATCTCAGCAATATTTTTTGCAGGATCAACACCCAAAACTTTACAATCTTTGGCAGCGAAATCTTTCAGAAAAGTACCATCATTACTAGCTATTTCAACTACAAAAGGTTTGGCTACGGAACTACGCTGTAAAACATTGGCAGAAAAATATTTACTGTATGCATGAGCCGTTTTTGAAGTTCCTGTAACCCATACATAATGACTGAAAAGGAATTTCGGATCTACCGTTGCAGACAACTGAACAGTAGAACAATTAGCGCAATGAACGAGTTGCAAGGGAACGTTGGGCAATTTTTCTGCAAGATCTGCACGCAAACTATTAGCTGGAGGCTGATCAGTCAGATCCATGAAAGTTACGATATCAGATGAATCACAAATTCTGCATGTTTTTATCAATTCAAATATTTCCATGATCAGTTATATTTCAGTTATAGGTTTTTTATTATTTAGGGATGCGCATTTTGTCATCTACCATATGAGTGCTTTGCAGGTAAGACAGTTGTGCAAGTCTGGTTGTTTTTCTTCCTCGAAAATCACTTTCCGTAAATGAGATCTGTTTAAACAATTCAACCAACTCTTTACCACCACGATCAAGATCCCATTCGGGCTTATAGTAATCGGCCAGTTCGGTAAGGATACGGTTAAAACTAACACGATATGTTCTGGCGTCATTACCATGTTCACCGGTAAACGTTAATTCGCTACCGGGTACAGATCTTTGTGCTGCCTCAGCCAATTGTCTCACTGTAAAATTTCCGTCAGGAATTCCAACATTAAATGCTCTTCCTGCAACCAATTCAGCGGGAGCATTCAAACCCGCGAGATAAGCAGAACAAACATCTTTCACATGTACTACCGGCCTATTAGGTGTTCCGTCACTTTTAATTTCAATTTTTCCGGTTGTATATGCACAAGAAACTAGGTTATTAAACACAATATCGCATCGAAGCCTTGGGCTTGCGCCAAACACGGTAGATGGTCGAAAGGATACTACCAGAAAATCTTCAGTCTGCATTTTATTCAAAGCCAATTCTGCATCCCATTTCGTTCTTGCATAAGCTGTGATAGGATTTTTTTCACTACTATATTCATCAAGCTCCCCTTCTACTTTGGATATTCCATACATGCTCTGTGATGAAGAATAAATAAATCTTTTCACACCGACTTTTTTTGCGAGCTCAGCCAATTTCAAAGTGCCACCCAAATTAATTTCTTCCGTTAAGCCGGGTGAAAGATCGCCTAATGGATCATTAGACAATGCAGCAAGATGAACAATTGCTTCAATTCCTTCAAGATCTTCTATTGAAACATCACGGATATCCTTGCTTATCTGATTAATTTGTGTTGTATCGGGCATTAGCAAACAGTCCTTATAGTAACCAATATCATACCCGGTTACTTCATGTCCCTTTTGTTGAAGGATTGGTACTAGTACTGTGCCGATATACCCTTGATTTCCTGTTACAAGAATTTTCATTTACAATAATTTAATATTCAATTTTACCAATGATCCTGTCAACGATA
>JANOVY010000076.1:0-38455 GCA_031417635.1 Bacteroidota bacterium | reverse complement strand
CACAAACTACAGACCACAAACCACAAACTAATTATATACACATTACCAAATTTTCATAAACGCAGTGAATTCACTGCTTCTAAATCTTCCAAAAATGTCTACCAATAGAAGAGATTTTTTACGTTTCGGTGCTTTTGCAGCATTAGGATTATCGGTGCCTTTTAAAGGAAAATCCTCCTTTTTGGAAAATTTTTCAAAAGGCGGGAAAAAAAGCAAACCTTTTGGATTACAGTTATGGACAGTGAAAGAAGACATGGCTGCAAATGCAAAAGATACATTGCAAAAAGTAGCTTCTTATGGGTACAAACAAATAGAAAGTTTTGAAGGGCAGAAAGGAATGTTCTGGGGAATGAAGAATACCGAGTTTAAAAAGTATATGGATGATTTAGGAATGAATATTATTTCTTCTCATTGCAATAATACTGTAGACTTTGAAAGAAAAGCTGCAGAAGCAGCTGAAATTGGTTTAAAATATTTAATCTGTGCATATAAGGGTCCTCAAAAGAGTATTGAGAATTTTAAAAAGTTTACCGACGAGTTCAATAAATCCGGAGAGATCTGTAAAAAGAATGGGATTCGTTTTGCCTATCATAATCACGATTATTCTTTCAAACCGATGGAAGGATTAGTACCGCAAGAAGTAATGATGACAGGAACTGATAAAAATCTGGTTGATTTTGAAATGGACATTTATTGGGTAGTAGCTGCCGGAGAAGATCCGAAAGCATGGTTTGCTAAACATCCTGGCCGATTTAAGCTTTGCCATGTAAAAGACCTCGTTAAAACCGCTAAAGGACACGAGTCTGTTCAAATTGGAAAAGGCACCATTGACTTTCCTTCTATTTTAAAAGTAGGGGCTTCTAAGGGTCTAAAATATCATATCATTGAGCAAGAAGCTTTTACCGGAACCAATCCTCTTGAAAGCGCAGCGGCAGATGCTAAGTACATGAAAACCCTTTAAATAAAGTTCACCTATAGACACTTGAAGAGGAATTATGGAATTGTAAAAATAAATTCTTAAAAAGTCAACATGATGAAATATAGAAGAACATTGGAATTCATCGCGGGTGTAATGATTGTTACATTACTTATGTGCAGATACTGTGATAAGAACGGCTGTACTCTTCTTATTGATTTTTTACTGCCTTACCAGCCATTTAAAGCAATACTAATAATAGCCCTAATCGTATTATCTTCTAGGCTCATATCGGGAAGGCCGAAAGATTATTCAAAATTCTTTTTTAATCTACTAGTCATTATTTTCGGCGGCCAAGCAAAAAAGCATAATTCAAATAGTGACATATTATAAATCTAATTTAATAACGAAAGATGTAAACGGCCATTAACATCGGCTTGTAATGAACTGCAGCCACTCAAATTTATTAATTCTCTCAATGTCGTCAGAAGCCATTTCAGATATTTGATTGTTAAAAGAAAAAACTGCAATTCTTCATGAATTGCAGTTTTTTCTTTTGATGCCCAATTCTAATTCCCTTTTCAATTGGCTATGGGTTGGTTGGCGTTACACCCCCAAACTCCATCCTTCTCTGTAAGTTCTCTTCACATATTGATTGGCTTCATCAAAATTGGTGATTCTCATATTAGGTCCATCCCACAATAACTTAATGTTACGGCCCGGATAAACATTTCTTCCTTTATCGTCTTTCTTACTAATATTATAACTACGAATAGCCAAGTTACCCATCAAAACACTTTCTGTTAAGGGTCCGGCTACATCGAAATTAGAACTTAGGTTTTTGGCTTTATCAGATCCGTATCCGGCAATAGCGCCTTCTACCCAAGCAGCATAATGGCCGGCATCGCCTTTGGGAACACGGGCGATTGTTTGCGGAACAGTGGTTTCCTTGGTACGAGAAGTGGGTAGGAGGTTTGGATTGATGCCATAGGTTCCACACATCATTTTACCTTTGGTTCCAAGGAAGATAGCACCATTACCCCCATCGCCCATGATTTCATTTGCACCCAATTCTTCCGGACGATCGGGTTGAATTCCGCCATCCATCCAATGTAATTTTACATCCGGCTTGCCATTTTTACCTTTAAATGTTAAGGTAATTGATGATGAAACGGGTCCCGAATCAGGATATTGACCACGAGTCCAGTTTTCAATATAAGGGGTAGCTACACTACATTCTGCAGAAATAGGGTAACCCAAACCGAGTACAGCAAAAGCCGGAGCCATAATATGACAGGCCATATCGCCTAATGCACCGGTACCATAATCCCACCAACCACGCCAGTTAAATGGAATTAATTTTTCTACATAATCACGTTGAGGAGCAGTACCTAACCAAAGGTTCCAATCTAATTCTGCGGGAACTGGGGGTTTATTTGCTGACCAAGGAACACCCTGTGGCCAAACAGGTCTGTCGGTATAACAGTAAATAGTATGTACATCTCCAATAATACCGGCATTATACCAATCCTGCAATTGACGAACTCCATCCCCTGATGCGCCTTGGTTTCCCATTTGGGTAACTACTTTGTATTGGTGTGCGGCTTCTGTTAATTTACGAGCCTCATAAATATCGTGGGTTAGTGGCTTTTGTACATAGACATGTTTACCAAGTTGCATTGCACCCATTGCTATCACAGCATGCATATGATCGGGGGTAGATACTGAACAAGCGTCGAAATTCTTATGTTCTTTATCTAACATTTCACGGTAATCGGTATAAATTTTGGCGTTGGGATAACGTTGACGGCTTTTGGCAGTTTGACGAGAGTCAACATCACATAAAAAAGCAATATCAGCTTTCCCACTTTGGAAGAAGTTCCACAAATCGCTTTCGCCTTTACCACCCGCACCGATACCTGCAACAGTTAGTTTATCACTAGGTGCTGTAAATCCTCGTCCTAATACATGTCTTGGTACTATGTAGAAGCCCGCGGCAGCCAAAGCGGCATTTCGAATAAAGCTTCTTCGCGAATCTTGTTTAGGGCTTTCACTTGAATTGATTTTGCTGTTTTTTTTCATGTTAGCAGTCGTTGGTTGTTTAGGATAGAAAATAGAAAGTTGAATTTATTACAAATTTTTTGAATTGACGAAATGTTAATCAATTAATTACAAATTAATTGACTAAAGTAAATGAAAGGTCTTTTCAATCTTTCATTTTTTTTGGAGAAGATTCCATAATTGCTAAGAAACCCCTTGGAATGCCAATATTTGTAATTCTATCAATGATTACAATTTTCGGAACCCTGAAGTGAGTGACACAAGAGGCGATGCCATGAAATACAATTGCAGATGCCCACATTTTCATATCTTGTATTGAACATTAAAATAAAGGGTATATGTCAACAGAAATACTTTCCCACTTAACCCATATGCGGCACTATTTTGAAAGTGGCATTACAAAACCTTATGCATTTAGAAAACAACAATTGCTTGCATTAAAAAAAGCTGTTATTGCACATGAATCGGAAATTTATGCAGCCTTGCATGCCGACTTAAAAAAGAGTAAAGAAGAATGTTGGGTTACAGAGAATGGTTTTTTCCTTACTGAGTTAAATGAAACCATTGGTAATCTTCGCCTTTGGATGGAGCCCGAATCTGCTTCTACCAATTTACTAAATATGCCATCGAGTTCTCGAATAATGAAAGAACCTTTGGGTGTAGTTTTGGCAATCGGCCCTTGGAATTATCCATTACAATTATTGTTTACACCCTTAATGGGTGCGATTGCTGCCGGCAATTGTGTGGTATTAAAACCCAGTGAGTTTGCTCCAGCTACAGCTGCTGTTATGCAGAAAATTGTAGAAGCCACTTTTTCAAAAGAATTTGTATTGTATGTTCCCGGAGATGGGGCAACCGTTATACCGGAAATGATGAATCATTTTGCTTTTGATCATGTATTCTATACAGGGAGCACAGCTGTTGGTCGGATTATTTATAAAATGGCCGCAGAAAAATTGGTGCCGGTAACATTGGAATTAGGCGGTAAAAGTCCTTGTGTGGTTGAAGCGGATGCTAATATTTCAGTGGCTGCCAAGCGCATTGCTATGCCCAAATATTCAAATGCCGGACAAATGTGTGTTGCGCCAGATTATGTATTGGTTCATAAAAGCAAGAAAACTGCGCTTATTAATGAATTAATGAAAGTGATACCACAATTTTATGGGTCAGACCCTGTCAATACAGATGGCTATGGTAGAATGATTAATGAGAAACAATTTAACAGGGTGGTGAATTATTTAACGAATGAAAAAATAATTTTTGGGGGCAAACATGATATTACCCGTTTATTTATTGAGCCCACTATTTTGGATGATATAACCATAGATTCGCCCATTATGAAAGAAGAGATCTTTGGACCGATATTACCCATTCTTACTTTTGATACAATGGATGAAGCGAAAGCTATTATTGCACATAATCCCAATCCCTTAGCTTTTTATATTTTTACTTCTTCGAATGATACAGCCAACGCATGGTTGGATGCAATACCTGCAGGGGGTGCATGTGTAAATAATGCAAGTTTGCATTTAACCAATCCAAATCTCCCTTTTGGTGGAAGGGGTTTTAGTGGCACCGGTGCTTACCATGGCAAATATAGTTTTGACACGTTTAGCCATAAAAAAGCAGTCATGAAAACGCCAACCTGGTTTGATCCTTCACTGAAGTATCCGCCTTTTACCGGGAAGTTGAAATTATTGAAATGGTTAATTGGATAGGACTCGTCTATAGACTATGGACATTTTTCCAAGCTCAAATCATTCATATGAAAAAACTTATATTGATTATAGTTGTTATTACGCTGATTTTATTTCTCATCAAAAAAAGTAACATGACTTGGCGCCAATCTATATTAAAAGCAACCTACCCTTTAATCATGTTAAAGGGCAAACTTTTTGGTAATGATAAAGAGATGAAGGTGAATATGAATCATGTGATTCCTCAAAAATCTTTTTATACGCTGATGGCTATAAAAAACAATGGCGAAATACTTTCTTTTACTACACTTAAAGGCAAAAAAGTAATTATTGTAAATACAGCAAGCGATTGTGGGTATACAGGACAGTATGACGAATTGGAAAAATTATATCAACAATTTGGAAAACAAATTGTGATACTTGGTTTTCCTGCGAATGATTTTAAAGAACAAGAGAAAAAATCAGATAAAGAGATTGCCGAATTTTGTAAGATAAATTTTGGAGTAAGTTTTCAATTGATGAAGAAAACGAGCGTGATTAAAGGAGAATCTCAAAATGAGGTTTTCAAATGGTTATCTGATGTGCAAGAAAATGGATGGTGTAATCGGCAACCTACTTGGAACTTTAGTAAATACGTGATTAATGATGATGGGGTGCTTACCCATTTTTTTTCACAGAATGTTTCGCCTTTGAGTAAGGAGGTTATTGCATCACTTCAATAATTAACTCATCACCCGACCTCTTCTCTACAAAGTAGAGAAGGGTGGCAAGCGAAGCGATGCCGGGGTGAGTAAAATACCTAGTAGATATACCTGTCACGAGAAAAATAGAAAAATTAAGTTTGTTCTACTCACCCCTTCCCCTATCTACTTTGTAGAGAGGGGTGGCAAGTATAGCTATGCCGGGGTGAGTAAAATAATCTAGATGAGAACAGACCATTATAAAACCCCAAAAGAATTTGCTCGACTTCTTCGAAAAAATCTAACGCCTGAAGAAGCCATTATGTGGGACCTTGTTCGTAATAGAAAAATATTGGGATATAAATTTTTACGACAACATCCATTAAAAGTATGGGAAACTTACGGCGGCTATCATTATTATTATGCCGACTTTTATTGTGCCGAAAAAAAATTGGTTGTAGAAATTGATGGTTTAATTCACTGTTTACAAGAAGATTATGATAAATCTCGTGATCAGTTAATGCTAGAATTAAAGCTTAGCGTTTTAAGATTTACGAATAACGAAGTAAATGAAGATTTAATAATGGTATTAAAGAGAATCACCCAACTTCTCAACTCATCCCCCGGCCCCTTCTCTATTTCATAGAGAAGGGGAGAGCCCCCTCTCTACAAAGTAGAGAGGGGGTTGGGGGTGAGTTAAACAGGACATTTTTCATGATAATTTATTAACTCGATCGGTGTTCGCTCAATTACAAATCCACCATATGTGTTAGCCACTTCATCCAATACCCCTTCAATTTCATCAGGGAGCATTAGCGTAACCAGTCGGCTTCTAAACTCTTTTATTCCCGGTAACCCTTTTAGATAATTGGCATAATGTCTGCGCATTTCAAAAATACCCACATTGGGACCTTTCCATTCAACAGATTTTCTTAAATGCTTTTTGCAAACAGCTATCCTTTCCTCTAGCGTGGGAAATGGTAATATTTCGCCAGTTGCCACAAAATGTTTAATCTCTCTAAAAATCCATGGGTATCCAATTGCGGCACGACCAATCATAATGCCATCAACACCATATCGGTTTTTATATAGCAATGCTTTTTGTGGGCTATCAATATCACCATTACCAAAAATGGGGATTTTGATCCGAGGGTTGTTTTTTACTTTGGCAATTAAAGACCAGTCTGCCTCCCCTTTATACATTTGAGATCGGGTACGTCCATGTATAGCAAGTGCTTTGATACCGCAATCCTGCAATCGTTCGGCAACTTCTTCAATATTTCTATTATTGTCATCCCAGCCTAATCTGGTTTTTACTGTTACCGGCAGATGGGTGCTTTTCACAACAGATTCGGTAAGTCGTACCATCAAATCTACATCCTTTAAAACCCCGGCTCCGGCTCCTTTGCTCACTACTTTTTTTACCGGACAACCAAAATTGATATCTACTAAATCGGGGTTTACGGTTTCTACTATTCTGGCACTCATGGCCATTGCTTCTTCATCGCCACCAAATATTTGAATACCTATGGGTCGCTCATAATCGAAAATATCCAACTTTTGCCTACTTTTAATCGCATCACGAATCAATCCTTCGCTACTAATGAATTCGGTGTACATTAGGTCTGCGCCATTATCTTTACAAACAGCCCTAAATGGCGGATCACTCACATCTTCCATTGGAGCCAATAAAAGCGGAAAATCAGGTAACACTATTTGATCAATTTTAACCATATTAACTTGTTAGGCTTTGATAACAACAGAAAAAGGACTTTGTTTATTTGCCTTTTATCCTTTCTATCTCCATTTTCAACAAAAGAAAATGCAAATTTACACTCTTATTTTTCAATAGCATGAACCAAAAGTCTACGATAGAGTATCCTATGCAATTTGCTATATTGCTGTTATTGTTGGGATTATTTCTTGTTTTGAGTGCGTTTTTAGTGCCATTATTGGGGAGTATGCTTTTGCATGTCCCTTTTATGCAAGTCTTACCGGCCATGAATAAGCCGGAAAATGCCAATTATTCCCGTTTTTTAAATACGCTTGCATCTCTTCTAGCCTTTCTGTTACCGGCACTTATTTTGGCCAGGGTAATTAATAAACGCCCATTTTCGCAATTGGGATTTCATGCTACGTTAAGTTACAAACAATTGGGTTGGATATTCATTATCACATTTGCCAGTATGGTATTAAGTGGCGCTTTGGGTGAATTAAATGAAAAATTCCCTATTCCCGTTACTTGGTATGCAAAAGCAAAAGTTTTGGAAGAGACCTATAAAGCAGCCATGATAACTATGGCTACAATGAAAACACCCGGAGAATATCTTTTAGCATTGTTGGTGTTGGCTGTTGCACCGGCAATTTTTGAAGAAGTTTTGTTTAGAGGAGGATTTCAACAAATTTTTATTGGTTGGACAAAAAGTAACTGGAAAGGAATCTTCATTACCAGTATCATATTTAGCGCCATTCACTTTTCTTATTTTGGATTTTTGCCAAGATTAGCTTTGGGAATTGTTCTGGGTTTGATTTTTTTATACAGTAAAAATATTTGGTTGAGTATTGCTTTGCATTTTTTAAACAATGCATTCGTAGTTACGCAACTTTATATGGTTTCCAGACAAGGAAGGTCTATTGAAAAAACATTGGATGAAAGTATGCCCATTTGGTGGGGCGCTGTTGCCATTGTTTTCTTATTAATCTTTTTTAAAAAATTAAAAAAAGAAAGCGAATTTGTACTTTTGACAAAGGGACCTAAATTAGATGCAGTATCAGAAAATATGTTCACCTCATGAAATCATGGCAAAAAATTTTTACAACACGTAATCAAGCAGAAGCCAGTATTATAAAAGGAATGCTGGAGGAAAATGATGTGCCGGTTCAAATAATGAATAAACAAGATAGCAGTTATTTGAACTTTGGAGATATTGACCTTTTTGTGCCGGCACATTTGCTGGAAACCGGAAAGCTATTAATAGCCCAGACTTTATTGAATTAATTTCCCTAATTATAAAAATGCGGAAGATTGATATCATTTGATTAAACAAAAATTGGTCAATCCAATAGTGTTTGGTTATCTCCCCCATTCATTCTTACTTCGTAATTCATAAATCGTTACTCACTATGGCTTTTAATTTTCAGACATTTAAAAAAAGGGCTGTTACTGCGATTGTGTTTGTTATTGTGATGTTATGTGGCTTGTTATGGAACCAATGGAGCTTTTTAACGTTATTTTTCATAATCAATATTGGCTGTTGGATTGAATATCAAAGGTTGATAGGATTAATTGATACTGATTATTCTCAGACAAATTCAATTCATAGATATAGTATTATTTTAGCCGGAACCGGTTTATTGTTTTCAATGACACAAGATGAATATTCTATTGGCGGTTTTTTAGTAAATAAACTGGGTGGGTGGTTTGTTTTAGTGGGCTTGGTTATTTTCCTTTTGACCATATTATTGCCTTTCAAAAAAATAAATCTCCGCTTATCTCTATATTCTGTTGGCGGACTGTTTTATATATCACTGAGTTGGGCATTAATGATGCGTCTTTGGGGTAATCTAGATCAAACCATTTTTGTGGGTGAAAACTGGATAATGGCCATCCTCTTAACTGCTTCCATTTGGATTAATGATACAATGGCTTATTTAGTTGGATCGATGTTTGGTAAAACTCCATTATCGACCATCTCACCAAATAAGACTTGGGAGGGCACCATTGGGGGCGCCATTTTAGCAGTATTGACTGTAGTAATCATTGGGTATTTACTATTAGCACTTCCCATAAAACCTTTGATACTAATTTCATTGTGCGCAGCCATTGCCGGCACATGTGGTGACTTATTGGAAAGCAAGTTGAAACGCCTTGCGGGTGTAAAAGACAGTGGTCAATTACTGCCTGGCCATGGCGGATTTTTAGACAGGTTTGATTCATTATTGGTTGCCACAACCACTGTTTGGTTTGTATTTTATCTGTTTTATTAATTAGTTACCCTCGAACAATTGAAAAGTTCAGTAGACACATATCAAACAATCCCATTGAAAAGATTGGTTCTTTCTCAAGTTTCCGTTTTACATTTGTCTTTCAACACAAAATAATGACTATACACAGAGAGGGATATAAGACCATTGCTATCACCGCCTTAATTTTTGGGTTGTTGAATTTGGTCTCTTTTAGTTTTTTAAGCGCTTCCTTGCCTTGGTTAGCCATCGGTATTTTTTTTATTACGCTTTTCTTTTTCTTATTTATCATTTCCTTTTTTAGAATACCCAATCGGGTGTTTACCATTAATGATAATCAAATCATTTGTCCGGCTGATGGAAAAGTAGTGGTTATTGAAGAAGTAATAGAAGTGGAATATTTTAAAGATAAACGAATTCAAGTAAGTATTTTTATGAGTCCGGCAAATGTACATGTTAATAGAAATCCTATTAACGGTGAGGTGGTTTATAACCAATATCACAAGGGAAAATACCTTGTAGCATGGCATCCAAAATCTTCTACCGAAAACGAAAGATGGAGTGTTGTTACAAAAAATAGTCACGGTGAAATATTGTATAAACAAATTGCGGGAGCATTGGCAAAACGTATTTGTAATTATACAAAAGTGGGGCAGCAAGTAAAACAATGCGATGAATACGGTTTTATCAAATTTGGTAGCCGAGTTGATATATTATTGCCCCTGCACGTTCAAATTAAAGTGGAATTAAATCAAGTAGTAAAAGGTGGAATGACCATTTTAGCGGCTTGGTAGGCTTATATCAGGTATATTTTAACAAAAACTTTAAGCAAATTTCCCGTTTTTTTTATAAATTGTGTGTAATCAATAAAAAACAAAACATATGAAAAAAATATTATTATTAGGTACGGCAGTTTTCTTCATGGCGGGCATGGCAATTGCTACTGAAGGTGGCAAAAAGTGTGAAACAGGGAAAACGTGCTGCAAAGACAAGAAAGAATGTAAAAAAGATGATAAGAAAGATGCAAAGACTGCTAAAACAACAGCCAAAGCACAATCGAAGACTGCTTCAAAAGTTTAATCTGATTTCTATAAAAAACACAAGAAAGCCCTTCTTTTTGAAGGGTTTTTTTGTTGCTGTCCATTACAAAATATTTTCTAAGTCCTTTAAATGATAAATGGTATAGGTTGATTGTATATGTGGCAAAACATGTAAATGATTTACAAAGATTGTATCCATGCCTGCATTCATACCTCCCTGAATATCTGCTTCCTGGTTATCACCAATCATTATACTTTCTTTTGCAATGGCACCCGTTTTAGCGAATGCATAGTCAAATATTTCTTTCTTGGGTTTCAAACTACCACTTGCTTCAGAGGTTATTACCTGATCGAAATACGTTTGTAGATTAGCGTTTTTAATTTTGTGATGTTGCACACTTTCAAATCCATTGGTTACCAAATGCATTCGGTAGTTTTTGTTTTTTAGGTATTGAAGGATTTCTACAGTATACGGAAATAAGCTTTTACGGGTAGGAAGTAATTCTAAAAACTGAACACCCAAATGTCTGGCCAAGGGTTCATCCGCCAATTTAAAGTCGAGCAAGGCTAACCACATTCTTTTCCAACGTAACTCATCCTGTTTAATATACCCTTTTGTATATCTATCCCATAATCGCTCATTATGAAAGCTATACTTTTCAAAAAAAAGATCAAAATCCGTAATGCCCTTTTTTTCCAATTCATTAGAAAGATAGAGCTCGGAAAGTGTTTGCTTTGCGTTCGTTTCAAAATCCCATAATGTGTGATCTAAATCGAAAAACAGGTGTTGATACTTCATGTTGCAAAATACGAAGTACATAGAAAGTAATTCGAAGTAATTTTAAAAAAAGCATGGTTCGTTGTTCGTACTTCGTACTTTTATTTCATGAATATTATCATTACCGGTGCCTCCAAAGGAATTGGCAAAGCAATTGCTGAACAATTTGCAGCAAAAGGTCATACCTTATTTATTTGTAGCAGGAACGAAAAGCAATTGTATGATACTGTTGCTATGCTACAAACAAACTATCCCCAATGCAAAATAAAGGGGTTGGCTTGTGATATGAGCATACCGGAAGATGCGAAAAAGTTTGGGGTTTGGAGTTTGGAGTTTGGGGTTCCGGATATTTTGATAAATAATGCTGGACAATTTTTACCGGGAAGTATACATAACGAAAGTGATGGGATATTGGAACAAATGATTAACGTTAATTTATATAGTGCTTACCATCTAACCAGAGCTGTCTTACCTTCGATGGTTGCAGCAAAACGAGGTCATATTTTTAATATCTGTTCCATCGCTTCATTGCACGCTTACAGCAATGGAGGTAGTTACAGCATCAGTAAATTCGCCTTATTAGGGTTTAGTAAAAATTTGCGCGAAGAATTAAAACCACAGGGTATTAAAGTTACTGCAGTTTGCCCCGGTGCAACCATGAGCGCCAGTTGGGATGGGTTTGAAGTGGATACTCAACGTATCATGGAAGCTGAAGATATTGCTAAAATGATTTATGCTGCAACCCAATTATCGCCACAGGCAGTTGTGGAAGATATTATTATGCGTCCGCAGTTAGGGGATTTATAAAAATAAGATTTATACATTTTCACCTGACAATAATACTTGCCAAGCTTCTGTTACCTTTCCTTCATTTAATAATGCCGCGGCATATATATGCAACTCTTTTTCCATTTCAATAGGATTGATAGAATAATATTGAATGATATTTTTTAATCGATCATCATGAAAAGCAGGATCTACCAGGGGCATATCATGCACATTACCCAATAAGCCCAAATGATTTCCCGTTAAAATATGACTGTTTCTTATCCCATCCGGCAGCGCATCAACGCCAATGCCTAATTGCGTGTTGGGTTTGTTTACAGTAAACAAATTGCTTTCATCTACTTTACAGTACCAGTCGCCACCCAGTCTAGCTACTAAATGTAATTTTCGTTGATCTATTTTTCCATCATCCCCTAAAATACTTTCATCCACATGCATACACAATACTTCAGCAATCACGAGTTGTCCGGCACCTCCTTCTTCACCTAAACTTTTTATTTCATTAACCTTGCATTCTAATTTAATCTTTGCTTCTTTTACCATGGGTGGTTTTACCAGTGTGGCTGGCTCTTTGGCAAATCCTGCTTTTACAAATTCGTCTACTTCTTTTGGAAACTCACAGCTGGCAAGACTGGTTTGTTGCACCATAGCGTAATCAACAATATTAATTACACATTCGGGAACTTCTATTACATTTTGAAGGGTATGTTTGGTTGTATTATCTCTTACCCTTCTTGCCGGAGCAAAAATAACAATTGGGGGATTGGAAGAGAAGAGATTGAAAAAACTAAAGGGGCTTAGGTTTACATTGTCTTGAGAGTCGATGGTGCTGGCGAAACATATCGGCCTTGGGGCAATCGCATGTTGTAGCCATTGCTGTTTTTCGATTACTGATATTTGGGAGAAGTCTATTAGCATAGATTGTTTTTCACCGCTGAGGTGGGGAGAAGCAGAGGTTTCGCAGAGTTAAAAGTGATAGACCATTCTTCTGAAGCCATCTTTGAGGAGGGTTACGTTAAAATTAATTAGGTATCCGAGTTTTTTATCTGCTAGTTTTAAATAAGTGATTAGCTGTGAATTGAATATAGGATTTATTGTTTCTGCCGATTTTATCTCTATAATTATTTCTTCTTCCACAAAGATATCCATTGCATATACTTTACCAAGTGATATTCCTTTGTAAGTTAACTCAACGGGCACTTGTACTCTAATATGAATATTTCTCAATTCTAGCTCTCTTGCAAGTGCCAATTGATAAGCAGATTCAAGCAAGCCCGGCCCCAATTCCCTGTGAACCGTAATTGATGCGTCAAGAATAATTCCTCCAAGTCTGTTTAAGTCGTCATTTGTCATTTCTCTGCGTTTAGCTCTCGTAACTCTTCACCTCTGCGGTGAATAAAAAGGTACAATTAAAAGAACGTCAAAATAAACAAATGATCTGTTTCACATAGCGTATAAGTACCCTATATCGAAATTAAAGTCACCCTTTTTTCTTATCAAGAATCGAAAATTTACTTTCTTCTTTCACAATCGTATTATTCAATATCCCAAGCCCTTCAATTTCCATTTCCACCATATCTCCTGCTTGTAGCCATTGCGCTGTATAATTTGGATCGGCCAATTTTCCGGTTCCATTTAGTTCTAAAAAACAACCTGTTCCCACAGTGCCACTACCAATCACATCACCCGGATGAATATCAACCCCGTATGCACAACGTTCAATTATTTCAGCAAAGGTCCAATCCATGTCTCCCAAATTACCGCTACTTACCTCAATGCCATTTACCCGGCACTTCATGGGTAGGTTCCAGCTTTTACCGGTATGTCCTTCTTTGCAGGGAATTTCAAAATTCTCCAATTCATCCAATGTAACCAAACAAGGTCCAATCACAGTTGCAAAATCTTTTCCTTTTGCCGGACCCAGATTCAACAACATTTCTTCCATCTGAAATCTTCGGGCACTCATATCGTTCATAATCATAAGTCCACCGATATATTGATCTGCTTCTTCTGCCGGAATATTTCTTCCATGTTTGCAAATAACAATCGCCGCTTCAAGTTCAAAATCTAGTTTTTCAAAATGGTCGGGCATACATTTGATATCACCCGGTCCTTGAATGCTATGGTGATTGGTAAAATAAAAAATTGGATATTGGTCAAATTCGGGAATCATTTCTACTTTTCTGTTCCTACGGGCTGCAGCCACATGCTGTCGAAAAGCATATCCATCTCTACATGAAGTTGGGAAAGGTACCGGGGCCAGCAGTTCAATATCTGCAATAGGTAAGCCCTGTTCCTTACTGATTCGTCCACTTTTAATTGCTGCTTCTACCTGCTGTGCAATAGGATACATATCATCCCAATAATGTAGAAACATGTTCATGCTATTTGGAAGTTCTGGATGCAAGAGATCACAATCAAATAAAAGACCCTCAACTAAAAAAGCGAGTTGATCTCGGCCATCATTCATGTAAGAAACAAGTTTCATAAGGAGGCTTTCTTGAATGGCGAAAATAGCTTAAAAAGATGAGGCAGTAAGACAAGTGGAAAATCTTTATTACAGAGTCTCGTATGAAAAAATTCAGGTATTATTTCAATAATGCTTGAATGTCTTCATCATCTTCAATATTATTCATTTCTCTTAAAATTTGCGGATAACGCCAAGAAACCCGGTTGCTAGGGGGTTTTACAGAAAACCTTTTGGGATTGGGTAAACAGGCAATAATCATCGCAGCTTCAGTTCTACTGAGATTTTTGGCAGACTTCCCAAAATACTTTTGGGCAGCCGATTGTATTCCAAATACACCCGGACCCATTTCAATCACATTTAAATAAACTTCCAGTATTCTCTTTTTACCCCAGATCAATTCTATCATTTCGGTAAAATACAATTCAGGAACTTTTCTAATGTATTTTGTAATATCGCCCCCTTGCCATAAAAAAACATTTTTAGCCACCTGCTGAGAGATGGTACTGGCGCCACCACCCGGCGGGATCCGCGTTTTTTTTCCTTTCTTTTTGGGTCGTAAACTTTTCTCAATAGCATCCCAATCAAACCCACCGTGATCGGGGAATGTTTGGTCTTCACTGGCGATGGCAGCCAATTTTACATTTCTCGATATGTCTTCCCAACCCACATAATTTCGATGTAATCCAAAGCTGAAACTATTGCTGATTTGCGTAACCGTAATCGGTGGCATTAACCATCTACAAATAATAATATATAAGAAGGAAGTGAAAAACATCCAGAGAAAAACCTTTTTGGTCCAGTGCCAAATTTTTTTTACAGACATATGATAAATATTGACCTTGAAAGAGCAAGTTAGTGAAACCTCATTTGCCTTATTGGTAATTATTGATGGAACCTAAAACCGGAATCTAAAATAAACAGCATCAATATAGAGATTCAATGTTTTTAAACATTATTTGTTGATATGTATGGTTTCTATGGTAAACTTCTTTCCCAATGTGATAAATTCTTTATGGGTTGATTGTAAAGTTTTGCCAACAACAAACACGCCTGCTGCAATGGTTAAGCCAGGAAGATTTTGGGGACCAAAAACCTGTTCGCCCCGAATTAAACTATTGAAAATATTAAGAAAAATATATCCTGCACTTCCCAATCGAAACAAAGTACCATTGGTTATAATACCACTACGCATATTTCTTTTAGGGATGCCGTAAATTTCGTTAACATGTAATTTAATAATACCTAATTTGGCTGTATCTGTTGTAGGATAGCCTAATTGCGTAGGTACTTGTCTTAATACAATTTGCTCCATAATGATAGAATCATTACGAATATATTTTATAATCCCCTGCAACCATTGCTTACTACTAAACTGAAAATTGATAAAACTCCCCGGTACCCAAGTTTGAATGATCTGATTACGTTGTTTTAAAACCAATAAATCGCTTTGTGAAAAGGAGTGGGTAGAAATAATCGTAATCAGGAAAAAGGATAGCAGTTGTTTCATTCTCCTCTAAGATAGGTTGTGATGATAGAATTTATTCGAAAAGAATAGTTAAAGGATATTTTTAATGATTGTTATAGGCAAGGATGCCCCAGAAAAGTGCAATACCAAATCCAATTAAAATCAATCCGGAAATTTTATTAAACTTCACAAGAATATTGTGCGTTAGTTTTGACCGAAGTCTGGCAGCTAAAGCTACTTTCACAATATCAGTGAGTAACACAAATAACAAACAGGTTCCAAAAACAATTGCTCGGTATTCTAATGGATTGATAACTGATTGTGAATCTGCCAAAATTGCTGCAGACCAAGCAAACCAAAACAACAAAACACCGGGGTTTAAAATATTGATAAAAAATCCGGATATGAAAATGGCAGCAAAATCTCTTTTTCTAAACTTTTTATCTGTGTCATTGCTTTCCTCTTCTGACTTTACTTTTTTAAAAAAAAGCGTATATACACCCATAACAACCAATAAAATTCCACCGGCAACGGCAATAAATGTTTTGTGATTGAGGGCACTAATGAAGATAGTTGTAAAAACATTGCATATCAAAACCAATGTAATATCGCTGGTTGAAATACCGGCCACAAATATATATCCTGCTTTATGTCCGTTTATCAAGCTTTGCTTCAGAATGGCAAATATGACAGGGCCAACAGAAATAGCTAAAAAAACGCCTAAAATCAAACCTTTTAATAGCGGTGCCAGCATGTTGTTAAGTTGTTATTCCCGAATGTACGGAGTATGCTTAATATAATTTGTATTGAAGTATAGATTTATATGAATGGCCTATTTGATAATACGTGCAGATATGATTTTGTCTAATCCGGGAAATCGTTTTTCAAAATAGCGGTTACCGTATTTATAAATAGAATCTTGTTGAGGAACCGTGCTTCTCCCATATCGGTCATTAAATGTATAAGCCACCTCCATTCCTTTGATAACGCTTGCAATGGGAGTAAATCCTTTAACGCCCAAACGGATTGCAGTATCGTTCTTTGGGTTATCAACCATATTGATAAAAAGTTGGGTGGTTCTTGTATTGGGGCCGCCCCTAGCATAGGCTATCACACCTTTTAGGTTTTTATATTTTATTGGCTCATCCATGATTTTTTTGGGGTCCCAAAAACGATTTGTGGGTTCATCATCTGAGATACCAAATTGCGTAACAAAATTTTTTTCTACTCTAAACAAAAGTACATTATCATAAAACCCGCTTTTTATCAGTTGATACAATCTATCAACACCTATAGGAGACCATTTACGCTGTGCCTCAATAACAAACTCTCCTTTATTGGTTGTAAATTTTGCTCTAAAGATTTCGGGTGCCTTTATTTTTAATATAGAAATATCTGGCACCTGCGATTGAATGTTACAAAAAGTTATTAGTAGCAAAAAACAAAAAAGAATTTTTTTAATCAGAAATTTTAGGGCCATATATCAAATCAATTTAAAAAAATAAAATTTGTCTTGGTGAGTTAAAGATTCAGTCAATCTTTTCTCCCTGTAAAAATCGCTGCCAATCTTCCAGCATTTTCCCTTTTACTACTCTTGGAAACTTATGTTGCCCGCCTATTTTTCCTTTGGCCGCCATAAAATCCATAAACTGTTTTTCACTCAATACATCTAGTGTAACTTCTTTTAATGCTGTTTTTCTTTCAACAGCGTAATCATCATTTAATTCTTTAATTTTTGTATCAATAACCTCCATTAATTGATTTGCATTTACTGAATCATCACAAGCAACATACCAGTGATGAGCAAAAAAATTACCATGTGGTACGCCGGCTACTGTAAATTCGGGGATACTGATATTCAGTTCTTCACTTGCCAACTGTATGGCTTTGTTCATATTATCAACACTAAGGTGTTCACCAACCAAGCTAAGGTAATGTTTGGTACGGCCAGTAATAACTATTTCGCATTTTTCAACATCAACAAATCGAATGGTATCGCCTATTAAATATCGCCAAGTTCCGGCAGAAGTACTAATGAGAAGTGCATAGTCTTTTCCTTCTTCTACTTCATGTATCATTAACGCTTTGGGGTCGGGAATCATTTCACCATCTCCATCAAAATTAATATCGTCGAAGGGTACAAATTCCATAAATATATGTTCTCCCGTTACCAATCGCATGCCTTTAGCGTGCTGTCGGTCTTGGTAAGCGATAAAACCTTCACTGGCCAAATAGGTTTCTATATATGTAATGGGTTTGCCCAATAATTTTTCAAATCCTTTTTTATAGGGTTCAAAGCTTACGCCACCATGAACGAAAAAAGCCAGATTGGGCCACATTTCATGAATATTCTTTAGGTTGTACCGCGCAATTACCATTTCCATACACATTTGTATCCAAGCAGGTACCCCAATTAAAAAACCAATATCCCATTCCGGTGCTTTTTCTACAATCTCTTTCAGTTTTTTGTTCCAGTCTTTTTGTTTTGCTATTTTTTTACCGGGCTTATAAAAAGGCTGAAACCAAAAAGGTGATTTTTTAACGGTGATTCCACTTAGGTCTCCTGCATAATAATCTTCGCCCTTTTGCAAATCGGTACTACCGCCTAAAGTAAGCCACCCTTTACTGATAGAGCCATAAGGAATATCCTCATACGTTCTTAAACTCAACAATTGTTTAATCATGACAATTTTATTGCCTCGCAGAAGATCATTGGTGATAGGTAAATATTTACTGGCAGATTCACTAGTGCCGCTGCTTAATGCATAATATTTTATTTTACCCGGCCAACAGATATCCGCTTTACCCTCAAGCGTTTTATGCCACCATTCATTATATATTTTATTATAATTAAAAGTAGGAACCAGTTCCTGGAATTTTTTTCCCGGATGTCTATTCGAGAGGATATCATCAAAACGATATTGTTGTCCAAATTCCGTGAATCTTGCTTTTCTGAGTAATTTCTTAAGTACTTTTATCTGTTGACTCCTTGGGTTATTTTGTGGCAGTCTAAGTGCTCTTAAGATAGTATTAGGCAGTTTAATATCAAGAATGGCCATCGAAAGATGTTTATTTTAGAGGATGCGAAGCTAGTACAAATGCCTTAATAATAAGCAGTTATTGCAGCTATTCATCAGTTTTGGACTCATTTACCGATATTCCCAAAAGTGCATAATTTTGTAAAATAATCAATAGGTCTTTCCACCATTCAAAATTGTATGCATACACAATATCTGCGTTTTTTAAAAAATCTTCTTGCAATACCGGGATATTCCCCAAATGAGTCATTACGCCCCTATTAATACTTGGAAGTAATTCTGCATGTGAGGCATATCCTATCCATGTTTTATCCCCCTTTAATACCGAAAAAGCATTTCTAAAAAAGGTTAATCCGTTTTTTTGAATCATCCAATGAATTGGAAATGTAAGAATAAAGAAAACCGACATAACGATATCCAGCATTCGCTTCATTCTTTTTTGATAGGTTTGTTGGATACGATATTGTATATCTTGGCCATTTGAATGCCCAGATGAGTAATAGCTTCCGCTCCCTACGATACTTTGGGAGCCATTGGCATGAAAGAATAAGCGAACATCCCTGTTTTCAAAATTTTTTATTTGTTTGATAATTTCAATCAATGAAAGAGAGCCCACACAAAAAATTATCTTGCTTACCGGCATTGTTTTTTCAAGCCGGGCAAGATCCTTCAGGTTACACAATGCTTGCTTATCCAAATTATCTATTGAAATTCTACTATAAGATTGATAGTCTGGCATTGTCTGTTTCAGAAGCTTTACTATTTCGCTAAATTCTTTTTCGGTGGCAACTATCAATGTTTTACTCTTTTGCCTTGACGCATACTCAAATACCTTACTTCTACTTTTGGCTAATAAAAATTTATACAATAAAATCAGCATTACTCCCATCAATCCGCCCCATAAAATAACGCCTCTTGAAAAACGCAACGTCTCCGGTAATAAAGAATACATAGCTAATATGCCAACCATAGAAACCAAAGCAGAGAAAATAATCTTTATTATATGGTATCCCTTATCATACATCCCAGTAATCGCTGCTAAGAGTATATACAAGAATGAAAAAAAAGTAAATGAAGGATATAAATATTCAAATCCAAAAGATTTTCCATTTCGGATTTGATAAATCCAAAAAAGACTGACGGCTTTAAAGGAAGCCCATATAATGATAAAATCTATGATTGATAAAATATAAGGCTTCAAAGTCTTATTCAAAATCGTAAGCAGGGCCCTGACAGCTATGGCAAATTGTATAAAATATGAAATTAATTTTGCGGATCCGCTTGAGTAATGTTTTTGTACAAAAACCAGCATCGCAGCATAAAATGTCTTGACATACTTAAGACCCTCTTTTCGTGAACTTTCGCCTTTAAAATGTACAATGTCTGTTTTTGCGAAATAATAATTTTGATACCCGGCTTTTTGAATTCGATAACTTAGATCTATATCCTCACCATACATAAAAAAGTCTACATCAAATCCGTTTAATTCATCAATTATTTTTTTCTGAACAAGAAAAAATGCTCCGGCCACTACGCCTACTTTCTGATTTTCATTTTTGTTAAGGTTGCCCAGTGCATATTTATTAAAAATGCTCGACTGTGGAAATAGGGTTGCTAACCCAATCAGTTTATAAAAAGAAGGCAATGGTGAGGGAAATGATCTTTTGCTTTCCGGCAAAAAACGTCCCATTCCATCAATCATTTTAACCCCTACTGCTCCTGCTTGCTGATTTTGTTTCAAAAAGTCGAGGCATAATGAAAAACAATTTTCAGCAACAAGCGTATCGGGGTTTAGAAATAATACATATTCTCCTTTTACATAAGTCAAAGCTCGATTGTTTGCTTTAGCAAAACCAAGGTTTTCATTGTTCTCAATAAACTGAACTGCAGGAAACCGAGGTTTCAAATAAGCAATACTATTATCCGGTGAATGATTGTCTATCACAATAACTTCTCCCTCCAAATCCAACAAAGCCTTGTGAACAGAATGCAGGCATTGTTCTAAGAAGAATTTGACATTGTAACTAACTATGATGATGGACAGTTGCAAAGTTGTGATTAGGGTTACAAGATACTAGATTCTGGAAACTAGATGCTCGATGCCGGATGTTGGCGGTTGAATAGAGGGTATGTGAGATTAATTGTATTGTATATAACCCTCCAAAATATCCGGCTTCCATAATCTAGCTCCTATTATCAAGCCCACACCTCTTGCTTCTTCCTTTCCTTTCTGTATTTTTGCCAAATGTTAAAGCATATCTTATTAAAAGCTGTTGAAGCGGGTGCTGCTGAAATGACGCGTTTTTTTAATGGCAATTTTACAATCAGCAACAAAGAGGGAATCAATAACTTAGTTACAGAGGCCGATCATGCAGCAGAAAAAGCCATTTTTGAAGTGATTCGTAACCAATATCCTAAACACCATATTTTAAGTGAAGAAACCGGAGAGATATTGATGGATTCAACTTATAAATGGATCATTGATCCCATTGATGGTACCGTAAATTTTGCGAATGGTATTCCGATTTGTTGTGTTAGTATCGGACTTGAATATGATGGGAAAATGATTATGGGAGCAGTTTATAACCCTTTTATGAATGAACTTTTCTTTGCACAACATGGATTTGGTGCCACATTAAACGATAAGATAATTCATGTAAGTAATAAAACAAGTGTGATCAATAGTTGTTTGGTTACAGGTTTTCCTTACACTTATTTGGATATGCCCAATGGCCCTATACAGGTTTTTGAAAAATTAATCCGCCAAGGTGTGCCAGTAAGAAGATTAGGCAGTGCCGCAATTGATTTGTGTTGGGTTGCTGCCGGTCGTTTTGATGGATTTTTTGAACACAAATTACAGGCTTGGGATAGTGCTGCAGGATTTTTAATTGTAGAAGAAGCGGGTGGCAAAGTAACCGATTTTACCGGTAATCACTATTCACCCTATCAACCACATATTGTTGCAACAAATGGCAAAATTCATGATGAGCTGGTTGGCATTGTAAATGGTGGGGATGTGTAATTGTAGAAAATATTGTAAAAAAATTACCATCGTTTAAGGAAAAAAACATTACTATGACTGAGCAAAGAACTGAAATAGCAGAATTGGGTGAGTTTGGATTAATTGATCACTTGACAAAAAATTTTGAAATACACAATGTGTCTACCATATTAGGGGTAGGCGATGATGCTGCCATTATTGACCATTTTGGAAAACAAACGGTTATAACAACCGATCTATTATTAGAAGGGATTCATTTTGATTTAATGTATACTCCTTTAAAACATTTAGGTTATAAAGCAGTGGTGGTTAATTTGAGTGATGTATATGCAATGAATGCCATACCCACACAAATAACCATCAGCATAGGTATCAGTAATCGGTTTAGCTTAGAGGCCCTTAGCGAATTTTATGAGGGTATTTATTTGGCTTGTGAAAAACATGGTGTTGATCTTGTTGGTGGAGACACTTCAACTTCCAATAAAGGGTTTATTATTTCTGTTACAGCCATTGGCGAAGTGGCTCCTAATAAATTTGTAAAACGTAGTACTGCACAGAGTGGCGATTTAATCTGTGTAAGTGGCGACTTAGGAGGTGCTTTTTTAGGTTTAACTTTAATGGAAAGAGAGAAAAAGATATATTTGGAAAATCCGCAAGTACAACCTGATCTTGAAAATGAAAGTTATGTAGTGGGTCGGTTATTGAAACCTGAGGCTAGGAAAGATATCATAGAATATTTTGAACAAAATAATATACTTCCAACGGCTATGATGGATGTGAGCGATGGTATTAGTAGCGAAATATTACATTTGTGTAAACAAAGTAATTTGGGTTGTCGCTTGTATGAAGAAAAAATTCCCATTTCCGACGAAAGTCGAAAAGCAGCATATAAGTTTGGATTGGACCCTACTGTTTGTGCATTAAATGGTGGTGAAGACTATGAACTAATTTTTACATTGAAGCAGGAAGATCATGATAAAATTACCCTAAACGAAGAGATCAGCGTAATTGGTTACATGACCGAAATTGAAGAAGGCACAAAACTTTTAACCAAGGGTGGTAACAGTTTTGATATTACCGCACAAGGATGGAATGCATTTCACCAATAATTTTATATACTTCATATCATTTTTTTGATTGCTCTGATAGACATAATAACTCAAAAAAGGCTTGTCCTTTTTACATCAATACTGATTTTATTGGGCAATGCGCTAGTTGCACAAGACGCAGATTCATCTAAATTAATAATTCAAGACACCACCATACAAAAGCCGAAAATAAAAGCAGTAAGAATTGTGCTGGATTTTGACAAACGTTTTTCTTTTATCAACAATTCTGGCGTAGATATTTGGGGTTATCGAATAGGGGTTTCTGTCAAGAATAAATACAAAGTGGGTATTGGAGGTTATTATCTTACCCAAAAATCATCGGGCATTATTTTAGATCCTACGGGTGTTCCTATTAATCAATTAACCAAAAATTTAACAATTGGAACCGTTTACTTTGAACCTTATATCTTTCGAAGAAAAGTTTGGGAAATGGGAATGATTTTTGAAGTAGGTTATGGAAAAGCTGAGCTTGATTCAACTAATAAAATTCGTGGCCGTTTTTTATTGAAAACCGAAAAACAGGATTTTGTCTCTGCCGGCATGGGTTATTCTCTTCTCTTTATTCTTCCCGATATAAAGGGCTTACATTTTCTTTCTTATTTTGGTTTGAATGGCATTGCCGGATTACGTAAAACAGTATTCAATAGCGACCTACAATACAATTATGATGGTTGGTATTGGAGTGCGGGTTTGAAAATTTTTATAGATAAAATTTTTAATGATATTTCCCGAAAGAATAATAAAATTATTGTGGCGAACTAGAAAAGCATTCACAATCATCGTTTGCAACAAATGGTCAAAGGAGGCGTTTTTACTTTACATTAAAACCACTATCGTTTTCATCATTCTCCATCAATCAGGTCGGTTACTTCTAAATTCTCGTTTAAAAAAACAAGATTCGCATCATATCCTTTTTCAATTTTACCCAATCGGTTCTCCTTTTTCATTACTTGGGCCGGATATAAACTTAGCATTCTTAATGCTTCATCTAATTCTATGTTTGCATGGTTTACTAAATTTCTTAAGGACTTGGCCATCGTTAATGCCGATCCGCTAAGGATTCCGTTCGATTCATATTTGTCGCCAACCAAATGATGGGGACTATCGCCTTTTGTTGTTTCAGTAACAGCATCAGTGATAACGAACAATCTCTCTTTCATTATTTTTTTCGCAATGATCAATGCAGGAAAATCAACATGAAAACCATCGGGTACAATACTTGCCATAACGGTTGGGTGATTCAATATAGCGCCAACCACTCCCGGTGCTCTGTGTTGAAGCGGGCTCATTGCGTTGTATAAATGAGTGGCAGCATGAATACCCGAATCAAATGCTTTGGTAGCGGCTTCGTAACTCGCATTGCTATGACCGGCAGAAACAATTATCCCATAGGATTGTATGAAAGAGATTATTTCGCCGCTACAAACTTCGGGTGCAAGTGTTATCATGGAAATGACATCTTTTCCATAATCCAAAATTTCTTTTACTTCATTCAAATCAGGCGAATGTATAAATGATTCGGTATGGGCTCCTTTTTTTACAGCATTGATCCAAGGACCTTCTATATGCAGGCCCATACAACCTTTGCCTCCTTCGTCCCAATATTTTTTTACGGCATCAATACATTTTTTAAAAACTTGAGAGGAGTTTGTGGCTACGGTTGGTTGAAAATGCGAGGCACCACCTTCAGAACAATACCTATACAATTTATGCAAAGAGTCGGCTTCAGGATATATTGATAATAATTTATCAAAAGCTCCATAAATCTGCAAATCTATAAAGGCCGGGGCAATGATATCATGGAAAGAATCTCTGTTATCTGCTTGTTCATCTAAAGCAATCAGATCAACAATCTTACCTGCTGAAACGATTACTGTATGATGTAAGAGCCATTGATCTCCCGTGAATATCTTTTTAGCGTGGTAAGAATTGGTGCTATTCGTCATTGGACTGTTTTATATTGAACATGTCTGCATCTTTCCAGAAAGGAAACTTTTCACGGATTTCCTGCAAAGGTTCTTTTTGTAATACAATGGTATGTATGTCTTCTTCGTTAGCTTGATGCAATAAAATAGTTCCCAAAGCATCTACTACCATACTATCTCCGGAATGATTGATGTTTTTTCCGTCTATGCCTACTCTATTTACACCAACCACATAACATTGGTTTTCTATTGCCCTAGCTGTTAGTAACGTTTTCCATGCATGGCTTCTTCTTTCCGGCCAATTGGCTACATACAAAAGAATATCATATTCAGGTTCCTGATTCATTACTTGCCTTGCCCATACAGGAAACCGAAGATCATAACAAACCTGAAGGTTAATTTTCCAGCCCTTTACACGCACAATCATTCTTTTTGACCCGGCTGTGTAATGTTCATCTTCCCCGGCATAGGCAAAACGGTGTCGTTTATCGTAATAACCCAATGTTCCATTGGGCAGCACCCATAAAAAGCGATTAAAAAAATGCCCGTTGTCAGTAATGATAATGCTACCTGTAAGAATTATTTTTTTAGCTGTTGCAATTTTTTTCATCCAGTTTACGGTTTCTCCATCCATTCTTTCTGCAAGAAGTTGGGGTTGCATACTGAAACCTGTACTGAACATTTCGGGTAAAACCACCATTTCTGTAAAGTTGGGTATCTCCATTATTTTTTTTTCCAACATTTGAAGGTTGGATGCTTTGTCTTCCCAAAATAGATGGGTTTGAATTAGCGTAATGGTTAGAGATGACATCTGTTGTAAAATTTTTTGGTAATAAAGAATGTAAGAAACAAATGTCTCTTTCTTTTTTGTAACCGGATTGATATTTTTTCAGTTCTTAGAGCACAGTTAATGGATTCGATATCCAATTTGCATGGATACATATTGTTGGACGTCTTTTTGCCTTACAGCTTCTCTACTTTGGTATACCCACACAAGTTTGGTTGTCCATCTGTCTTGTGCGTAACATATTCCCAAATCCGATTGAAACATGAATGGAGTGGTTTCACCCAATTCAATTCCTGTATTTAATGTAAATACCCCTCCTTCAACTGTTGCATTGTAGGCTTGTAAAATGAGTTGAGGAAACCAATACACAAAAAGTTCATACTTTTTCTTGGGTTTCGTCGCTTTAACAGCTACCCTTGCATTCCACAAAGCGCTGTTACTATTTTTTTCAAATTGTCCTACAGTTAAGTAAGATGCCAATTTAGCATTGGTAAATACCGTTCCTACATTGAGTTGAACAGTAGGTGTCCATTTTAACCAAGGACTGGGATGTAGAACGGTTTTTGCATACGTAATGCCCAAATCAATACCCAAAGAGTTTTGAACTTGATATTGCCATCCGGTGAAAGTTGCATAACGTAATATTTTATGATATCCATTTTGAACATCCTCCCCAATAGAGGCAGGTCCAACAATACCTAATGAAGCTGAAAAATGAAATAATTGTTCATTACGATAGAAACCGGTTTCGCCATATTTTAAAAAAAGGTATCCGCAATAGGGTCTATCTATATCTGTAAGTTCCTTGGTTTTTCGTATTAAGGGTGTATAGATCATTTGACCTAACTCCATAGATCTGATCATCTTATTTCCTCTTTTTTCTCCGGCCTTCAAAAATTTTAAAAAAAACCCATTTGTATAGTTCGCGTCCTTTTTTTGAAAAAGGTAAGCATCATTCTCATTTGTAAATGATACTTCTTTGCTATAGAAATCGTGTTTTGAAGATTGGGCATGTATGGCCCAGCTGAAGAAACAAAATGCATAACTAAGCAACCCTCTGAACATGTATTTTAATACTCTCATGATAACTATTCTGTTTTAGTGGCTTTTATTCCCGTTATTATTTCCTGAATAATAGGCCTTTCATATCCTTTTTGTAAAAGATAGGCAATCGTTTTTACTTCCCTAGATCGCAATGCATTCCCTTTCAAGCTTTTCCATTTTGAAAAAGCTAGTTTTTGCAAAGTTGCCATATAATCAATCCCATCGATTTCTTTTAAGGCAGTTTTAATCAAAGTTTCGCCAACCCTTTTCTGCCTCAATTCATAGGCGATTTTCGCTTTTCCCCATTTTTTTTGCCGAAAATGGCCACCGGCAAACAGGATAGCAAACCGCTCTTCATTTAGCCGGTTTTCTTCAATTAGCCTAGAAATCAGTATTTCTACCTCTTTTTTGGGTAAAAACATGGCAAAAAGCCGCTCTTTTACCTCAAAATGGCATCTTTCCTGGTAACTGCAATAATGTTTTATCTTTGAATATGCTTGTTCAGGGGTAAAAATCTTTTTCACTATTTTATCACTTTTTTACAACTATGACAATATAATTTGTATCTTTGTAGCCGTAAAACTACAAAGAAGGCTTTGTTAGTCTACAATATTAACTTTAATATTAGCGCTATTCATGCAATTTGCAAAACATAATATTTGTCTGATAGATGACGATAACATCTACCAGTTCACTGCGCGCAAACTTCTTGAATCTACCGGCTTGGCTAATCAAATACAATCTTTTTACAATGGTTCCGAGGCCATCAGTTATTTTAAAGACCAAAAGAATAACAATCTGGAAACTTTACCTGATGTAATTTTTTTGGATATCAACATGCCCATCATGAATGGATGGGAATTTTTAGAAGAATACCATAAACTTTATAACAATTTCCCGAAACCCATCGTAGTATACGTAGTTAGCTCCTCCATAGACAGTAACGATATGCAAAAATCGAGAGAATACAAGACTGTTAGCGATTATATAGTTAAGCCCATTAACCGCATTCAATACAAAGAATTGATTGAAAGCCTTTAGAATGTTGAATTTTGAGCAAGGAATGTTGAAGTAAAAGTCAATGAACCTTCAAAATTCCTTGCTCAAGATTCATGATTTCCACAATTCCTTCTCCCTGCCAATCCACATCTCATTCACATTAATTTTTTTAATAGCCCCTAACACGATTTCTGTTGTGGAATATTAACATTTTACAGTAGGTTTGTTGCAAAGCTAAACCCTACAGAATGAAATTTATTGTTTCGTCTTCTTCGCTGTTAAAACACTTACAACAAATCAGTGGTGTTATCAATGCCAATACTGTGTTACCCATTTTAGAGGACTTCTTGTTTGAGATCCAAGATAAAAAACTAAATGTTGTCGCTACTGATCTTGAAACTGTGATGCGAGTTCAAATGGATGTAGAGAGTAAAACCAACGGAAAAGTTTGTATTCCTGCGAAAATCTTGTTGGATTCATTAAAAAACATTGCTGACCAACCCCTAACATTCAATATTGATAAAAGCTTTGCCGTAGAAATTACCAGCGATAACGGAAAATATAAAGTGATGGGTGAAAATCCTGATAACTTCCCTAAAGAACCTGCTGCCGATAATACAACCGGATTTACCATGGGCAGTAGTGCATTACTAACGGCCATCAATAAAACATTGTTTGCTGTAAGTGGTGATGATTTACGACCGGCCATGACAGGCGTCTTTTTTGAATTAAGCAAAGACGGAGTACAATTTGTAGCCACAGACGCACATCGTTTGGTTCGTTATAAGAGAACAGACACAAAAGCAACAAAAACAGATTCCTTCATTGTGCCTAAGAAACCTTTGAACCTATTAAAGAATGCATTACCGGATAATGAAGATGAACTAACCATTAGTTATAATAGCAACCATCTTTTTGTAAACCATGGGTCGACTCAAATGATCTGTCGATTGATTGATGCCCGTTTTCCGGATTATAAAGTGGTGATTCCGGTAGACAATCCTTACAAACTCATTGTGAACAAAGATGATTTTCAAAATGCACTTCGCAGGGTAAATGTGTTTAGTAACAAAAGTACGAATCAAGTGGCTCTCAACATTACAGGTAGTGAATTACAAATGGCTGCACAGGATGTAGATTTTAGTTTTGAAGGTAATGAGCGAATGAACTGTCAATATGATGGTGAAGATTTGCAAATTGCATTTAATGCTAAGTTTCTTATTGAAATGCTTAACGCTGCTGACACTGAAGACATACACATGGAACTATCCACTTCTACCAAAGCAGGTTTAATAAAACCATCCGAACAGGCCCAAAGAGAAGACTTGTTAATGCTAGTAATGCCCTTAATGTTGAATAATTAAGGGGTTACAAAAATTAAGTATAATCGGTTTTGCCGCAGATTCGTAGATTACTTTCCATCTGCGAATCTGTGGCAATTTTTTTAAAAAAAAGTCTACATCTGAAAAAATAATACACTGCAAATATCCTTTTTGTTGTACATTGATAACATAACGGAAACCCTCATGATAGAAAATATTATTAATTACTTCGAACATATCCCCAGCCTTCATCGAGCTTTATTTTTAGCAGGTGGCATTACTTTTTTTTGGTTGGTTGAAGGAGTGATTCCATTATTTGGTTTTAAGTATAATAAATGGAAACATGCATCCATCAATGTATTCTTCACAATGACTACTTTAATTGTCAATTTTTCTTTTGCCCTTCTCATCGTTAAAACCAGTGATTGGGTTGTTTTACACAATTTTGGATTGCTCCAATTATTTAATATGCCCCTTTGGGTTTTTATGATAGGCGGCCTGTTATTGCTCGACTTGGTGGGTGCTTACTCAATCCATTTTATAGAACACAAGATAAAATGGATGTGGAAATTTCACATGGTACACCATGCCGATACCCATGTAGATACCACCACTGCAAATAGGCACCACCCCGGTGAAAGTTTGTTTCGTGCCATCTTTACCACCATCGGCGTATTGATTTGTGGAGCCCCTATGTGGTTGGTGATGATGTACCAGAGCATGAGCGTTGTTCTAACACAGTTTAATCATGCCAATATACGATTACCCTTATGGCTTGATAATGGAATAAGTTGGGTTTTGGTATCACCCAATATGCATAAAGTACACCATCATTACATGCGACCACAAACCGACAGTAATTATGGTAATATTTTTTCTGTTTGGGACCGTCTGTTTGGAACTTTTCATTATACCCCTATTGAACAATTAAAATATGGTTTGGATGTATTAGAAGATAAGAATGATGAAAACTTGGGTTTTCAATTAAAGATCCCTTTTAATAGCACTATTAAAACAGACTATTGATTTTGTATTCACAAACCATGTAACCAATATACAAGCATGAAAATATGTGCTTTCATTCCCGCTCGTTATGCAGCTACCAGATTTCCTGCAAAACTGATGCAATTATTGGGAAATAAAACTGTCATACGCCATACCTATGACAATACAGTGGCAACGGGGTTGTTTAATGAAGTGTATGTTGTAACAGATAGTAAAATAATTTTTGATGAAATTGTTTCCAACGGTGGAAATGCCATCATGAGTATTCAAAACCATGAAAGTGGCAGCGATAGAATTGCGGAAGCAGTTAAAGAAATGGAAGTAGACATTGTAGTAAATGTGCAAGGTGATGAACCTTTTGTAAAAAGAAAGCCTTTAGAAAAATTATTACAAGTATTTGAATCGGAAGAAGGAAAAAACATTCACGTGGCTTCCTTAATGCAAATCATGACAGAACAAAAACTAATTGATGACCCCAATTATGTTAAAGTAGCCGTTGATAAAAATATGAACGCTTTGATGTTCTCGAGAAGTGTAATTCCGTATCCAAGAAATGAAGAATCAAAAGGGATATATTATGAACACATTGGTGTGTATGCTTTTCGCAAACAAGCATTGCTTAATTTTACCAATTGGCTAATGACTCCACTGGAAATATCTGAAAAAATTGAATGTCTTAGGTATTTAGAAAATGGGGTAGCCTTAAAAATGGTGGTTACTGAATATATGGGTATTGAAATTGATACGCCTGAAGACTTAGCGCGGGCCTCGCAATTATTATCTTTTAAATATTGAGTCTTGAGACGATAACTTTTTCATTTATCCTATTTAAACTATTCCCAACTCTTTCTGTATTGTCTCCAATGATCGCCCTTTTGTTTCGGGTAAAAATTTCCAAACAAAAACAAGGTGTAATAACATCATCACACTATAAAAGACAAAAGAATAATATCCTCCTTTAGGGCTTCCTTCAACAATCACAGGAAATGTCCAAGAAATAATAGCGGCCATTATCCAATGCGTAAAGCTACCCAATGATCCTCCCTGCGATCTGACAGAATTTGGAAAAATCTCTGAAATAAATACCCAAATGACAGCACCTTGCGAAAACGCAAAAAAAGCGATGAATCCAATTAGGTAAATCATCACATTACTATTTGCTGCGCCGTTAAATGCCATAGAAGTGAGGCCCAAAAAAACAATCATTCCAACAGATCCAATTAACAGTAATTTTTTTCGGCCAAACTTATCAATAAATGACATAGCTAATAAAGTAAACAATAAATTAGCAGCTCCAATATATACGGGTTGTAAATAGGCTTGCGCCTTATCGAATCCTGCCATTTCAAAAATTCGGGGTGCATAATAAATAATTGCATTGATGCCAGATAACTGATTAAACATGGCCAATATCACTGCAAACAAAATTGGTTTCGAATATTTTTTTTGAAAAAGCCTCTCTGTTTTATCAGAAACAGATGCCCTGATATCGGTTATCGCTTGTGCAACATTGATTTCACCCAATCTTTCAAAAATGGGTATCGCTTCTGAATCCCTATGATTCAGAATTAGCCATCTTGGACTTTCCGGAATAGCCCTCACCAGTAACCAAAATAAACCCGCCGGTACTACCATAATTCCCAGCATCCAACGCCAAGCATTCTCGCCAAGATCTACAAATAAAAAATTGGTGAGATAGGCAATAAAAATACCCGCAACAATATTTAACTGAAACGATCCTGCGAGGCGACCCCTTAAATTAGCCGGTGCAATTTCAGAAATATACATGGGGCCTACTACCGATGAGGCACCTACCGCAATTCCACCAATAAAACGAAAAGTGATAAATAGTATCCAAATGGATGAAGAAGCACAGCCAATAGCAGAAAGCAGGTACATGACTGCAATTGCCAACAAAACTTTTTTTCGACCATACATTTGGGCGGGCTTTCCGGCTATGATAGAACCCAGAACAGTCCCAATCAAGCTTGAAGCCACGGTAAAACCCTGCCAGAAACTACTAAGTGACCATAATCCTTGAATTGTCTTTTCGGCACCGGAGATAACTGCTGTTTCAAAACCAAATAAAAATCCGCCCAAAGCTGCAATAAAGGCAATTCTAACAGGATAAGATAGCATACTATTTAGTTTTGGTAAAGAATATCTAATCAATGAATATACAAATTATCTGCTGGCAACCCTGTTTTTTATATCAGAATAATCGTTTCTAACTTTTGAATAAGGCTCATTTAAAAATATTTCATATCTTATATTTAATTACAAGCTACATAAGATAATATGCCTAGAACCAACAATGCTCTTTTACGAATCATGGATAGAAAAATAAGTTGGATTCTTCTATTCTCGTTTGTTGCGTTGACTTTTTTTGTAACGGTACTATTCCAACAAACCAAAAGACAGGAAGATACACGCTATTGGGTAAGTCATTCCAATCAAACCATCAAAGAGATCGATTCCATTGGCACCCTATTATCCGAAACAGAATCAGCCACTCGGGGATATTTAATTACAAAAGATACAGGATGGATTTCTCAGGTTTTTGCATTTTATGAGTCTTTAGATCTTGTGATTATTCGCTTACAAGAATTAACAGCAGAAAATGTTATTCAAAAGCAAAATATTGATCATCTTAAAAAACTATGTTTAGAAAAACAAAGTTTTCAAAAACGGTTTTTGTCGGGTGAGTATAATAAGGTAATTCTCGAAAGGATACGACCCGGGGGACAAAGCTTACAAATAAACCATAGTATCAAAAACATTCTTAATGATATCCGTGTAATAGAAGAAAACCAATTAGCTAAACAAGTTATTGAAAACGAGAGAAGTAATCAGTCTATTGTATACACTTCTATGATAGGTGGTTTATTTGCCTTTGTTCTCATCCTGGCTATTTTATATCAACTGAATAAAGATTTGTATTTCCGTAAAAAAGCAGAAGATGCCGTAAAAGAAAGTGAAATAAAATATAAAAATATTATAGAAAATGCCGGCATGGTTATGTATACGATTAACAAAGAAGGCTTTATCACTTTTGCTAATCATCAGGTTTGTGACTTAACCGGTTTTACAGTTGATGAATTAACAGGGAAACACTTTTCTACTTTAATCATACCTGAATGGATAGAGAAAGTTTCACTATTTTATTATACTCAAATAGAAGACAAAGTTGTCAGTACAACTTTGGATTTTCAAATTAAAACAAAATCGAGTCTTATAAAATGGGTTGAACAACATGCTCAATTATTATTTGAAGATGATCAAGTCATTGGATTTCAGTGTATGGTAAAGGATATTACAACACAAAAAGAATATGCCTTTCACTTACAGCAATCAGAAGATAAAAGAAAAGAAAATGAGTATCGGTTAAGCGCCATTATAGACGCCGCCAGTACTTTGATATTTATTAAAGATTTAGCGGGTCGATATCTGCAAGTAAATAAGCGATTCAAAGAATTTTTTCGTCTTTCAGAAGAATCTATCATTCTTAAATCAGATTATGAAATTACCTCTAAAGAAAAAGCGGATCTATATCGATTAACAGATAAAAAAGTGATTTCCTCCATGCAATCGATTGAAACAGAAGAAGTGGTTGAAACAGAGATGGGAAGTAGAAACCTACTGGTTATTAAGTTTCCATTAATTGATGACGAAAACAACCTTTTTGGTATTTGTGGAATAGCAACTGATATCACAGAACGTGTTCAAAGTCGCAGAGACTTAGAAACAGCCTTAAAGAATACTGAAAGCGCAAAACAATTACAAGAGCAGTTTTTAGCAAATATGAGTCATGAAATAAGAACCCCTTTGAACGGTATTCAAGGTATGACTAGTTTATTATTAGAAACGAGTTTAAGCATAGATCAGAAAGAATACACCACTATGATCAAACGCTCATTAACAAACCTCACATCAATTCTAAACGATGTGCTGGATTACTCCAATATTCAAGCAGGAAAAATTACATTCGAAAAAGTCGAATTTCAATTAATTGAGACGCTGACTATTATTAAAAATCAATTTATACATCACACACAAAGCAAGGGGCTTGGTTTTGAACTATTGATTGATGAAAAGGTTCCGAAATCACTTATTGGCGACCCATATCGATTAAAACAAATTATGATCAATCTGGTGGGTAATGCAATAAAATTTACAAAAGCCGGTAGTATTACCATTCAAGCAACCCCAAAATCATTATCAACACAGGAGGCTATGATACTATTTACTGTTACAGATACAGGTATCGGTATTTCGGAAGATAAATTAGCCACTATTTTTGAAAGATTTGCCCAGGCGAATTTGGAAATTTCGAAGCGTTATGGTGGTGCGGGTTTGGGGTTAACGATAAGCAGGAGTTTGGTAGAATTACAAGGCGGAGAAATTTCCGTTACTAGTAAATCCGGCCAAGGTGCAGCATTTAGTTTTTACATTCCCTATCAATTAAAAGAAATATCAAAAAATGTTTCTACACAAAATAATTTTGAGGTTACATTAAAAGATAAAAAAATTCTTGTTGTAGAAGATAATGAAATCAATCAAAAATTAATAGAACATGTATTACAAAATGTGGGTGTAAAAGTGGATATGGCATCCCATGGAAAAGAAGCCATTGTTTTTTTGGAAAAGGATTTGAAATATGATCTTATTATACTCGATTTGCAAATGCCGGTTATGGATGGTTTTGAAACCGCTATTTATATTAGAGAAAATTTGAAATTGACTGTTCCCATTATTGCCATGACCGCCACCGCATTAAAAGGTGATCAAGAAAAATGCAAAGAAGTGGGGATTAACGATTTTATGTTAAAACCTTTTGAGTTTTCAGATTTCTACAAAAGAGTTATTCGTTTATTAAATGGAGAAACGGGGGAAATCAACATCAAACCTTCCTCAAAAACCTCTACGACAAAGCTATTTGATCTTTCATTATTAGAAGAGCTGGATGACAACGAATCCTTATTGGATGTATTATCATTATTTTTAGACAATACACCATCCGAAGTAAAAAACCTACCGGTCTTGTTTGAACAACAAAATTGGGTGGCACTTCATAAAATTACGCATAAAATAAAAGGAGCGATTGCCATATTACAAGCTAAGGAGTTGGCTGAGCTATTAAGCAAAATAGAAGAAAATGCGAAAGAAGTTAAGAATCTAAGCATATTGGCGGATCAGGTTTCTGATGTGGTTCGCTTATTTGGGGATTTGGAAGCAGAATTACGTCAAGAAAGAGATATTCGACAGAAACGTCTTACTTAAACTGCAAAAATGAATTAATTTTATAGAAATTTCGAAACTTAAAATTTGTTGTTGATGAAAATACTCGTGTCGGAAGATGAGCCCATGCTACTTAAAACAATTGAGTTGAAACTTAAAAAAGAAGGATATACAGTTATTATTGCAAAGGATGGCAGAGAAGCGGCATATATGTTAGAGGAGGAAGATCCGGACATGTTAATTACCGATATAATGATGCCTTATGTTTCAGGACTCGAACTTATTTCAATAATTAGAAAAAAAGAACAAAAGAAAATTCCCATTATTATTCTTTCAGCAATGGAACAAGAGAAAGTTGTGATGGAAGCCTTCGACTTGGGCGCTGATGATTATATAACAAAACCCTTTAGTTTAAATGAGCTTGCCATACGTGTAAAAAGATTAATGAATCAGTTTATAAAAAACAATCCGGGCAACTAATGTAAATGCATTATTTGCACAACTTCATAACTCACATTATTTGTCAAATGGCTTTGTATAATAAAATAGTCTCTCTCTTCTTACTAGCGCTAGTGGCTCTGATTCCATTACAATCTAGCGGTCAAAAAATAGATACGCTCTCTTCTGATGGATTATTTCAGGCGGCTAGAAAAGCAGTATTTGAGAACACTGATTATTCAACCGCTAAAGCTTATTTGTACAAGGCTTTATTAATAAGCCCGGATTATGCAGATATCAGCATTTTTTTGGGGAGAATTTATACCTGGACAAAAAACTATGACAGTGGCCGGATCTGTTTTAAGCAAGTATTGAGTAAACAGCCGGATTATGAAGATGCGACGATCGCTTATATAGATTTGGAATATTTAAGTGATAATTATGATAAGGCCCTTGATCTGTGTAGAACCGGGTTAAGAAACAATCCTGCTTCTGAAGCATTGATGTTACGTGAAGCCAAAATACTAAATGCACAAAAGAAATTTGATGAGGCAGATCGGTCTATCCGAAAACTTTTAATTATCAATGAAAAAAACACAGAGGCGATTGCATTGTCAAATAGTTTTAAAACGGCAAATAAAAAAGTTGACGACATCAATACCCCCTCTACTTTTTCCCGCATTAAGGATACAATTTCTTCGGATGGTTTATTGATAGCTGCAAAAAATGCGGCATTTGATAAAAATGATTATACGCTAGCTAAAAATTATTTGTATCAAGCATTATTGATCAGTCCTGATTATGCTGATATAAAAAATTTTTTAGGAAGGATACATACTTGGACAAAAAACTATGACAGTGCACGGTTTTATTTTTCGGCCGTATTAAAAGCTAAACCCGATTACGAAGATGCTTCACAAGGCTTTATTGATATGGAATACCGGAACGATAATTATGATAAATCATTAAGCCTCTGTAATGAAGCTTTAATTTTTCATCCTGAATCTGTAGCGCTTCTCATTCGAAAAGCGAAAACACTAAATGCAATGCGACGATATACTGAGGCCGAAAAAGCCATCAATAAAGCATTGATTCTAGATAAAAATAACACCGCGGTTCGAAAAATTTCAAATAGAACAAAAGAATTGTCTTCAAAAAATACATTGGCATTAAGTTATGATTATGTAACGTTCGACAAACAGTTTGATGATCCCTGGCACTTGGTTAGCTTTGATTATACACGAACAACCGGCATGGGTTCTGTAACCGGTAGAATAAATTATGCAAACAGATTTAAAGAAAATGGGGTTCAATATGAAATTGAAGCCTATCCACGTATTTCAAAAACTTTATACAGTTATGTAAGTGGTGGATATTCAGACAATGTGGGTGTTTTTCCAAATTGGAGAGCAGGTTTTTCTTTGTATGCCAACCTGCCTAAAAGTTTTGAAGGCGAATTGGGCTTTCGGTATTTGAAATTTTCAGGCGATCCTACTTGGTTTTATACAGCTTATATGGGTAAATATTTTAAGAGTTGGCTCTTCGGAGGCAGAACGTATATTACACCGAGTGTGTATACCAATGTTGTTTCAGCATCGTATAATATTTCTGCGCGATATTATTATGGAAGTGCTGATGACTTTATTGGTGGTAATTTTGGCTACGGTATTTCTCCTGATGACAACTATAATTCAGTACAGATAGATAGTAAAATACGGCTTGTATCTTATAAAACCGGTTTACTTTTTAAAAAGAAAATTTCAACTTTTAATGTTTTAAGTTTTGATGCAAGCTGGGCTAATCAGGAATACCTTCCACAAACAAATGGTAACCAATATCAAATAAGTATAGGATGCGTTCACCGTTTTTAAACATTAGTATTGGTTCTGTTTTACGTGCTATCCTTTTAAGTATGCTGCTGCTCCCCATAGGGATGTTAATTCTGTGGTTTTGTATTCCTAAAAGAAAATTAGTCATCGCCATCATTGATAAAACCGTTTTGAATAAAAAAGACCAAGAACATATTTCGCTAAACTGGGTTTTGAATCAGGAACGATTTACAAAAACCAATTCGGCCCTATATCAGGGCGATAAAGATTATTATGGATTTTTTCCACTTGAGAAAGAAAAATTTCAATTAAAAGGGTTGGAAAGGTTCAACAATACACAACTAGAACAGTTAAGTGTTGATGCCGAGGCTGCTTATATAACCGATGCATATGGTATTTACAAAAACGAATGGTATAAACAGGGCGATGTCAAGGAAAGATCTGGAATTGTATATGGAGGAATGAGTAAGCAGGATTTTTATTTTCTACAACAAATGCAGGCTAAACATAAACTGATTATTACAGAATTTAATTGCCTGGCTTCACCTACTGCCCCTGCTGTACGAAATGATTTTGAAAATTCATTCGGTATAAAGTGGACCGGATGGGTGGGGCGTTATTTCGATTCATTCGATACTACGGTAAACAAGGAGCTTCCGGACTGGCTGGTAAAAAATTATCGAATCAGGCACGATGGTGCGTGGCTTTGAACTGATCCTGAAGGGCCGTGACCCTCGCGACGCGTGGGCTTTCACGGAGCGCGCCTGCGGCGTGTGCACCACGGTGCATGCGCTGGCGTCGGTGCGCGCCGTGGAGAACGCCGTCGGCATCACGGTCCCGCCCAATGCCGAGCTCGTCCGGAAT